>JAAERP010000020.1 GCA_024230215.1 Fuerstiella sp. | reverse complement strand
GTAACAATGCGCGCGCACCCGGATTTCGGAATTGGTTAAGCAGTAACGCTTTACAGAGTCGGGGTCCTTTCCGGTGTCGGGGTCCTTTCCGGTGTCTCGGAGGTACCACCGTCGCGCTGCTTGATTCTGATCTGCATCAATCGTGG
Organism: Fuerstiella sp.; assembly: GCA_024230215.1. Classification (GTDB taxonomy): domain Bacteria; phylum Planctomycetota; class Planctomycetia; order Planctomycetales; family Planctomycetaceae; genus Fuerstiella. The sequence continues at coordinate 10,038 of JAAERP010000020.1, read as the reverse complement.
TCATTCTGCGGTGAAGGTGCGCGCTCTGTTGAAACAGACACCGATTGACTCGCCTGTGGTCCAATCCGACCGTCGACGTTCGGCCGAAATCGTGATCCGATTTTCTCACTACAACCTGATTGTCAAAGAGCTTTGCGGTCGGTTCAGTTTTTTGACCCTACGCCGTCAACGCGGGGCGAAGAACGTCACGAAGAGCCGCCCGAAGCCTTTCTCCGTTTTTTCATGAACCGTGTGCCAAAGTAGATGCAACCACCCATGATCGCCATTCCAAAGAAAGGCCAGATGAATACGAGCCAGGGATGGTCTTCAACAAAGAGAAAGAAGATCGGAACGAACAATGCAAACGCCAGGAACATTCCAAGACAGCCAAAGGCGAGTATCGGGGCGAACAAACTGATGCCCGCATCCATTTTTATTGGGGCTGCTCCGGTTACCTCCAGCCGCATCTGCGGACCACTTGACGATCCATCGACGAAAAGTTGATAAATCTCTGTGACTTCATTCAGACAATTTGCAAGTGAGTTCGGTTTCTGTCTTGTCTTGTGTTCCCAGACTGCGAGATGAGATTCGCATACTTCGACTGACCACCGCTGTCCATTCGCGAGAGTCATCAGTAACGGAAAACTTATTCGTCGTTCGAGCTGTGCCAGAGATTCCTTCAGGATTCCGGGACTCGACGATGACATTCTGGCTGACTGTTCTGTCATATGCCCCTGAACAACACGGTACTCGTCGTTGAATTTTTGCAACGTCTGTTTAACTTCTTCCGATGCGAAACTGTCGTTTGTGTGGAATTCGATTCCCTCGAATCCAATGGCGTCCAGCAGCCACCCCAGCGCATTTTTCCGGAGCATCTGAATTGGCACGCCCACCCCTTCGGGAAGTGCAAACAGAAATATTGTCTGGTGCTCGTTATGAGTATCATTGCTGCTTCCCCCGGACGAGCTTTGGGAACGCGACGTCCATTCTTTTTCAAGGTCGAAGATTTTCAGATCCACGCCATCGAATTCTCCGCAAATCAGGTTTGTACCTGCTTCCCAGTCGCGGAAAATGTAAAGGCGGCCTTCAATCCTCAGTGAGTTTTGGTCGACCGCGTCCCGCCAGGTAAGGCCGAGCATACCAGCGGCTGCTTCCATGGCTTGGCGACGACGATCAACAAACCACAGAGCGATCAGAGACGAAACGATGCCAAAGACCGCACCGATAACAATGCACACATACATGTCGTTGATCGGCCATGGCTGGCGTTCGAGAAATCCAACGCCGTTTTGTGTCGCAAACTGGTTGATGAAGTACCACAGAATTGCTGTAAGAAAAGCAGCAGGTATGGCGTTGGTGAGACTTTTCATTAGGTTTGGCATGAGCGTAGAGTGCTTCTCTGAAGAACAGAAATCAACCGTGGCAGTTTTCAGTCGCGTCTGCCTGTGGCAAACGACGGACATCTACCCCGGCAATTCGGGTATGACGCGGGCTTTGGTGATTGCAACATCCGTCAGACTCCCGGGGCGGCCATCGTGTGGCCACGTCAGATGCTTGTGATCCCTCCTCCTCCCCGTACAGAACCCTTCTCGTAACATATCGCGCGCACCTCAGGTCCGGAAGTCATGAATTGACAATGCTACGGAAGTTCGAGTCCCTTGCGGTTTCTCGGAGAAAACTAACCCTCATCGAATTTTTGCGATCTCGGTTCACAGGACGCGAGGCATTGTACATCCGGGCGGGTTACCTGGACCTTGCAGACCAGTCGCCACCCATTCCGTCAGCCCGTGGATTCTTGCCTCCAAATCGGGTGCGACCATGCTCACAGCGGGGTACAAACGAAGCGCTTTCTCCCGATGCCATCACGAGTTACGACGAGAGCGGATCCTACCCAGATGAGCAATCTGTTTCACCCATTGCTGACGCTGATTGCCACCGCGACGGACCGTCTTCTGGCGCGAAGTACAAGCGAGGCAATAAACAAACAGCCGTTGCTGGTCGTCGCATCGCTACGTGCTGAGAAACGATTCAACTGGGAGCCAAAGATTCGCGGCACCCAGATGATCGCGAACCACGCATTGACTCTGGAGGAAGCCGGAAATCGCAGTACTCTAGGGGGGCGCAATTCTCAGGCTCATCATCGCACAACTGCTGTGGCCACTGATTCAGAGTTTCGTGCGCCGCTCGTTTGAGCGGTGCGAGAAGCCAGTCTCTGAGTAACTCACGCTGTCGGTAGAGAGCCGATACCATCTGAATTTCATCGAACGCGTTTGCTCGGCGTATTTGCTAGAATGCTTAAATGACAGCAACACGTGTTTCAATCGCCGTATTACCGTTTCGGAATCTCTCGCAGGAAAGCGATACGAATATTTTGCAAGCGGCTTCGTCGAGGATTTGACTGCGGACCTGACGCGATTTCCGTCTCTCAGGGTGATAGCAACACAGAGTGCCTTTGCCCTCGGGCAGCTCGATCGCCCGCTGGATGATATCGCTCGGGATTGGGATCTGGATTTTCTTCTGGAAGGGAGCGTCCGCCGAGGTGAAAAAGATGTTCGCGTGGGCGTGCAATTAAATCGTGTGCGAGGACGGGAAACAGTTTGGGCAGAGCGATTCGACGCACCTCTGGCAAAGGTATTCGACATTCAGGATGAAATCGCCGCAACCGTCGCTGGCCGGCTCGCCATCCATGTTGACGAAGTGCAACTGGAAAGTGCTCGCAGGCGGTCCCAGGAAAGTCTGCCTGCCTACGAATCCTGGCTACGCGGAATGGAATGCCTGAATCGAGGCACACTTGAAGGGGACGAGGAGTCACGCGAGTTCTTCCAGCAGTCCCTGCAGATCGACTCACAATATGCACGTGCCTTTGCCGGCCTTTCGTTGTCTCACTTCAACGAATGGACCTGCCATGCCTGGCACTTGTGGGACGAGAATGAACACAACGCATTCAACTACGCAGCCCAAGCCGCTAAGCTCGATGATCGCGATCCCATGATTCAAAGCGTACTGGCACGCGTCTGTCGATTCCGGCATCAGCACTCACAGGCAGACCAACATGCTGCGCGGGCAATGGCATTGAATCCCAACGATGCCCACGTTCTGATCCAGGTAGCCATCGTAAAGTTGTTTGGAGGACTGCCCGACGAAGGTTGCGAACTGGCGCGCAGGGCCATTGAACTGAATCCGCTGCACGGCGACTGGTATCATGGCATTGTCGGCTGGTGCTTGTTCATGATGGGGCGGCATGAAGATGCACTTGGTGGCCTGAGTCGAGCCGGAGAGACGATCACAAATTTTCCGGCATACCGTGCTGCTTGCGCGGCGATCGCGGGGGACCTCGGGCTAGCTCGACAGGAATACGAAACCTTTCTACGCGAGTACCGCGATAAGATTGCGTTCGGTCGTGACGTTCTGCCGGGAGAAGCACTCACGTGGGCCGCTCAAGTCGAACCATTTCGTCGGATTGAAGATTCCAGACGAATGCCTGACGTGTTGAGTAAAGCAGGCATTGCCGACATCGATGTCGATCATGCTGTTCGGTCACGATCGAAGCAATTGGTGCGTCCGGCCGGTATCGCGGCACCGTCCGGCAACAGGTTTCAGCGTGAAGACGGTGTTTGGTCGATCGCGTACGAAGGCGCCGGCGCTCGATTGGTGGAGCTGAAGGGATTCCACGACATAGCACGCCTGCTTGCTCAAGCCAATGAGCAGCTGCATTGTCTTGAATTGTCGGGCGCTGATCCGACGGATGATGTACCGGCGGAAGTTCTTGACGTCCAGGCTCGTCGTGAATATCGGCGGCGGATCGAAGAGTTGCAGTTGGAACTTGAAAGAGCGGAAGCAGACAACGATCCGGCACGGTCCGAGATGGCCCTTGAGGAACTGGATGCTCTGATCGAGGAACTCGCCAAAGCGACGGGGCTGGGCGGTCGCTCTCGCAAACTGGGTAACGTCGCCGAACGCGCCCGATCGGCAGTCACATGGCGTGTCCGCAGCGCAATCAAAAAAATTGCAGCGGCCCATCCTCGCCTGGGACAACATCTCTCTAACTCCATACGCACAGGTAACTTCTGTGTGTACTCGCCTGAATCGGCCACTGTCTGGGAGCTGTAAGGCACGAGCGCCTCACACCGTGAGTTCCGGCCTTACGCCTAATAGGGTGCAGGACAAATCCTGCTGCTATCGGAAAGCTCTTCCGAACACGGGCCAGCGCCTTTGGCAGGGCTGGATCGACTCACCACACAGGGAGAAAAGTATGAAATCGCTCACATCGAAGTACGGTGGCTGGGCCATTGTCACAGGTGCATCCTCGGGAATCGGGAGAAGTTTCGCCGAACAACTGGCTCGTGCCGGGATGAACCTGGTACTCGTTGCGCGGTCGGAAGACGCGCTACAGCAAACCGCAAAAGAACTCCACTCGCGCTACAGCGTTCAAACTCGTGTGCTGGCACTTGACCTCAGCGACTCGATCGCTCGTGAGACCCTGGATTTGGAAACTCTCGACCTCGATGTTGGTCTGTTGATCAATAACGCGGCCCTTGAACAACGAGGCGCATTCGTCCGGCATACGCCGAACGAACTGAGTGACGCAATCGAGGTCAATGTAACTGCACCAACCGAGCTCGGGCAGCGTTTCGGGAAACGATTCGTGAATCAAGGGCGGGGCGGCATCATTCTCGTTTCAGGCAGCATCGCGTACCAGGGTGTTCCATTCCTGGCCAATTACGCAGCGACCAAAGCACATCAGGTCATTCTGGCAGAATCACTGTACTACGAATTGCGACCGCACGGTGTCGATGTACTGGGCTTGTCGCCCGGGTTGACCACGACGCCGATGGTAGGACGTCTCGAACAGGCCATCAAGTTCAGTCGGATCGGCGTGATGCAACTTCAACCTGAATACGTCGCGGCGGTCGGACTCCGACAGCTGGGGAAGCGTCCTTCGTCTGTCGTCGGAGCACAATACAAATTCTTTGCGATGCTGACCAAGCGGCTGATGTCGCGTGCCCGAGGTGCCTGGCTGTTTGGCTTTTTGATGCGTATCGCTTTCGCAGACAAGTCGCTGCTTAACCCATCGGCCGAAGACGCCACATCAGATTTCAAAGAAACCATATTACTCGACCGATCGTCGAGTCGAATTGCGAATCGTGACTGCGAACTTGCTTGTAGCAAGTAGCTCGACGCCCTCCTGACGGGATGCCTCGAGTCCTGTACACGACGAATGCTGATGATGACGGCAGTCCTGCTGAGTGGACTCGTTGCCTCGTCCACTACTGTCCGCGGACGTTGGAGCTGACCTCGACGGGTTTTTGACCAAAATCACACCGCAATAAATCGACACCATCTTCTGCCACAGGCGCTCAACGTGCGGCTCCATTCGAAGTACAATCACGGTCCAAGGCAATACAATCCCTGGCTGATGAATTACCGAAAGGGCGGCGCATGAGATTGACAGTTCTTCTCACCTTCACCCTCTGTCTCAATCTGGGACCGCGTTCTGTTGCCGATGAGGCAGCAGCCTCGACCGCCGCTGCGGGGCCACGTGCTCACAAGACGCTCTTTCTGGATGATCACCACATCGCCGAAATGACTGGCTTAAAACGCGTCATGCATCGCCCGGTGAAGAAGGGGGCCGTATTCATGCCACGTGGCGAAACGGATGGAATCCGTGTGCAGACTGCCTCAGCTCCGGTCTGGGTGCCGGAAGAAGGTGTCTTCAAACTGTTTTACATGGGGTTTCCCTATCGCAACCACGGCTGGATCGTCGGGGAGATTGGATCGGCCCTGGCGGTGTCACCGAATGGACTGGACTGGAAACGCCCCGTGCTCAACAAGGTGGAGATCGGCGGCTCGACAGCCAACAACCGGTTCTTCGTCGAGCCGAATCTCCGCTGGGGCGCTAATAAGCTCATGGAGGTGATTCATGATCCCGACGATCCCGATCCACAGCGTCGGTACAAAGGGCTGCTGGGAGCAAGCGGTCGAAAACCGATTGTCAGTCTGGATGGTGTGCACTGGAAGACGATCGGAGCGAAGACGATTCCGTCCAGTGACACGTCGACGCTGATCTACGACGAACTGGGAAAACGGTACCTCGCCATTCTGAAAAACGGAACGAAGTTCGGACGCAGCGCGGCAGTGGCATTCAGCACCGATTTCAAAACCTGGACGACTCCACGCACGACGTTTCACACCGATGAGCAGGATCAGAAGTTTGCTCTCAATCGCATTCAGAAACGTCTTGCTGATCCCAACATGCAGAATCCAATGTTCAATGATCCGCACCCGGAAACAGGCTGGACGCCTCCCGGGTTCGATCCCGGTATTGGCAAGAGTAGGATCCCCACCTGGCGGGCTGAGACCTATAAGCTGGGTGTCTTCCCGTACGAGGGTCTTTATATCGGGATGCCACAGATCTACTACCCGACCGGCCCGGCCCTGCCAGCACGCAACAACACGGTCGGCTTTCATGAAATCCAGCTGGCATTCAACCGCGATCCTCAGCTGTCTGCAAAAGGCTGGAAGCGACTCGGCGATCGCGAGCCCTTCATCGCGACGTCGCGGCTCGACAAGGGGCTGGCAGGTAACTTCGACCGTCAGCAGCTCGGGGTGCTCAATCGTCCGGTCGTGATGAAAGACGAACTTTGGTTCTACTACACCGGAGCAAAAGGCCGCTCACTGCCTTACAAGCTTTGGCCTGACGGGACTGTCCGTGACGAGGCGAAGCTGACGCCCGCTGAAAGAGCCGATTTCGACGACGGCTGGATCGCGATCTGTCTTGCCACGCTGCGACTCGACGGTTTCGTCTCTCTAACTGCGGGCGACAATGCCGGTCAGGTCATCACGAAACCGTTCGTCGCCACCGGTGATCGACTGCTGCTAAACGTCGATGTCTCCGACGACGGCGAAGCGGAGGTGGAAGTGCTGGATGAAGACATGCAGACGATTGACGGCTTCGAGCTGAGCAGCAGCGTTCCCCTGCGCGGCCGCTCGATCGAACAGACTGTCGCATGGACGACCAGATCGAAGTGGAGTCAATTGGCTGGAAGAAAAGTGCGTCTGCGAATCCGGCTTCGCAACGCCGATCTCTACGCGATCTGGAATGCCGAGGAATAACGACGATGTGCCGACGAAGCCATACTTCGGTTGCCCCTGTCTTGTTCCTGTTGTCCCTGTCGGTCTTGTCCGCCGCGGAACCGATCACGATCGGTTCGCGGCGGGAACTGTTTGTTGATGACTACCTCGTTGCCCGTCTGACCGGCAGTGCGAATCTCGTCGTTCAACAGCCGACCCCGGGCGAAGTGGTCCTGGTGACAGACAAACCGTGGGAAGGGAGCAGTTGTCTTTACTTCACGATTTTTCAGGACGGCGAACTGTATCGGATGTATTACCGCGGTTTGCAGGTCACGGATGGCAGGCCGGCGCACCGCGAAGTCGTCTGTTACGCCGAAAGCCGCGACGGGCTGAAGTGGATGCGGCCGGAACTGCAGATTGTCGAATTTAACGGCTCGAAGAAGAACAACATCGTGTGGGACGGACTCGGTTCGCACAATTTTACACCGTTCATCGATCACAACCCGGCATGTCGACCGGAGGCAAAGTACAAAGCGCTCGGGCGAGGACAACGGACGCCGGATGGCAAACCGGGCAGCATCCACCAATTGTTTGCGTTTCAATCACCCGATGGAATTCGCTGGTCGTTGATGCGCGATGAACCCGTGCTGACGCAGGGTAGCTTCGACTCACAGAACGTTGCTTTCTGGGACCCCAAACGTGATTGCTATGTCGCCTTCTATCGCGATTCGCTGGGCGGATTTCGCGCGATCCGCACGGCAACGTCGCACAACTTTCTTGACTGGGACGAGCCCCGGTTTCTTGGCTATCGGGGGGCAGCTCGCCAGCATCTTTACACCAACGCAATCCAGCGGTACGACCGCGCGCCGCATCTGCTGATCGGTTTTCCGACTCGATTCCTGCCTCGCAACAGGTTTCCGGACCGACCAGACTGGACGGAACCGATTCTGATTGCCGGCCGAGACGGTCGTTCGTTTCGCCTTTGGCAGGATCCAATCATTCCGGCGAACACGAGCGCTACAAGTGGAAACCGGAGCAACTACGTTTCGTGGGGACTCCTGCAGGTTCCCGGCCAGACGAACGAGTACTCGCTGTACGCAGCCGAAGATCGTCGCACGGGAACTTCGATGCGACTGCGGCGATACAGTTATCGAACGGACGGCTTTGTCTCGGTATCAGCCCGCAACTCAGCGGGTGAAGTCCTGACAAAGCCCCTGACGTTTTCGGGTAACCGTCTGGTTGTCAATTATTCGGCGAAGCGGAATGGCTCCCTCCGAGTCGAGATTTCAGACGCACTCGGCAGGCCGTGTCCCGGATATGAACTCGACAACTGCCGTGTAACCTGCGGCGATGAAATCGATCGCGTCATTGCCTGGAATAATACAGCCGACGTGGGGAGCCTTGCGGGTCAGCCGCGTCGGTTGCGCTTCGTTCTGAACAATGCCGACTTGTACTCATTTCAGTTTCTATCAGAGGAGTAACTGTGAAATATTCAATCTTTGCGGCGATGCTTGTTTCGTCGACAGTTTCTGCCCTGGCCACTGACGCCAAGCCGCTTGCTCAGGAGTATGTCGTCATTCACAAAACTCGTGATCTGGACCATCCGGCCAAAGCGGTGTGCGTGGGAACTCCCGATATACTGCAGTTGCCTTCGGGGCGGCTGATTGCTTCGATGGAGTTGTGGCTCAAGCGGCCCACGTCGGGTGACGAAGGCGGCATCGACTATCCCAACCACTGCAAGATCAAAGCCAGCGACGACGGCGGAAAGTCGTGGCGGCAGATCTCGACCAACGGCATCACGTGGGGTTCGCTATTCTACGCGAACGACGCGTTGCACATGATCGGCAACGATCCACACAAACGCGACATTCGCATCATTCGCTCGCCTGATGACGGCAGGACATGGTCGAAGCCAGTGACGTTGTTCGACGATTCGCGTTACCACGGATCGGCCACTCCCGTACATGTCAAAGACGGATTCGTCTACCGGGCTTTTGAAGATATGGACCAAGGTTCGGCGTCGCTGGTGGTGGCGGGAGATTTGTCCAAAGACCTGCTCGATCCGGCGGCCTGGCGAATGTCAAACAAGATCGAGCCTCCTCGTGATACGCCCTCATTGACACGTAAGGCAGCGACGAAAAAAGACGGGCGTGACTCCGGCGGCAACTGGTTTCTGGAGGGTAATGTCGTCGAGATTCGCGGCGAGCTGTACGTCCTGCTGCGAACCCGCATCGACGTCCAACTGACGGCTGGCATGACCTCGGTGTGTAAACTGGACGACGATGGGCGGACAATGAAATACCGTTTCGTCCAGTTCTATCCCATGCCAGGCGGGCAGAATAAGTTCGATATCGTCTTTGACGCGAAGTCAGGCCTCTACTGGTCCTGCACGGCCTGCGTTCCCAATACCTATCAAGACCCCAAGCCGCTGGTCGCGCGCGGCTTCCACGGAAATCCCGGCAACACCCGACGCATCCTGATGCTCAGCTACAGCATCGACGGACTAAACTGGTTTCAGGCCGGCTGTGTCGCCATGAGCAAAAATCCTTTGGAGTCGTTCCATTATTCGTCTCAGGTGATAGTGGGCGATGACCTGCTGGTGTTGTCACGCAGCAGCCTTGGCGCGGCCGATCAGTATCGCGACTACAATTGGAATTCCGGATTCACATCTGGCAAAGCGAAGCTCCCTTATAACAATCACGACTCGAACATGATCACCTTGCATCGCGTGAAGCATTTCAGGTCGCTCGCGCTGGATCTGAAGCCAGACTTCACTTCAACAGCGAAGCAGTGATCCACTTTCCAAAACATGTTCCGATTCCTCAGTTATGCATTCACCAGCAACATGATCCGATCGCTCATCGCCCTTTCGTTCTTTCCCGTCCTGGCAACTGCCACCGCGGCTGAACCCATTAACATTGGTTCGCGGAGGGAACTTCTTGTGGATCGGCATCTCGTCGACCAGTTCGAGGGCTCGCGACTGGCGCT
>JAAERP010000019.1 GCA_024230215.1 Fuerstiella sp. | reverse complement strand
TCAACCTGCTGTTCGATCAAGGCATCATCAAGATGGTCATGCTCAACGGCCAGTGAAATCAACGGCGCATCGGGTGGACCGTTCCAGAGGAAATAGGACAACCGAGCGGCCAGGTCGTATTCGTCTGACTGACGCAGGTACAGAAAACGTGGGTCAGTTAGTATCGTGACGATTGAGCTTCGCAAGGCTTCAAGTTCGCTACTGCCAGCAGCGATTTCTTCCGCCCATATCTTGTCGACATGAACCGTGTCGGCTTCGGACAGCGGCCGGCGCCACGCCTTCGCAGCGAACGACCTTAATCTGGCCGGCATTTCCTTTCCGTCCAGTTTCCCTTCGGTCAGGAATGGTTGAACGGTTGGCGGGGGCCAGGTCTCAGAGAAAGGTGTTTCAAACTCCACCTTTTCGATGACCACGTGCCCGTGGTTCTTCATCGCCTCGGGATAAACCGGGGGGCCCTTTGCTTCATTGCCGTGCGTGCCGTTGTTTCCGTTTGCGGACGGGATCAAACC
>JAAERP010000018.1 GCA_024230215.1 Fuerstiella sp. | reverse complement strand
TGTCAACCGAATGGTCGGACTCTGCGCAAATATGTACAGCAAACAGTGGAATCAATACTGGAAGTCGCTCGTCGCCTGAAATACCGTAATCCTTGAGCGCACCCACCTGGAGATTGCACAGCGACCAACGGTCGACTTTGGGACGCCGCTGTGCCAAAATCAACGTTGAAGTTCAATCACCGGGTCGCTTGTCCTGGGACTAGGACTCGTTCGGTCGAGTGCGAAGGGCGATAACGAGAATCGGCACAGACACGACCACGGCCAGTACTCCGGGGGCGATCCCCGCGATGACGGCAACGATCACAGTCGCTGGGGCAGCAAGAATACCCCATACAATCGTCGCCCAACGTCCCAATCGATCATATCGTCGGTATCCCAACCAGATTGCGGATATGCCGAACGCGAGCTGGACTGTTATCCCAAAGTCATCGCTCCAAAAAGGTGGTAAGCCAAGTCGCATGGCCTTAAGTATCTGGTGGAAGCTCCGAAACAAGCAAAACGCACCACAGAAAACCAAGAGTATTCTCCCGGGATTCGATGTACTGCCGGTAGCATCATCATCGTTATTCGTTGGTGGCTCGTAAGGATTGGTCAACTCTTTGTTCCAGCTTTCTCTGTACGCAGATATTGAAAGGAGAACATACATCCTTGGCCTGAACCGTGGAAGAGTCGCGGGGCAAACTGGAGAATCCGCCACGTGAATCGGCGTGATATTGTCAACGCCAGTTTGCTGTTGGCCAGAGCCAGCGCCTGCTGAGGGACAATGCTCTCACGACCACGGTAACAGAGGACCACGTCAGCATCGTCAAACATCTAAACGAATGCTCCACGTTTGTCGCGCGAATGAGTGAAGTACAGACTGCGGCGAAAAACGACGTCTTCCTTGTCGGGAGCAAACGCAGGTCCGCCGATCGTTGCATCCAGAACGCCGGCCAAAGTCGGAGACGGTTTCGACCGACGCCTGACCAAAGTGCCTGAGCCAGATGTGATTGACAGCGACGCGAGCCGTTGATGGATTTTTGCGGCTGGCGAGCCAGCGCCGTTCGATGACCGGTGCTGATCCTTGCAAATGGGCCGCGACGCGAATCATCGCCCGCGATCTTTTCACCGTAGCCGTTCGCAGCCCTCACGGAAATGCGAAGGGAAGTGTATTTCTCTCCGGGCTGTTCGAGCATCTTGCGCGACTTTTCCAGATTCGCCTGTGCCGTCATCAGTTCGTTGTCGGCGTTCGGTTTCGTCTTGCTGTCTGCGGCGGCCAGTTTCTGCCGGGACCGACCTGACCGCAGTCAACGCACAACAGTAGAAAACGAATTTGGAATACAGCCCGTTTGTCATGGATGTCATAGTCATCTTCGGGCTTCGGAAGAAGCTGCTTCCGTGCAACGCTCCTGCGTTTATCTGGAGGGCTGTCTTTCTTCGATGCGATACAGGTGGGTGTCACTTCTCAGGAACAACGCGGCGTCAGCCACGGCGGGAGACGCCCGAAATATGCCATCCAGCTGATTGGTCGCCAGTGTTTCGAATTCCCTGCCCGTGGATAATATGACCGTCCTGCCGTCGCGACTGCAGAAATAAATTCGATTGCGAACACTGATGGGTGAAGCGTCGTAGTTGCCGCCGAGTCGTTCGCGCCAGTGCTCTTTGCCCGTGAGGGCATCGACGCAGGCGGCCACACCAACATTATCGACCACAAAAAGTTGTTTTTCAACCAGGAGCGGTGACGGCACGTGCGCGATTCCCCTGGAGCGTTGCCAGACGAGCTGATCGTCACGAAGCTTCCCTTTGCCGGGGCGAACCGCGTAGACGCAGAAATGGTCCTGACTGACGGAACCCACAACATAGAACAGGCCATTTCCGTACGATGGACGGCATACGATAGAAAATCCGTCGTAGGGCATCCACCAGATTTCCTTGCCGGTTTTGAGGTCGTACGCCGCAACATGATCAGCGCCGCTACTCACAAGTTGCGGAACTCCGTCGATGGACTGAACCAGCGGAGTGGAATAGGCCATCTTCGCGATGGGCCTCTTCTTAGCAGCCGCTTCGAGATGGGCACGCGGCTGCTGCCATGCAGTTTTCCCCGTCCGCTTGTCGAGCGCCGCCAGAAACTGATTATCGGTGCCATCGCAGGTAAGAATCAACAGGTCTTCATGGAGAATCGGAGAACTGGCCGCGCCTTGAAATGCGATGTATTTGAATTCCGTGTTCTTCCAAACGATCCTTCCGGAAGTGTCCAGGCATACGGTGCCTCGCGGCCCGAAATGAACGAAGACGTGCTTGCCGTCAAGCACGGGGGTCGGGGAGGCATAGCCGTTTATCTTGTGACGAGGACCAGGGTCGTCTGTTTGCAATACCTCGATATTGTGCAGAAGCTGGCCGCTGGTCTTATCAAAACAGATGGCACGAAGGGACTTGCCTTCATCCGTAGCACTGGTCATCCACACCTGGTTCCCGGCGATTACCGGCGAAGACAATCCTTTACCCGGGACGCCGGACTTCCACGCGACGTTGTTCTCTTCGCTCCAATGAATTGGAACATTCTCATGGTCGGAGTGCCCCTGGCCGTCCGGCCCGCGAAACTGCGGCCAATCTGCAGACAGGCGGCCGGCGAAGACGAACACAAATAGACAGAACATCAAATGCGTTCGACTGATAAACGAATTAGTCATGAAGATGCCTCCACTGCCTCTGCCAGCCCGGAAACGGAAGTGCGGAGTCCATTAGATGGCAGACATGCCGATCGTGATGTTGAGTTGTTCATGAGATCTGCTCCTCGGTGTCATGGTGGTCGCCGGTGTTCCGAAGTAGTTGGTGAAGCGTGAATGGTGAGAACGGACATCGTCCTTCGTGCCCCGCGCCAGTCCCTGCTGAGCAATGCGTTCAGATTGTCATCGACGTGCCCCCATGGATGGTGTCAGATCCTAACCTGGATCTGGCGTATGACTTATTGCTGACGGAACTGCTTCCGGTCCTGGTGCCGGTCGTTCAACAAACGACGTGGGAGCACTGCATTGCAATGACGTCTCCAGCGTTCTGTCAGAACTCGCGCTTCCAGCAGATTGTCAAACAACTCCACGTTAAGCAACTCATTACGAAGATTTCCATTGAATGAATCGATGAATCCGTTCTATGAATCGATGAATCCGTTCTCCCACGGACTCCCTGACTCAATGCACAGTGTCCGAACGTCAACCCGATTCAGGCACAGACAACGTGTGACGGGTACGACTCCACCAACTCCGTCTCCCGCGCACTCCGTAGATTCTCTATACGGCCTGGGCTCACGTGATCTCCAATTTCCCGTATAACTTTGACGCGAGCCTGAAGCACGCCGCAAGGCCTGGGTTGACGGTGTTGAACTGTTCGGACTTCCTGAGGAATATCCTTCGGCAGCCGCGGATCAATTGGCGCTGCGCAGGCAGATCGAGAACTACGGGCTGCAGGTCGGCAGCATTCAATCGTTGCCAGGTGCACCTGGCAGCCTGCTGGCATTCCGCTGCTGGCCTATCGGTTATGTGTTTTCCGGTTTGGCACGATTGTCCGAGTTGGGAAGACAATCAACTCTGTGCAGTCACAAACTCCAACATAACTCGTTGCTACCGGTTGTTTCCTCGATATAAGTGCAGAGCGAACGCCTCGCAATTTTCAGTACGAGGCGCCTCGCGTAATCAGGGAACAAGATTCATGGCCAAGAAAGTAAGAAAGAAGCAAGTGAGCGTCGAAGAAAAATCAGCAGAAACTCCGACAGATGCTGCTCCGACCGCACCGGAAGCATCGGCGCCTGCCGCAGCTCAACAGACTCAGGAAGTTGTGGTCAACGACACTGCCGCAAACGCTGGCTATGCCAACTTCTGTCGAGTTTCCAGTACACCGGAAGAATTGATTCTGGACCTTGGTCTGAACCCAACGCCATATGCAACGGGCAAAGTTGACGTCAGCGTAACACAACGCATCATTCTCAATCACTACACCGCGAAGCGATTGTGGAGCGCGTTATCAATGGCTCTGCAGAGGCACGAACAGGCGTTCGGTGTTTTGGAAACAGACGTTCGCAAGCGCGTCAAGACTCCTGCTGTCGATGGTCCGGCAACGTAACTTCCCGCACTGACAACGGCAAAACACTAAGGGCGAAGCAGGCAACTGCTTCGCCCTCTTCTTTTGCTTAGCAGCTGCGCTGAAATGCTCTCTGAACAGTCTGGCTGCCTGCGATACCACAACGCTCAATGCAGGGTGGCAGGCTGCAATACGCGGGACGGGCCTGATGCCTACCCCTCGGCGACCGTCCGCATTTTGTCCAGCCCGATCTTCGCCACCTCCAGCGGATCCTGTTCCCACAGGTCAGGGCGGAATAATTCGAGTGACACAAAATCAGAATATCCGATCTGCCCGAGCAATTCGCAGTAGCGTTTCAGGTCGATGACTCCGTCTCCCGGCATGACTCGATCCGGATCTCGTTGAGTGTGGGGCGGTGGATCAGCTGGTGCGTCGTTGAAGTGTGACACGGCGACCTGTTCCGGGCGCAGTTTTGCGATGGATTCGATGCCCCCGCCGCCGACGTAACAATGAAACGGATCCAGTACGATGCAGGCATTGGGATGCGCGCTGCCTTCGACAATTTCGAGTGCGTCGTCTAACGTTTTGAGGTCTTCGATGAATCCCAGATATTCGAAGGCTGGACGCACACCAAACTGAGCTCCCAGTTGCAGCAGTTCGTGGTAATGACGTTGACCAAGTTTTCGGTCGGCTTTTCCGTGAGGCGGCCCTGCCACGGCGAATGGTGCCCCCACGGCTGCTGCCTGTTCCAGCTTTCGCTTCGCGGTGTCCATGGCGGCGGTATGTTCTTCGCCCGCTGGCTGAAACCATCCGTGGATGTGGATGGTTGTGGGAACCTTCAAGCCGTGATCGTCAACGCATTTGCGGATTTCCTCGACTGCGCCCCCGGCGACGACATGTGCGCTGATGTCGTCGTGCCACAGTTCAATTCCGGTGTAACCAGCCTCGGCCGCTACGGCGATCTTGTGAAGAATGGGAGTTGTCTTGATCGTGCTGGAATTCAGGCTGTATTTGAACATCGACTCTCTCAATCAGTAATAGAAAAGGCAGGAACACTCATACGAGTGTTTAGTGCAGAAACAGAGTTTCTTTTGCATTCAACAGGGCGTCGCAGATCTCGACGACGATCAGAAGTCCAATGCGTCGAGATCGTCCATCAGATCGTCAAATTCGTCATGCGTGCGACTGCTGACTCCCACGGATATCCCGACGGCTTTGCGACCGTCGAGAACCAGTTCCTGGTCACGTTCCCGGACGGCCATATCCAGACCGGACATTCCGTCGTCGCCACCGAACAGCTTCGACAGATCGATCTTGATGCCCCCGACATCGCCATTCGCACCGGCAATGACGGGAGTCTTGTGTTGCGGAAAGATGATCGCATTTTCCGGACACACTCGGCTGCAGGCCGGGCATCCTTTCTTACAGTTGTCCTGTTCTTCCACAAGGATGCGGTCCAGAGCGTTGACTCCGTAGACACCGAACAGACAGAAATCGATGCACTCCATGCAGTTCGTGCAACGGGAGTAGTCGATGACCGGATACCAGCGTCGCCGGGTATCTTCGGGCAGAGCTTCCTTGTCGGCGAGGGCCGTTGATCCGCCATCCAGAGCAAGGCGAGCCTCCAGCTGGCGTTCGGGGTGCAGGTAACGCTGCAGCTGAGCGCGTTTTGGGGAACCATTGATCAAGCTCATCAGCTCCACGGTCTGGACGTTGTTCTCGCCGACGATGCGTTTGATTTCATGGACGTAATCATTCGCGTTGCTGCAAACTCTAAGGTCCAGGCAGTAGAGCTTTCGGTCCGGTACGTCGAGGGTGCCGATGCCGCGTGGCTCGCGAAGGTCTTCATCTTCGATGACTTCATCGTCGTCGCGTTCGCTGACGATCAGTGAAGTGCCTTCCTGACCACGCACACCAGCGCGGTCAAGTGTCCATCGGGTGGCCCGTTCATAGAGCCAGCTGAGAACCACCAGATTGCCGGGGACGGACTTCAGAAACAATGTACCCGTGTGATCGTGAGGCATGTCGTAAAGGTGCGGCACCAAAGACACGTCCACACTCGGTTCAGCAATGAACGCCGTGAGGATGTCTTCTTCCATCTGCCGCTTGACGGGATTTCGTCCCTGCGCCTGGCAAATGACGACTGTTACCTTAGTTTCGACCATTAGTAATTTTGTTGTTCCGTGTTAACGAAAGCACGTTCTCTTCAGAATAACGTATTTTCGGTTGAAATCGATGCCTGGCTGCAATTCGGTGGAAGTCCGTCGTGGCCCGGTTCCAACGAGCGTGAGCTTCGGTCGAAACGCTTGAGCGGAACCGGCACTACGAGGGATTGCGCGGACGTTGGAACTATTTCACGGCCACGTGGCGATTGATGTTCGACCGGGATGGTGAATGGTCAATGATCCAGATGTTTCGGAATCGGACGGGATCGTTGTGGTTCTGCAGGCGAATGGGATACGGATCGGACGATTCCGGCCGTCCCGCCCCGGTTTTGCGTTCGACGTCGAAGCAGTTGTGGACCAGCACGCCATTGTGCCGCACAGTCAGTCGAGCATTGCGAGTTTTTTCGTCCTCTGCGCCAAATCGTGGCGACAGGAAGGTGATGTCGTAGGTCTGCCACTGCAGCGGAGGCAGACACATGTTGACGTTTGGTGGCTGATAACGATACAGCGCGCCGCATTCGTTGAACTTACCGTCCAGTCCGAAGGAATCGAGAACCTGAACCTCGTAGCGGCTTTGCAGATACACGCCTGAGTTGGCTCGCTTCTGTCCACGGGCGGACGGCATGTAGGGCAGTCGGAATTCCAGGTGCAGCGTGAAGTCTGTGAACATGCGTTTGAAGTCAGCGCCTTCCATCAACAGACCGTCATCCGTCACCTGGCCGTTATAGAATTCGTCAGCGGAGCTTCCATCAAACAACACGATCGCGTTTGATGGTGGCCGTTTTTCGAGTGTGGAACTGGTGCGCACCACCCGGCTGAATCCACCGAGTACATGGCCGCGTTCAGAACTTAAGACAACCTTGTTTCCATGGATTCGAGCCGTCAGGCCGTCGCCGGCCAGGTTTGCGGCGTTGCCAACTCGCTGACCGGAAAGTCTGCGACGCTCGCTCCTGTTCCAGCCTGCACCGGGCAGACCGAAGTCGTAGTAGACGGCATCGAAGTTTCCGTTCCCAAGAGCAACAACCTGCAGTCCAACTCGGCGAAACGCGTTGCAGCCGCAGTTGTCCTCGTCCGGCAGAATCAGGCCCGCGTATTCTCCCTGAAAAGGAAAGTCGGCGTCGACAACAGCTGGGTCAGACGACACGAAGGGCGGTGAGTCCTGTGCGGACAGCAACGAAGGAGCAGCCAGGACGATTGCTATGTAGAAAGCAGAACGCATACGTAGATATCCAACTGGAGGGAGGTGCGGACGGAAAACGGAAGCTGGTCCATTCAGGACCTGGGCAGGGGCAGGATACAGCAACTGCTGCTGCGAAGTGTGATGACTGCGCGGACAAGTCTCAAGGAGCAGTCGGCCAAAGTTCCGACAATTGCTGTCCAACACCCCCGTTTGCCGTCTGCTTTGAACGCCTGTGCTGCTGAAACGTGGCACCAATGAAAATAGGCACTGGGTTGCACCCAGTGCCTATTGTGTCTGGCCGGACCACGGAATCCTGTCAGGCTCAAGGGGCCCACCGGATTCTGGTCACGTTTGTCCTGAGGATTCGATCAGTATCGAAAAATCCAGTCCACTGTGAGTCGGTCCTTCGTGATACCCTGTCGGTCAGTGAGATGAGTTTCCCACACGATTCCGATTTCGGTTTGACATGATGGCTTGATCTTCAGGCCGACAGCACCGGTGACAAGGTCGTGTCCGGCGATCCCGACGGACCCAAGATTGAACAGGTCGCCCCCTTCAATTGGAAGCCCGAGTGCAGTACCCGAGCTCATGTAGTGATACCAGTTCGTTTCGCCGATCAGGTAGACCTTTGAGTCTCCGATTTTCTTGTCCAGATGATTGGACCAGTACCACATCTGATTTTCTGCTTTGGTGTCAGCCGGCAGGCGAAATCCACTGCCGGTAATCCAATGGGCGCCGTCTCCGATTTCTGCACCGCCGGACGCAAACAGATGAAATACGCCATCTCCGTTGCCCTGCCGCGTTCGCGGCGTGCCGAAGGACGCTTCATACGTAGCGCCCACACTCAGGATGGTTTGTGAACAGGGATCGTTCCACAGGTTGTACTTCAGCCCGGCGTTGACGTCTGCCCAGCCGTCGTTCAGCAACGCGTTGTCCGAGACAAGAAAGCCGTCTTTTGTGGCGATCAGTGATAGTCTGTCGGTCAGTGCTGCTCGCAACTGCATGGCGTACAACTGAACGTTCTGACCACCAAGGCTTGTTGGCAGAGTGTTGTTGAAAAAGATGAATCTCGCTTCGCTCAGTGTCCGCGGGTCTTCAAAGAAGACGGGATTGGTCATCGGGCTGATAAACTCATCAAAGCTGTGATCGCTCCGTTTGAGCCAACTCGGGCATTGATTGCCACACCCGTCGCAGTTCGCCGCGACATCGCCGCATTCTGCACAGCCTTCAGTGTAGGCGCAGGGAGCGATGAAATCTCCCCCATTAACAAGGCTCAGGATTTCATCACCGGCAAGGCACTGCGATTGAAGTGCGCAGCACACCAGCCCCATTCCTACAAACAGCGTCTTCATGATCGATCTCAGTAATTGTTCGTATCCGTTCAACCCTGATGTACAGAACAATCGACATGAGGCGCGCGTCAGGACATCCATCCCGTGCCGAAGACGGATGCTATCGATGTTTCTACCGGCGGTACGTTGGGGTGTTCTGGATGCACTGTTTAAGACGGCCCATTCGAATGGAGGGGCTGCGGCCGTTATGGTGCTGATCAACGCAGATTATGCGGACTACGAGGCATATGACGATTACGTGGCACAGTGTGTCCCCTGCCTGTTTCGGCGGTCGTCCCCAACGCGGATTAGGGCATTGGTGTCGATCATGTCGTCGCACGTTGTGGTTCGGTCCGGTGAGAATCAGTTGGCGGCAACCCATTGGGTGACGACATGTAATCGCTGGCTAAGTCGTGCCGGAAATTGGCTGACTGTCTTCGGAACACTTCCTTGCTCAGTCTTCCCGTCGCGGTGTGCGGCGGTACGCTGTGGCCCCGGAACCTGACGGGAATTGCCGTTGGGGCCGGGCTGGTTTGTGTAGCTGTCGTTACAAATTATTCCGGCTTCGCAGCAGCAGAGAAACGAAAGTTCATTGACGATTTGATCGGCCTTCGCCACTATGCCGACAACTGTCCAACCTCCTGCCACTTTCTCCCAGCCCACCATCGGAGCCACGTCGTGTCATCAGAAATCTCCACATCCGGAAGTCAAGCTTCAGATGAAATATCCCGCCGCGGCTTTGTGGCAGTTGGATCGGCCGTCGCCACGGCAACCTCGCTGGCAGCGGGACTCCACGCTGCCCCCGCATCGGCTGCCGGGAAATCCACTCAGGACAAGGTGATTGTCGGCGTGATGGGACTTAGCCGAGGGATGTCTCTGGCGCGGACGTTTTCGGAAACTCCGGGAGTGGAAATCAGGTACCTGTGCGAAACCGACACCAATCGGTTGAACGCGGCGAAGAAGTCGTTTGAAGGTCTGGTCGATTACGGAGTGCAGACAACCGGTGACTTCCGAGAGATTCTGGACGATCCGGACGTTGACATTCTGGTCTGTGCGGCTCCGAATCACTGGCATGCGCCGGCCGCCATCATGGCCTGCAATGCGGGCAAACATTGTTACGTGGAAAAGCCCTGCAGCCATAATCCGTGGGAAGGTGAGATGGCCGTGGCGGCCGCGCGAAAACACAATCGTTGCGTGCAGATGGGTAGCCAGCGTCGCAGTGCGGAAAAGATTATTGAGGCGATGAAGCTGCTGCACGGCGGCAGGATCGGACGCGTCTACTACAGTCGCAGCTGGTACGCGAATTCACGAGGGACAATTGGCACAGGAACGCCCGCCGACGTGCCACCTCATATCGACTACGAACTCTGGCAGGGCCCGGCGCCGCGACAGCCGTATACTTCCAACCGTCTTCCGTACAACTGGCATTGGGTCTGGCATTACGGGAACGGAGAACTGGGCAACAACGGCATTCACTCGCTCGACCTTTCTCGATGGGGGTTGGAAGCAGACTATCCCACACGAGTCGTCTCATCCGGTGGTCGCTACCGATTCGACGACGATCAACAGACTCCTGATTCGCACGTGGTTTCCTTCCAGTTCGAGGGCAAAAAACAGATCATCTGGGAAGGGCTCAGCTGCAGCCGACTGGGACTGGATGGCAGCGGATTTGGCGTGACGTTCCACGGCGAAGATGGCAGCATCAAGCTTGATGGCTGGGGGTATTCGCTGCATGATGCCAAGGGCAAAGAGCTTGAACGCGTGGCAGGAGCTCGTTCTGACGCCGCTCACATTGCCAACTTTGTGGATGCTGTCCGGGCCAACGACCCGACCATGTTGAACGCCGAAATCGAGGAAGGCCACAAGAGTACGCTGCTGTGTCATCTCGGCAACATTGCCCACAGAACCGGTGATACGATCACGTGCGATCCATCGAACGGACATGTTCTGAATAACGATGCGGCAGAAGATCTCTGGAAGCGCGAATACGAGCCCGGTTGGGAACCGACGATCTGACGGTCAGGGGGAACCGTTTCGCCCGGCATATCGACTCGCTCGCTCTCGGTGTCGACGATCTGTTCAGGAGGTTGCTTCCGGTCGGACCTGGCGGTTCCCTGGATCGGAACATTCACTGCCGTTGACCAGCCAACTGCTGTTCACCAATACCAGTTGAGCAACCGATAGTCTGACGGGATTGTTTGGCCCGATGGTTCTGGCCCGGTATTTGCCGCCAAATTGCGGTCGGACTTGTGAGCTGCCGCCTGGATTACTGGCTTTATGCGATGGTGTTCTGGTAACATCAGCACTGATTGGTTCATGAATCGCCTTTCTTATTCGGAGTTGTCCCGATGCGAACGCGGACGTTTTCAATAGTCGCGACCTTCCTGCTGCCTACTTTGCTGCTGCTTCCATTGACTGGTTGTGGAGGCGACGGATCTGATGCCCAGGAAGAAACGTCAACCGGTGCCGATGCGCCCAGTGCCGATGCGCCCAAGTCCGGAGGAGGCGATATGGGCATGGGCAACGATATGGCGATGGGGGGCGACATGGGGATGGGCGACGAGGAGTCCTATGAAGACGACGACATGGATATGGACATGGCCGGTGGCCCTGGCATGGGACGTTCCTCGATGATGGAGGGCATGGACGACGAGGAGTCGTATGAAGACGACGACATGGACATGGATATGGCCGGTGGGTCTGGACGAGGTGGGTCTGGACGAGGTGGTCCACCAAAGTCAAATCGTCCGGCTGATTTGAGTACATGGACACGGGAACAACTTCTCGAAGCCGTGAAAGAGCGGGATGGATTGGTGCCTGCTGCGATCGAGGCCAGTCAGGTTTCGGGGGGCAGCGATCAGGAATTTGCTCACCTCATGACGGAAGTGCTGGCAACGGCGTCCGGGGTTGAAGCAGCACCGGCAGCCATTTCGTTACCCGGCATTCCCGGCTTTCCGTCGGGGCTGACGCCGAACGCGAATCCAGGCGGCCAGAAGCCCGTGCCACCTGGTGGTGTTTTTCTGGATTCACGCACGCTGCGTTTGCAGATGAATGGTTCGAATGGCCACGCCCTGGATTCGATAGAACTAATGATGGGTGAAGCGATGCTGGGCTATGCACCCCAGGCAACGCAGGGCACCAGGGGAGCCGCCGGCCGACTGCAGGGGGCCGTTGATGGGCCGGGGGCGGCAAATGGTCAAGGGCCTTCTTCCAGTGCTGAGATGCAACGACAGATGGAAATGCGGGAGGGAATGGAGGAGGACGACGAATCCGGAATGATGGACGAATCCGGAATGATGGATGAGTCCGGCATGATGGATGAATCCGGCATGATGGATGAATCCGGTTACGGCGCTAGCGGTGGTGGTGCCGGACAAGGCAATGGCGGTCTGCAGGATCGAGAAATTGTTGAATCGGTTGTGCGGGCTCTGGTGAATAATAACAGTGTGCCCGCGTGGCGTACCTTGAAGGCCATTTTGGCGGGGACCGTCGCAACGCCCCTGGCCGTTGAGGAGGCCGCTGAAGTGGTGATGGTTCAGGCGTTCTCCGGTGAGGCAGTGAATGCCGAAATGGCTCAGCAGTTGTTGTCGACCACCGTCGATAATGTGATCGCCGACCCCGTGCTGAATGCTGGTTCTCTTCGTCTGTTGGCTGCAATTGCTCAGAACCCCACCGATCATTTTCTGAAGCTCGCGGACCTGCGTACCGGTGCTCCGACAGGCGGTCAAACGTCGGGACAGGGAAATCGTCCGGGAGGTGACTCTCAGCAGGCGGCAATGATGAGGGGCCCGGGCGGCTCGGAAGAAATGGAGGAAATGGACGGTAACTACGAAGACGGGGGTGGCCCTGGCGAGTTCGGCCCTGGCGGCGGCGGTCCAGGCGAGTTCGGTCCAGGCGGCGGTGGTCCCGGTGGAGGTGGTCCCGGTGGAGGTGGTCCCGGCGCACCGCGTGCGGCCGTTTCCATCCGGCCTGTGAGTCTACCGAACGTAAGTCTGTCTGAAGCGGCCATGTTGCCGGTCGCCAGCATTCTGTGGAAGCCTTCGACGGTTGAAGTGATTGCCGAGCACCTGAAATCTGCCGAATCTCCGGCGGCCGTCGTGGACGCACTGGCATTCGCTTCCAACATTCCATCTGTCCAGGTTCGACATGCGGCCTATGAATTATTTATGCGTGGTCACTCGGAGGGTGCGACGGGGCTGGTTTCCAGTGGACTGTTTACGTCCATCGCCCGTGACCCCGGCATGCTGCCCGTTCTGAAGGCCTTGCCGCGTGAGCGGCCTCAGACATCTCGGTCCGCTGGCGCCAATGTGAGTGTCGCGACGCCCGGTGCGTCGTGGACCAGTGCCACGCAGGAACTTGTGTTGTCGCTTAGAGATCGCCTGCGGAAGGTCGCAGACGATCCCGCTCTGGATTTCGATGGAACTCAGCCGGTACGTCTTCACCGTGGGGCAATTCCGGAGCGATCCATCGCCATCATGGCTCCCGGCGACAGTTCAGAGATACTGGGTGATGCGGCTCCTTCGGCGATGAGGGTGTACTACACGCGACTGCGTGTCGCGCCTCAAACGCCACTTAAACAGCAGGACATGGCTGACCACTATGAAACACGCACCAAAGGCTTCAAGCGTCTGGTCGGGCAGGGCACACTGTGGTATGACGGTGTGAGACGAAACGCAAACGGAACTCGGATGACGATGGATGTTGTCATTGAGCGGGCCCAGGCAGCACAAGGCGCCGGTGGTGCCGGCAACGGTGCTCCTCAATACGTTATTGAGATCATTGTCGTGGAAACACGCGATCCAAAGGACCCGCCAGCGGATGCTGACGTCGCCGCAGCCACCAACTAAGCGGTTCCTGCGGTTGTCTGCACGCATGTTGCAGAGGATGATATGACCGAGCCGGACATTCGAATAACCTGCCTGCCGTGCGTTGTGTTGCGCGGGTTTGATTTACGGCCGGTCATCACAAGCCACCGGGATCCATCGTTTTCGCGGTTGAGGTACTTCGGCCGCGGCAATTCCCGAAAAAGATTTTCCGTAACAACTGAAAGACCGCGACCCAGGTAATGAATCGATTCAGTAATCTTGCCGCTGACTTTTACTGCAATATGCATCTGAACACTGAGATGCCGCTGCCGAACAGTCGAGAGGCCGTGTTGGAGTTCTTCGGACGCGTGCAGAAGTCGTATCCGCGGATGAAGAACTTCTATACGCGGGACAACGGCGACTTTGTCATGGAAGAAGACAAAGATCAGCCGTTTCATCGCTGGCTCTCACTGGAACCCCGTCGCATCTGCAGCGGTTTTGTAAACCCTCCGGACCCGGAGCAGGCTGAAGAACAGCACCGACTGATTCTTGAATTGGTGCCATACATGCTTACTGTCAGCCCGCTGGATTGCGAAGCGCTTGACTACATGATGGGGTTCGATTTTCCATATCGAGGCAACCATGACATGCTGGTTGCCCAGGCACTCGGTTGTTCGCCCGCATTCGAACGTCTGCCCGGGCTGGACGGCGCGACGGTTCTGAATTTCGAACCTTCAATGACCATCAGCCTTGAAGAATCCTGTCGGCTGCAGGCCCGACTCATGGTGGAAACTCGCACCAACGCCTACCACGTTCGACGCGATGAGTATCCGGAAGACCACATCAGCGTGTTCTTCACTGTACGTCAATACGGCAGTATGGAACACGATGCGTCGTTCCCCGATCGGATGGTTCAGTTACGTGAAAAATGTGAGGAATTACTGGACTCATTCGTCATCGAGGAAGTCCTGTTACCATTGGGACAGGCCATTGCAGCCTCCTGAAGTCTTTGACCGACACGAAGTCGTGTCGTGATGACTGATCGTCGGAGCGTTGCCACCGGGCGTCGAGCAGGGGGAAATTCCATGTCTGCCTGTGTCGGCAGCAGGAAACTTTCTGAGGCACGTTACGGCATTCCGAAGAATTCTCCGGGAACGCCTGGGTGTTGGAGGCCGTGTCTTGAGACGTGTGAGACTTCGTGTCAGAATAGTGGTTGAATGAAGACAGGCGAACTCTGTTCGTTTGCCGCCGAAGTGAGAAAATCTGTTTGTAGGACACATGGAATGATGAGTCGAAGTGTTTGCTGGACCCTGCTGTTGGGGGGCATTGTTGGTTTGTTGAGCGGTTGCGCAGAGCCCGAGCCCCCGGCTCCCCCCGTGATGAATGCTATTGAGATGCAGCAGGCAGTGAAAGATGCAGCAGAGGCCGAGAAAACCCGAGTTGCGGCTGAGCAGAGGGCATTGTTGACGTCGGATGACATTTCTGCTTTGCCGGGAAGCGCTGTGCCAGCCACCGGCCAGTTTGAAGTCGAATTCGACACGACGGTCGGCAAGTTTACGATTGAGGTCAATCGGGCATGGGCACCGGTCGGAGCTCACCAGTTCTATGATCTCGTGAGGGACGGTTTTTTCGACGATTGCGGTTTTTTTCGTGTTGTGCCCGGGTTCATGGTGCAGTTTGGATTGGCAGCAGATCCAGCCGTGACCGCCAGATGGAGCAAAGAGATTCCTGACGATCCGGTGGTCGAAAGCAACAGACGCGGCTACGTGACATTCGCCAAGACCAGCGCACCAGATTCACGAAGTTCGCAGATGTTCATTAACTTCGGCGACAACAGCCGTCTGGACGCGGACGGCTTTTCCCCCTTCGGCAAGGTGACAAGGGGCATGGCGGTCGTCGACAGGATCAGTGCTGCACATCGAGAACAACCCGATCAGGGAGCGATTACGTCGCAGGGCAACGCCTATCTTAAAAGCAACTTTCCGAAGTTGGACTATGTCGTCAAGGCAAGAATGATTATTGACGACCTGGAGCCGGAAGCGACTGACCCTGCTGCAACGACTGAAGGAAAGACCGACGTGCCTGAAGCGGAAGATCCGCCTCAGGTCCCATAGTCGTGAAATCATCGTGGTGGCTGCCCGACGATCCGTAGTAGCCGATTGATTCCACAACTCGTAACGAAGAGCTTTAAAGACCGACTCATGACTGAGCCACGAGATAATGCTGACGAAGGGCCAGACTTTGGTTTTCTGGGAAACGACTCAGTAAGCGGAGGCGATGGTGAAGCCGTCGACGAACCTGATGCGTCCGGCGCTACTTCTTCAGCGGGCAAGTCGGCGTCGGATGCTGGTACTGTCATTGATGACGCCGTATCTGGTGACCTGCAGACGCCTCAAATGGTTCCGCAAAGGACGTTTTCCATTGTTGCCGGCTACGCAGGCGCGCTCACACTGGTGTTTCTGCTGCTGTTGTTCACTGGTAAAATCTCATTGTCGGGCGAGCATCAGCTGGAAAGTCTGCCGGACATTGCGCCGCTGCCCAAGAGTGAATTCCAACACATTAAGGCAAATGCCAGTCTGCCGCGAGGTCACACTCTTCAACTTGGCGATTCGCGGCGTTTTGGCGACGTGATTATTACTCCGTTGCGAGTCACAACGGAGCCCATTACGTTTGCACACATGTCTTCCCGTGACCTGGGTTCCGACAGGAAGACGCAGCCCGTGCTGAAACTGTGGTTTGAACTGAAGAACGCGTCGGACGATGTGGCATTTCCGCCGTGGGACATTGGACTAATGTGCAGCAGAAGTCCTGGGGAAGGCACGGATGAGAGTACGAAAACCAATTCCTGGTTGATGGTTCGCCACACCGCTGACAGCAAGGAGACCCGGCTGTTGAACTATTTCCACCCACCCCAAAGTGAGTACGATCTCGTCGGGCAACAAAGTCGACAGCTGGTCCAGCCAGGGCAGACGATCACAACGTTCATCGCCTCCAGTCCCGATTTTGCTCAGATCGCGACGGATATGGTCGCTGGTTATCGCTGGCGGTTACAATTGCGAAAGGGCGTCAATCGGCAGTCAGGAAACGGCGTCACAACACTGGTCGACGTCGAATTCTCTCCGGGTGACGTATCAACTTCCGGGTGAATCCTCTACGACATGACCGATCGTGATTGATCGTTTGAGCTTCTGCCATCGCACAACGTCACAGGGAAAGTACCCATGAAGATTCCGCAATTGATGCTGTGCGGGGCCATACTAATGTTCGGTCGTGGCACGGACAGTTTGAGGGCTGCAGAGGAAGTTGAGATTGCGGTGACCAGGGCCCTGGACTATCTGGTGACTCGACAGAAGCGTCAGGGGTACTGGGAGGCAGAACGTGGTCAGTACCGGGTGGCCATGACGGCGCTGGTGGGCACAGCCATGCTGGCGGAAGGCTCGACTGCAACGACAGGACGCTATTCGTCCCGGATCGGCAAGGCTGTGGACTATCTTCTTGCCGTGAGTCGTCCCAATGGACTGATCGGCTATCGTGAAGACTATCACTACACCTACGGCCACGGCTTTTCGATGGTTTTTCTAAG
Source organism: Fuerstiella sp. (assembly GCA_024230215.1). Classification (GTDB taxonomy): domain Bacteria; phylum Planctomycetota; class Planctomycetia; order Planctomycetales; family Planctomycetaceae; genus Fuerstiella. The sequence goes on along the minus strand of JAAERP010000018.1, from coordinate 10,785 downwards.
CCAGGTGTATGGCGAAGAGGAGGACATTCGTCGCCGCGAGGAGATTCGGGAAGTGCTCACCAAAGCCGTGCAGTTCTGCGCAGATGCGCAAACGTCTCGAGGCGGTTGGGGTTACGTATCAGCCAAAGAAGGCAATGACTTTGATGAAGGATCGACATGCATCACGCAGGTTCAGGGATTGCGGGCGTGCAGGAATGCGGGCATCCCTGTGTCGAAGGAGATCATTGATCAGGCAATAAAATACATCGTCGATTGCACGACGACCAAAGGAGGCGTGCAGTACAGCATTCGCGGAGGTGGGGAACGTCCCCCCATTACGGCCGCCGCGCTGGCAGCGCTGTTCAATGCGGGCGAATACGACACGGAACTCACAAAAAACATGCGTGCTTTCTGCGACGACAGAATCTGGCCCGGCAGACCTTTGAAATCCAGTTCCGGTCACTGGCACTACATGCACTTCTATTACGCTCAGGTGATGTACCGACAGGGCGGTGACCGTTGGAACGACTATCGTCGGGAAATCGAAGAAAAACTGCTTAAAGAAGTCAGCAGTGGAGGGGGCTGGTCGGATCGACAGATTGGTCCGGTTTATACAACTGCCGTCAACTGCATTATCCTGCAACTGGACAAGGGCTATCTGCCCATCTATCAACGATGACCCGCCCATTGTCTGTCGAAGATCTCTTCCCCTGCTGCGACACGAAGCCATCATGAAATTCACGTCTTGTCTGTGTCTGATGCTGGTACTGTCTGTGGCAGGCTGTGGCGAACCGTCGGTTGAAGTGCCTCCGGTGTCAAAGAATCCGTCACCCGAGGCAGTATCGTCCGGACAGCCAGCTGTTGCCGCCGTGCAATCGGACTCCTCGGCCAATCCGGTTGCTACAGAGCAGCCGATGGAATTTGAACCGCTGACCGCTGTGGTGTCGACCGGCAGTGGAGCGGCGAATTCGACGTCTGACGGTTTGGGGAAGCAGCTGAGCGCCGAACAGAGAATCAGCGTGATCATGGCAAAGCTGAAGCCACTGCAGGTGATGCTGGGCAGCTGGCGCGGTACAACTCGTCGCGAATACGACGGCTTCAAAGCCGTTGACGGCCACGAATGGATCTGGGACCTGCGCAGCCGGCCGGGCCAGCCGTCTCTGGCATCAGCGTCCGACAAGAGTCCATATTTGAAACAAGCCAGCCTCACATGGATTCCGGAGGCTTCCGTTTTTGAATTGACGGCCACGGACCTCAACGGGGCGCAGCGAATGTTCACCGGAGACTACACCGATCCTGTCCACGAAATCGTTGGCTCGGACGACAAACTACATCGTGTTTTTCGACTTGAGCTGACTCAGACTGAACAGTCTGCCGAACAGGCCGGTGGTGAACGCTGGCAGGTATCGTTCGCTCAGCAGGAGAACAACCGTTATCTTCTGGAGGTCGACAAACGTCGTGGCACGGCCTCCTTCCGTCGGTTTGACACCGTCTCGACACAGCGGGAAGGAACATCCTTTGCGTTGAGTGATTCCAGTTACGGTGAAAAAGAGTGCATCATCTCTCAGGGGCTCGGCACCATTTCCGTGTCGTGGAACGGCAGGTCTTTCTGGGTTTGTTGCAGCGGATGCAAAGCTGCGTTCGAAGAGGATCCCGAGACCTGGATCGCCCGTGCAGAAAAACGGAAGAGTGAATAGTGCGGTTTACTTATTGTCGTGAACGATACTGGATCGTGGGAATAACGAAACTGCTGCTGAAAAGCGTTCTTCACGGCCACAAGTCAGCGTGAAACGCCGTAGTGCGGTTTAGTTATTCCGGTGAACCGGTCTGGCTGGTGAGTGTGCCGTTTCCTAAGGCGGAAACGCATTTGTCGCGGTCACACGAGTCTGCGTAATACCCTGTAGAAACGAAACGTTGATAATGTTGAACTCTGCTGTTGAAGCGTTCTCCGGCCTCAGATGTCAGATCGTTGATGGACTAAAGCCCGGGACAGCCGCGACAAAACTGGTCGTTCTGTCTCACGGATTCGGTGCTCCGGGCGATGACCTTGTGGGGCTGGCCGCATTTCTGATTCGTTCCAGCGAGACGGTGGCGGCCACCTGTCGTTTTGTTTTTCCGGCGGCGCCGATTGACCTGTCACCATTGGGAATGCCTGGCGGTCGCGCATGGTGGCCAATTAACATGGCGAAGCTGGCGGAAATTAACCAGACAGGAGACTACGACCAACTGATGAAATTGTTGCCGGACGGAATGTTGGCAGCGTCTGAACAGTTTTTGGAAGCACTGCGAGAGATGCAGACGCGGTACGGTCTGGGTGATTCAGAGACGGTGCTGGGGGGCTTTTCGCAGGGAGCAATGCTGAGTACTGACGTCGTTCTGCGGCACAGCGTGCTGCCCCGAAATCTTGTGCTGTTTTCGGGGACGGTGCTGTGCTCTGCGGAGTGGCAGCAGTTCGCAGCCGATCATCCCGGATGTCCGGTGCTGCAGTCACATGGGCGACAGGATCCGGTTCTGCCGTTTCCTCCCGCTGAAACACTGAGGGATTTGTTGGGACGCAGCGGATTTGTCGTCAATTTCCGCCCCTTCGACGGCCCACACACGATTCCTGAACAGGTGTTGCTTGATCTGGCGCGATTGCTCTCGTAGCAACGACCTGTTGCTGAAACACAACAGTGTGTTCGTCACTTTTCGATTGTACGAGCTGGAACGGCGTCCGAACGTGTGTACAAATGGCCATTGATCACCGAATCATCGGGTGGACTGGAATTCGATAATCGTCGTACCAGCTAACAATTGTCGCACTAATGAACAACTGCCGTATCAAAGAGCAGTTGTCATACTTAAGAACAATTGTCGCGCAGAGGAACAATTATCGTACCAAAGAGAAGTCGTCCCCAATCCAAACCGTTCTGCCCCTGAGATTCAGCCTCGTCCCCAAAAAACACTTCACATGGATTTACCACTACCTCCCGCTTATGCATCCAGCGGGCTGATGCGCGTGGCGTTTCGCGCAGCATTCCTGACCACGTTTCAGGATCTGCTGGATGAATTCAAATCAGGCCATGCCCAGAGAAACTGTCCAGGATTTCTTTCTCAGGTTCCAATCGCAGCCGGTTGTGCGCTACAGGTGCAGCTGGACGTTTTGTTCAGAACCTGGCAACGGATCGCATCCGGACAGGAGGAACTGAATTCCCTGGAGCAATGCGTCTGTTTCTATGCCTTGGGTGAACTCGCCCGACTGGGTGAAATTGACGATCATTCCACGATTACATGCGCCGTTGACGGGGCAGACGTCATTGATATCAATGACCGTACCTGGCTGACATCCACGTTGCGAGCGATTCAGATCACGTGGCCGTTTCCAGTCGACGCGGCTGATCTGCAACGCGACGTGAGTCTGCTGATGGCCGATGCCGACGCCGCAAGGGTGAGCAACAGAGAACAGTCCCTGGCGGACGAGTTTCTTGAACTCATCGGCGACTGGACTGTGTCGCCGCAAATCCTCAGAAACGCCAGAGCCCTGTTGACGTCTGACGAATTTACTCGGCTGGGCAAGTTCTTTTCTGAACACCCACATCTGATGAATCTGTAGGGCAGAATCGTTCGTTGGTGCTGGCGAATAGAGAACTGTAGTGACTTCCGGCCCTGGATCCGCTGGACGCGACGCCACCCGGAAACGGCTTGATGACTCCCGGGCACTCCTGGCAAGCCTCAACCACACGTTCCGCCGCCAACAGTGCTGCTGCTTCGGTTGTGCCCATGAACCAGAGGTTTCCGCCCATGACTCCATTGTCGTACGGAAACCGGCAGTCTATGCAGAACTCCCCTGTCATTGTCCGAACCACCCACCTGGGCCTACGTAACGATCAACTCCTGCTTCGCAATCGCACATGACTGGGGATGAACCAAACCGATTGCTGCATTGACCGCATGATCCAGCCATCTGCGATCCCGGGCCGTGACAAGGAATTCAACAGGCAGGCTTCGAAATGCCTCGGCATACGTGTCCTCGATTTCCACAGTCATGAAATCTCCAATGCGTAAATCAGTCAAACAGCGACCGAATCTGATTGAGCGTCGCGAAGTCGCGTCTCTGTGGGCTGATGGCCGGCCCTCACGGGTGCCGCGTTCACGAACCGCACCGCAGACGCGCAGGTCAGTTCTGTCCGGAAGATCCGCGCCCCCGTCCGGCGTAAACGCACTTTTCGGTGATGATCCGGTCCATGAACACATCATGAGATGCGACCGGAATCTCATCAAACATCTGGCATTCAAACGCCAGTGCGATCAACGGTGTGTCCGGTCGCGCGTGTTCCAGCAACTTATCGTAATAACCTTCTCCATGACCCATTCGAGCACCGCGCGCATCGAAGCCGACTCCAGGCACCATGACCAGATCCAGTTCTTCCACATGCACCTGCTTCTCTGGCAACGACCGTAACTCCTGACGTGGTTCCAGAATACGGTACATACCGATTTCCAGTTCCTCCATACTACTGAGTCGGAACAATTCCAGATCGCCATCGTCGTTGCACCACGGCACCACGATTTGCTTATGAGATTCGAGCGCTGCCGGCAGGTCAATTCGTGTGCGGACTTCGCTGCGGACATTGACATAAAACATCACGGTGGATGCCGTCGCATATTCCGGTAACGCCATGAATGCACCGACGATTCGGCGGCTGAGTTCGTCTTTGTTGTCCTGATCGTTGCGGCTGGCATGTGCCTGTTTGCGGAGTGAATTCTTCAGATTCTGAACGGCGACGTCAGTCATGTCATGGCCTCTCTTGCAGTTGCGGCGCAAAAAGCATGGGCAGGCTTTTTCGCTCCTGCCGGATGTTTTTTTTACACGGCGTAGAACGGTCCTGCAATAAAGTAAAGTACAGCGTTTCCTCAGCGGCCGGAAAATCGGCGTTCCGTGTCAATACGCGGCTACAGCGTTTCACGCTGACTTTTGGCCGCGAAGAACGTTTTTCGATAGCTGTATCGTTAATCCCACGAGCCAGGATCGTTCATGACGTCAGGTGAACTGCTCTAAGCACAGGCGAACTGAAACTTCCCGGACAGTAATGGATGGCGTTCGTTCTAAACGACGGAAGAAGACGTTAAACTGTTCTTCGAACAGAACCTGTTGCTGATATGTCCGTTTCAGCGACCTTCAGGAGCGTTTTTTCGGCTCGTCCGTCAGCTTCTCTGGCACGATCGGTCCGAGCCGCAAGCCTCCTGAGAATCCGAAGCCATCGTCTTTCCCCGCCGTATTACGAAATTCCCATGACTACCATTCAAGACTTAAGCCGACTGGAACGCCTGGAATGCGAAGTGTTCGCAAATGCTTCGGTGGCTACCCGCCATGTCGCCACTCAGATTGCCGATCTGATTCGAAATCGCGCTGCGAAGAAGAAGAACTGTGTTCTGGGCCTTGCCACGGGGTCGACCCCGGTCGGGATCTATGCGGAACTTGTGAAAATGCACAGGGAAGAGGGGTTATCGTTCCAGAACGTCATTACTTTTAATCTGGACGAATACTACCCCATGCAGCCCCATGAACTGCAGAGTTATGTTCGGTTCATGCGGGAACATCTATTTGACCATATCGATGTCCCGCAAGGTAACGTTCACATTCCCGATGGCACTATTCCTTTGGCGGAGGTCGAGGACTACTGTCACCGCTACGAGGAGAAAATCGCGGAAGCGGGGGGAATCGACATTCAGCTGCTGGGCATTGGACGCACGGGCCACATTGGCTTCAACGAACCTGGGTCAGACGAAACCACCCGAACCCGTCTGATCACTCTGGATACTGTGACCCGAACTGATGCCGCCAGTGATTTCTTCGGCGCCGAAAACGTTCCTCGGCGCGCCATCACAATGGGCGTCGGCAGTATTCTTAACGCATGGAAAATCTATATCCTGGCGTTCGGTGAAAACAAAGCAGGCATTATCGCCAGAACAGTCGAGGGGGAACCGTCGGCCAGTGTGCCTGCGACCTACCTGCAGCAACATCGTAATGTCGAAATGCTGCTGGATCAGGCAGCTGGCAGCGCCCTGACGCGGACGCGATTTCCGTGGCTGGTGGAATCCGTGGAATGGACTCCAGAGATCATTCGTCGATCCGTTATCTGGCTTGCCCAGAAGATGGGGAAGGCGATCCTGAAACTGACGGATTCCGACTACAACGAAGAGGGGCTGCAGGAGTTACTGGCACGATACGGCACTGCCTATGAGATCAATCTTGAGGTCTTCCGCCACCTGCAGGGTACTTTGATCGGCTGGCCAGGCGGAAAACCGAGCAGCGCAAAGCTGCCGGGGGACCGTCATGGAGAGTTTGACCATATTTTTCCGAAGCGTGTCATCTGTTTCTCTCCTCATCCGGACGATGACGTGATCTCGATGGGCGGCACGCTCATTCGTCTGGCCGATCAGGGACATGATGTCCACATCGCGTACCAGACCTCAGGCAATATCGCGGTTTTCGATGAAGACGCCATTCGATTTTGCGAATTCGCTGCAGAATTCTGCACAGCATTTGATATTGGTGTGAAGGAAGTGCAATTGCTGGAGTCCCACTTGGAGAGGTTTCTGAAGAATAAGCAGCCCGGACAGGTGGACAGCACCGAGATTCAGAGGATCAAGACGATCATCCGTCGCGGCGAGGCCAGAGCCGGGGCGCGATGCTGCGGTGTTCCGAATGCCAAACTGGAGTTTCTGGACATGCCGTTTTACGAAACGGGCCGAGTGAAGAAGGAACCATTAGGCGACGAGGATATTCAGATCATCGTCGACTATCTGCGAAGGATAAAACCACATCAGATCTACGCCGCTGGAGACCTGTCGGATCCTCATGGCACGCATCGCACCTGTCTGAAAGCAATCATCCAGGCCTGTGATCTTTGTCGTGACGACGATTGGTTCAGCGAATCCGAGGTGTGGATGTACCGCGGAGCGTGGCAGGAATGGCCCATCTATCAAATTGAGATGGCGGTGCCGCTGAGTCCCGTGGAGGTGGAACGCAAACGTCAGGCGATCTTCAAGCACGAATCACAAAAGGACCGCGCCCTGTTTCCAGGACCGGACATGCGCGAGTTCTGGCAGCGGGCGGAAGCTCGCAACGCCAACACCGCCTGCGATTATGATGCGTTGGGGCTGGCGGAATATGAGGCGATTGAAGGATTCGTCCGTTGGGACGGCAAATGGGGCCTGGACGACTGAGCAGAACTCATTCTCGGGGCGATCACCGGTGAGTGGATTCCGGCATCGGTGCCAGTGCGGACCTGCTATTCCGATGACGCAGATGCGTCGCCGGTTTTGGATCCGCCGATTGTTCGCATGAATTCCGTGAGTCTGGATGGTCGAAGTGAAACGACTTTCTGATTTCGGCTGAATTTCAGCAGATCGACCAGCATCGCTTCAGCCGATTCATAGCGATCCTGCGGATGTCGGGCAACGGCGTTTCGCACGATGGTTTCGAGGCTCTTGGGGATTAACGGATCCAGTTGCCGAGGGTGCGGTGGATCCTGTTCAAGAATTCTTGACACCATCTGTTCCTCGTTTTTCGCTTCATATGCGGGACGTCGTGTCAGCAACTCATAGAGTGTCATACCCAGAGAATAGATGTCACTGCGCGCGTCGTGGTTGCCCTCAAGGCGTTCCGGCGCCATGTATCGCAGGGTCCCCATGACCTTCATGGATGATTCGGCGGAAGCCGTGTCGATTGTCTCGGAAAGTCCAAAATCAGTGATCCACACGCGACCATCACCGTCCAACAGCAGGTTAGCGGGTTTGATGTCGTTGTGCAGGACCCCATCGCCGTGAGCACACCGCAGTGCCTGAGTGGCCTGAATGGCGATCTGAGTGAAGCTGCTCCATGAGGTTTTTGTCAGTTTCTTTCGTCGCACGTCGGATGCACTGCGCACGTCGTCGCCGGTGCGGATGGCCGTCATGGTCGTCGTGGAAACATACCCTGACGGCTTCGTTGATTCCGCCCGCTCGATTTCGTCCTGGTACATCACGCCGTCCACTTCCCCCAGTCGGCGGATGATGACGTCCAGACCGATGCCATCGACAAACTGCATCACGTAGTAGCAGTAACCGTGCTCTTGGCCAAATCGGTACACGGGAACAATGTTGCGGTGGCGCAATCGGGCTGTCGTTCGGGCCTCTTCCTCAAACCGTTTTTGCCATTCAGGTACCATTGAGACCCGCCACGGCAGCACTTTGACCGCGACGAGGTGCTGCGAGGTGGTGTCCCGCGCCTGGAATACTACTCCCATGCCACCACGTCCGAGTTCGCACAGAAGTTCACAGGTTCCCAGTCGTTTGAAGGGAAACGTTTCCGGCATGTTTCTGCGGATGGCCGCTGTTTCATTCTGCTGACGCGCCTGTTCCAGCAGCGCCAGCACCGGAAAGGACTCGCGAATGACGACTGCGTGCAGCGGAAAACGTCGGGCGTAGTTTTCGACCGACGGCATCTGACCGGCCCGCAGTTCTTCGACAAACTGCGTTGCCAGAATCTCCACCGGCGCCCGAGAACGCAGTTCGCCCTCATCCTGTTGTTCGGGGAATCCCTGCAGGTGAAAATCTGTTTCGTCGACAGGATCGCTCACGTTTGTTGTTTCCAATGAAGTTGTATCTTAACAAACGTATATTGTCGGCGATCCTCCGCGTCACCGGTCCAAAAATCCGGGCAGGGCCGAAAGAACACCTTTTAATCTGCCCAATGCCCGCATGTAGCGGTCGCTGGCTGCCTGATCCGAGATGCCTAGAATCTGTGCCGTTTCGCGATTTGTCAGTTGTTCAAAGTGACGCAGGGCGAGTACTTCCCGGTCGATTTCGTTCATCGAAGCCAATGCGGCCTTCAATTGCTCTGACAGCTCTTCACGCAGCGCCGCCTGTGTGGGGGATGTCAAATGTCCGAGCAGATGGAAAGACAACGAAAACGACGTCGATTCCGAGCTCCAGCCTTTGTTAATTGAGAATTCCAGCGCGGCGTTGCGTTTCTGCGTGCCCAGGTGTCGGCGGTGGATGTCAATCATCGTTTGGCCTGTGATTAGACGGAACCAGACAAAGATCGATCGGGATGCGTCTGACAGAAAATGGTCGATTCTCTGAACGACGGACAGCCATGCCTCCTGCAAAACGTCATCCGCATCTACTCGTCCGTGCAGTCGTGGATCCATCCGGAAATTCACCATCCGCCACAATCGATCTCGATGTGTTGAGAATAGTTCGGCGAGTGCATTTTCATCGCCGTTCACAACTCGGTCGATCAGTTCTCTTTCGGATTCCGTTTGCGACACGTGGCTTCCTGGCGGCAAAATAGGTATTCGGCGGACGTCCAATTGGACCCCACAGGCGATATCCTTGCCGTTTATGCCTCAGTTATGCAAGTGGAACGATAGAACTGCAGAACTCATGCCCGTGTCTGGAGGGCGGGTATTCGTTGCCATCCTTTGGAATCAGCGGGCTCCGTGGTGGCAGTGGAAGGACTCAGCGGTAATATTCGCGTGGAAATTACCACTCCATTCAACAACTTCGGGGAAAACGTATCGTGGCGGAATCTGTAGTTCTCGCGTATAGCGGCGGATTGGACACATCGGTTCTGGTGGGATGGCTCCAGGACAAAGGATACGACGTACACTGCCTGTATGTTGAACTTGGGCAGCCCTGCGAGGACCGCGACGCCATTCTGCAGAAGGCACTTGATATTGGTGCGAAGTCCTCGGAACTGGTTGACGTTCGCGAAGAAATGTGCCGTGACATTGCCTTTCCCACTTTGCAGTGGCAGGCGAAGTACGAGAGCATCTACCTGCTCGGCACGTCTATCGCACGGCCTCTCATCTCCAAGGTCTGCCTGCAGCGGGCTCGTGAGGTCGGAGCGGTTGCTTTTGTACATGGGGCGACCGGCAAGGGAAATGATCAATGCCGGTTTCAACTTGCCGCCGAGGCGCTTGACCCAACCGTGAAGATCATCGCACCGTGGAGAATGGACGAATTCCGCGAACTGTTTCCCGGTCGCACCGAGATGCTGGCGTATTGCGAGGAAAAGAACATTCCCGTGAAGGCCAGTGCCAGTAAGCCGTATTCCAGCGATGAGAACTGTCTGCACATCAGCTACGAAGCCGGCGATCTGGAAGATCCGACGATCGATGGCGAAACAGTCATCGACTTTGGGATGACCGTGTCACCTCAGGAAGCGCCCGACAAAGAAGAAGTCGTGCAGATTGCCTTTGACTCCGGTGTGCCTGTTTCCATCAACGGCGATAATCTTTCCGCTGCAAAGGTTGTGGAAACTCTGAATACAATCGGCGGACGAAACGGAGTCGGTCGGATCGACATTATTGAAAACCGCTTCGTGGGGATGAAGAGTCGTGGTGTCTACGAAGCTCCCGGCATGACGCTGCTGTATGCCGCTCATCAGGCGGTTGAACAAATGACGCTGGACCGCGATTTGACGCATCTGCGTGACCAACTGAGTCCCGTCGTTGCCGAAATGGTCTACTACGGTCACTGGTACTGTGCCAAAATGGACGCGCTGCTGGCATTTATCAAAGAAGCTCAATCGGTTGTCACCGGCGAGGTAACATTGACGCTGTATAAGGGCAATATTCGCGTCAGCAGCCGAACTTCTCCGAACAGTCTGTACGACGCAGAAATTGCCAGCATGGAAAAAGGCGGCGACTACAATCAAAACGACGCCGAAGGATTTCTGCGACTGATGGGACTGCCCGGACGAGTTCAGGGTATTGTCCGGCCTCGGGATTACTAGTGCATTGTCACAGCCAGGTTTTAGGGTTGGCGAGGGAAACG
>JAAERP010000017.1 GCA_024230215.1 Fuerstiella sp. | reverse complement strand
TCAGGTACCAAAAACCGGAACGGCCCGAAGGGTGCTTTGCATTTTTGGTACCTGACCCCCTTTTCCGGGGAGTGCTTCCACCCTGACTTTTGCCTGTGACGAAGCACTACTCTGTGTCTTCCAGGTAATAATTCCAATCCTCGAACTGTTGATCCAGGTGCAGCAATTCGTCGGCATGCGCGGGCGAATCAATGTGGTAAAGTTGCTGTTGGATGGTACGGTCTCGCCCGATGGACGCCGCCAGGGCCTGCAGGACTTCCAGATGGCGTTCCGGCATCGATGTTGGCGTGATGATCAGGACCATACAGTGTACGGGACGGTGATCGGGCGTCGCCAGTGAAAGGCCCGGGCGACAGATCCCCATTGCTCCAATGATCTTCTCACCCACATCCAGCCGAGCGTGTGGCAGGGCCAGACCTTCTCCAACGCACGTTGACGATTGGCGTTCGCCTTCCATGACGGCGTCAAACAGTGTATCGGTATCGATCGACAGCTTGTGGGCATCGACCGTCAGCGCGGCAAGTTGCCGGATGGCTGTCTGCTTATCCGGACCGGCCAATTCCGTCGTGATGTTGTGCTCGGAAAGGAAGTCCAGAATTCGCGCGCGGTCACGACCGAAATCGCCGGACTGCTTCAGGCCGATTCGAGTCAGGATGGGGCCCACCGTTTCATTCAACAGTACCATGGCCAGCACGACGGCCAGGAATAATTCGCGGATCGCAGCAAAGGCCGGATCTTCGGTCACCAGCAACATCAATCCGACTGCCAGACCGGCCTGGGGGATGAGTGAAAGCCCGATCCAGCGGCGAAACCGCTGTGTTGCACCCGCAAGTCTCATGGCCAGATGTCCGGCCGCCACCTTTCCAGTCAAACGACCTGCGAATGCGATGACCGCCAGTAGACCGCCCATCGCCAATGATTCGAAGCGAAGCTCCATGCCCGCGACCGTGAAGAAAACGGCGAAGATCGCAGTTTCGAAACTGTCGAAAACCTGGTGGCCAATTTCTTCTTTGTCGGGCGTGAGATTCGTCAGGGTCATGCCCATGCAAAGGCAGGCCAGCAGCACAGACAACCCCAGATGCTCAGTCAGACCAGTCGTCAACAAAATGGCGATCAGCGATAAGGACGACAATCGATCCGTCCGGACAACTCGAAGTGTTACGACAATTAGCAGGCCTCCTACCGCAAATCCCAACAGCAGACTTTGGCAGATCGCTCCCAACGGGACCAGTAAGCTGACAGAGGCGTTTGGAGCGACGGCGGTCCGAGCAACTGTTCTGGCGATTTCGAACAGGATAATGCATGCCAGATTGTTCAGCGCGACGCCAGCCAGCAACGTCATAACGAACGATCCCTTGGATGCCGTTTCCTTGACAATGGCCAGCACTGTGGCCGGAGCCGTGGAGACCGCAAGGGTCGCCAGCAGCAGGGCTGTTGACGACGTGATGTCAGTAAAGATGATCAGTCCGCTGTACACAATCAGTGGTGTCAGAATCGCTTCCAGCAGCAACAGCATCAACAACCGGCGCCGAGCGACTCTGAGTCGACGAAAGTTCAGATGAGTGCCGACGGCGACCGCCATCAGTCCCAATGCGAAGTCGACCAGCGGTTGCAGTGAATGCAGGCTTTCCTCGGTCAGCACCCCAAAGACAGATGCTCCCATCAGGACGCCAGCCACAATCTGTCCTGTAACGGACGGCAGGTGCAGCAGTTTTGCCAGATGACCGGACAGGGTGCCGGCAATTAGAATGACCGCAAGGGTCAGTAACACGTTGGCGTCTGCGAGCATGGATTCCTCTGATTGAGATTAAGCCGGCAGGGATTCTCGTCAAATCCGAGTCTGGCCACAAGTACGTCGTCAGCAGCATGCGGCGGCTGGATGACCATAGATCGTCTGCTGTGCAGACGGCGGGTCGGCTTCAGGTTGAGTTGCCGCGGACGAGCAATTCTTACGCCCCGCACGATCTGACCGCAATTTTCGGAGAACAGCTGATCGCAGGCGGGCGTTCGGATACAATCGTCAGCCTTCCTTTTACGTCTCGCTGCAGCGACAGCCGCTTAGCGGACGTGCGACTTCTGCCAAACAGGCCCACCGGCGCCCCGACCATATCATGACGAGTCGAATTCAATTCATCGCGATGCTCTGCCTGCTGTTGGCGTCAGCTGGTGCGACGCTGGCGCAGGAGGATGACGAATCAGTAACCTTCATTCGCTTCAATCGCGACATCCGCCACATTCTCGCGGACAAGTGTTTTCAATGTCACGGTCCGGATTCAGATGCTCGGGAGGCGGAATTGCGGCTGGACGAGCGCACGAGTGCCGTCGCAGACCGCGATGGCAATGCCGCAATCGTGGTGGGCCAGGCGAGTCGCTCGAGCATGATGAAACGAATCCTCTCCGAGGATTCCGATGAACAAATGCCGCCGGCGGAAACGGGCAAGAGTCTGAACGACCGTGAAATCGCCATGTTGCGAGCGTGGATCGACCAGGGAGCGACCTATCAGGAACACTGGTCGTTTCTCCCAATTGCGGATGTCGACCCTCCGGCTGTGGACCCGCAATGGGTGCAGCAGGTACGGAATCCCATCGACCGATTCGTATTCAAGAAACTGCAGCGGCTGGGAGTGCGTCCGTCGCCGCCGGCCGATCCGCGCACGCTCATCAGACGCACGTATCTGGATCTGGTCGGACTTCTTCCTGACCCCGGTGCGGTCGATTCGTTTGTCTCGCACTATGCAGGGGATTCCGAAACGGCCGTTCGGGCGCTCGCACAGGACTTGCTCACCAGTCCACATTACGGCGAGCGCTGGGGGCGGTATTGGCTGGATCAGGCTCGATATGCAGATTCGCACGGGTACACAATTGATGGTGATCGTGTGATGTGGCCGTATCGTGACTGGGTCATCCGCGCGATCAACGATGACATGCCCTTCGATCGATTTACCATTGAGCAACTGGCCGGCGATCTGCTGCCTGATCCCTCGAAACCGCAGCTGGTGGCCACGGGGTTTCATCGCAACACGTTGATCAATCAGGAAGGCGGTACAGATGATGAACAGTTTCGCAACGAAGAGGTTGTCGACCGAGTCAACACAACGGGAGCCGTCTGGCTGGGGCTGACTCTCGGATGTGCTCAATGCCACCGCCACAAGTTTGATCCGATCAGCCAGAAAGAGTTTTATCAGTTATTTGCCTTTTTCAATCACACGGTTGATGTGAACAACGTCGGCCCCACTGTGGACGTGAGCGAAGGCGAACTACTGCTGGAAAGCATCGATCCGAAACTGCGGGCGGAGCTGGATGAAGCCAAAGCTGCGTTTGCCAAACTGACGAAGACGAAATCGAAACGCCAGACAGCATGGGAACAGACAGCACTGGTCGCAGGCAGCGAGCAGCCGCAGGCAGAATGGAAGACGCTAGTCGCCACCGAGTTGCACGCGGCAGGCGGAGCGAAACTGCAGACGCTGGAAGACCATTCGATCCTTGCGGGACAGGGTGCCGCGATGGAAACGTATACCGTGCGTTTCCCCTCCACAGTTGTTCCGGTTGCTGCTTTACGGTTGCGAGTACTGCCTCATGACAGCCTGCCGAAGAACGGTCCAGGCCGTGCCGGGAACGGCAATTTTATCCTGTCGCAGGTAGAGATCCTGGTCGGTGGCAAGCCGGTGGCAATCGACCATGTGCAGTCTGATCACGCTCAACCGGGGCATCCCGTCACCAACATCATTAACGGCAGCGCGAATTCCGGCTGGGCTATTAACATCGGAAAAGGATCCCGAGCAGGAGTGAAGATGAACGCTCCGCATGAGGCGCATCTTGTGTTTGCGGAGCCTCTGCCATCCGGCTCAGATTCACTGACGGTGATTTTGCGGCATGAAGTCAATGCGAACTACAATATCGGTCGTTTTGCCCTGGACGCGTCCAACACAGCGCCGGCATCTGTGCTGCATGAAGAATTGCTGGCCGCGCTGGATGTTCCCTCTGACGAACGGACTGCCGAACATAAGAACCTGATCGCCGCCGAATTCACCAAAGCGGACGTCGCACAACGACAGGCAGAATTGCACGTCAATGACCTTCGTAAGAAAACCGGGCTGGGCCGCACGGTCAGTACGATGGTTATGCGGGAACTGGATCAGACACGAGAAACCTACATCCATGTTCGAGGTGACTTTCTGCGGAAGGACAAAGAAACAGGCCCCTTGCAACCCGACGTGCCTGGCGTTCTGCCACCACTGCAGGGCAATGCTCAGAACCGTCTGGACCTGGCACGTTGGCTGGTCAGCAAAGAAAATCCGCTGACAGCGCGAGTCACCGTCAACCGTGTCTGGATGCGTTATTTCGGTCGCGGGCTGGTGGAAACAGAGAATGACTTCGGGACGCAGGGTGCGTATCCAACGCATCCTGAATTGCTGGACTGGTTGGCCAACGAGTTTATGGAATCCGACTGGTCGATGAAAACGCTGCACGGGCTGATTGTCACGTCGGCGACGTATCGGCAGGCGTCCCATCGACGGATGGATCTGGACGAAGCCGATCCGAGAAACCTGCTGCTCGGTCGGCAGAATCGGTTGCGAGTCGATGCCGAGATCGTTCGCGACATCGGCCTTTCCGCCAGTGGACTGTTGAGCCGCAGGATCGGCGGCCCGAGCGTTCGACCGCCTCAACCGGATGGTGTTTACGCATTCACGCAGACGAAGAAGGTATGGACAACGGATGTTGGGGACAATCGTTTCCGGCGGGCCCTGTACACACAATTCTATCGCAGCGCACCGTATCCGATGCTGACAACATTCGATGCGCCCGACTTTCAGTCTGTCTGCACACGTCGACCGCGTTCCAACACCCCATTGCAATCGCTGACCATGGCTAACGACAAAGCGTTTTTTGAGATGGCGCAGGGATTAGCCAGTCGTCTGCTGGGTGTAGTCGAAGGTACAGATGCGGCAGCAAACGAACATCGCATCGAAGAGGCATTTCGGATCTGCTATTCCCGGTCTCCCAGCGACAGGGAATCCAGACTGGTCTCTGATTTTCAGCAACATCAGGCAGTGCAATTTCAGGCTGCTCCCCAGGCTGCCGTTGAAGTAGCCCCGAAAGAACATGCTGACTTCTATCCCCCGGAATTCGCGGCATCATGGACCGCTGTCGCACGAGCACTGATGAATGCCGATGAATTCGTTACTCGGGAATAGGCCCGGACTATTTCTTATGAATATCGAACGTGAAAATACACGGCGTCATTTTTTCCGCGATTGCGGCGTTGGTGTCGGGGCGATGGCCCTGGCGGACCTGCTGGCGCGGGACACTGCTTCCGCCAGTTCCGCTGATTCAACAGCTGCGCGACAGTGTCATTTCCCAGCGAAAGCAAAGCGGGTCATCTACCTGTTTATGGCCGGCGGGCCCAGTCAGCTGGAATTGTTCGAACAGAAGCCGCAACTACAGCGGATGAGTGGTGAGGTTGCACCGGATTCCTTTTTCGACAAAGACAAGAGCTTCGCCTTCATCAAGAAGGGAGCCACTCTACTGGGTTCGGAGCGCAGGTTTCGGCGCCACGGCCAGTGCGGATTGCAGGTCAGTGAGCTGCTGCCTCATCTTGGCACGGTCGCCGATGATCTGTGCATGTTGCGAGGAATGGTTACCGACGTCTTCAACCACGGTCCTGCGAAACTGGTCATGAACAGCGGGTTTCAGACGCCTGGCCGCCCGAGTATGGGATCGTGGGTGACGTATGGTCTGGGCAGCGAAGCGAACGACCAACCCGGATTTGTGGTCCTGCAATCCGGTCCCCGTGGGCCTCGCGCGGGCAACGCGTTGTGGGCTGCCGGATTTCTGCCCACAACGTTTCAGGGGGTTCCCTTTCGTGGTACCGGCGATGCAATTCTGAATCTAAACAGTCCCGCGGGCTTCAATTCTGAGCGGCAACGTGACTTCTTTGATCTGGTCGGAAAGCTGAACCAACAGCGACTCGACGTGACCGGTGATCCGGAAATCGCCACGCGCATGCGGGCCTGTGAAATGGCCTATCGTATGCAGACGAGTGCTCCGGAGCTGATGGACATCGGGTCGGAACCGAAGCACATCCTGGAGCTCTACGGTGCCGAACCTGGAGCGAATTCGTATGCCAATAACTGTCTGCTCGCCCGGCGTCTGATTGAACGGGGCGTGCGTTTTGTGCAGCTGTATCACACGGACTGGGACGACCATGGAAACCCGGCTCAAAATATCGGTCCGGCACTGGACAAGCGTTGTGGCGAAGTCGACCGCCCGTCCGCAGCCTTGATCAAAGACCTGAAACAACGCGGCCTCCTGGAAGACACTATCGTCATCTGGGGTGGAGAGTTCGGACGCACGCCGATGGGTGAAGTGCGTAAATCACTGCCCGGCCGTGATCATCACATCGACGCGTTCACAATGTGGGTCGCCGGAGGTGGCTTCAAACCTGGCCACAGTTATGGCAAGACAGATGACCTTGGCTTTGGGGTCGTCGAGGAACAGGTCCACGTTCACGACCTTCACGCCACGCTCCTGAATCAACTGGGCTTCGACCACGAAAAGCTGACGTTCCGGTTTCAGGGTCGTGAGTATCGACTGACCGATGTGCATGGGCGCGTGATCAATGAACTGCTGACATGATTCGACCTGCAGGAACGACGTTCGTGCCACTTTTCCAGCGAATGATGCACCCCGATGTTCTGGCTTTCACAGAACACAAAAGCTAACGATCAGAGCCCCGGTATAGCACTTCGACGTCTACTGATTCCGCTCCGCCCTCGCCTGGCACGATGTGCTTGTCCCGAAGTTTTGCCGCCAGCGCTGAGTAATCGGTAGCTTCGTTCAGTCTGCGTTCGCGGTCGAATGGCCTGAAATCGGAGTAGCGTTCAAGTACGTCGACCGTCGTTTGGTAGGCTTTGGCCAGAACGTCGCCGTCGATGCCGTGGTCCTGCATGGATTCCGTGAAGGTCAGACGGTCCGCGTGGCTCGGTGTGCCGTGACGATGGAAAGCACCAGCCGTCATGGCCGCATCCGTGACAGCCCGACCAATCAGGTAAGTGGACCTGAGATTGGGATGGACTCCGTCCAGAAAGGACTCTGCACCCAACAGCCCGTGTTCGGAGTGCCGCCGGATGACCTGTTCAGCATCCACGCATGTCACGCCGTTTTGTCTGGCAGTCTGAAGCCCGGCCTGCCGATATGAGTCGAGCGCTCGAATTGGAAACTGGTCCATATTGATGGCTTTTTCGAAGTGGGAGCGTGCTGCCTCCGCTTGATCAAGTTTCAGACAGCATTCGCCGGCACGAAAGCGGAACTCGGCGACGTCGGGGTATTTTTGAATCAGGCTGGAACAGAGATCCAGGGCAACCTTCCATTCCTGATTCAGCTGCAGCGAACGAATTTTCGCCCACTGATTCTCGATCACGGTCATCGTTGTCAGATCACCAGTATCGCCCAGCGAAAGGTTTGGCTCAAAATCAGACTCGCCGGCGACCGGAGAACAGAATACAACCGAAATGCCGTTCTGGTCTGCCCAGTGAAAGAATTCATCCAGCTGCCTGGCATAACGATTCAGACGCGTCGTGAACAAATGTGGCGGACAAATACGATTGCCGCAGAGGCGGCGGTCACCTTCAGGCGATTCGGTCACCATCATTTGCTGAGCCAGTAGCGGATTGATGATTCGGAAGACCGCAGACAGTGACATCCAGTCATCGATGGCCCCCCATGACGCTGACCGGGCCAGTCCCAGTTCCTCCAGTCTGTGGAAGAACTGATTGTGTCCGGAATAGACCAGGATCACATCCGGCTTCCGTGTCAGGTCGCCCAGTCGGGCCAGAGCCTGTTCAAGGTTCGCTCCTGTGACGGCAAGATTCTCAAGCTGAACTTCGTGTTCCGGGTACATCTGTCGCAACTGCCAGGCGAGTACATGGCCGATGCTGTAATGCGGTTCATACGGAAAACCCAGCATCGTGGACCCACCAATCGCGGCGATGCGAATGTCGCCTTCGGCTGATGCCGGAAGAGTGCCCGGCATGGGCAACGGTTGGAACTTACTGCGTTCAATCAACTGGGCAGTGCCCTCCAGAATTGGCGCGGTCAGCAGCGCAGCGAATCCAATTCTCAACAAGCCGGGCACCCAGGGCTGCCAACGTAGTTTTCCGCGTCGGATGGTTTCACACAACAGCACAAGTACGGCGCCACAGAATAAGCTGCCCACGACAATGATCATGCGCAGCGTGACGCCCGCCGCCAAAAGAAGGGCGTAATGGTACAGGCCGAACCAGCAGAGTACCGGCACCGCAGTCGCTGCGATATTGGCCGTTATGGCCAGGGCGATTTGCCACCACCTTCGCGGCAAACCCCATCGATTCCAAATCAGCGAAAGTCCGATGACATGCAGCAGAGGCATAACCAGAACCATGTCAGCTGCCGCGTCGGCCGCATTGGACAAAGCCAATGGAAGCAACATGAGTCCGCCGGGAAGCAGCAGCCAGGGGGTTGGCAGATTTCTATGACAACGTCTTCGGGGCATTTTCTTTGGAGTTGATGGGGCGTTGAGGACGTCTTTCGTGTCTTCGATACCTTTTCTTCCCATTCCTGTATTAACCAGCGCGAGCGGACCAACGATTCCCCGGCGGTGGCCCGAATGTGGCCGTGACCACGCCGAACGGAAGGGTTGCTCCTCCGGAAATGCGGTTATTCATCCTCGTCCATCCCCAGCGTCTTGAGACGTCGGTACAGTTTTGGCCGGGTCATGCCGAGCCGTCGAGCCGCTTCAGCCTTATTCCCGTCGCAGGCCGTCAGTGTTTTTAACAACACTTCCACCTCAAATCGCTCAAGAATCGAATCCAGAGAACTCATTCCCTCAAGTGGCGTTGCGGGCATTTCCTGGGCGCTCATTCCAGCACGAAAAGCGAATGGCAGATCCTCCGGACGCAACTGTACGGCAAAGCAGTTCTGGCAGGCGTCAAATATCACCTGCTGTAGTTCGCGGACATTCCCCGGCCAGCGATAGAACAGAAGTTCGCGCTGAGTTTCCTCGGTGATGCTCTCTGCCGAAGTTTGCATTGTCTGTCGATATTCTTCAATAAAAAACTGTGCCAGCAGACTGATGTCGTTGCCGCGCTCATGCAGCGCGGGCAGTTCGATCTGGAGCGTTGAAAACAGATCGCGAAACTCCGGGATCAACCAGTCCAACGTATCTGCGGCATTCAGCGGCTTCAGGCTGGTTGCGGCCAGCCGAACGCCCGTGGCTTCGTCCGCAAGGTTCTTCAGCAGCCATTGCTGTACCTCGCGAGGACAGCGATCCGCATCGACCAGCAGCAACGTGCCCATTCGCCGATGTGCTGCGCTGCCTTTTTCGTCGACCAGACTTCGCAGACGCCGAAGATTGTCCAGTACCTGCACTTCCGTCAGTAAGCGGCAATCAAGAGCGACGAAGCTGTATTCCTGATGTTCGCTGGCGATATGGATCAGCTTCGACAGATGTCGCCGTCCGCTGCCGGATGGGCCGACGATGCTGTAGCCGCACGTTGAATTCTTCAGCAACTCGGCCTGGTCCACGGCTTTTCGAATTGCCGGCGACTGTCCGACAAAGGACTGATCAGAGAAACGTTTTCGAAACTCCAATCGCAGCGCTGTCACTTCGGCGTGAAGCTGCAGCGAAAAGGACTTGTGCGTCAAATCCGAATCCGCCTCACCGCAGGTGACAAGGATTCGCGTGATTGTCCCTCCCTCATCCTGAATCGGCAAGAAGGTTAATGTTGTCTTCAATGTTGATCCGCTGCTGTGCGGCAGGACTGCTCGAACTGTTTTCCCCATCCCGTTAAGCACGTCGTGCGATGGAGCCAGGGTTGAAACCAGCAGGTCCTTCGGCGTCGAAGATTCAGCCGCGAACTCACAGACGAGCCCCTCGACGTCGTCAGCCGTCCAGCCTGTTTGCTGCTGCATCCCCGGGCTGAAGAAACGAATCCGTCGTTCGGCATCCAGAACACAGATCGCCGATGCCGACCCCAAAAGGGTTGCATCAAGCAGGTTGCGTCTTCTGCGGTTTGCCATGACGTTTGATTCGTGGAAAGGGAGTCCTGGGGGAAGACCTCAGGGCAAGCTGCTGGAAACGTGTCGGTTCCAAGCCGCAGGTCCTGGTTGCGTTGCGGACTTCCCGCATTGGAGTGAAGGGCAGCCCTGGTCAACTGTTGATGGACGCAACGATATCTTCCAGTTCCGCCTCGGTCTCGGCATCAGAAGGAACGTTGCGGCCCAAACTGGAAATCACCGGTCCCGGTATGCCCCGCACGGCAAAGACACCGACAGGAAATATCACGCTGTTCAGCATAACAATAGTTTCCGCTGACTGCAGCAGTGGACGCAGGATGCCGGTCAAAAGTACCAGCACTGCACAGGCAAACAGCGATACGCTGATCACTCGACTGCGTGCGGCATCGTCAGGACGGTCAGAGAATAACTCACCGATCATCGCGCTGCAGCCACAGGCGACTCCACCTACCAGCATTCCTGACAGCAGACAGATCACCACGAAGAAGGAACTCGTCGGCGAAACAAGCCCACAGGCAATTGTTATGACGCCACCAAGGACAAGGAATGGCAGAATCGCAACAATGTAGCCAACCCGAGGTGCCACGGAGAATAATAACCACGTACCGCCTGCCAAACCCGCAGCAGTCGCGACTGCTGCGGCGTAGCCACCATCCCGGAACACAAGCTTCAGGATATCGAATGCACAGCCCCAGACTGCAGAGAATCCGACAACGCTGATCAATACGCCCTGTTGAAACGATGTTCGCTGGAAGTCCCCACCGTCACCGCAACGTACGACCGCACTGCAATCAGTCTGGTCGGGTTCTCCGCCGCCCGCGTCCGTAATGGTAGCTTCAGACGCCTGGGCCACAGCCGCGGGCGCGAGGTTTGCAGATCCAGTATTCGATTGTTTCTGCTCTGCCGTGTTCGCAGGCACTGTGGATGTCGGCCCCATCAGAAACCACGCCGGCACACTCAGCAGGGATAGCAGGGCTCCCAATGCAGCCGCTTCGCTGGATACATACGCTGCCGCAACTCCAGCCAGCATGCCGAGCGGAAACGTGATCGACAGAAGACGGAGTCCGTGCCAGCGATTCCGACTGGAGAGCAATCTTCGAAAACAGTCGGTCATCGGCGACCAGTCCGTTCCCACACCCAGGCCGATCAACGTTGCTGCGGCAAGGTCAGCTTCACTGCGCAGGTTTCCCCACAGGAGAAACAACCCAACGGCAATACAGCAACTGCGGAACGCGAAGAAAGATCGATAGCCAACAGAAGCGACGCCCGCCTCCGGGATGGCAGCCATGAGTGCCATCCCGCACAGAGCGGCCGACACCCACAACGACGTTGTGGCGATCGGTGTCAGCTCGGACCTTGTCAGCGAGATTACCACGACCAATGTCACAGCGAAGCCCTGCAGCGTTCGGGCGGCCATCACCATGGCCAGCTGGTAACAGGATGTGTTCTGCAAACTGAATGAAGTCACGTTGCTCTGACTGTACGCGATATTTCCGAACGGCGCCGCTGAAACTGGATCAGTAGGGCACACGTAGCGTACCTGTCATTCAGCAAATCGAAAGAAGATCAGCCGACGAAGCTGTCAGTCTCTTACCGTTGAGAACTGACATTAGCTCGTTTTCTCTGTGCAGTGACGGTCGCACGCAGTTGGGTGATGAGTGCGTGGCCCCAAACACTCGCCCACTTCTGAGCTGCAGTCATTCCCGGCCTTAAACGGCATCTTTGTCGTGCGCTCATTGCATGAACCGACGAAAACAGGAATGACGAAACGAGGTTGTGCACTGGCACATAGAATGGGCCGGATTGCGCCCGATTCGGGGCGGCGTTGCAGACCTGACTACGGGAATGCACCGTCGATCGGTGTTCATTCTCGATGTGGCGCCGCAGACGAACGTCCGAACCCTGGTTGAGGGCGCGACATCGATGCTGCGTTGTTATCCAGCGGTATCCGCCCCTCTGGATTGAGCGAGATGCTCAGTCCATCAACGTCAGGGGATTGACACGGGTTTTCAGTGGCAACGGCACCGGTCCGCTGACTCGGTGTGATTCGAAGACTGCAGCGATCATTTCCACAATTCTGCGACCTTCGTACACACCGCATTTCGGTTCGCGTCGTTGTTCGATGGCGGACAACATATCTTCGATTGGCACGTGATGACGACGCTTAAACTTCGGATCTGTGAGAGGTTCCGGCATATCTATACCGGCGGAACTAATTCGCTTCCATTCGCCACCGCCTCGTCCGGTGTTCCAACTGCGGCTTTGCAGGATCCAGACCTCGGGCAGCACGTTCTCCTGGATTTCGATGATTCCCTCCGACCCATACACCCGCAATGCAAACCGCGTCGGACTGGCGCCGGCGTGGCGGTAAGATGCGAATGAATAAGTGATTCCCTGTCTCAGTCCGTATGTTGCTCGTACGGCATCGCCTGCCAGTGGACCGATTCCCTCGTTACCATCGTACACGTTCGCTGCCGTGACGGGTTCGCCGTCCGTCAACACGGATGCGAAACACCATTCCGGATCGAAACCGAGGTTCAGCACCATGTCCATGATGTGCGAGCCCAGCACCCACAGATCTTCACCGCCGCCCCGCCGGTCTTCCTTCCCCCGGCCACGCAGCTCCACAACCTGTCCGATGGCTCCGTCACTGATCAACCGCCGAATCGTCTGCAGCGCCGGTGCGTACCGTGTTGGGTGAGCTACCGCGACTCGCGCATGAGACATCTCACACGCCTTTACAATCGCGTCTGCCTCAGTGAGATTCCGGCAGAACGGTTTTTCGACGTAGCAATGAATACCGCGTTGCACGGCCTCCAGCATGATGTCGGCGTGCTGATCCAGCCAGCGAGGGCACACGGCCACGATGTCGGGCTTTGTGGCATTCATCATTTCCCGGTAGTCGGCATAGACATCAGTGCAGCCCACCCTTTTTGCCGTGCTGATTCGCCCGGCCTGGTCGGCATCAGCCACGGCCACGATCTTTGTGTTCGGCAGATCCAGCCAGGCGGTGTCAACACCGTGACCGTAATTGCCGCGGCCAGTGGCGCCGACCACTCCGACCTTGTAGTTTGCCATCGTCGTTCCCTGTCATTTGGTCACGTCTGCCGGCATTCCCTCGCGCCCGCAAAACGAATCGTGAGTCGCAGGAAACGGCAGCATAAATGTGGTCATTCCGACGGCACCACCAGTTGCAGAAACTCCGGCAAATACCGTCGCCATAATTTCCACTGATGTCCGCCGGGAGTTTTTACATAGTTGTGGGCCACTTCGGCTGCAGCTAACTGAGCGACAAATGCGTCGTTACGTTCCAGCAGAAAGTCCTCATGTCCGATGGGAATCCAGAAATGTCTCAGTTTATTTGCCGGGGGATTCGGCCCCGCCAGAGCGGGGTATTTGCTTAGAAGTTCATCCCGTTCCAGTTGTGGTGCCGCGGAGCTGAATGCTCCGATGGCGCCAAATGTGTCGATGTTCTTCAGGCCAGTATCGATCGCATGTCCGCCGCCCATGGAAAGGCCAACGATCGACTGATTCGCAACACCAGATCGTAGCCGAAAACGTCTCTTCAGAAATGGCAGCAGATCACCCACGATGTCTTTTTCGTATAAATCGGCGTTGTTCGGAAAGTAGTTATCTGGATGTGCGTTGTATGGCGGTGGAATCGGGTGACCGTAAGGCATCGCAATAATGCACTTCCGGATTTTCTGAGCCGCGATCAGGTTGTCCGCGATCAGGTGTGCACGACCCACTTCCGTCCACGCCGCTTCGTCGTCACCAAAACCGTGCAGCAGCACTATCAGTGGGAAACTCTGTTTTGCTGCTGTGTGGTAGCCGGGCGGCGTGTACACGATCACCGGGCGAGAATGTTCAACACTTGCCGACGGATAGATCAGCCTCTGCACATCTCCGTGAGGCACGTCCAGAAATTCGGTAAGCAGAGGCGGGTTGCCCGGCACCTCTACCATACTGGCCAATGAAAACCACTTTTTGACGTTGCGATTCAAGGGGTCAATCATCCGCGTTCCGTCGACATCGAAACTGTAATCATGAATGCCAGCCGGCAGTTGTTTGATTGTCACTGCCCAGACGTCGTCGCTGCCCTTTGTCATGGGATGCTCACGGTCCCCTATGTGCGTGGTGACATTCGCGGCGGTTTTTGATTTGAGTCGAAGCGTTACAGTGCCATCACGATTGACCTCAGGCGACCGAATTCGCTGTGCGTCGGCATTTGACATCTGCAGGGCCAGCAGAATGAATGCGATCGAAATGGCAGGCGCTAATTTGTTGATTTGCATAAGAGAACTATACCCGCTTCTGCTCTCTGAGTCATGCCTGCCGAATACGATTATGTGGTGCAGAGTATTCACACTCGCCAGCTGCATCGGGGGAGGTGACAGGAACATCATTTCCTGTACGATGGGGTTCGTGAGAGTCTAACTTCCGACTGATGCTTGCACGGAGAGGGTTCGCGATGCACACTGCCAGGATCATGCCATTTCTCTTGTTCTTCCTGCTGGTGGGGACACTTCCAGCCGGCGCCGCAAAAGAAATTGAACGTCTGGAAATCGGATCGCCGTGTCCCGATTTCAATCTTCCAGGCGTTGACGATAAGAGTCATGAGCTGAGCGAGTTCGCAGACGCCCGGGTGCTGGTTGTGGTGTTTACGTGTAATCACTGTCCGACCGCGCAGGCTTACGAGGATCGCATTATCAAACTGGAAGCCGACTATCGATCGCAGGGCGTGCGACTGATCGCGATCTCGCCGAACGATCCCCTCGCGGTTCGTCTCGACGAGCTTGGGTACACAGACGTGGGGGACACCCTGGACGACATGAAATACCATGCGAAACGCGTGGGGTTTCGGTTTCCCTATTTGTACGACGGGGAAACTCAGCGTGTGTCAACGGCTTTCGGTGTATTGGCCACACCTCACGTCTTCATTTTTGACGAACGACGAGTACTTCGGTACAACGGACGGATTGACGACGCGGACATCAAGCCACCGGCGTCGCATGATGCTCGCAACGCCATCGATGAATTGCTGGCTGGCAAACCGGTGTCGGTTGCAACCACACGAGTTTTCGGGTGTTCCACCAAATGGGCAGAAAAACGCGCCTCCGCTAAGAAGTCGCTGGCCAAATGGGAGGCTGAAGCGGTTTCTCTGAAACAGATCAAAGCCGGCCCGCTTAAGGAACTGATCGCGAATAGCACCGAGAACTATCGCCTTATTAATCTGTGGTCGGTCACATGCGTTCCCTGCATCGCCGAGCAGCCGGAGTTCGTCACGATCAATCGCATGTATCGCAAACGCCATTTTGAACTCATCACAATCCTGACAGACGACGTTGCACGTGAGGATGTTGCATTAAAGGCGCTACAGTTGAACAAGGTGTCGTGCCGAAACCTTGTCTTCAGCGGCGGGGACCGCGATGAACTCGCGGAAATCGTCGACAGCAGCTGGCAGGGACCGCTGCCGTACACAGTCCTGATTGCTCCGGGCGGGAAGATTGTGAAACGCTGGAGTGACGAGATTGATCCTCAGGACGTGAAGACAACGCTGGCGAATGCGCTCGGGCGCACATACGCCAGCCGAAAGTGATGAGACATTGCGGTGTGCCGACCTTGCTGTGCGCGGGGCTCCCGAAGCCGCAGATCTGCCGTCCATGGATTGACACAGACCGCCGCCTTGCTCTGGGCGCAGAGCAGTGACATGGGCCACCCCGACATCTGTCAAAGCTTGCCCGCGGGGCGAATACCAGGACCGTTCAACCTTGTGTCTCCCAGATCCTTTCGCATTACGTCCGCCAGCTTCGTTAACCGTGCTACGACCTCCGGGTGGCTGTTTGCAACATCCGTGGTTTCTCCGATGTCGCTTTCCAGGTTAAACAGCTCCGTCCCGATCTTTGCCTGAGAATAAGCAGTGGGGATGCCGCCTGTGCCACCTGGCTTGCCGGCCATCGTGCGATACCCATGAGGAAAGTGTAACTTCCATTTGCCGCTGCGAACCGCCTGCAACTGTTTTCCGTAGTACATAAAATAGGCCTCGTGCGGCGATGTGGCTCCTTCTTCGCCAGCCATCAACGGCCAGATGTCTTGGCCATCAATCTTGTGGTCTGGCAGTTCCGCACCGATCAATTCGGCAATCGTCGGCAGGATATCGATGGTCATGGCCGGGACACTGCAGCTGGTGTCGGCAGGAATCTTACCGGGCCACCACATCACACAGCTTTCGCGGCAGCCGCCATCGAACATCGTACCCTTGCCTTCTCGCAGCGGTCCGGCACTGCCGCAGTGATTTCCGTAACTCAGCCACGGGCCATTGTCAGCGGTGAAGATGACAAGAGTGTCATTCTGCAAATCGTGCCTGCGGATCGTGTTCAGAATCTGGCCTACGGACCAGTCGACTTCCATCATCACGTCCCCGAACAGACCTCGTTTACTTTTGCCCTTAAACTTCTCAGAGACGTACAGCGGCACGTGAACCATGCTGTGTGGAAGATAGACAAAAAACGGCTCGTCCTTGTGATCATCGATAAACTGCACCGCCCTTTCGGTGTACTGAGTCGTCAATTGTTCCTGGTCTTTTCCTGTAACCTGTGGATTGATCGTTTTGTTGCCGTCGATCAGTGGCAGGTGCGGCCATCTCTTCAGTCGTTGTTCCAACGGTAGATGCAGAACGCCCGGATGATAGGGCCACATGTCGTTGCTGTACGGCAGACCAAAGTAGTCGTCGAAGCCGTGTTGCATGGGCAAAAATTGTTTGTGGTGCCCCAGATGCCACTTCCCGTAGCAGGCTGTCGCATAGTTCTTTTGCTTACAGATTTCTGCGATTGTTACCTCATTCTTATTGATGCCGATCTTCGCTGACGGGCCAAGTGCACCGCCAATACCGACTCGCACGTTGTAGCATCCGGTCAGCAAGCCAGCCCGCGACGCGGAGCACACGGCCTGAGTCACGTAGAAATCGGTGAAGATTCGTCCTTCTTTGGCCATGCGGTCAAGGTGCGGTGTCTCGTATCCTTGTGCGCCGAAGGGACCGATATCTGCGTAGCCCATGTCATCGATAAAGATGATGACGACATTCGGCGGTCGATCAGCAGCAGCTGTCGAAGCTGACAAAAGCAGGGCAGTGAACAGCAGAGCGAAAGAACGGACGATGTGATGAGGTGTCATTAGGATGGCCAGTTGAGGACTTTCATGCGGTCATTCAGTTCCAGAAGATACGGTCCGAACCTGCGCCCGGCAAGTGACACGTCGTGAATCGCGTGGATTGTGAATGCGAACTGGTGTCTGGCGATGGCTGAAGTCCGGATCCGCCGTCGGTTGAAGAACAACTCGCTTAACCACCTGGCCACGCCCCCCGCTCGCGCCCGCTGCCCGTGTCGTGTCGTGTCGTACGAATCAGAACCAACGGCGTTTGTCCACGAGCGTCGCTGGATCCAGGCCTGCTGCGACGCGGCGGATGTTTTCCAGTAGTGTTGCCAGATGTCGTTCCGAGACACGTGGGGATGCGGCCGCGATATGGGGCGTGATAATGACGTTCTCCATCTGCCACAACGGATTGTCCGTAGGTAACGGCTCGGTCTGAAACACGTCCAGTGCAGCCCCGGAAATCAGTCGCTGTTCCAGGGCATCGATCAAATCTGCAAGGTCAACGATAGCTCCGCGTCCTATGTTGATCAGAATTGCTGAATTCTTCATCTGTCGAAACTGAGCCGTACGAAACATCTTTTCCGTTTTCGGAGTATGGGGAGCCGCAATGACTACAAAGTCGGACCGGGCCAGCAATTCCGGAAGTTGGTCGACGTCTCGGACGTCTTCGACAATGCCAGGTACGTTACGACACACAGGATCCACACCGATGATCTTCATTCCAAATGCGGCCGCACGCACGCAGACTTCGTGACCGATATGTCCGACTCCGACGACACCGAGCGTTGTGTCGGCCAGATGTATGTGAGCCGCATCAACCGGAGATACAGTGGCCGGACCCGTATCATTGGAGACCTCTGTCAGACCTTCATTGCCAACCGGTGCCCAGCGCGACTGCTGTTGCCGGCGCAGGTATGTATGCAGATTGCGTGCGAAACACAGGACGAAGCCCATCACGTGGTCGGCGATAACGTCCGAAAACAGCCCCCGCATGTTGCTGAGCTGACAGGGATGCTCAATCAAGGCAGGAAACAGATAGTGTTCCAGACTGGCGGTTGGAGACTGTACCCAGCGAAGCTTTCCAGCCGCTGCCAGCAGTTCCGGAGTTATTTTTCCGAAGAATCCTTCTGCATCCGCAATCGCTTCGGTTGCCTGCTGCGGTGTCAGGGCGTTGACGACAAGCAAAGCGTCAGCGGCGCCTTTGACAGCACGCAGTCTGTCGCCGTCGATGGGGGGATGGATGACAAGTTTCACCAAATGTCTCCCAGGACTGCCGGGAAAAGGTCGCTACGGCGTGTTACGCAGCAAATGCTGCTGGGACTTTGGTACTCGATCATAGCGCAACTCGCCACCGATTAATCGCATGAGTTTCCGTGGTGTGCCGCGAGGCTGAGGACCGAAAAGGTAGTCGGACTTCGGCACAGGGAACTCCGGAACTTCGGCAAGCATCGTGTCGAACATCTTCTTCAATCGTTTCGCGATGTCCGGGTGCTGGGCGGCTACGTCGTGCTGTTCGCCGCAGTCAACCTGGAGATCGAACAGCATCATCGTATTTGGTGCGTCCCCGGAAGTCAGTCCTGGGTGTTGCGTTGGCTTTGCCTGTTCGAACGGAGCAAGAAAGGTGACTCCGTCGGGACCGCGTGGGTCGACATAATCCTGGAGCTCCTGCGGCGAGAGATTGCTGAATCTCAGCGTGCCCGGACTCCGGACGTGCAGCTTCCAGCGCCCGGCGCGAATCGTCGCAAGATTAGCCCCCTGCATGCCAAAGATGGCATCGTGTGGACTCATCGCGGCGGCATCCTGCAACAACGGCAGAATGTTCTTTCCGTCGATGACTCGGTCCGGTGGCACAACCGTATTTGTCAAGTGACACACCGTCGGCAGCACGTCAACGGTCGCCGCCAGTTCATCGGACACCAGTCCCGCGGCAATAGTGCCTGGCATGCGCGCGATCATGGGGACTCGCAGACCGCCTTCCCACGTCTTGCCCTTCATGCCGCGAAGTCCGCCCGTGGAGCCGCCGTACCATGGACCGTTGTCTGAGGTGAAAATGACCAGTGTGTTCTGGTCGATGCCCAGCGTGGTGAGTTCGTCCAGAATGTTCCCGACGTTCGCATCCAGCTCGGCAATGACGTCGGCGTATAGATCGTCGCGAGTCTCGGGAGTGTAGAAATCATCAGAAACTGCCAGCGGTTTGTGTGGCATCGCGTGCGGCAGATACAAGAAGAATGGTCTGTCTTTGTTCGCCCGAATGAACTCCACGCCCTTTTGCGTGTAACGTGCGGTGAGTGACGCCTGTACCACGGGATATTCCACCACTGTTTCGTTGTGTACCAGTTGCACGGGAAACATGTCGTTGGAATACAGAATTCCGAAGTATTCGTCGAAGCCCTGGGTGCGCGGCAGCCATTGTTGTTTATGGCCGAGATGCCATTTGCCGTAGGCAGCTGTGGCGTATCCTTTTGCCTTCAACAGTTCGGCAATCGTCACCTCGGATTTAGGCAAGCCGAAGTTGGATTCCCCCGCATCAGGAGCCGGATTGCGGACGACCGAGTGTCGAAACGGATACCGACCCGTCAGAATCGTTGCTCGGGAGGGAGCACAATACGGAGTCGGAACATAGAAGCTGGTTAGCTTTGCACCTTCCGCCGCCATCCGATCAAGCCGAGGCGTGTTGAAAGGACAATCTCCGTTGAAACACCCGACGTCGCCGTAGCCCAGATCGTCTGCAAAGATCACGATCACGTTGGGCTCAGCCGCACGGCCGGGCAGACACATCACAACCGTCAGTACTGCAACAGGAACAATGAATCGCATCGACTACTCCACGATGAGGCGACAAACAGTGCGATGAGTCTCGCAATATTCTTCCGGAACATAAAGCTACGTTACCGAACGACTGACGGATTACAATGAAAGGCGATTGAGACCGCTGATACTCACTGATGGAATAACAATAATCTCCGAACCAACTGTTACTTTTTGCGGCGGCGGGAACGCGATCGGGATTTGCCTTTGCGAGACTTTCCGCTGGAGGAGGCACTCCGTCTGGATTTGCGCCCGCCCCCGGAGTCAGCGTTCGCCGCTCGTTCACGTGCCTCTCGCTTCTGCTTCCCCACTCGGTAGGCAAACGGCAACCACAGGAAAGCGAAACCAACGCCGCCCAGACATCCGAGTCCCGTCCCCAGGTTTCCAGCACGCTGCGTACGTTCCGCGTTAATGACCGTGTCAGACTGAATCCAGAACACGCCACCAATCCCGAGGGCGATTATCAGCACGAACCAGCCAATTGAAATCAAGATTCGTTTCTTTACCGTCATGACTGGGTTCCGCCCGAGGTAGTGCACTTCAACCAACGAATCAGTGTGTTCATCTTCAGTCGCTGATCAGAACAACATCCTGTAACGACAGGTGAAAATCCGGTCCTGTCACTCCGGAAATCATTCGTCGCCAGCGGCTGTTTCGGAGGGGCCAAGGTGCTTGTCGAAGAATTTCAACATTCCGGCCAGGCAATAATCGTTGACGACCTGAGCAGCGTCCATGGTGTGCGGCCAGCCTTCAAGTCGTTCATACGATGTTTCGACGCCGACTTTTGGATTCCGGTACCGGTAGATCCCGATCGATCAGTTTCAGCTGGCCTGCGGCGATTGCAAGCTTAATCATCGTAGTCGAAGAGTATCCTTCCGGCGGTTCTTCGCCTGCGACTGCATTCCAATCCAATCCACTGCTGCAGGAATCACAACAGCGAACGGGAGGCAGGCGGTTGCTGAATTCGAATTCCCAAAATGGCTCATTGTTTGTCTCCCTGCAGTACCCAATCCTCGTTGATCACAACGTGCTTCATGGTCTTGCCGCCTGTCACGAAGTAACTGTAAACGACATGAATCCGGTTATCACGTGACTGAATAACGGCCGGGTAGTGGTACTGTCCGGACTCATGATTCTCCAAATGTCTTGTCCATCGCCATGAGGCACCTTCATCATCGGACACAGAAACAGCCAGGCTGCTGCGGCCCTCCGTCGTGTCATTGTAGACCAGCAACCAGCGTCCGTTTTTCAGCCGCACGCCGTCCAGCCCGGAGCCGGGATTGGAGAGCTCACTGACGCCAGCTACCGTCCACGAGATTCCGTCGTCCCTGGATTCACAAACACGAACTCGTTCAGTCACACCGTTTTCACGCATGTAAGCCACCAGGCTTCCATCGTTTCGCCGTAATAACGCCGGTTGAATGTTGCCAAAGCCAAACAGAGGTTTGCTGGCATACCACGACTTTCCGTCGTCGTCACTGACCGCAATGATTGAGATCGAATAGGTGTCCGAATACAACGGCAGCAGAATGCGACCGGAAGGGAGAACGGTGGGCTTGCACCGCGGTTGCCACCCGAGTCGCTGATACAGCTTCTCGCCTAAACGCTGTCGCAGTCGATCGAGTCCCTCGCTGTGCGACTTCAGATAGGCCTGCGGTGCACCTTCCAGCTGAGCGTCCAGGACACGCAATCCATCGGCTTCAAAGTCTTCTGGTTTCAACAGAATTGTGCCGCTGTGGCCCCACGACGGACACGAGTCGTCTGCCGTTCCGGGGTTGTCTGCCACCTTGTAATGTGTCAGACAGGATTCCCATGAATTGGCGATGATGACCGGCCAGAACAGCCACAGCCGTTCGCGCTGATCTACCATCATGCACGTGTTGCAATCCGGAAATCCGGGTGTGTCAGCCATCAGGAACGCGGCCCCCCATGTGTGATTGTTCCTGGCTTTGCGAGCACCATAGACGGCAACATCGTCGGATCTGCGTTCACCCGAGCCGCGGTACCACGAAACCAGCAAGTCGCCACTTGGGCATTCCACAATTCCCGGAGCATGATTGTGGCTATTGTGTAGTGGAAAGACGAATTCCGCCTTGTGGAACGGATCGGCCGCCCATGTCGTACCCGCGGACGTCAGAATAACCAGAAAAATGGTCCGTGTTTTCATCGTCTTCCAATCAGTTGTACAACGCCTGAACCGCTGCGGGCCGCCGAGTTCTGGCGGGACTTAAGACGGAGGTCTTCCGACGCCCGCTACGGGTTCCGTGGAGATTGCGTCGCCAGTTTCAATCCCGTCCTGCGCACAATTTCACCGGCTTCGCGGCCGGGGCCAGTCCGTTCCTCGTAACCATCCTCGCGAAAATCGAAATTCGGGACAAGATAGCCTAGTTCTCCGTTCGCCAGACTCACGATTGATCGCAGCCGACCGGACATCGCCTGCATGATCTCAAAGCCGATGTCCGGCAGTAATTCTCCGGGCACCGTGATGAACTGCGCTTCGCCAATCCAGATCACGTTCATGTCGGTTCGAATCCTGCCGTTATGCATTTCTATCGGCCGTGGTGCATTTTCCAGGAACAGTGCTACAGACTCACCGGTGACCGGTAGTTCAATGGACTGTGTTTCGATGGAAAGTATGTCCGATTGACAGGGCACGGCCTGTTGGGCGGCTGTCACGACGAATTCCGCCAGGGCGGATCCCATCGTGGTGGCGGCTTCGTTTGTTCTGAAGCGAGTATCCGGTGTGAGCATGCCTCCCAGGGCTCCGTTCAGAAATACGGTCTGCCCTCCCAGTCGAGCCGTCACTTCTCGACACAGCGTGCCTACAAAGTCCGGCGACAGCGACCTGGCGCGTTCAAGGCGAATCACTTCCGGATGACAGGCAAGATTGATCACATTGACCAGCGACACGCCATCGCTGCCGATTGCCTGCAGTATGGACACGGTCGGATCAACAAGACCAGGGTCGCGGCCATTCCTGATCAGATCGATAACCCGCCCTCCGGCAAGCGGCATTTCCGTTGTGCCAGTCTGCAATCGCTGAACGGACTTCAGATTCGCGTTTGCCGCTAGCACCGCCGCCTCCGTCTGCGCAAGAATGTGCTGAGCATATTGTTCGGGATAGTAGCCATAGAAGCCGATCGTGTCGACGTTTGCGTGCGTGTGAGACATCGCAACAATTACGTTGGCGAAGCCCTTTGTGGCCAGTGACGTTCGCAGACGGTCAACGTCCCATGGTCCCAGTCCGAATACGTCCAGGCCAGCAAAGACGATCTTCCGTCCATTGCGTTCGAAGACCACAACCCGAGCCAGCAATTCCTCGGCCAGGTCAAGGTCAACATCGCTGCCCTGGGGTAGAAGATTATCAAACTCAGTCGGAGCTATGGAGCGTTCTGCCGTGCCGACTTTGATCAGGCAGGTGTTGTGCACGTTGGGGCGTGCGTGAGGTTGCCGGCGACGAAGATCGATCGAGACATTCGGGCCCCCGGCCGGAACGCGACGTTTCTGTGGAGCAAAGCTGACTATGCCAGTGGTCGTACCGTCCGTTGCGCAGATGAACTTCAGACCCTGTTCTGTGTAGTCAAGATACTGCTGCGTTTGAAACAGGACCTGAGCTTCGGGCCTCCCAAAAATGTCCTCAATGGCCTGGCGGTTTGGGTACCGATCGTCACCGGACGCTGCCGTCACCAGCGCCAATTTGTCAGCGTGGAAATACAAACGATCGGTCAGGGAATCACTGCCAGCGACAGGATACCGAAGATCATCCGCATTGCCTGTCCTGATAGGAGACAAGCCGAGAGATGTGATGACCTCCTGTTTACTGGTCGTACCAACCGGCAACCCGCGATACGTCGGTTGGCCGCAGGCGACCGAACAGCACATGGACACCACGACTGCCGTCAGCATGCCGGTACACAGCGACTGAACCGCGTGTGGATTCCAAACGCAGCATGCTGCGTCCGTCTCGGGGCAGTGTTTATCGAATAACATTTGGCTCATCGTATTGGCTGCACCTCCGTAAACCGTCAGCGGCGGTACACAAGCGTCGTCAGTGACCACGGGTGTCCGTCCAGATGAAATTCGAGTTCGCCGAAGACTGCCACGTGCCCGGATGTGGGGACGTCGATCTGGCCGACCCATTTTGCTTCCTTCGCGGGCAGTTCCGTGGATGTCCACCTGTCGTCTCGGAAGTCAAGATCGTCCGAGGTGGCAGTCCAGAATCGTACATTCTCAGGCGACGGCGCTGCCGTCATGGTGAGCGTCAGGTTGTTGTCATCGTCTGCAAGTGTCCATAAATGTTCCGGCAGTTCGTGGGCTGCTGCCACATGGCGGAAGAAAATGGCCAATGTCGTTAACGCACTGTCTCGACCGCCATCCAGCCCGTGCCCGGCATTTGGTACCTGACGAATGTACCTTTGTCCCTTCAGATCGTCCCAATACAAGTTCATTGCGTCCACCACCCAGTAGGGATCATTCGTTCCCACGATCAGCAGCTTCGGCAGCGTCAGCTGCTGTCGGTAGGTGAACGGGTCCATCATCGTCCGTAACGCGGCTTCACGTGGCGATTCCGATTCGTCCGGGCGTTTGACCAGCCCCTTGCTGGTGTAGTCAATGATCTGCTCGCTGAACTTACCCCAGGACTCCAACTGATGATTCATCTGAGCACGAAAATTCAGAACATCGATCACGATGGGTGCCGTGGCACATATTCGTTTATCGACGACCGGAGTCAGCCAGCTTGTCCAGCCACGTTTGGAGGCACCGGTGATCACAAAGTGATCAATCGACTGATCCCATTCCGTCTCCGCCAGTTCCTGGACTGCGTCCATCGTCTTCACGGCGCTCTTGACCATAGGGAACAGCAGTGGCCATGTTTCGTCGCCGGTTTCCAGATACTTCAGCCATGTATCGGTGATGAGATCATCTTCTGTTCTGCCGCCAAACAAAGGTTGGTTCGGAACCTGATGCAACATGACGACCCTGGCGCCGCACATTTGGGCCAGCTGCAGGCCCATTTTCATGTCGCCTTCATCGGGAGAGCCCGGCTTGTTGCCACCGTTGACGAACAGCAGCGCATGTCCCGGAAAAATCAGTTTTTCCGGCTCATAAACCTCAACGGCGTGTTGCCAGACGATGTCATGCCATTTCTGGGAGGTTACTCGCAATTGATGAACACGTCCGGCTTCAGTGTCGATGTCCCCCACCGATTTCCACGCGAAATCCGGTTCCGGGCGACTGACATAATTCTGCAGGGCGTCGGGAACGGCAGGACCGTCTTCAGCGCAAACGGACGACGCAGCGGCAAGCATCGTCAACCAGAGTCCAAGCTTCATTCAGTGGCTTTCTTTTTGAATCGTCGAGTTATGTGTTAATGGGTTGATGGCGGGGTGACACCACTACGGTTTGCGATGGTCGGTCTATTTGGTGGTCAGTGCTATCAGGCACATGTCGTTTTCCTTACCGTCTTCCACGGTGACTGAAAATTCTGAAGTCTCCACCTTCGAATATCGTCCCTTGAGTTTGTCCGGGCCGTCGTATCGGCCACTCATCAGGTTAATCGCCCCCCACATGAATGTCAGCTTATATTCTCCCGCCGGCGCGCCATCGCCGGCTTCATAGGTCCCGATCGAGAAACCGCCATCTGCAGTGCTGTATGCAGACGACGCTGTGGGCAACGTGCCCGCCCCAACCGGGTGACAGGTTACCCGTATTTGTTCGACAGGTTCGCCGTCTACTGTAATAACGCCGATAATGGGGTAGGTGGCTTCCCTTGGTGGGCCTTTTTGTTTCGAGCCGCAACCCAATAGTGCCAACAGGACTATTGAGAGAGCGAGCGAAAGTGTGAACATACGCATTGATTGCTGCTTCCGTACAAGTAGTTTCAAAACCCGTGGTAATCCGACGCGTAAGCCGGCAAGTTGTTCGATTCGTTTCGTTTGCCGTCCTTCGCTCCCGCATCGAGTTTCCGGATGTCGTGCAAAAGGTGTTCATGAAACCGCTTCTGGGACGAGCGTTGATTCCGAAGCGGCGAAGACCAGAGCGGCCGGCAGTCGATCATCACAGACAACCCACCGAGTTCCAACGCGGACCAGATTTGAAACCTGATTAAAACTCACCGACAACCTCACCCTTGGCACAGGTGATGAGTGAAGCGAGCACGGACTGAGCCACATTCTCGCTGACAAACCGTGATGATCCGTCGCACAGCAGCACCTGAGCGCCACCAGTATGCCATGAATACATTCCTGCACCGCGGTAGTTAGAGCAGTTTATGGCACAGGGACCGCCGTCAACCCCGGGGCGCCGTCGTACAGTCTGCCTTCGACCCACAGATCGCCGTTAAACATGTCCGCCCAGGCACCACCGCCTGTGAGTGACTGGGCGATCGCTTCAGGATCAGGAATCTCGATCTTTCTGCCGTTTCGCCATAGAGCGTTCCGATTTGCAACTTCGCCAATCTGAATCGTGTTGGACGTGCCGTCTGTGATATTTCGAATTCTGGCTCCTTCGCCACCGTCACTGAATTGCGGCAGGTCAAGGACAGCGATGGTCCACGTGCTCCACCCGTGGCGTTTGCCGGTCATTCCATTGGGTTCAGCAGCCCTGGCAAAATCACCCCGTACGCCGTTCATGGACGCATAATCCGATGCCCCTCCACGGAATTCCCAGTTCTGTCCAGTGGGCGGAAACCCACCACCCAGGCCGGTTCCTGCGGGGATCGTGTATTCCACCAGGTTGTTGCTCCGCGGCGTCGATGGACAAAGGAACGCGGGCAGGACCGTTTCGGTGGCAGCAAGGTTTGGGTAGTTTGTGCCATCACCGTATGGAGACAGGTTGCTGTCATACAGCTCGTATAGCGGGCCCTGATCCAGCTAGGGAAGCAACTGCGTCGCCCAGCTGGCGCCCTGCACTATTTTCAAACCGCTCGCCACGGTGATCCCGACAATAGCGGGCTTTGGAAACGTCCTGAATACGTCGTGATAGCTGTGAAAGGCGATGCCCATCTGCTTCAGGTTGTTCTTGCACTGTGTCCGGCGAGCAGCTTCCCGGGCCTGCTGCACGGCGGGCAGCAGTAAGGCAATCAGGATTGCGATGATTGCGATCACCACAAGCAGTTCAATGAGTGTGAAACCTCTCACGCGTCCAGACGACCGTAAACTGTGTTGCATGGGAGTACTCCATCAGACAGGGACAGACGAACACACGTGAGCTGTAAGTTGTTTCACATCAACATTCACATGTTGTTTCTGATCCAACATTGAATAGCGGGCGCATAAATAACCGTCAGGTTGCCCAGGCGGTGACGAATGAATTCAGATTCCATGCGCGGTGCGCCATTTCACGGCGAAATATCGTAAAATGCCAGTGTGTCTTCAGAGGAATCCTTGAGATTTAATGGAACAAGTACGTGGGACGACCCCGCTCCATCGATGACTTGAAAAAAGGGTGACCTTCTGGTCTGCTGCCGATCGACGTTTCGGTCGATGTGTCATATGAAAGTAGTGAGTACGTGCTTCGACTTCAATCCGACATTCTCAACAGACGCGTCATTCCCACCGCGATTGTTCTGTTGCTTTCGAGTTCGGTTGGTCAGGCTCAGGAGCGATTTCTGATTGTGCATGCAGACGACGCCGGCATGTCGCATTCGGTGAACATGGCAACGATTGAGGGGCTCGAGTCGGGTATTGTTTCGTCGGCCAGTATCATGGTTCCATGTCCGTGGTTTTCGGAATTCGCGGACTATGCAAAAGGCCATCCGCAATACGATTATGGCATTCATTTGACGCTCAATGCCGAATGGAAACACTATCGCTGGGGGCCTGTTGTTTCTCGTGATAATGTTCCCAGTCTTGTGGATAAAGATGGATATCTTTGGGACAATGTGAGTCAGGTTGCGGCGAATGTACGTGCAGAAGAAGTTGAAGTCGAACTGCGTGCTCAGATTGATCGAGCGAAGGCCTTCGGTGTCCCGCTTTCCCACCTGGACACACACATGGGCGCATTGATAAGTCGTCCTGATCTTGTCGAAGTCTATGCTCGGTTGGCGATTGAATATGATCTGCCGATCCTGTTTCTTCGAGGCGTCGACGAAGCCACGGCGGCAGCGTACCCGGCTCTGAAAGACAGTGCTGCAGGAATCGTCAAAGCATTTGATGCCAAGGGTTTGCCGGTCCTCGACAATCTTGCGCAGTTCTACGGAGGTGATACTCACGCACAGCGACAGGCCAGATACTACGACACGATTCGCAACTTGAATCCTGGCGTGAGTGAGCTGATTATCCATTGCGGCTTCGACAATCAGGAGCTGCGTGCCATTACCAACAGTGCATCGAGACGTGACGGCGACCGCAGGATCTTCACGTCCGAGATGACTCGTCAACTGCTGAAAGACCAGAACGTCAGTCTGTTGACGTGGAAACAGTTTCGAGACCAATTGGCGTCAGGAAGTTCCTCGAAATAGCTGTGTGCGACACCATCGGATGGCCTGCCCATCCTGGGCCCCGATGGTGTGGGAAGAGTGTGCGAAGAATTTCTCCATGGTTCTGGTGATATCGTGTCCCGGTCGCAGTCAGCAGTCAGTTCACAGAAAGCAATTCCACGAGTGTCGGCCACCTCCTCAGCATCGCATCGTCTGAACTCGCTCGACCAATTTCGAGGCTACACGGTCGTGGGCATGTTTCTGGTGAACTTCGTGGGTGGGTTCGCGGTCACGCCTGAGATTCTGAAACACCACAACGACTATTGCAGCTATGCCGATACCATAATGCCGCAGTTTCTGTTCGCGGTCGGGTTTGCATTTCGCCTGACCTTTGAACGGCGCGTGCAGCGAGACGGCAGCCGGGCTGCGTATGGACGCATGGTCAGGCGTCTGTTGGGGCTGATTCTGCTGTCGGTCGTTATCTATTCAGCCAGCCGACCTGCCGACAGCTGGGAACAGCTGATCTCGCTTGGGCCGACGGGAATGTTCGGAAGGGCACTGAAGCGGGAGTGGTTTCAGACGCTGATGCACATTGCTGCAACTTCACTGTGGATCCTGCCATTCATTCGCACAGGAACGAACGTTCGCATTACCTTTGCGGCCGCCTCGGCGGCACTGCATGTTGCTCTGTCATGGTGGTTTAATTTCGAGTGGTGCAATACGTCTCCTAATGCGATCGATGGGGGGCCGTTGGGGTTTCTGACGTGGACAGTACCTGCCATTACAGGAACCGTCGCCTGTGATCTGGTGACAAAATCGGATGTGCGATGGCCTTGTGTGCAATTGCTGTTTGGCTCTGTCGTCTTGATGGGCGTGGGGTGGGGCCTGTCGTGCGGGACGCGTTTCTATGATGTGCCGACGGATCGGTTTGATTCTCTGCGCGACACTCGGCTGGACGCCAATCCTGTAGTGCCGGCGTCAGAACAGTTGCTTATTCGCGGCGCCGCAGAACTGCCGTTTGTTCCTCCGCCGGACTCCACTCTGCGAAAGTGGAACTACTGGATGATGAGTCAGCGTGCAGGAACGCTGTCCTACCTGACCTTTGGGGCTGGCTTTTCGCTGGCGGTCTTCCTGTTGTTCCATCTGCTGTGCGACCGCTACAGCTTTTCATTCGTTCCGTTCCAGGTGTTTGGCACCAACGCTCTGGCGGGCTATGTTTTGCACATTCTGGTCATGGACGCGATCGACCCATTCGTCCCGCCGGATGCACCGGCTTTGTATGTTATGTGC
This sequence comes from Fuerstiella sp., assembly GCA_024230215.1. Lineage (GTDB taxonomy): Bacteria > Planctomycetota > Planctomycetia > Planctomycetales > Planctomycetaceae > Fuerstiella. The sequence goes on along the minus strand of JAAERP010000017.1, from coordinate 8,436 downwards.
AGTCTGTTCGTGTTTCTGGGGGTGATGTGGGTGTTTGTACGTCATCTGGAAAGGAACAACATCTATCTGCGACTGTGATGTGCCGCCAGGCATTCTTCAATTGTGTTGGCTGTTTTGCCTGGATTTCACGACGAACGCCTCAACGGTGGACGTCAACGGTGGAGCGCGGCGCGTCGTCTGATACTCTTCCAGACGCGGTGTCCGCCGAGCTCCCGCAGATCAACAGGAAGTGCACCAATACATCGCTGAAACTGTAACGGTCATCAGTGTGTCAACAACAGACAACGTTTAGAACCATGCCCATTGTGATTGGAACTGATGAGGCCGGCTATGGCCCGAATCTGGGGCCACTGGTCATCACAGCCACCAGTTGGACCATTCCCGATGGTGCACGGCCGGCGGACCTCTGGACGCTGCTTGATGATGTTGTTGCGGAATCCCCCAAACGAGGGGACAGGCGACTGCATGTGGCGGATTCAAAAAAAGTGTACTCTGCCAGCAGGTCACTGGCCCCGCTGGAACGAAGTGTCCATGCGTTTCTGCGGATTCTGGCAGCAGACGCAGCAAGTGTAGGGGCTTTGGGTGTTTACCTGAGCGGTGCCGGATTTCGCGACGATTTCGAACGCGTTCGACGGGACGTTGTGGACGAATTGGCGTTGCCCATCCAGTGTACCGATGCAGAATGTGACGACCACGCAGCCCGTGTGACAGAAGTCATGAACACGAGTGGCATCCGCCTGCTCAGTGTCCGGAGCTGCATCATGTTTCCTCCCGAATTCAATCGTCGAGTTGCCGAAACGGATTCAAAGGGTAAAGTTCTGTCGGCAGAGACGCTGGCTCTGGTGCGTGCTGCGGCAGACCATCCCGACGCGCCGGCTGATGGGTGGGTTGTCTGCGACAAACATGGCGGTCGCAATCGCTACGACGATATCATTTCAACGGCGTTCGAGGACAAATTCGTCTTCCGCCTGGAAGAATCAAGACGTGTATCGCGCTACCGACTGGGCCAACTGGATTTCTGCTTTCGAACAAAGGCAGAGGAAGTCCTGCCGGTCGCTTTGGCGTCGATGGTGGCGAAATACGTGCGTGAAGTCGTCATGTTGCAGTTCAATCGGTTCTGGCAAAGCCATCTGCCTGATCTCAAGCCAACCAAGGGGTATCCGGTCGATGCACTACGGTTTTGGGACGACATCGCAGAAACGGCGGGGTCGCTGGGAATCACGCGATCCGAAATCTGGCGAAATCGTTAGTCCAGTTTCCGAAAAGATGTGGTCGTTCGGGCTCGTGGAAAGCACCCATAGCAGGCCGGAAAACGTTTTTCGCGGCCACAACTCAGCGTAATACGCTGTAGTACGTGCTGCAACGAAGTGGTGACTTCCGCCACCGTTCACTTACGAGAGCGCAGGCCGGCCCGCGACACGTCCGCGCAAGACAACCATGTTCTTTACATCGCTGACCAGCAGATCGTGGCCACCATGTCGCCCGGTGCGACCGATCGCGACTCAGGCAGCAACAGGCACATGCCATTGGCATCCGCTGTTGATCGCAAATCTGCCGACCCACCCCACGCCACAGGTGTTGCCTCCAGTCCCTCGTCGGACAGACGCAGGTGGCACGGAAAATAGGTGGGCCGTCCACCTTTCACGGTAATCGATTTTGTCAGTCGAGCCAGTGTCGGCTGGGGCGCCGGCTGGGGCCAACCGGCGTACTTTCGCAAAGCTGTACGCACGAACAGTTCAAAGCACACCATACTGCTGACAGGATTGCCTGGTAATCCGAACACCCAGCAACTGTGGTCTGACGTCTTTAGCTGTCCAAACCACAACGGCTTTCCAGGTTTCATCTCAATCTTGTGAAAGACCTGTTTCACGCCGGCGGCCGCAAGTTCAGACGGTACCAGGTCAAGGGTCCCGGCCGAGACGCCTCCCGACAGCAGCAGGAAGTCATGTTTTAGCCCGGCATTGATATGGCTGCGCAGATCCTCGCGTTTGTCTTTGGCAACTCCCAACGGAATGGCCGTCGCATTGGCACGCAACGCCTGACTGACCAGCATTGGCTCATTGGAATTCCTGATGCGCCCCGGAACCAACGGTTGATCGATGGGAAGCAGTTCGTCACCAGTGGCCAGGATCGCAACCGTCGGCCGCTGAAATGTCGGCACCTGTGCCACACCAAATTCTGCCAGCACAGCGATGTGCTGCGGTTCCAGCAGAGTACCGAATTTCATCAATGGCTGTCCCGTTTCTGCCAGAATGCCCTGCCGCAGAATGTTACCTTCGGCACGAACGGCATCGCCAGCGATGGTGACGTCCTGTGGTTCAGTTTCGTCGAAGATGACGCGTTCAATCGGCACCACACAGTCCGCACCGTCAGGAATGAACGCACCGGTCATTATTCGTGACGCTGTGTCGGGTGCTATGCACTCTGTGGGGAGACTTCCAGCGGTGATTGTCTCCAGGACTCGAAGCGTTTTCTTCTCAGCGTTCTGGAAGCCGTTGGAGGCCACAGCAAAACCGTCCATCATCGACTTATCGAACGGAGGGGAATCATGTGGTGTCGTCAGATCCTCAGCCAGTATAAGATGCAGCGAATCTGCCAACGGCGTTGTTGTCGCAGTGCCCGGAACGACATGCTGGATAATTGCTGTGAGTGCTTCTTCGACGGTCAGCATGGGGGCTCCTGAGGCGGGATGCCCGCCCGCCGATGCGGGCTACCGCTCGGAATGTGATGTCTGTGATGGACGGAAATACGTCTGTTGGAATGACTTTTGGAGACGCAGCTTACCATTCATCAATCGCGTCTGCATCCAGCGTCGGGCAGTCGGTGTCACAGTTGATTCGATCAACGGCAACGTCATCCTTAAAGCCTGATCCGGTCACCATGCAGACGATCATAGCGCTTTTGTTCACGTCTCCGTTCTTTGCGGCCTGCAAAGCCCCGGCCAGTGCGACCGCACCAGCGGGTTCCGTAAACACACCTTCCTCCCGGGCAAGTCGCTTTTGCACCTCCCAGACAAACTCGTCGGTGACCAGATGTCCGGTTCCACCGGTGGGGCGGCATTCTTCGATTGCCAGATGACCGTCCACGACACTGGCCACCTGTAGTCCGCTGACCTTCGTCGTGCAGTCGATATCCTGAGCCCTCTTCGCACCGGCACGCAGTGGCCCGGCAATGGTGTCGTTGCCCTCCGGCTGAACGCACTCTATCGCCGGACTCCTGCTTATTCGTCCCCGTTCAACCAGCTGCCGGAAACCTCTGGCCGCTGCGACACACAATCCGCCGCCTCCCGCCGGACAGAACAGGTGATAGATTGGTTGGGGTGACTGCTCCGCAAGTTCGAAGCTGATTGTCTGAACGCCGGACATGCCTGCCGGGCTGTACACAAACGCACTCACCTGCATTGCCGAATCCGGTCGCTGGCCGAGTCTTTCCAGCTTTTCGAGGACTTGTGTGGTCGCAGTCGGATCAGTTCCAAACTTCCGGATGCGAGCAATTTTCGCTCCGTAGGCCATCATCTGTTTCAGCTTCCCCAGCGGTGCTCCGTCCACAATGGCGATACGGCATTCAATCCCGGCCGCCGCACAGTAGGCCGCCAACGCGGCGCCGGTGTTGCCACTGGACGTGGCAATGCACTTTTTCCAGCCGTTGGCAACCATATGAGAGATCGCGGTGAACGCGAATCTGTCCTTATACGAACCCGATGCATTCCCGTGTTCCAGCTTGAAGTACAGATTCTTCAAGCCTGCGGCTGGCCCAATGCTGCTGGACCGAATCAGCGGCGTGTCACCCTCACCCAATGAAATACGGGCGTTTTCCGGAATGGGCTCCATCATGTCGGACCATCGCCAAATGCTCATACTGATCTTTCCTTCGGGACTGTTTCAACCGTGTGGTCCGGGGCAAGGCGCCGGCGTGATAGACGCGCCAAAAACGCAGGTTTACCTAAACGATCTGCCATTGTGTTTCAGGCTCCAGAGGAAACAGGGGCCGTCGTCGATGGCGGTATTCCAGCCGACTCATGTCTGCGCAGGTGGAACCGATGCTGTTAACCCGAATAAAACTGTCGCAGACTTCCCGGTATGCAGCAATCGGGGCGTTGACACCTTTGGCAACAAGAAATCTAAAACTGTCTGGATCGACATCACAACTGATCAATTGCTGCAGGCTGAACGGCACCATGCGACGAGAAGTCAGCATTAACGTCAGCCCGCTATCGGTCCGGCACACTGCAGTGCGTCCCTGATCGAATTCAGTAATTCCGCCGTGTCGCGGCTGTGGTTCCTTGAATCTGCCGTCGTGCAGCGATACGACGGTTGCGTCGAGTTCGATCGGTGCACCGTGGTTGCCATCCGTTTTCCCACCCACCGTCAGCGACAATCGGGCACCCGGTCCCGCCTCTTCACAGGCAGCAACCGACAGTGGATCGAACAGACAACCAAATGTTGGGCCCACGCCCCGCGCATGAATTGCCGCCAGCAGTTCCGTTCCGTCCGCTGCTGAACCGCCACCGACATTATCTCCCATGTCAAGCAGGCAGACTCGATCAGTGGTCGTTGCACATTGGTGCAGTGCCTGATCGACCGACACGAATTCTCCGTGCAGGTCCGCTCGCATGTTCCACATCAATCGGCCCAGTTCACACGCAGATTGTTCTGCCAGAGCCTGGTCATCGTTTGTCACCACAATGGTGGCGGATCCCATTTCGTTGACGTCGGAGTAAGGAAACCCCAGCAGAATACTGTTGGACAGCACTCGAACGTCATTCCGTTGAGCGTCGGCGAAATCGTAGAGCGGCCGTAAATGAGGTTCGTCGGTACACTGTCGTTCGATGCTGATCGCTAACGGAGGGAAACATGCGGCCATGGTGGGACGGATTTCTCGTCGCACCGTTCTTATCATCAGTCGAGCGGCTTCAATGCCGCGTTCGCGCTGATCCAGGTGAGGATTGCTGCGATAAGCAACCAGAGCGTCACAACTATTCACCATTTGCGGCGAAAGATTCGCATGCGCGTCCAACGTTCCGACAATCGGAAAGTCCGGTCCCACGGTCTGCCGGACCGCATGCAGCCAGTGTCCGTCGGCATCGGGACAGCCCTCACTGACCGTGGCGCCATGAGGGGCCACCAGAATACCTTCCAGGCCATTCGCAGCATTCACCGTTGCGATAAGTTGCTCCACAAGCTGGGCAAACGCGTCGCTCGCAATTCGTCCCGACGGCAATGCGCGAGCTGCAAACAGCGGTACAGCATCAACATCCGCAGCGGCCAGACCCGCAAAGAACCCGCCGACTTCATGATGAGAATCCGCCAGCGCAGCACGAATGGGTTCTCCTGTCAGCAGCAGATCCTCACGGAACGAGTCGAGTGACGTTGGCTGAGTCAGAAACGTGTTGGATTCGTGAAGAAGGGCGATGACTCCGATCCGCATCGGTATCTTCCGGGCAGGTAAGTGTTTGGTGGGACTGATGACGATGTTGCATTACGATAGCCTTTTACAGAACACACGAACAGCAAAAGCGACACCCGGAAATCTATCATGACCTCATCGCCGAAGATCACCCTTCAGCAGATCCGCGAACACATGTATTCTGCCGTTCTCTGTGATGCCCTGGATTCGATTGGGCATAGGCACCAGTCGCCACGTGCTCAGCTGCAACAACTCACGACGCGACAGATGATTGTCGGCCGCTGCCGGACGACATTGTGGGCCGACATGTATCATGGGGATCCTGAACCCTACGCCCTGGAACTCAAATCTGTCGACAGCTGCCAACCCGATGACGTTCTGATCGCAGCGGCCGGCGGATCCATGCGCTCTGGCATCTGGGGCGAGCTGCTTACCACGGCCGTCCGCAACGGCGGCTGTGTCGGTGCCATCATCGATGGGGCAGTCCGCGACGTTGCCAGAATTCGGGAGATGGAATTTCCGGTTGTCGCCCGGGGCAGATGTCTGTACGACAGCAAAGATCGTCAACGTGTGATCGACAGCGACGTGCCCGTAGAAATCGACGGCGTGACATTCTCACCAGGAGACCTTGTCGTCGCCGACGAAGACGGCATTGTCGTGATCCCACAAGCTGTCGAGGAGCGAGTGCTGGAGCTGGCATGGGACAAGATTCACGCCGAAAACGAAGTTCGTGACGCCATTCGAGCGGGCATGAAAGCTGTCGACGCCTACGACAAATATGGTGTTCTCTGACCGTGACCGGGAACCACGGTCAGCACGATGGTGTGACAGACGGAAGCACTTGGGCCGTCGCGACGTCGAGGTGGGTGAAGTACAGCCGTAACTTCGGTCGCATGCAGCGTCCGACGACGTGTCACGTCGTCGCCATAAGTCACATTGATACGCGCAGAGAACACTATACCAACTTCGGCCGCCGCAACGATCGATCAGCTCTTGTAATGCTCAGCCCCGATTCTTAAGGACTGGCGGGAAGAGTGGAACTGGAGGAGTCGAACTCGCTGGCCGGGCTTGCAGAGCCTGAGGAGCCCGCAGGAGGGACGGCGACACTGTCATCCGTGGAATTCTTGCCGGCAACCACCACAGCCACTCCCGCGATGCCCGCTCCTGTGGCCAGTATGCCTGGTCCGACCATGGGTGCACCGTATTGGCCCCGCACGATCTGTTGTGAAATGACAATTGCTGTGCTGTCGGTTGCGACCGGGGGAGCGACGCTTGCGGTCCAGAGACGAAGTGGCACCGACGACTGGCCCGATGCCAAAAGGTGGATACCGGATCGCAGTCCACTTACCCGAATCTGGCCACGCTCGTTGCTTTTTGCCGTCGCAATGATGTGTCCCTGATGAACGATGGTCACCGTCTGGTGCGGCAGTGCTTTGCCGCCAGCGTCCAGCACATTGATCATGACCAATCCACCTTCGCGCATGCGAACGTCGCGGATCGGTTTCGCTGGCGGAGACAGACCGGGCCTGGTTGTCAGCTGGTCAGCACTGATGTTGAGCGACTGACAAAGGAACATGCCAGCGGCAGCCAGACAGTTTACGACGGCGGATGTGCGGGGGAATCTGATCACCGATGAATTCCGATTGAATGGACAGCGTAGCATTTTTGAATCCGGACGCGGAGTCCTGTGAAAAAATGTCGTGCGTCGGCAAAGCGTGCGCGACACTCAGCGTAACGAAATCCGAAAACGGCGAAAATATGAACCCACGCGTTTTTTGACTTCAGGGTCACGTGTCGTTGCCCATTCACTGAAGGCCCTCGGTGCCTCTCCGGCGGAAATTGCCGCAAGGTAGCCGTGGAGCAGCGCACGTGTCTGATCCGACTCGTTCAACAGAAAATGCGTCCACGCCCAGCTGTCCCGGTAATGGTCGCTGGTCATTCGTGCTGCCGAGGGTATGGCCTCAAGATGCAGCAGGTCAGGTCGCCAGCCCGTGCGGCACTTCCACCGCATTGCGATCAGGCGGCTTGAGCGCGCCCTGCGATCGGGGCGATCCTCCATGTATTCGGCCAGGCCCTCATCGATCCACAACGGTACAAACGGCAGCGTCCGATGAAGAACTGCGTGTGTGTATTCGTGCCGCAGGTCCGTTAACAGTTGATCGTGGCGGTAGGCGTAGATCTGGTACTGGTCACCCGAACGATAGAAGATTGCTCTTCGATGCAATGCCTGAGGTACGCGATCGGCCAGATAAGCTCGATAGCTTCTGGCGGAGCTAAAAACAACCACCTGGATCTTTGCGTCAGCTGACTGGGCCAGGTCAAGATCTCGTTTGAGTTCTGCCTCAACACTGGCCAGTTGGGCGGCGACGACATCCGGAAGCAGCGGAAACTCAGCGTATAGCTCAAGATTGCCACGTGTCTCGTGGACTTGCCACCGTTGAGCAACGGTGTGTGACCCACAACACGTCAATACGCCAATAAAGACAATCCAACTCAGCCACGCAGCGCAATTACTGCGCGGCATGGCCGATTCTCTGAATGGGTACATTCCGTTCGAAGTCATGGACCAGGAGGAGCCGGATTAAGAAGATTCAACCAGTAAAAATCCATTGACCAGCGACACCGGTGCTCTGCATCACGGCGTGCCTCGCGACAACAATGAAACGTGGCCGCGGGATTCAGAATTGCCAGTCACGTCAGCGATATGAGCGATCTGCGAAATTGGTTTAGCCCAGACCGGTCGTTCCGGTCAACACCAAGGCTGCGATGGGCGACCGAATCGCGGTGTCATACCGCACGGAAAACTACTGAAAACGGGCTACGCCTGCGTCGACAGAGTACTTCGTAGTAGGGGGATGTAGGTAATTCCAGGAAACCTTGAGCGGAAAAGATTGAATCTCGCTGACGCGGAATCTAAAACTACCAGGGTATGGAGAGTACCCACGCCCCAACGGGCAACGCCGTGAAGGACTTTGAGTAGGAGAAAGATTGGTCTTCCAGAGACAGGCGTAATATGAAAAGAGCCAGATT
>JAAERP010000016.1 GCA_024230215.1 Fuerstiella sp. | reverse complement strand
CAATCCCGAATACACCGAAAATCCGCCACTTTGACGGCTTTTTCGAGTGAATCCAGATTCAACAGATGAACATTTGAGCGCTACACAATCTCACCGCCCGCCAACCCCGCCAAGCGCCACACTTTCTCGCCGCCGTTTACACGATTCAAGACAAACCGCAGTGTATCAACTTTTTCAATGTTCTCCGGGTCATGCATTGCGATCAGGAGCTTGTCCCCTGAGTAATCAATTGGCAGAACGCAATTGACGCTTGCAACGTGGCGAGGACACATTGCCACAACGTCAGGTGGAATTGTCAAGTCATCAGGCAGGATTGCACGTTGTACTTCGGGTTTCGGCGTGCCCTTTACAATCACAGTTGCTCTTTGCGCCAATATTAAACCTAATCCAGTGAACCACAGCAGATGTCCGCAACTAGGACATGGCGCGTCGTGCGAATCTAGTGATGCCTCCATGTTGCACACAGCTCCACATACTGGGCAAAGGTTACGGTCTCCTTCCGGTGTGCGTGACGAGATCGGGCCCATAGGAGTGATGGCCTCATTGTTGCCGCATATCTTAGACAGAAAACGTCCGTGTAAGTCGGACACCGAACAGGCAGACTACTCGTCTGGCCAGTGAATAGTCAAACAATTAAGCCATTTGTGCACACCACCCCTGCACGCGTCTGCGATATACGGAATTCCGTATAAGTCTGGATTCGCGGAAAATCACCAAATGGGCCACAGTCAGCACCGGTGGTTAGGAGTCTCGGAGTACGATCCGCACATCGGACTGGCTAACGCACCGCGATTTACAAAGAATAGGCACCCGTGTCGCACAATGCGGAGCTGTCTCCGAATGAGCGACAATTTGTCAGTCATTACATTGTTGTCAGACGCTAGCCTATGAAGAAACGCGTCACAATCGGACTCCTAGTGGCAACGGTTTTCCTGTTGCTGGGCCGCTACTACCTCTTCGAGTGGCCATTGCGACGCGCACTGCCATGGAGCGCATCAAGCATCCACGAGCATTCGTGGGACGACGGATTTCTGCCTGACTACACGTACCATCTCCGCGCTGACCTGTCGTGCGATCAATACATGAACTATGCCTCTCGCCTTGACTTGCATCCGCACGACCCCGCACAACTACGGCTTTGAATGGCGGGGAACCGAAGATGTGAACTGGTGGAATCCGCAAAACGTCGAACTCATCCATTCCGTCATCTATCCCGATGGTGGTACATACATTGGGTTCGCGGATGGTCGTGTTTACGTCTACTCTTTTGATATGTGACCGGAATGCGGCGTCACCGCGTCTGACAACATGGTTTGTTACGCTAGGCCTCCGGCACACCTTCGCTCTTTGGCAACGGGCGTTGGCCTTGGTAGAATCGCTTTTAGTTCACACTCGCTCGCTTCGTTTAGGGCGGTGTCGTAAAAACCTCCCGTTGTGCGATCCAGAGCCAGTATTGAGCAACCCATATCAACCACCAGACTTGCCACCATCGGCGGCGCCGTCGCGATGGTTGCGATCTGTTATCACTGCGCTGCTTGTATGGTGTTGTTTCATCTTTCTCGCATCAGCTCTTGGCGCATTTCTCAGCTTCTACACCGGTAAGGCCGCTGAATTGCCGAACTGGAACGGCTGGTCTTACCTCATGTTTAGTGCGAAAGAGGGCGCAATGTTCGGAGCCATTTTGTCGTGGCCGCTTGCTATCATCGCACTCATTCTCTCATTGCTTGCTTCACGCCGGTCAAGGACACCGTAAGCTCTGCCCTTCGTGATCGTCGCTGTCTTGGTGATGCGTGGCCGCACAACAGAGCATGCTCGAAAAGCCCGGCACCCATGCCGGAACGCCTTCGCCGGTAGTGCAGGCCACGGTGGCGTTGGTAGAATGATTGGTAGTTCGCATCCTTCAGTGGTGCGACGATTCGCTGGAAATGATCCTGAAGACACTTGCGGGCGTAGCTCGCGATGAGGGCTATGGCAAACACGTTGTATTTGCTTTCGGTGATACCGACACCTACTACGACTACGTAACTGATTTCTACCCAGATGAGGGGCAATTCGCACTTTCCAGTGGCATGTTTCTCGATCGCGGTTACGGCCATTTCGCCATGTGTATGGCGTATGCGGGAGAACACGATCGCACAATCGCCCATGAACTAAACCACGCGCTGCTTCGCCATCTTCCACTGCCGCTTTGGCTCAACGAAGGCGTCACTCAGTTCATAGAGGACTTGGTGGTGGGTAGCTCAGACTTCTTCGTTGACCACGAAACCCTGCGTAGACACCGAGACTATTGGAATTCCGACACCATTCCTTTGTTCTGGTCAGGTGATTCATTTTTCTCGCCCGACGAGGGCCAAGAATTGAGCTACCATCTGTCACAGACGCTGTTTCGGAATCTGATGTCAGACTACCAGAACAAGATTGCAGACGTTCTCAATACCGCAAACTATTTGGACGCTGGAAATCGTGCACTGCTTTGTCAAATAATCAACCTAACGCCCCCGAGTTCGGCGAGATCATAAGGCAGACGACCGCCCGGTGAGCCAATGAACATCAGGTTGCGCGGGATGTTCCAGTCTTCAGAGAGTTGCTGAATCAAATCCGGACCAAAATGTCCCGCAATCTGGACGAATTCAACGTCAATCTCCGGGTAGGCCTGATCAAGAAACTCAAGTTCCTGCACCAGATTGTCCGGCACCTGCACTTCCTGATTTGTGATCGTGACAATCTTCAGGCGATTGGTGTGTTCATTCTGCCTGACATACAGCAGTGCGTTGTTCAGATTGGCAATGTTGTCACCACGCGTGAAGAACACGATCTGCTGGGCATTGATTTCTTCGATCTTCTCCCGGACGGCTTTTGTGAGTCGTGTCATCGGACCAACGATACTGGCCGTCAGACTTCGGACCATGGAAAGGAAGGCCTTCAGCAAGACGATTCGTCCCAACATCACCGCAATCACCAGCATCGCCGGAATGAAATACTGCAGAAAAGTAACCAGATAGCTGGGATCAATAAGAGAGTTGCCGACCAGGCCGACCAGTACGGCGCACATTGCAATGATGACGGACACCCACTTTGCCTGAGTCCGACGCGGCAGGTTCTTTCGCTTGATTTTCAACAGGATATTCCCCAGAGCAAACAGCGCCATTACTGACAGAAATGAAATTGTGTACAGCCCCGCAAGATTCTTGATCTGTTCCTGATCGCTGGCGGTCCTGGTGATGAATAGAACAGAGACACACAGCAGAAAGAACCCAATTATGATGCGATGAGTTGTGCCGCGTCGGTTGGTCTTCAGCAGCAACTGAGGCAGACAACGGTCCAGGGTCATCCGATGTACCAGTCCTGTCACACCCACAAAACTTGTCAGTACGGCACCGCTGAGCACCAACGCTGCATCAACGGATATGAGAAAACTGAGTTTCGGCCCGAAGTACTCTCCGCCAGCAACTTCGCCAAGATGCGCCAGCAGAGCGTTTTGGTGCTCGCCAACCGCGCTGATGCTCACAAGCGCCAGTGCCAGTAATGCCATCAGCGGGTTGAAGAAACTGACAGCGATCCACATGTTGCGCAGAGTCTTTGGAAAGACGCCCGCCTTCTGTTCCTCGACAAAATTGGACGAACTTTCAAATCCCGAGATCCCCAGCATGGCGGCCGAGAAACCAAAGAACAGTGCCATCAACAATGAACCGCCTTTCTGAGGGGTTTCTGAGTCGACGGTCTCGCCCGGGGCAGCGTCATTCGTTTCCGCATCAGGCGCGTCACTCACCCCAACAGAGTGCGTCGGAAGCGGTTCATTCATGTTCGCGAAGAATGTGTCGGTTCCACTTCCGGCAACGTGTATGAGTCCGACGATCAGCAGTAGTGACAACGTGGCTATGTGCGTGATGAAAATGAAGATTGCCAATATGGCAGATTCTGTGATGCCAATAATTGACAGCACCATAAAGAATGCCAGCAGCGCGATTGTTGCATAGAAGACCGGAAATCCATGGCTGATGTGTTCGACGTAATGCATGCCCTCCAGAGCGGAGATCACCGCGGTGGCCATGTACGACAGTACCGTCAGGCAGGCCGCTATGGATGCTCGGAACTTGCTGGTGGTATTCAACAGGGCGTTGTAGGCACCACCGTTCAGCGGCAGGGCGCCAACGACTTCGGCATAGATTGAACGGAACAGGAACAGAACGGCCGCCACCATCAGCAGTGAAACGGGCGCCAGCTTTCCCGCGTAGCCGATGGCCAGCGCCGAAACGTACAGACACGACGACGTAATGTCGTTGCCACAAATTGCGGTGGAGGCCAGTTCACCCAACTGACCATCGTGGATTTTCGGAACGTGAGAGGCGGGAGCAGATTCTGACACAAGTATTCCCTGTCTGCGAAATGGTCAAACAGCCGCGAACCGTATCGGCATCGTGGATTTCTGACAACGCCGTTGCAGGCGGAATCAGCTGACGAAGACATGAAAACACTGAAACGACGTGGAATCGAATCGGATCAAGGAATCCGGGCCATTCCTGACTGTCGGAGCAGCAGTCTGGTGGCACCGGCGGCGTTTTGCCCTGAACAGGTTCATCTGTCAGAGTGCCGCCGGTTCAAGCAGGTCGTCGCGGCAGCGGTCGTGCGCAAGTCTGGCCACGGCAAACGCACAGGCGGATTCAGAAATCGGGTGCCGAAACATGTCAGACAGTGAGAGTCGTTCGGCGAAGGGAAACGCATCCGCGTGCTGCAACAGCTGCTCAACAACAAACGCTCCGCTGCCGCTTATGATGACAGAGGGCTTTTCGATGTCCAGACATCGTTGGTCCGTACCCTCCATCACCGTTGCCAGCCCGTGCACCACCTGACTGATTGCGGCCCGCAGATGTCGACACTGAACGTCAACGACATGTTCCGCCATTAGTTTCAGGTCCTGACCTGACAGTTCTGTGGAATCACTGCAAACCATGTGAGCCAGTCTGTTCCGAGAACACGGTCGAGTCAACGGACGGCCGTCGGCGGTGTTGGAATCGTCGGGGTCTTCATTGATCATGCCGGCAAGAAGAAATGCGTCCACGACCGTTGCGAATACTTCCGCCGCGACTGGACACTGCTCTCCACGCAGCGGGACCGTGTCAACAATTGCGCAGACTGGTGTTCGGGCTGCACCTGTATAGACCAGTTCTCCTGACATTAAACGTTCGGAGTCGTTCAACCCGGTGGGTATCGGAAATCCGTCCAGCAGGGGAATGATGTCCGTTGTTGTGGAGCCCATGTCGATCAAAAGTGCCGGCCCGTCCGGAACGGCTCGACCAGCCCATGTTGCCAACGCCTGCCAGTTCGCGGCTGAGACAAGTGTCGGCAGTTCGCGTGCATCGACAGGTTCGGCAAATTCGCCGGATGTCAGCCAGACTCGCAGCGGCACGTCCTTGAAACTTTCTTCCACCGCATTGATTACAAACTCGACGCCTTCAGCCTTTGTCTGAAAACAGTCGGCCAGTTCGGCGGTCAATGTCAAGGCGACCATTTCCGGACTGTTTTGTTCCGCGGCCAGTGCCCGCAGCGCCGCTGGTAGCTCTTCTTTCTGTTGCCACATCGCAAACGGCATCGAAGTTGTGTGCCCGTCAGCATCCGATGCCTTGATATTCGCTCCGCCAATGTCCAGCCCCAGAACTCTCATGTTGCCTCTGCAGTGGTTGCTGTATCAAGGTCGTCGCCGTCGGCACCGTTGGGGTTATGGAAAAAACGATAGCCAGTACCCCGTACGGAGACCAGATGCTTCGGATTTGTCGGATCGACCTCAATCATCTTGCGCAGACGCATGACGAAGTTATCGATGGAGCGGCTGGTGATCTCAGCAGAGTCTCTCCATACGTCTGACTGCAGTCGACTGCGGGACAGCACGACACCGTCATACTTCAGGAAATAGCGAAGCAGCTCCTGCTCACGTGTTGTCAGCGCATGCGCCTCAGCGCCGTTGTGCAGTTCAAACCGGCCAAAGTCGACCTGGACATTGCCGAACCGCTCGACATCGCGCTCGGTGCGTGTCGTCACGCCGTTGTCGAGCGTACGTCGACGAACCTCAAGAAGACGGCGAACTCGACTGAGCAACTCCGGCAGGGCGAATGGTTTCGTGATGTACTGATCAACGCCACAGTCGAATGCCTGAGCCTTGTCTTCGGCCAGCGTTCGGGCAGTGAGTGCCAGCACCGGCACGTCCTCGTCAACTCTGCGTAACTCACGACACGTTTCGTAGCCGCTCATTTGTGGCAGCATCAGGTCCAGCACGATCAGGTCGAACGGCGGCGTCGCGTCGTGGTGCAGGTCCAACGCCGTTCGGCCATCGCCTGCCACGCGGACGCGGTAGCCCTCCTGTTCGAAGTTGAAACGCAGTATCTTCGCGATATTCTCTTCATCTTCGACGACCAGAATATTCACTCCTCAGACCCCCGCTTTCTCGCCGGTTTCTACAGAACTTTCCGCCGTGTTGTGAACAGAGACCGAATCCGTCAGTTCGTCTGTCTTCTTTTCTGTCTTTTTATTCGTCGGTCTGGCCAGCAGTCGGCCCGGAAGGCTGACTTCGAAAACGCTGCCCACGCCGTCCGGGCCATCAGAAATTGTCACGCGCCCTTTCATGATACCAACCAGTGTGCGGACGATGTACAAGCCCAGCCCTGTGCCTTTGCGAGTGCGCTGCAACTCATCGCTGCCGCGGAAGAACAACTGGAATACCTGATGTCTTTGAGCTTCGGGAACGCCGGCGCCGTGGTCGTGAACGCGTACGACAATTCTGTCACGGCCCCGAACCATGGCGGAAACATGTACCATCGGCGGATCACCGCCATATTTTACAGCGTTGTCCATCAAATTGCCGAAAACCATTTCCAGCAACATTCTGCGGGCATCAAGCTTCAACGGTGCCAGCTCAAAGGTAAACACTTCTGCAAGATTGTACTTGTGATGGCGACAGGCCACTTCAGCACAGTCTGTCAGCAGGTCGCTTAGATTGACACGTTCCGGTTCCGTCTGGCTGCCAATGGCGTCGAGTCGTCCGACTTCGAGCAGTTGATTGATGAGCCGATCGAGGCGTTCGAGTTCCGTTTCCATCGTTTCATAGAATTCGCGGCGATCGGCTTCACCGAGATCCCGCATTAACAATGTGTCCAGATACAAGCGCAGTGCTGCGATGGGCGTCTTGAGTTCATGAGTCACGCTGTCAACGAAGTTCGACTGCCTTCGATTGAGCTGGATTTCCTTGATCGTCAGTACGGAATAGAACGAAATCCCAAACAGGCTGATGCCCAGAGCGATCGAACCCAGAATCAGGGCGAGCCACGAGTGCTCATTGGCCAGCAGAATGATCAACACCAGCATCAACGTGAGGTTCAGTGTGCCGAGGACTACGCTGGTCCAGATCGGCAGCTTCAGGTGTGATCGTTTTCGACGGAAGTCAGCCATCGGGTTTTTGCCACGGTGCTTATGGGTGGGGGCTTCAATAGTACCCATCAGTGCCTCATTCGGACAGCAGCCACGTCAGAAATTGTGCCCCGTCCCTCGAGAGTCGGTGGCGACGACTGCGGTAGACGTTACGTGGACAGTCTGCGGCACGTGTGTGCACCCGCCCATTCGCAGGCCCATTCGCAGACCAATTCCGGCCGGAACAGGCAGCAGCATTCCGGGAACAGCGCTAGGAACGCCATTTCAACTATCCAGACACCGCCACAGGCTGTCCCATTCGTCTGAGCCACAGAAAGTGTGACTTCACTGCGGAACGCATTGTGGGGTGCGAATGATAGGGCACTCCAAATTCAGCCGATGTCTGTTCCACAATTCTGGACAGCGCCGGATAATGAAGATGGCAGATATGAGGGAACAGGTGGTGTTCAATTTGAAAGTTCAGACCTCCGGTGAACCACGACACCAGGCGGCTTCCTCTGGCAAAGTCAACCGTTGTGACGACCTGGTGCACCGCCCAGGCGTTATCTATTCTCATGGACGCCGGATCAGGCTGGTAAAACTCAGCCTGCTCCACACAGTGAGCCAGTTGAAACACAACGCTGAGCACGACGCCCTGCGCAAACGACGCGACAAAGAACCAGAGCACGACATGTTGCCACTCGTGCAGATAGAGCGGCAGCCCAACTGCCAGTGCCAGGAAGATAAGCTTTCCAATCAGCATGAACGTCAGGTCCCATGCCTTCACACGCGGCATCGTCATTTGCCCGATACGACCTGTAATCAGGCCGGCTGCGTCGTCATAAAACTGCCACTTAAATGTGATGAGACCGTACAGAAACCACAGATAGAACTGCTGAAACCGGTGAACACCAATACGCCGCTGGTGCGGAGACAGCCGTCCCAGAGGCCCTACGTCGATGTCATCATCGATCCCTGTGACGTTTGTGTATGAATGGTGAACCACGTTGTGTTTCCGTCTCCAGAAATACGAACTGCCACCAAGGATGTCCAGTGAAAACGCCGCCAGGCGATTGATCAGAGGGAACCGCGAATACGATCCGTGCCCCCCGTCATGCATGATATTGAATCCAGCCGCGGACATCGCAACACCAAGAGACACGGACAAGACCAATGCCTGAGGCCATGTCGTCGCCCAGAATACGAGGCTCACGTAGGACAGAGTCAACCATGCCAGAATAATCACTGTCTTGACATACATCCGAGGATTGTCGCGCTTCGTCACGTTCGTCTCAGCGAAGTACGCATCCACCCGCTTTCGCAACGCTGGCATGAAGCCATCGCACTTTGCGAACTTGACAAGTTTTGGGTCAGGGAGGGCTGAAGAAATTTCTGACATTGTTTTATTCGGACGAAACAGGCTGTGCGGAAACTCGGCGGCGTCAGAGGACATGGTCCAGGGCACAAACAGGTCGTACAGCGACACTAGTTTATCAGAGTCTGCCGTCTCATGCACTTGAGTCGTCATCTTGTTTCGAAAGCTGCATCAAGTCACAGCCGAGCCAACACCGCTTGACGGATGCGAATCGGAATTATAACGAACATCGGACTGCGGCAGCAAAAATATTGACTTTGAACGCATTCCTGTGAAAACGTGTCTGCGGCTGGACTGGTGTTTCGGGGGGATCAGTCCAGCTTACTTCTATGGTGGAAGTTGCCCCGTGACACACGTACAGTTCTCTGTTCGGGCAGCCCCGACGGCCCATCGGTATCCCATTTCACCTTTCGAACAAGTGTCCGCTTTGTGAACCAGATTATTCCGCCTTCGTTGTTGTTCGACTTTGCACTGCCCGTCAGACAGTGTTCTCCGCCATCGCATCGCAGGACGGGGCGGTTGCTGAAACAGTCAGAATTATCATCACTGTTTCTGCCAGCATCGCTGAATGACGATCCCGTGTTTGCAATGGTCGCGGCTGCCTGGAATCCGAAGGGGCTTGGATTTGTATTCCGTGTCTCGGGCAAGCCAGAAGCCTGCGCCGGAAGCAGCAGTGACGTCAAACGCTCCGATTGTGTCCTGATCTGGATCGATACGCGGCCGGCCGGAAACGTTCATCGGGCGACCGAGTATTGCCACCACTTCGCGTGTCTTCCGTCAGATGACCACGCCGGTGGGGCTCCATCTGTTGTTGTGCAGCCGATTGCCCAACAAAGAATACAGCGAATCGAATCGAATCCGGACAAGATGACCTGCCGGACACATTCGAAGAAGGATGGCTACGAACTGGAAGTCTGGATTTCCGGTGAGCAGTTGTACGGTTTTCGCGAGATCAGCGACCTGGGAAAAGTCGGGTTCTATTGCGTCGTTCAGGATACTCACCTGGGAGACCAGCCCCTGGTTGTGGGCGACGATTTTCCAACTAGCTACGACCCAGCGACATGGGTCCAACTGGAACTGCAGTCGTGAAGTGGTGTGTTTGTTGGTGTGCAGCAGCAGGTGTGGTTGGCCGGGTGCAACTGGCGATCTTGTTGGGCTTGCTGGTGCCGGCCTTCCATGGTCTGGCTGCCGCTCAGTCGACGTTGCCCGGACGATCATCGGTGGCCCGATCACTGCCACCGGAACGCCAACGGCGACTGCAGGTGATCAGCCAGACGATCTCCAATGAAGTTCCGCTGGTGATTGCCCATCGTGGGGCATCGGGGTATCTGCCCGAACATACCACCGAAGCTACGGCACTGGCTCATGCACTGGGAGCCGACTTCATTGAACAGGACGTGGTGCTCTCTCAGGATGGCGTGGCGGTTGTGTTTCACGACGTCACCCTTGAAGGAATCACCGATGTTGCCGACGTGTTTCCAGGCCGTGGTCGGAATGGCAGGTTTTACGTCTTTGACTTTACACTGGCCGAATTGAAACAGTTGAATGTCTCCGAACGATATCCGTCCGGCAATAATCTGGAAGCCAACGGACGGTTTCCGCAAAAAACCGGACGATTTCGGCTGTCAACGCTGGAAGAGCATCTGCAGTTGATCAGAGGCCTGAACGTCTCGCGCGGTCGTGACGTCGGTGTCTATGTTGAGATCAAACAGCCAAAGCTTCATCGCGAGCAGGAACTGGACCCTTCGAAGGAAGTCCTCCGCGTACTGGGACATTTCGACTACCGGACCGCCGCCGATCGTGTTTTCGTGCAGTGCTTCGACGAGGCCGAAGTCCTTCGACTGAGAACAGAATTGGAGTGTCGACTACCGCTGATTCAGCTACTGTCCGATGAACCGTCGGGCGAAGACATGGCTCGCATTGCGAAGGTGGCGGATGGAATCGGCATCAGGATCTCCGCTGTGATTGACGGACCTTCTCCGAAGGACCCTAAACGCCCGCTGGTGTCGAATGTCGTCAAGGCCGCTCATCAGCATGCGATGCTGGTTCACGCATGGACCCTGCGCACAGATTCTCTGCCTGACTATGCTTCGAATGCGACAACGATGATCGACTGGCTGGTGAGAGAAGCTGGTGTTGACGGGATCTTCACAGATCAGCCGGACGTTCTTGTGTCCTGGCGCCAGATTGCACGGACACAGCGACGAGTGGATGGTCCGTTCAAGCTGCTTGGCAATGGCGCATCAGTAAGTGAATAACAGTTCTGCTGCGACGAACACGCTGCCCGCCTGATGTCCGATGGCCAGTGGAACTGTCGTTCTGCAGCTTCCGCGATGCAAATACAGTCGTTTCAGCGGCCCGGGGCAAGACCTCGTTTTCCGTTGTTGAGCTCCGCGGCCAGCCGTATTGGCGGCAGCTGGTATGATCGAATTTTCAACGTTTTGCGAATCCTGACGAACAGAAGCGGGATTGTTGGACGTTGTTGGATGCGGCGTCCCATATTCCAGATAGCCGTAATCGTCGCAAGCCGTTCTCTCGGCTGGAGATACGGCATTTGGGGAACCGATCAAGAGATAATCAACGTCATGATTTCGGACAATGATATTGGGCAGATTCTGCGTTTTCTGCGTTATGATCACTTATAAACCGTCGTTTTGGTAATTGAACGGGCAGTACTGTTGTTCGCTGCTATTTCGATTTTGCATTGATCGTGACAGCCGGTAAGACTTCTGTCAGGTGAAAACTTGTTGTTGGGGCAGTGGTCTCGGACTAGTGTGAGCGGCTTCTGGGTTCCGGTCGTCAGTTCCCATGGTCAGAGGCATAGCGTCGTCAGAATCGTCAAACAGGGATTCCGTCGTGAGTACACTTGAGGCCAGTACCAACCCGGCACTTACTGCCGACGATTCAGACTTTGGCAGCGGAGTCTGGGACATATTTTACGACATGCCGGCGTGGGGCATCAGTCTGCTGGTCCATGTCGCCATTCTGATCACCCTGATGAGTATTACCTGGGTGATTGAGACTCAACGTGAGGTTGAAATCACTTCCGCTATCGAGCCGGAAGAGATTCGCCATGAAGAGTACGTTATTGATACAGAAGTGTCCGAGGAAATCGGAAGCGACAGCAGCTTGAACATTGTCGGGCCCTCCATGGCCGCTGCCCAGAATAGTGGCATCGACAACCACCGCGAGGAGTCTCAGCGCATCGACGAAGTGCTGTTGGACCCTCGGCTTCAAACAGTGGAGAGTCTGCCGACTCCCAGTGAAGCGGAGTTGCTGGAGTCGATCGATCTGACGGGAACCACCGAACACGCAGGTGGCACGGAAGGCGCGATCGACCGCATTACTCAGGAAATCGCTGCCTCTCTGCGTCAAAGCAAGACCCTGGTCGTATGGCTGCTGGATGAATCGCTGTCAATGGAAGGCCGACGTGAGATGGTCTCGAAGCGGTTCCATGGGATCTACGAGCAACTGGGAGCATTGGACGTTGGCGCTGAAGAAGCTCTGAAGAGTGGTGTTGTGGGGTATGGCAAAGAAATTCATCTGCTGCAGGAAGAACCAACGTCAGACCTGTCGCTGTTGATGGAGGCCGTGGAGTCCATCAGGAATGACAAGTCCGGAGAAGAACGGGTCTTCACGGCCCTGAACATGGCTCTGCGGACTTATCTGCCGGAAAAACGCAGAATGCGTGCCAACATGATGATGATTCTTGTCACCGACGAACGTGGCGATGACTATCAAATGCTGGAAGACACCGTGCGTAAGTGTACTCGCGAGGGTGTCAAGGTTTATTGCATCGGGAACACATCCGTGTTCGGCCGCGAGAAAGGTTATATCCGAACAAAGTGGGAAGTGGACGGGGAGACTTTCGAGAAAGATCTTCCGGCAGATATGGGACCGGAAACAGTTGCTGCGGAGGGGCTGCAACTTCCATTCTGGACTGCCGGCGCTCGAGGACTGGATCGCATGTCGTCCGGTTATGGGCCATACACTCTTTCACGAGTCTGCGCTGAAACCGGCGGTGTGTTTTTCGTGGCTGAGGATAGCGGAAGACGCAAGTGGGACTCCGCCATCATGAGAAAGTACTCGCCGGATTACCGTCCGTTGCGTGACTATCAACGCCAGTTGTCGACTAACTCCGCGAAGTCGGCGCTCGTCAACGCTGCTAAACAGACAGTGCTGGATGGAGAGGATATCCCGGTTCCCCAGCTTCAGTTCCAGGCGAACAACGATAACATCCTGCGGGAGCAAATCACGGAGGCCCAGAAGCCGCTGGCGACAATGGACTACTATCTTCAGTCGCTGCATGCCATCCTGGAAGCCGGTGAACGTGATCGTGACAAGCTTGATTCAGATCGCTGGCGAGCCAGCTATGACCTGGCGATGGGGCGAGTCCTAGCGATGCGAGTTCGTGCGTTCGGCTACAATGCCATGCTGGCCGAAATGAAGGCGGCTCCCAGGGCATTCGAAAATCCCGGGAACAACCAATGGCGCTTGGCTCCATCAAAAGAAGTCAATGCCGGTGCTACCGTTCGCAAGCTTCACAAGAAAGCCCTTGAGTATCTGACTCGCGTGATCGATGAGCATCCGGGAACACCATGGGCCTTTCTTGCATCGGTTGAGCTTGGCGATCCGCTCGGTTGGGGATGGAACGAGAGTAAGATGCAGATTGCCGCTAATGCCACGGGTGGTGCCGGTGGCAATCGACCTCAGTTCGCTCCGGAAGAAGAAGCCCGCCGTCAGGAGCAGCGTCGCCGCCAGGAGAAAATGAAGGCCAGCGAACCAAACCTGTAAGGGCAGACTTGGTGATGCGGTGACCGTTGCCGGTATTGCACTTTTCCGTTGTTGCGCCAGCATTTCAGTTGCCCCACCATGCCCGTACTATTGACAGTCAATGGGAGAGACTGACGGTCAGTGCCCGGTTCCGCGTCTGGATTTCCTGCATTTGCGACGGATCAACGGCCCCGTCACCGGAAGGGCGCCAGTTAGGGTAGAGAGGGGGAATAAGCGGAATGAACGCTGCAAAACGCTGTTACTTTGGATTTGCATCGCTGGGGGCTTGCAGAAACACGTCATTTGACGTTCAAATGGAGCTGGGGAAATTTGCTGGGTAGGGGCAACATGGCCGTTGCACCCTCTTTACGTACTTCGTTAGCGCGCGAATCACTGTCGATTCAAGTACGAATCAGGCAGGCGTTATGTTTCGCATTGCGCTCGACGGTTCGTTGACAATGGTACACGACCAATTCCTGTTCGTGATCGTGGAAAGTCCTACGTGGCTGCTCTACGTAACGCTCCTGCTGACGGCCATCTTCTTTCGGTTCTCGCGGCTACTCACTGTGCGAAACCTGGATTTGGTGCTGTTGCTGCTGCTCTCGACTGCGCTTGTCGTATCGGCGTCCTCCAAGCGGGACGACCTTGCGAACGCTGGTTCTGTTTCTCAGGAGGTGCAGGGCGCGACTGATGATGGTGACGAATCTGAGCCGATGGTGCTGGGGGCTTTGAATCGGTTTAGTTCATTCATTGTCCTGGCGTTGTCTGTGTTGCTGATTGTGCGGCTGACGTTTGACGAGTTCCTGACCCGTCGACCACGCCTTGAACAGAACCTCAACCAGGCGGGGCTGACATTTCTGTTCTTCCCGGCCTTCACGATTCTGATGACGGGCGTCTTTTTAAAGGAGCCGCCGGTCCGAAATATTGACTCGGTTAAGTCGGGTGTCGCTCTCCTGCAGGGACAGGAATCGTCAGACGTGACAGCCGCCGGTGATCAGGCCATTCCGCCGGCCACCGAGACCATCATCGCCGCCGGGGCAGCTAAGGTTGCCGAACTTTCCGGACAGGTTAATCCGGAAAAGGAAATTGATGTCTTCGGTCGTACATCCATGGACGAAATGATCGCCCGGATTCTGGTCGTCGTTGCTCATACGACGGTTATTCTTGGGCTGATGTACATTGGCCGAAAACACTTCTGCAGTGCCCAACTCGGCATATCGATGAGTTGCCTGTACCTGTTGTTGCCGTGTACAGCATTTAACGTACATCAGTTGAGTCATGTTGTCCCGGGAGCATGCCTGACGTGGGCGTTCGCAATGTACCGAAAACCGGCCGTTGCGGGTGTCCTGCTGGGGCTGGCCTGCGGGACATTGTTCTTTGCCGTCTTTCTGTTGCCTCTGTGGGCAGTGTTCTATGGCCGTAAGGGCAGTCTTCGGTTCGGTCTTTCCCTGGGGGCTGTCGCTGCGGTGGTTCTGATGACTTTCGCAATGACATCGGCAACCACCGATTCCTTTGTGCATAAACTCGTGATGACGGCCAACTGGACAGCTTACCGTCTATTTGATGCGGCGACGCCCATGTCTGAATCCGCGATTGGTCACGTGTTTCTGCGAATCATCCTGGCGGCTTTGTTCTTTGTGATGTTCGTGGCCATGACCGTCATTCCCCGGAAGAGAAATCTTGAGAACCTGCTGGCCAACTCAACCGCACTGATTGTCGCTGCACAGTTATGGTATCCAGAAGACGTTGGCAGCTATGTCCTGTGGTATCTGCCATTGCTGATGCTGGTGATGTTCCGGCCTCGTCTGGATCGATTTGTCCCGCCGGAGGCAGATGATTCACATACGGCGCAGCGGCCGAGCGATCAGAAGGCACAGCATGGGGCGGGAGCGATGTCACGCGTCACGCTGTATAGTTGACAAATGACTCGATAGTCGAGCACCAGGTCAGTTTACTTATTCTGGTGAACCGTTCTGTCTCCTGGGCATGTCGTTTTCTCAGGCCGGAATTCGCCCGTCGTGGCCACAAGTCGGTGTAACATGCCGTAATTCGGGTGACAGGCTGACAGCTCGGAAATACCTGCAGGTGTGATGTGCCTTTGCCTTGCAATGCCTGATCGCCACCGCCACCATCCGCACTTTCAAACGTCCCGTTCTTCCTGCACTGTCATTTTCCTTCCATGAGCATCCTACAGACTTTGAAATCCCGTTTTGCGTCGGCACTTTCTTCGCTGACGGAAGATACCGCCCCGCTTCTGGACATGATTCGATCGTCACAGGACCCGAAATTTGGTGACTTTCAGGCCAATTGCGCCATGCCGCTCGCCAAACAGCTGGGTAGGTCACCGCGGGATATCGCCGCAGAGATCGTTGAGAACCTGGACGTCAGCGATTTTTGCGAAACACCGGAGATCGCCGGACCGGGCTTTATCAATCTACGGCTCAGGGACAAATGGATCGCGGAACATGTCAGTCGGATTGCTGGTGACGATCGTCTGGGGGTGACATCCGTCGCGACTCCTCGGCACGTCGTCGTCGATTTTTCCTCGCCCAATGTGGCAAAGCCGATGCACGTAGGCCATCTGCGAAGTTCCGTCATCGGTGACGCCATCTGCAGGACGCTGCGTTTCGCCGGGCATAGAGTGACCAGTGACAACCACATCGGTGACTGGGGCACGCAGTTCGGGATGATCATCTATGGCTATCGGAACTTCGTTGACGCAGCGGCTTACAGCAAAGATCAGGTCGGGGAGCTGGCACGTCTGTACAAACTGGTCAATCAACTGTCCGATTATCATGCAGCAAAATCAGGACTTCCGGAACTGCGTTCGCAGTTGACTCAACGGCAGACGGAACTTGATCAGCTGACGAGTGGCTCGGATACTGCCGACAAAAAGGCAAAGAAGAAGCTGAAAACGCAGCGGAAGGCGGCTGAAGAAACGCGTTCGGCGATCAAATCGGCGGAAGCCAGGGTTGCCCACGTTGATGCAGATGCGACGCTTGCGGGACAGGCAAACGCACATTCCGACATTGCCCGACTGGCACGCAAGGAAACGTCAAAACTGCACGCTGGTGATGAGCACAATCAGCGGCTGTGGGATGAGTTTCTTCCGGCGTGCCTTGCTGCCTTAAATCAAATCTATTCAAGGCTTGACGTCCATTTCGATCTCACGCTTGGCGAAAGTTACTATAACCCGATGTTGGCAGATGTGGTCAGCGATCTCACGTCAAAGGGTCTGGCCACGGATAGCGATGGCGCTACATGTGTTTTCATTGAAGGCAACAATGCCCCGTTCATCGTTCAAAAGAGTGACGGGGCCTACACGTATGCGACTACGGACCTTGCCACGATCCAATATCGACTGAAAGAACTGAACGCAGATGAAATTGTCTACGTCGTCGACAAACGACAGTCGGAGCATTTCAATTTGCTGTTCAAGACGTGCGAACTGTGGGGATTTGGAGATGTGAAGTGTCAGCACGTCAGCTTCGGTACCGTGATGGGCGACGATGGTAAACCGTTCAAGACGCGGTCTGGTGATAATGTTGAACTCGGAAGCCTGATCGACGAAGCCATCGCGCGTGCTCGCACGGTGGTGGACGAAAACGATGATCGACGGGAGCAACCGGCGCTGTCGCCGGACGAACGAGCGAGGGTTTCACAGATCGTTGGCACCGGAGGCATCAAGTATGCCGATCTGCATCACAATCGTGACAGCGATTACGTGTTCGACTGGGGCAAGATGCTGGCCACGACAGGTGACACGGCCACTTATATGCAATATGCATACGCTCGTATCTGCGGCATCTTTCGTGAACTAAACGTCGACCGACAGAATATCGCCAGTGGCGAAACGGCAGTTCTGCTGACGTGTCCGGAAGAACGAGCACTTGCTCTGCAGCTCACCCAGTTCGATTACGCTGTGGACGCTGTGCTGGCTGATTATCGCCCCAACCAGCTGACGTCGTGGCTGTTTGACACCGCCGGGAAATTCAGTGCGTTCTACGCCCACTGTTCCGTCAAGAATGCCGAATCAACTGAGCTGCGACAGAGTCGACTGATTCTGTGTGACCTGATGGCTCGCGCATTAAGTACGGGACTCTCGCTGCTGGGCATCGAAACTGCCGATGTGATGTGACGGCAGATACATGTTGATGACATACCCTGCGGAAGGCTGACCATCGTGTCGATGCCGTTGGCCGGGGCAGATCAATACCGCAGGACGCAGCCGAAGCTGAGGCCCTTCGTGTAGAATGTATCCAGATTCACCTGTTGGCTGACGATCGGATTGAACGAACCGGCAGCGCCGGGCACGCTGTTGTAGTGAATGTTATCGAACGGCCGTGTCACCTTATACATCCACATGAAGTCGTAGCCACCGAAGATCGAGAAGTTCGGAGTCAGGTGAAGCTCACCGGTAAAGCTCAATTCAAACAGAGGCGTGAATTCAATATGGCTTTCATCAAACGTTCTGAGAGGATCGGTGGCTGAAACCGCTGTGCCGACAAGCGGGCCTGACTGTGTCTTCGCTGTGTGATCGTTCAGCGTGAAGGCAATTCGTGGAGTCATGCTGAACGTGAACTTGCGATGCACAATGGACGCCCGAGCACCAACCTCGGGCCCATACATGTGGTTCGCAGTCGTGGATCTGATCTGGGAAATTCTCGTTGCTGGAGCCACTCCTCCACCATTGTTGAATAACCCGAGTTGTGAGAATTGTTCTTCGAAGGCCATATAGCGAAAACCGCCGAGCCACTGCCAGGAAAGTCCTTCGCCCGGAACATAACTGTCCCGCACCAAAATGGCCTCAGCACCCCACATCTTGGCCTTCAGCTCTGCGGCGTAGCTTTGGTCGTATATCAGATAGTTGGCCGAAGCGGCGTCGGCCGGAGCACCAGTTGTCAGCAGCGGCACGACGACGTTGGGTCGAGCTGTCGTGCCGATTGCCGGAAACAGCGGGTCACGAAACGCCTGCAGATTGGCCATGGTTATGGTGTCAGTTTTTTGTTCTGTGCCAAAGAATTCCAATTCAAATTCAGCACCCTGCAGATCCAGTCCCCATGTGCCACGAATCCCCGAATTATCGGAGAGATCAATTCCATTCAGGTTGGGAATGATTCCCACACCGGTGGGCGCCCCGCCCGCCAGCTCGTCGGCCACCGTCAGCGGGTCTGTAATGTTCAGAAGCGGAGCACCAATCGCCAGGTTGCCGGGCCGCTGAAAGTCCATGTGCAGGTAGTCCACGCGAAACCAACTGCGTTTGCCAAGCGCCGTGACAAATTTTTCGATGGGCTGTTGATCGTCCCACAAAGGGGGTTTTTGTCCGACGTAGTAGTCCAGGATTGGAGCCTGATAGCTCGATTGCGGGACGTGGATCCCCGGCATCTGCCCATAACCGTGTGGATGCTGCGCAAAAGCGTCAGAACCAACGAGTGTCACGCAGATCAGGGAAAAACATCGGAACAGGTTCGAACGGAACATGCGAACCGGACCTTCGTAAAGTCGTCGATGGAGTGTGCGATGCCATAGAACCCGGCCTTCCATTCGGAAAACACGGACCGCAGACAGGATTGATACACCTATACACCCAACCGACCGTGATTAAACACAGCCTGCTGTGGTCGATATCGGTCTGTGACGACTGTAAACTTTGCTCCAATTCTCCGGCTCGTGCCGTTTTTAACGCCTGAGGAAAGTGGGGGGCATTGGAAGTTCAGGTTGATATTCCTGCGGCTGGAGATGCGGCATAATCGGCCGAAGACGCTACCTGCCGCGCGTTCGGTCAATGTCAGGGCGCAGGAAAGAAAGGGAATAACTCACGGATCTCCGCTTCGGATGGTTGCCGTCCGTATTCGCAGATTTCGAATGCTTCGGCAAATTTGACCTGTTCAGCTTTCTGTTCTCCGTACCAGCGAATCAAGGCACTGCGATGGTTTTTGGCTTCGCCGCTCTGTCGTCGTTCCCATCGTTCCCGTAGCCACGCTTTCCGCAATTTCGGCTGCGATGCGGGAGGTGCTGCTGCTGCTTTCTCAGCGGAGCCCAATGCTCCACCTTCAAACGTCTGAGACTCCAGTGCGAGCAGTGCATCAACCTTTGTTTCAAAGACATCATCAACTGCAACGGCGATGTCCGCTTCGAAAGGATACGGTTTCTGGAAACGATCGCTGGAGTACAGGAACACCGGGTTTTTTTTCAGCGGGGGAACATCCGGGCAGAAAAACGGAACGGTGACCATGAACGCCGCGTCCTGCACCAGGACCCCGACATAGCGATGGTCCGGGTGATAATCCCACGGACGGTGGGCGATCACGATGTCGGCATTCCAGTCGCGGATGAGACGAGTGATCGTGCGGCGGTTTTCCAGCGTCGGCAACAGTTCTCCGTCGTGAATATCCAGCACCTGAGAAGTCACACCAAGACGTCTTGCGACTTCAGCTGACTCCGCAGTCCGCCGTTTTGCGAGCTCGCCTCCGGACATCTGCCAATGACCAATGTCACCATTGGTTACCGAGACCAGTTTGACGTGGTGACCCTGCTTTGCCCACAGAGCCCCTGTTCCGCCGCTCTTGTACTCAGCATCATCCGGATGAGCTCCGAAACAGATAATGCGCAGCTTACCGTCATCCGTGTCATCGGCAGCGCACAGCCCCATTGGCATCACGCCTAAGGAGAACATTATGAGCAGGGTTCGAATCGTCATGCCGCGAAAACTCCTCTGTAATCAGTTGTTAACAGGAATTCAGTCAGTGACCTGCGTGTAGACAAGCAGCTGACCGATGATACGCACGAGTTTACGGTATCACGGAGTGGCTCTGTTGTCACTGAATCTGCCGCGAATCGTACGTCGCTGTGTTTCAAAAGAAAAAGCCGAACGCTCAGCGTTCGGCATTTCTGCTGTTGCAGGGAAGTAGGCAACGTCAGTTGGCCGTGTCCCACTCAGCAAGACAACCATGCTCCCCATGACACGTCTGAGCAGGGTCCTCGGAGATCGTCCGGTCAGTGTTGGTTGCGGCTATGTCACTCAATGTACGCGTTGTCCCGGGATTGAACCGTCGTCCGGGCTGAGCAGAAAAACCTCTTTTCCGCCACCTCCGCTGGCACATACCATGCCTTCGCTGAGGCCAAACTTCATCTTGCGAGGCTTCAGGTTTGCGACGCAGACTACCAGTCGTCCGACCAGAGTTTCGGGATCGTAGGCCGCCTTGATGCCGGCAAACACGTTTCGAGTTTCTCCTCCGCCCAGTGACAGCGTCAGCTGTAACAGTTTGTTGGCACCTTCGACATGGCCGGCTTCGACGATACGAGCGACACGCAGGTCGACCTTCATAAAGTCGTCGATAGTACACTCGTCCGCCAGTGGCTCGTTGCCTAATGCGTCACCAGCGTCCTGCCATGTGTCTGCGGGATGGAACTGTGGAAGCTCGGCTTCGCCTGCTTCCGGGGCTGCTGTGCCCGCGTCAGCGGCGTTGTCTTCTTTGCTGTCTTCAATCATAGCTTGAACCTGCTTGTCCTCAATTCGCTTCATCAGATGTTGAAATTTGCTGACCGGAGTTCCAGTCAGCGGTGATTGGCTTTCGTCCCAGTTTTCGATGGGTTTGTTCAGCAACTCTGCCGTCTGTTCCGCCAGTTCTGGCAGTACGGGCGAAAGATACACGACCAGCTGCCGAAACAGGTTGAGTGCGACAGAGCAGATATCCCGCAGTTCGGCGGCTTTCTCCGGATCCTTCCGCAGTACCCATGGTTCCTGATCTTCGACATACTTATTGGCTCTGTCCGCCAACAGCATGATTTCTCGCATCGCGGCGTTGTAGTTGCAGTCTTCGTAGAATGCAGCCAGTTCCGCTCCTTTGGCAGCGGCGTAGTCGAAGAGACCACCGTCATCCGGGTAAGTGTCGCTGAGATTTGACCGGGCGACGAACTTTGCCGAACGCGATGCGAGGTTGACAAGTTTGCCGACAAGGTCCGAGTTCACCTTCGCGACGAACTCTTCCAGATTCAGATCAATATCATCAAGACCCGATCCCAGCTTGCTGGCGTAGTAGTAGCGCAGCACGCCTGGCGGCAGGTGCTTTGCATACGTCGATGCCATGACAAAGGTCCCTTTGGACTTTGACATTTTTTCACCGGCCACCTTCAGAAAGCCGTGAATATGTACCTTCTCCGGCAGATTGAAGCCGGCGGTCTTCAGCATGCCGGGCCAGAACAATGTATGGAAGTACGTGATGTCTTTTCCGATGAAATGGTGGATCTCCGTGTCGGCATTTCTCCACCAGGCGTCGAACTCCTCGCCATTGGCTGCGCACCACTGTTTCGTTGAAGCCATGTATCCAATCGGGGCGTCGAACCAGACATACCAGTAGTCGCCAGGACTATCGGGAATCTCGAAGCCGAAGTACGGAGCCGGCCGGGAAATATCCCAGTCCCGCAGTTGGTCTCCAAGAAAGTGGCCTTTCAGGTAGTTGGCCACTTCCACCTGCAGATGGTCGCCGGACTGAGTCCATTCGTTAAGAAAACCGTGCAGTTGTTCCAGCTCGATAAACAGATGTCGGGCTGAACGGATTTCGGGAGTTGCTCCTGAAATTGTGCTGATTGGGTCGACCAGTTCTGCCGGCGTATACGTCTTCGCACACTTGCTGCAATTGTCTCCCGGCTGATCTTCACTGCCACAGTGCGGACAGGTCCCCCGCACGAACCGGTCCGCAAGGAACGTACCGGCTTCCGTATCAAAAAGCTGCTCGACGTCCTTTTCTTTGACCAGGCCCGCGTCACGAATTGACTGCCACAATTCGCCGCAGAGTTCTCGATTCTCCGCGCTGTTGGTACTGCCGTAGTTGTCAAATTCAATGTCAAAGGCGGCGAAGTCTCTGATGTGAGCGTCCCGCATATCCGCGATGACTTCTTCCTCGCTACGCCCTTCGTTCCGTGCACGAATCATGATCGCCGTGCCGTGGGTGTCGTCAGCACATACGTAGATACAGCGATGTCCTCGCAGTTTCTGGAATCGTACCCAGATGTCCGTCTGCAGGTATTCGACCAGATGCCCGATGTGAATATGCCCATTGGCGTAGGGCAGGGCTGATGTGACAAGGATTCGGCGTTGAGTCATTTTGGAAGAATCATCAGAGGAAACAGGGCAGCCGCGAATTGGACCTGACAGCATGGCGGCGGTCAATGTGATAAGAACAGTTGATTTCAAGACCCGACGAATTCAAGCCGGTTCGCCCCATGGCACATCCGGTCGAGACCAACATCCAGCGAATCACGTTACGTTATGGGTCATTGGCCGCGACACCAGTTTTACGCAGATCAGGCAGGTGACGATGCTGAAAGCCACAGTCACGCCGAGACAAACCGGCATCGACGGCAGAGAGTCGGTCACGGGCAGCGGTCCCGAATAAAGCAGTCGTCTCAGCCCGGCAACGCCGTAGGTCAGCGGATTCAATCGAATGATCCATGACAGCCAGTCACTGCCTCCACCGGGAAAGAAGGCTCCCGACAGCAGCCACATCGGCATCAGGAAAATGCTCATGATCGCATGGAATCCCTGAGTTGAATTCATCGGCCAGGCAATCAGGAACCCCAGAGCTGTCAGTTCAACGGCGATCAATATCAGAAACAGGGCCGCCAGGATGCCTGGCACGGGATCGATTGCGATCTGCAACGCTGGACTCAACCCGACATAGCTGAGCAAAGGGCCAGCCAGCAGAAATAATCCCGCCTGCACAACGGCCAGCACTGTTCCCCCCAGCACCTTTCCCAGGACGATGACCGATCGAGGCACAGGCGCTGCCAGGACACCCTGAAGAAATCCCTCGCGTCGATCTTCGATAACTGAGATGGTCGAGAAGATTGCAGTAAACATCACGATCAAAACTGCGACGCCCGGGAAAAAATACTCCTGATACGTGAGTGGTTGCGCAAGTCCGGACGCCCAATCAGGGGGTTGAAAGGACCGGCCGAGGCCGGCTCCAAACAGGATCCAGAAGATCACGGGCTGTCCAATGGCCCCGATAACACGGGTGCGCTGCCGAAAGAAGCGTATCAATTCCCGCCACGCCAAAGCCCATGCACCGGACCACTTATTGCCAGGATGTGAGAACGCACTCATGAAGCTGCCTCGTCAGAGTTTTGCAACGTGTTGTCCGGCAGCACGTCGTCTGCGAAGCCACGGCCGGTGACTTCCAGGAATACGTCTTCCAGAGACGGACAGGCCACCTCGGCTGACAGAACTCGGTCCCCGCACGAGGACATCACGTGTTGCAACGCCGCCGCTCCGTCCGGTACGCGGAAGCACATTCGGTCACTCACGTTGCGAGCTTTGATCTGCAGCAGGGACTCGAGAATCGGTTTGAGCTCAACCGGATTCCGACTTCGGATCGACAGCCGATCACCATCAATCGAAGCCTGAAGTGTCTGGGGCGAGCCCTGACTTACGACTCTGCCTCTGTCCATCAGCACCAGGTGTGCACAGGATTCGGCCTCCTCCATCAGATGAGTTGTCAGAACGACAGTAGTTCCTTCCTTTTGTTGCTGTTCGTGAATCATGTCCCAGAACTGTCGACGGGCAGCCGGATCCAGCCCGGTGCTGGGCTCATCAAGCAGCAGTAATTCCGGGCCATGCAACAGTCCTTTGGCCAGTTCAACTCGCCGACGCAGGCCGCCGGACAACTCGCCGACAATCGACTTCTTACGGTCGGACAAACAAAACTGTTCCAGCAGTTCATCGATCCGTCGGACAAGCGGTTTGCGGGAAAGGCCGTAGATTCGACCGTGGCACAGAAGATTCTCTGTAACCGTGAGCCGGGGGTCGACCGCCGGCGACTGGAATGTGACGCCCAGTTTTCGCCGTACAGCGGCGGGATTGTCTTTCAGGTCTGAGCCGCAAATGCTGACGTTGCCAGTCTGCAGATGAAGCAGCGTGGCGAACAGACGAAACAGAGTGGTCTTGCCGGATCCGTTCGGTCCCAGCAATCCAAACACTGAGCCCTTGTGCACTTCCAGGTCGACCGCGGTCAACGCAGTGGTCTCACCATAGGAGTGCGAGACACTTGCGGCGCTGATACATATATCCGACATGGCTGAACACGAACTCAAAGTATGTTGTGCCGGATGGTGCCGTTGGGCGTGCCCCTGTCGCTGAACAGCAGCAGTTCGCCAGCGTTATTCGGTCTTCTCAGTGGGGACGGCCGCGTTCTTCTCGTGGGATTCCGGCGGATCATCGGCTGCGCTGTCATCCTCATCAGAAAGCGCTGGACGTGTTTGCTATTCCCCGTGCTCGATGTTGTCCGCATGACTGGCATGGAAACTGTCCATTTCCACCTTCCATTCGGCCTGAGGAGCTGTGGGCGTGTAGTAGGACACACCGATGTCGGGCAGCAGGGCCAACGGCAGGCCGATGGCCAGAATCGTGGTGGGAGCCAGCAACACGTACTTCCAGTTGCCTTCGAACTTCAGATGCATGAAGAACATCATCACGCACAAAGCCTTGGCGACGGCCACGGCCAACACCAGAACGATGGTGATCGCATGGTTGCTGAAATGGGCAAGGTCAAATGCGACGGAAAGCCCGGTGAACACACACAGTGCTGCAAAGACGGCCAGGTAGTTGACGTGATGGGCACTGTGATCATCGTGTGCCATGATTTCGATCCTGAAGGCGCTGAGAGGCGAAAGAACGCGAGTTGACTGAACTAAGCAATGTAGAGCAGCGGGAACAAAAAGATCCAGACCAGGTCAACAAAGTGCCAGTACAGGCCACTGTTCTCCACCCAGTCCGTCCATTTTTCATCCAGATTACTGCCCTGCAACAGCGGTCTGGCAAACAGCAGCATGCCAACAATCACGTGAATGGCGTGAAAGCCGGTCATCAAAAAGTAAATGGATGCAAACAGGTTGCCATAGAGAACCGGGTGAGGAGCTAAGACCCCGGCCTTAACAAAGCCACCGTAGTTGGCATCGTTCTTCAGGCGTTCCAGTTCAGCGGTCACTTCTGTGAATTCAAGAACCGGCAGGGATTCACCTTCCTGCAATTCCTCTCGATCGGCAAGATAATCGGGGCCTGTGGCAACTGGAACTTTCTGCAGTGAGACGTTTGCTACGATGTGCTGGTGAAGATTCTGCCACTTGCTGTACAGGGCAACGTCGTGGCGAGCAGATTCTCTCAGTTCAGCATCACCTTCACCGGTAGCCTTTGCGAACACGTCCAACTGGGCACTGACCGTTGCAAGGTCTTTCGGTTGGGCAACATCGATAACTTCGGCATCTGTGTAGATCGCGAATCGCTTTCTCACCACCTGTTCCAACTCTCGATCCACCTTGTTGATGGCTTGAGCCGGAGTTTCTGCGATGTGGCTGGGAAGAATGTCGTGCGAAATTTTACCATAGTATTCCCAGGATTTAACGCCCAGAAAGACGAACGCCAGCGCCATGGTCATCAACAGGTACTGACGGGCCTTGCCAAATTTTCTCTGAGCCATTGCTTCGTGAGCAACGACGACGCAATAGCTGGACACGATCAGCACAAAAGTGTTGAAGCCACCCCAGAATACCAGAATGTGCGTGTCGGCGGGGTCTGTGGGCCAGCCGGGCGAGCCGATCCGCAGAACGATATATGCACCGATGAATGCGGTGAAAAACATGATTTCCGTGCCCAGGAATAACCACAGTCCGAGTTTTGAATTCGGAATGGGAATGCCCATTTTAAGGCCGGATGGCGGAGTACTGTGTGACATAGTTTTGAATCAACTTCTAACTTACATGACACGCCGAGAATGGTCGGTGGCGATTTCAGTTATGGAGCGTTAGCTCCGTGCAAGCCGCGTGGGCGGCGTTTGTGAATCGAATGTCGTTAACCGGGAGGTCTTATCCAATTGCAGTCAACCTGAGAAAATCCAACACCAATGCGATTAACAGCAATGGTAGACAAATCAAAGAGTTATACAGCAAACTGCGGGCTCGCACTTCGCTTCGGCGCATCAGGAACCGAATGGAATAGACCAGATAGGCTACAGAGAATACCATCGCCGAAACCAGATACAGATCACCAGACATGCCGATGTAGGCCGGAAAGGCACTGACCGGAACAAATGCTGCCGCGTAGATCACAGCGATCAACCCGGTCAGGAATCCATTGTCTGTGAACGACGGCAACATTCGAAGTCCCGCGTGCTGATAGTCACGACGGTGAATCCAGCCGATCGCCAGAAAGTGCGGAAACTGCCACACAAAAAAGATTGCGAACAACGCCAATGCTTCCACGCCAAGCCCTCGTCCTGCTGCCAGCCAGCCAATAACCGGCGGCATCGCCCCGGGGATTGCGCCGATGGTCGTACACAATGACGTTCTGGTCTTTAGCAGCGTATACGCCAGTGCGTAAGCCACTAAAGTTGCCAGCGTCGCTATCGCTGCCGCCGGGTTTACGATGTTCCACAGCAGACAGAAGCCGACGACCGTCAGCAAGGCGGCCGCAGCAGATGCTTCGGAAACTGATATCCTGCCGCTGGCAATCGGACGTGATTGAGTACGTGTCATCCGAACATCCGTTCGGCGTTCCAGACACTGGTTCAGAATGCTGGAAGCGGCCACCAGTTGAACCACACCCAGCATCGCGACGACCAGTTTTGCACCATCGAACGTGATCGGGGATGCCAACGTGAAACCCACGGCTACCGCGACCATGGTCATGACAGCGATGCGTGGTCGACACAGTTCGGCGTAGTCAGCCAGACGCTGACGCCCAATCACAACACCGGTCTGGACACGGAGGCTATCGGCAGAAACAGGTGTCGACGGTTGTGAGGCAGAAGGAGCGATACTCATGCGAGTCCTCCGTTCCGTCCGGAGCTCAAAGGCGATTCACTGAACAGAGCGGTTAGCTCTGCAATCTGTCCGGATCTGGCACGAAGGAGCAATTCCGCCGCCGCCGCAGCAGCCGTAGCCAGCAAAAACATTCCACCGACTGTGTGCAGGCTGCAAACGACATTCTGAGCGGGTGAGTTTGCAGAGGCCACCCAACCAAAGGTGGGAAAGCCGAGCTTTGTGACCCAGGAACCCAATCCCAGCCCGATCTGGATCAGAATTGCCAGCCCCAGCCAACGTCCCCGGCGGCGCAGCGAAAGCAGATCGCTCCGCAGAAGGGCGGTCAATAGCACGACAGCCAGCAAGCTCACGATGAGAGCTCCGGCCAGGTGTTCGTGCAGCATCCGGCCAAGGTGCCGAAAGAAGCCGCCCAGCACGTACTGTCCCAGTACGACGACTGGCAACAATATCCCCACCGCATAGATCATCGGAGAGAACCTGCGATCAACGCGAGTCCGTTCGTCGCTCGATCGACGACGAACAAGGAACGCAAACACAAAACACAGCGTGAAAAACAGACCGCCGGTGATGCTGTGAGTCATCGCCAGAACCTGTTCGTTCATGCGGACTCGCATCCCGCCCAGCAGTCCCTGGGCGATCACAGTCAACAGAATGACGACGGACCATGTTCGAACCCATCGGCGTTCTTCCTTCGCGAAGGTGACGGCCACAAGTGCAATGCTGACAAGGCCGATCAATACGCCGGCCAGTCGGTGACCATGTTCGACGAACTTGTCGGTGTGTCGCAGATCATTCAACCACGGATACAGCAGCATGTTCTGCCCGTCCGACGTTGGCCAGTCAGCAAATGCCATCCCTGCCTTCAACGTTGTGACCAGCGCACCGACGCAGATCGGCAGCAATGCGACGATACACGTCAGCACGGCAAACCGTTGCACTGTCAGGTTGACTTGGTCATCTGTGTGGGACACGGCCTGTTTTCGTTCTGTAGTGCGTGCGTTCCTGGCAGTGCACTCCTCAATCCCATTGGTGAGGGTTAAATGCTTTGTCTCTGTCCAGGTGAAGGTTTATGTGTGCCACTGGCTTTGCCAGTGTTGTCGTGGGCCGGAAGGCACTGGCAGAGCCAGTGGCACGCATCGTGAACTTGTTGAATGGGTTACGCTGTGGTTTCGGCGGACTCTGTGTCCGCAATTTTCGACATGTCAGCTGGCGGTGCGGTCTGCGAAATATAGTCCTGCCCCAGGGCCTCCGCTTCCGGTGATGAGTATTCGTATGGTCCGCGGTAGCAGACCGGTGCAACATCAAAGTTGCCGTGACCAGGCGGCGACGGGGCGGTCCATTCCAGCCCGTTTGCATTCCACGGATTTCGTCCACATTTTTTGCCAAAGAAAATGCTGTAGGCAAAGTTGCCGAGCAACAGGAACTGCGCGAAACCCATCAGGATGGCCGAACATGTGATGAACTGATTCATCGGCAGCAGATGCTCAAGGTACGGGTGCAGATAAGGGTCTGCGTAACGCCGAGGCATGCCTGCGACCCCCAGCATGTGCATCGGGAAAAATGCCCCGTTAAAACCGATAAAGGTCAGGACGAAGTGCCACTTAGCGACGGTGTCACTCATCATTCGCCCAAACATCTTGGGGAACCAGAACGTGATCGCCGCAAACACACCGAACAAGGTTGCTCCGAACAGAACGTAGTGAAAGTGAGCGACGATCATATACGTGTCGTGGAAGTAGATGTCGGTCGGGACCGACGCCATGAAAATACCGCTTAACCCGCCGACGATAAACATTGATACAAATGCCGCGCAATACAGGAACACGGAATTGAATCTGACGTTGCCCCCCCAGATTGTACCAATCCAGTTGAAAGTCTTAATTGCCGACGGCAGAGCAATCATCATGGTGGACGTCATGAAGGTCATGCCCAGCATGGGATTCATACCGCTGGTAAACATGTGATGCCCCCAGACGATAAAACCAAGTCCGGCGATGGCTGCCATGGAATAGACCATAGGCTTGTATCCGAAAATGGGTTTTCGACACATGCAGGCCATGATGTCAGACACCATCCCCATCGCCGGCAGAAGCATGATGTAAACGGCTGGATGAGAATAGAACCAGAACAAGTGCTGCCATAACAGGGGCTGTCCGCCTCCAACGGTAGGGTCCGCGTTGTTGACGATGATGCCCGCCGGAACAAAAAAGCAGGTTCCCAGGATGCGGTCTGTGACCAGCATAAAGCCAGCGGCTGTCAGAACCGGCAGAGCAAAGGCCTGCAGGATGGCAGTAATGAACATGGACCAGATGGTCAGCGGCATGCGAAACATGGTCATGCCGGGAGCTCGCATGTTGATGATGGTCGTCATGTAGTTGATGGACCCCATCATTGACGAGACACCGATCAATGTCAGCCCGATCAGCCAGAAAGTCTGAGCATGTCCCGCGCTGGGGGCGGCCTCCACAATTGCACTAAGTAGCGGGTAAGCCGTCCAGCCGTTACCCGGCCCGGCTGTTGCACCGGAGACAAAGAAGCTGCAGCCAAAACAACCGATGGCGGGCCACATGAACCAATAGCTAAGCATATTCAGCGTGGGGAAGGCCATGTCATCCGCACCGATCTGCAGTGGAATCAGAAAGTTTCCGAAAGCACCGGCCAGAACCGGGATGATCACAAGGAAGATCATCACGGATGCATGCATTGTGAACAGCATCGTGTAGAACTCGGGCGAGATCTGACCACCTTCGCCGAAGAACGACTGGAATAGCGGACCGACGACCGGCATGTATTCCCACGGAAACGCCAGCTGCCAGCGAACAGCCAGAGCCAAAGCACCACCGACCATCAGCATCAGCAACGTCGTCACAAGGAACTGAATTCCAATGATCTTGTGATCGGTCGAGAACACGTACTTCCTAATGAAGCCGAGCTCGTGGTGATCATGCCCATGTGCATGATCGTCGCTGTATGATTCGATTGCCGGACTTACAGTGGCCATCGAAGGACCTTCCAGGAAAAATTCTTACAGTACAGTGCTGTGGGAAAAGTCGGACGACTTCCCTTCAATTCAATTGCGAGCGGTCCACGATTTACGTCTGCAGACAATTCGCCAACGAGCTTACTCGTCCTGGTCGTCACCGGTGACGACGCCATCAAAATTCTGTTCAATCTGCAGGTTGTGAAGATATTCATCAACCTTGACCTGCGGTTCCGCAACCAGCGTGGCTCGCATCTTGTAGTGCCCCCAGCCACACAGTTCAGCACAGACAACCTCGTAATCCCCCGCCTTTGGAATCTCAACCCAAATCGGAATAATCAGTCCTGCGACAGCGTCCTGCTTTACTCGAAGTTGGGGAGCAAAAAAGGCATGCTGGACGTCATCTGTTCGCAAATTGAATTTCACGGGACGACCGGCCGTTACATGCATTTCATTGACCGCATAGAGGTCACCCGGCTGAGGTTGATTCTGAAGCTGTGTACCTGGTTCCGGGTAACGGACTCGCCACTCAAACTGTCGGGCAGTCAGTTCAAACCGTGGCCCGTCCTCCTGAGTTTGCGCAGGATAGAAAGTTTGAATCCTGAACTCAGCCCAGACATCCATCTGATACAGGGCAATAAAAATCAAAACAAACGCGGGCACAACGGTCCAAATTAATTCCAGACTGTGACTGCCATGAGAGAAAATAGCTTTCTTCCCTTCCTCCTTGACCGCCCCCTGCCACAGAACGTAGCCGAGCGCAATTTGTGTCCCAATGAACACGACGGTTATGATTCCCAGAATCAGATAGAACAGACCGTCAATCCGCTCACCGATCGGGCTCATGGCCTCACCGGGAAACCACCAGTTTCTGTCCGGCGAAATCCAGCAGGCCCAGATGGCCAGAATCGGCCAGAAGCCGAAGAAAAGTGCCCAGAACTTTTTCACGTAATCAATCTCCGGATCATTCCAGAATGACAAGCACTACAGCGACGCTGTGGTTGTCGCTTCTGCAGGTGCGTTTACGCCAGGGGCATGTCCCGGCTCGATTTCAAATGGAATGCTGAGGACATAGTTAACAATGTGCCAGATTTGCTCATGCTTCAGGATCTTGAACGACGGCATCCGTGAACCCTTGACGCCCGCATGAATTCTGCGGAACAGATCCACTGGCCGGCGACCACCACGGTAGATCCCCCTGGTCAGGTCTCGAGGCTGGTTCAGGTTATCCCAGACGTCATGGAGCCCTGGACTGTCGTACAGTTCCTGGGTGACCGGGTTCTTTTCGAAAATGGTCGACTGTGGCCCGTCGCCTTTTCCGGCGATTCCATGGCAGTCCGCACAGTTGATGCCTTTACTCAGGTAGAGCTCACGACCAAGTCGTCGGGATTCCGGAGTGTCCGGCACTCGCGAAATGTCCGGTGTGATCACCGCCTCATCCGTATCTGCGGTTGTCCATGATGAGGCAAGATCCTCAGAAACAAATTCCAGACTATCCGGCATGTCTTCAGCGAGAAACTCACGAAGGTAATCTCTGACGTCATCCTTTGAATCGCCGGCCTCAAGCTGTGAAGCGAGAGCGTCCTTCGAAAAATCGGGCGATAGTTCTGCAGCAATCTTTTTCTCAAACTCGCCGCGCATCGTCAGAAAGCGAACGTATTCCACGACCGCGTGTTGGTCCTGTTCATTCAGCATGGGGACGAACGACGGCATATAGGTGCCGGGAATCCCATTCTGCAATACCCGATGAAGATCATCCCGGCTGATCTTGGCCCGGTCGTTGGTGGATGTGAATTTAAACACTCCCTGCCGATAGTCACGGGGACGAGGCACCAGATACTCCGCTGTGGGTCCGTTGCCGTCGCCGCTTGTTCCATGGCAATGAGAGCAGTGCCGCATGTACAGACCACGACCGTGTTGCAGCACAATACCACCGTTGAGCACAACAACGTCACCGGCGACGACAGCTGCTTCCAGTGTGTCGGAGTCAGACAGCGTCGCTTTACCCTCTTCCGCGGACCACTTATCAACCTTCACGACAGTTCGTGCTGCGGCTCCCGTTACAAACTGCAGAATAAGGGCTTCGTCTTCGTCAAATGACACCTCTTCATCGAACTGAAGAGTCAGGCCCTTGATTACAGAAGTGTCCGGAGTCTCCGAAACACGCCCGGTGATGCCACCGAAATCGATTGGAAGCATTGACCAGGCGTTCAGTGACTGCGGGTCCCCGAA
The DNA here is from genome assembly GCA_024230215.1 of Fuerstiella sp. Classification (GTDB taxonomy): domain Bacteria; phylum Planctomycetota; class Planctomycetia; order Planctomycetales; family Planctomycetaceae; genus Fuerstiella. The sequence continues at coordinate 30,414 of JAAERP010000016.1, read as the reverse complement.
ACGATCATCAAGTAGTTGTTTGGCACCGGCCAGAGCTTTACTGCCGTCTTTCGCCGGGAACCCATTCTGAGCCTCCTGCATCAACGCTTCCGTCTGATCGCTGTAGACGAAATAAGAATTCAGGGACTCACCGCAACCGGCCGCCGACACCAGGAGTGCCGCCGCGATCAATGTCGCAATATGTCTGTTCATCTGGACCAACATCACTAAAGCCCTCATTCGGCTTGGTTTTGAATTCAATCAGCCAACGGCCTCTACAGCTGCAGCTTGTCTACTGAATACTGAATATCCACCACTGGATTATCACCAGGCTCAACGGTCACCTTTATGTCCTTTACCACCTTCTGCCCCTTTGCCGACTCGTGCCACACGACAATGTCGTGCTCGCCCGAGGGAATGTCCGCGATTTCGAAGTTGCCGTTCTCGTCTGTGACGGCACCATACGGATGATCAAGGGGCATGTGGTAGGCCTTCATCCATGTATGAAAGTCACAGGTTACGCTGAAGGGGGCTTCGGCGCGGCGGTAAACCAGTTCCAACGCGCCTTCTCTATCGTTGGGAGATACAAGACTGGAAATTCCGTCATTCTTGGCTGGATTGGTGTGAGTGTTGTGAGCAATCCCGTCGTCACTTAGAACTTTCACCGTCTGTCCCGCAGGAACGATCATGCAGTGCGGGATAAACTGACAATTCTTCTGGTCAAACACCAAAGCCACTTCACTTGGTTGCAACGCAGGGGTGCCCCCCGGCTTTTTCTTCAGGTAAACGAAGACATTGGCAACACCGTTGTCAGCACCTATCACCAGTCGTTCATCCGGAACGTCGATAGCAGAACAAACCTCTTTGTCCTTTATGTCTGCGCCTGCAACGAACAGAGGACTCATTGTCGGAGGCGTGCCCGTCAGGACCACCCGTCCTTTGATCGTTCCCGGACCGCCACTGACGGTCGCTTCCGCTTCCGCTTCCGCTTCCGCTGTCGTGTCTCCGCCGGCCGAAGCAATCTCCCCACCGCCGTCGGTCGCTTCTCCACTCAGGTCAGGAGGAAGAATCGTCACGGAGGGAACTACTGATGCACCGCCCCCGACCTCGATTTCCGAACATCCGCTGAACACCACAAACAGCGACAACGTTACGACCAGAGCCACTGGCCGTAAGTGTGACAACAAACGCGTTAGTTGATTGATGCTTCTCATGTTTATTCCTCCGCCCCAGACGCGGCATTGGCCGGTTTGTCGGCCGATACTGGCGCGGCACCCGGGCCGGTGTATACAGTTGGACCCACATCTTCCATCAACTGCGGATAATTCATCAAAGCATCAACCGTGCCCTCAACAGCATGGCCTGCCTCTCCTCCGAAGATTTCGGGATACTTCTTCGCGTTCTTCAGGAAGTTGGATGGCATCGAAGTATAAGGAGTGATCCACTTGGGGTTGTACAGCCACAGTCGCACCCAGTCGGATCGCAGACGATTGGCAACGCGATTCAGGTTGGGGCCCTGAATATCCTTCTTCGTGGGATCATTGCTCTTCTGATACTTGCGTCCCCCCACCGAATGGCAGCCGATACAGAGCTCCGCGTTCACGATGTTCCAGCACTGATCCAGGTAGAGCTGATCTTCGCCAAGCAGACCTTCTTCTCTCATCGAGTCCTGCTTCTGTGCCAGGTAGCCAGGTTCTGTTGGCTCCTGTTCCTGATATGGAAACTCAGCACCGTCGACGGCTGCAAAGTAGTTCGCCAATGTCTGTGCTTCCTTCGGACTCATATTGAAGCGGGGCATTCGCAGTACCGTGGTGTAACGAAGACGGCCCGGCTCAAGCAGGAACTGATACAACCACGAATTCTGAACCTTCAAACCTTCCTGGTGAAGCGGTGGTGGTGAGGCCTGCCAGGCAAGATTCGCGATATCCACGACTCCCTGATCCAGAAGTTGCTTCACCAGCCATTCGGTGAATGCTCCACCGCGTGCCGGCTGATAGTCAACGTGCTTGGCGTCGGAAATCGTGATACGGGAGCTCGACAGGACTCGTTTGGGATCTTCTGCGTTGCCGAAGTCCAGGTTTTCCCATGTGTCATATCCGGATTCGCGATACTCCGGATCTTCTTCTTCCGGATCCGGGTCAACCATGCGAATGCCATGGAACGACGCCAGCGGCAAATCGACTTCCTCGCCGTCGATCGTGAACTTGCCGATCTGGCCGGTGAAAGCACTTCTGGGTTTACGCATCTCCAGCAGCAGCGCCAATGCATCTTCGTGGTCGGTTGCCCCCAGTTGTGTTGGAAAAACGTCCTCGTCAACATCAACACCGAAAGTCACCTTCGGCAGCTCCACCATGTGACAGCTGGTACAGTTGTACTTGGCCAGGAGGAACTCGCCTTCGATGCGATTGGCATCACGAACATTCGGTGTATAGACATAGCGTTCAGCTGGTGGTTCCGCGACGAGACCCAGCACGAAGGTCGCGATGGCTTCTACTTCGTCTTCTTTGAGTGGGAATTTCGGCATCCGCAGACGTTCGTCATAGCCCTTGGTGTCTGTCTTCAGGTAGTCGTAGGTTCGAGGCCCACGCAGCTTCTGCCACAGGAACCCCGGACGGCCATGATGCAGCAGACTTTCATAAAAGTAGGCTTGTGTCAGCTCGCCGCTCAAACGCTCATCATCCGGGCCTTCGGCACCACTCTCTGCATCTCTGAGGGCCTGGGCCACTCGCTCACGTGTAGAGGAACCATCCGGTTCTCCGTGGTGATGCAGGAATTCTTCGATGTGCTCCAGCCCCAGTTTGCTGGTGTCCTTGCGTCCCCAGTCCTGCAACGCCACACCAATTGGGCGAGCGTCTTCGTATCCGGAAATATCATGACAGCCGTAGCATCCGTATCGAGAGATCGTCCGTCGCCCGATGTATTCCAGCTTTCGGCTTTGCCAGTCATTTTCGTCGCCCTCGGCAACGGCCGACCCGTCTTCAGTGGCAAGGACCCGTTCGTCGCCAGCGACATCGCCTGCTTTCTGTGGGAATTTTTGGTCGCGGAGAATCTCCTTGACAGCATCTTCGCTGAATCGGGCCTTCTTTAGGAATAACGTCACGAGTTCATCAAGAGCCGTGTCAGATGGCTCCACAACTTCAAATTTCTGTGGTTCACCCTGACTCAGCAGAAACGCAACGATATCAGCAGCGGGATCAATCTGTTCTTCACCAGAAGCGTACGGCTCCAGGAAAAGATTTGGCATCCTGGTGCGTTTATGATGACGTTCAGGCTCCTTCACCCAGGTGTAGAGCCAGTCGCTGAATGCCGGGTTATCTTTGTTGCGATTGATCTTCTTGTGAATGTCGCTGATATTCGGTCCGAAGTCAGCCGTTGTTCCGGGCACCGCGGCATGCTCGTGACAGGCCAGGCAGCCTCGCTCTGAGAACAACTGCTTACCGCGTTCCGCATTCGGAACGTATTCCGCAGCGGGATGCAACAGTTCAATGGCTTCTGAATCGCCGATCAATACCTGAGCGATGCCTGCCAGTTCAACGGCTTCAAATGTCTGTGCTTCCGCATCATCCTGGTTGCTCAGATCAAAGAACTGCGGCATCTTGGTAGTCGGTCGAAAGCGATTCGGAATTTCCGTCCAGTAGGCGATGAATTCTGCCGAAGTCTTCGCAGCAATATGTCTCAGGCTGGGGCCCACCTTGCGGAACTTACCTGCTCGCTGCGTCGGATCGTCTGCAATTCGCTGTGCATCTTCCGGTGTCTGCGGTTCAAGCCGCATGTCTGGACCAATGGCGTCGCCACCGTCGAAACCGTGAATCTCATGGCAGCCAAAACAACCGTACTTACGAATAAGGTTGAACCCTTCGTAAACCTTCGGTGCGGACGCCCCGAATCTTGGATTTACACCCAGCTCGGTGACACTGTGGTGGCACTTCAGGCAGGTCGACTCCTGAAACCGATTCGGCCGCATCGGATATTCCCAAAAATGATTGGGATGGTAGCCGTGCTCTTCATGCCATTGCTCAGCCTGATGTGGATCGTTCGGACCGTGTTCCGCATTCAGGAAGTCCGTACCGGAACCCTGACCTTCATGACACGAGGTACAGCCAAATGTTCCTAACGGGTGCGGACTTGCCGCTGTGACAAACAGGTCATGATTAGGATGTGTTGCGAACGGATGTGGAAACTCATTATCTGCGACCCACGTGGCGATGTCGTCAGTCTCTGACTCTCCGTGGGGGAAGGCTGCTACATTTCCGGCCGCAGTCCGGTCGACGTTGATGTGACATGTTCGGCAGCGGTCGAATCGTGCGATCGACGTCATGCCCAGCGTTACACTAAGTTCCGGCAACCAGTCCTGAGTAACCTTCAGGTGACCGTTGAAGCCTTCGACGATCGGTATCTCCATAAAGGAACGCTTCAACTGCATTGCCCAATCGTCGGTCGGCTTGATTTTCTGCAGCGCCGCTTCGGCAAGGACAACGTCGGCTTCGAGCTTGTCCAGCCCGGAATTCACGTCGTCAGACTGCTGCAGAATCTCGTTTAACTCAGTGAGTCGCCCGGCCAGCTCTGAACCTGACGCATGCTCGGGATTGCCGACGGCATCCACAGCTCTTTGCGCCGCCTCCAGCTCCAGCTGAATGCTGTCGCATAGAGCCTGCTGTTCATCGTAGGCGTGCTTCAACCGAGCCTGCGTTTCCGCAGTAAGGTTGTCACGAATCGACAGGTCATAGTCCGCCCGCTTTTCATCTCGACCGGCGTTTGCGTTCTTCAATTCAAGGGTACGAGCCTCAAAGAGACGGGTCGCCCCATTTTCTTCGCTGGCCAGCTGTTCCTGAAGGTCTGCAAACGGTTCAAGTTGTTTCTTGATATCGCGCTGTTGCTCCTGCAGTGACTCTCTTTGAGCTTCGAATTGCTCCGTCTTCATCGCCTGGATGTCGCGGTCCCTGACGGCAGCTTCAAGCTCGATGGCCGTTGACTGATAGCCGCGCCACTCATCTGAGTAGTCCTCGACCATCATCACCACAACGGACGCAAGCAGCACAACGCAGCTTATCGCGAAGACCCAGTGCAGCTTGTTCTGATTTCTAAAGAAATGTTCGGTTGCCGGCATTTCAGATCAGGCTCCAGCCTTTTGATTTTGTGCCACGTCGAGACACGAAAAGTCGTTAGGGAACTGCAAAAAAGTCACAAATTTCGCGGGCCAGACTTCGGCTCACGACGGTCTTGTCAAATATTAAAGAACCACTCGGGAATGCCAACGATGTACTTCAGAGAGAAGGACCAGCGAAGCAGCATCTTGACGGGGAGTATGGCCATCCATAGAGCAAGATTCGAAAACACAAGAAATCGAAGTACGCCCATGCGAACAAAGTATTTTCGCAGAATTGTCAGGCCCAGAATGGGCGGCAGCAGTGCGAAGTAGCCGATAATAAAGACGATCCCCGGCGACTCTCGCAGCAAAATAGTGAGCACCGAACTGCCTTTGGGAATTCCCCCGAAGAAGCTGCTCATCATGGGAGCGTTCCAGAAGAACTCAGACAGGTTCACATTGTTAGCGGCTTTCACCTTGTGGACGTCCCAGACTTCATAGATGCCGTAGAAGTTCCAGTTCGGACCGCGCAGGAACGTGCCCAGGACGATCAAGGCGATCCACAGCGGAAAGAAACCGAACATGAACGTGCAGATTGCAAATGACCGCTCTTTAAAGCAGTAGTAGCCGTTCCCGGCCTTGTTGAAGTCGATATAGGGGATCGCCATCAGGCCACCCAGAATAATGCCAGGCAGGACAACTCCGGCCAGCCAGGGATCAAAATACACCAGCATTTCCTGCAGACCCAGAAAATACCACGGTGCTTTGGATGGGTTCGGTGTCTTGACGGACGACGCCGGCTCTTCCAAAGGAGCCTCCAGAGCGACGCCCCAGAAAATCAGACCGGCCGTCAGAATGACCATGCAGATCAGTTCAATATAAACCAGGTCCGGCCAGACCAGCACCTTTTCGTTGTCATCACTTCCAAGCAGAGGCCGTCCTTCGGCGATGCGTTTGTCGTTCTCAACCGCTTGCTTGAAGTAGATCCAGGTCAGGAACGAAACGATGAACAGCATCGCGACAATGGGGACGTTATCCGGCTTGCCGACAATCTGACGAAAGTCGTAATCACTCAGACTCAGCCCCATGAAGATCAAAGCGGCCTGCAGCATGCTCCACGCGACAGATTCTTTGATCCACCATTCACGAAACCAGATCATTGCCCCAAACAGGCCAACCGACCCGGCGAAGTAAACAACAGGATCCGCGAAAAACGCATCCACTGGATTCTTAAACGCCTCCGGCAGTCGAATGACGAACCTGGCCGGATCACTGCCACCTGTAAAGTGCGCTGCGGACAGCATCAGCAGGATGGCGGACAGGACGGCCCAGACTGTGGCTACCGGTATGCCGCCAACAACCGGCGTGCCTTTCTTAAATTCACCATCAACCTTGAAGCTGCGGCACGTCCACAGCAGATTCATGGCGAACAGAATCAGGTAGTACCAGCCCAGGCCATGCAGGACACTGGATGTCAGGTCGGGATGAGGATTCATCTGCCAAACCGTTCGGAGATATCGAATAAAGAAATGCCGACACCATGCGGAGACGACACTTCATTGTGAAACAGGGGCAGTAACCCCAGCCAACCGCGTTGGCAGCTGGCAAAACAAGTAACTTCACACTGCAACGCCGTCCTGACACTGCAGTGAACAACACATTACAGTGGCTGACTGATGCCGCCATCTTTGCGAACGCGCCAAAAGTGGATCGCGATCAGACCGGCAGCGACCAGAGGAACAGCCACGCAATGTAAAATGTAGAACCGATTCAACGTCGCTTCGCCAACAAAACGTCCCCCCAGCAACAGGAACTTCGCATCGCTGGCATTTGTAATCAGGTCATAGCCGCCCAGATTGAGCAGTTGAAAACCGGGACCTTCGCCACCCAGAAACGGATGAGCGCGGGCCATATTTGATCCGACGGTGATCGCCCAGATTGCCAACTGGTCCCATGGCAGCAGATATCCCGTAAAGGACAGCAGCAGTGTGAGCACCAACAGCAACACTCCGATCACCCAGTTGAATTCTCGAGGAGGTTTATAACTTCCCGTCAGAAAGACGCGATACATATGCAACCAGACCGTGATCACCATCGCGTGAGCACCCCAACGGTGAATTTCGCGCATGATGCCCAGCGTCTGCACGTCTCGCAGCGCCTGTATATCGTAGAAGGCCCACTCCAAAGTTGGCCGGTAGTAGAACATCAACAACACGCCGGTCAGCGTCTCCACAAGAAACAGAAAAAACGTGATCCCACCCATACACCAGGTGTAGGACAACGCGATTCCCTGCTGCTTGACCGAAACCGGGTGCAGGTGCAGGAAGAAGTTCGTCAACATCACGACAACCCGGTTTCGACGATCTGTCGGTGCTGGATGCCGGAAGACGCTCTTCCAAATCTGTGAGTTACGAATGTAATCGCCTACGGACACTGCCGAGATCCCTTCATTCAGTAGGTCAGGCCGCGCCCGACACTGCACTCTGCCTAATGACTTCCGCCCTGTAGCGATGCCTGGCGATACTCGGGGCGGCCCCGTGCACATCCAGCACCACACACTAAACCCTGCCAGTCAAAGCCTGGCTTACGCCCTTCAAGTCACCCCCTAAACGGAGACAAATGAAGCCGCAATTTCCCATTGCCCCAATTCGCGTTGGAACTTGACGCTCTTGTCAACTTCCAGCATTCCATCTTCTGCCAATCGGATCCCGTGCCGTTCCAGCGGCCGCGGCGCCGGACCTTCAAAGTTGATGCCACTCTTGTAAAAACCTGAACCGTGACAGGGGCACTTGAACTTCTGCTCGCCTTCCAACCAGTTGGGTGTACAGCCGAGATGTGTACACACCGTGGACAACGCATAGATCATTTGTTGTCCGTCAAGATCGTCGTTGACGATCCAGACGCCAAACTGCGCCTTCCATTTGGTGGAAACTGTGCCGCCACCGTAATCAGTGGGTGGGCCAATCTTGAATTTTGTGGGGGGCTCAACAAGAACGCTGGGCATCATGAAGCGGGCCATCGCCAGACTGGAGACGGTGGTTGCCGCGACCAGAGACGACCAGGCAACAAAAACTGGACTGCAAATGGTCGCCAGACATGTTTCCAGAAAACTGCGGCGGGGAACACCCTTGGCACCGGCTTTACCGCCCGCCTTTGCTGGAGCACTCTTCGTCAAAGGCTTCTTTGGAAGGGCAACCGTTTTTGCCCTTGGCCCGGACGGACTGCCTGTCGAACCTGATTTGCCCATGCCCTGCCTGGCGGCCTGGATCATTTCGGCGGCTGACATTCCGGACGCTGCTCCAGGGGCGACCGTATCCTTTGCTTTTGCCGTTGCAGCTGGCTTCGTTGCGGGCTTCGCAGCACCGCCACCCTTGATGGAGGCCAGAATATCTGCCGTCCCCTTGGGAGCCGCTTTTCCGCTGCTCGCTGGCTTGGCTGCTCCACCGCTTTTGATGGAAGCAAGAATATCAGATGTACCAGCGGGGGCCGGGGCGGCTGGCTTTGGTGCTGCAGCACCAGCTCCTCCGGACTTGATCGATGCAAGAATGTCCGCAGTGCCGGACGGTGCTGGTTTTGGTGCGGCAGGTTCCGCAGCATCGACTACCTCTTCCACTACGGGAGCTGCGGTCGGTTCAGGGGCAGAAGTTTCTTCAGCGGCCGGCTCAGCCGCTGGTACAGAGGCACCGCCACGAATCTGTGCGAGAATTTCCTCTGTTGAGAGTTTCTGACCGCTCATTTCCAGCTTCCACCAGTAGGTGAGAAGTGTGACGAACCAAAACCCCGAATTCGGCAGCGCCGACGCACAACCGATGGAGACAAACTGACAGGTCGGAGCAAGAGATAGGATGACAAACTGGCCGCTCTGAGTTTGCGACTGAGTTTTCGCTCCGGGGAAGGGATTCTGCAATTGCGTATCGGGGCTGGCAAGCGGGATGGAAAAACGCCGCATTCTTTTCTCAGAAGGAGGAAGTGCGGAAAAATGCAGTTCTCAGCCTCGGGAACTTGTTTGAGGTTGGCTGGCAACATACTGCACGACGCGGCAATTCGATTCATCGCACGTTTTGGATCCCAGACTGCGTCGCCGTCGCACTACCTGAGCCACCGAAACCAAACTCGCGATCGCCGGAGTCAAGCACCATATTCAGTATGGCTCACCCGGATGGTTTGAGTCTTCGCGATTCTGGCTCTGAGACGAGGGCCCATATTTTCACCCGACCAACGGACCCCCGAAACGATCGTGTTCATCGAATGTCAGACGGCGCAGTCTTCCTGTTCGGTCGAATTTCAGTTCTTCCGAGCCAAAACAGCCGACGCATCGTCGCATCCGCGTGGCCCGAGGCCTACAGTCCGCCGCATGGCCATTCTTAGTCTCAATAACGTTTCGTTTACCTATTCGCACCCTTCGCTGCTCGATTCCGTGACGCTGCATATCGACCGTGGCCAACGAATTGGACTGGTTGGACGAAACGGAGCGGGCAAGTCAACCTTGCTGAAGATTCTGAACGGCGAATTGCAGCCCGATGATGGTTCAATCGAGGTTGATGCCGAGATTGTGATTGCCCAACTGGCGCAGGAGGTCGCTGCCACGGAGGGGCAGACCGCTTTCCAGGTGGCCGCTCAGGCCTTCGGCGAAAATGGCGGTGCGGTCCATGAGTATCGCAAATTCAATCATGTCATGCAGCAGGGGACTGACCTGCCTGACCAGGACGCGAAGACCTATGAGCAGGCCAGCGAACAGCTTGCCCACGCAGAATTATGGGATGCTGGTGACCGCCTGGAAGGACTGCTCACGGAAATGCAGTTGCCGCCGGATGCAGCGTTCAACGATCTGTCCGCAGGAATGAAACGAAGAGTGCTGTTGGCTCAGGCCATGATTCAGCAGCCCGATATCCTGCTCCTGGATGAGCCGACAAATCATCTGGACATCGATTCGATCATCTGGCTGCAGGGATACTTGAAACGCTTTGCCGGCACGCTGGTGTTTGTAACCCACGACCGCGTCTTTCTGCAGGACAATGCCGATCGGATTGTCGAAGTCGACCGTGGACGCCTGTTCGACTGGACGTGCGATTATGCCACGTTCCTAAAGCGACGTGACGATATGCTGGCCGCCGAAGAAGTTGCCGAAGCACACTTCGATCGAAAGCTGGCGGAAGAAGAGAAGTGGATTCGGCAGGGAATCAAGGCCCGCCGCACTCGCAACGAAGGACGTGTTCGTGCGTTGAAGAAAATGCGAACTGAGCGTCAGGAACGCCGGCAGAAACTGGGCACGGCGAAGCTGCGGATACAGGAAGTGGAGAAGTCCGGTCGTCTGGTTGCCAGGTTGCAGAACGTTTCACACAGCTTTGGTGGGCCGACGCTGATCGATAAGTTCAGTACGACGGTGTTTCGCGGCGACAGGATTGGTTTGATTGGTCCAAACGGCAGTGGCAAGTCTACGTTGCTGAAGATTCTGCTTGGTGAATTGCCGCCGGAATCCGGTCAGGTGAGGATTGGCACGAATATCTCCATTGGCTATTTTGACCAGTTGCGAGGGCAACTGGACCCCACCAAAACAGCCCGCGAAAACGTCAGTGAAGGCACAGACGAACTGCTGATCAACGGTCACAAGCGTCACGTGATGGGTTACCTGCAGGATTTTCTGTTCGCGCCGGATCGTGCCCACACGCGTGTTGGTTTTCTAAGCGGCGGGGAACGCAATCGGCTGTTGCTGGCTAAGCTTCTGTCAAAACCCACCAATGTTCTGGTGCTGGACGAACCGACCAACGACCTTGACGCAGAGACTCTGGAACTGCTGGAAGAAACTCTTCCGGACTTTCCCGGAACAATCCTTCTGGTCAGCCACGACCGGGCCTTTTTGAACAACGTTGTGACCAGCACGATCGTGTTTGAAGGTGACGGTGTCGTCAACGAATACGATGGCGGATACGACGACTGGTTGCGGCAGAAAAAGGCTCGCGATGCAACTGCTGCTGCCCGGCACGTGGCGTCTGCCACTCCGTCGATTACAGCATCCGTGGGCACAGCCACCGTCAACCAGTCAGGAAAGCTAAGCTTCAAGGAAAAACGGGAATTGGATGCTTTGCCGGACATTATTGATAAACTCGAAAGACGCCAGGCGGAACTGCAGGCTCAACTGGTTGATCCAGCACTTTACAAGACCGGTGGTGAAGCAATCGCAGCGCTTCAGGCTGATCTTGAAGCGACCACAGCGGAACTTGATATGAGTTTTCAGCGGTGGGAGCAATTGGCGTGAATTTGACGTGTTGCGCGCAATCATGGAGCGATGGCCAAGAAGTCCTTTCGCTTGATTATCGCCGTCATTTTGAGTCACATAGGCGTATCCACTGATGTCGCTGCACGCATCGCAGCGTCCCTTCCATTGAGTCCCACCCTGAATTTTGAAGCCAGCAGGAGCTAAATAATGTCTCAAGTCACTCGTCGTTCCTTCGTGAAGACCACAGGAGCCGCATTCGCCGCCGCTCCTGCGATCGGGCGTGCCGGAACGTCTGCCAACGCAAAAATCGGCATGTGCGTTGTGGGAGTTAACAGTCGCGGTAACAGCCACATTGGTGGTTGGCTGGGTGATGAGCGTTCTGAGGTTCGTGCCATCGTGGATGTGGACGAGGCGGTTGGAAACAAACGTTGCGACCAGATCGAAGGCAAGCAGGGTCTGCGACCAAAACTGTACACCGACATGCGAAAAGCGTTTGAAGATAGGTCCATCGATGGAATCAGCACGGCGACCCCCAACCATTGGCACGCCCTCTGCGGCATCTGGGCGATGCAGGCCGGCAAGGACGCGTATGTCGAGAAACCTGTGTGTCACAACGTACATGAAGGGACTGCGTTGATTGCGGCAGCTCGCAAATACAAACGGATGTGTCAGGTCGGGACGCAGTGTCGGTCCAGTCAGGCTGTCCAGGACGCAGTTGCCTTTCTGGAAAGTGGAGGTATCGGAACCTGCAACTTTGCCCGTGGCTTGTGTTACAAGCGACGGGCGTCGATCAACGCACTTGGCGACTATCCACTGCCGGAAGGCGTTGACTTTGATCTGTGGAGCGGCCCGGCTCAGTTCACAGATCCGAAGCTGACACGGAAACGATTTCACTACGACTGGCACTGGCAGCGGATGTACGGAAACGGCGACCTGGGCAACCAGGGGCCGCACCAGACCGATGTTGCTCGCTGGGGCCTGGGCGTTGACACTCATCCTAGCCGCATCCTGACGTACGGTGGTCGACTTGGATATCAGGCAGAACGCAAAGACGCCAACTATGTGGACGCGGGCGATACAGGCAACACCGAGGTTTCCATTTACGACTACGGCGACAAAACGCTTGTCTTCGAAACTCGCGGTCTGGACGTGTCGAATTCTGACGACGAAGAATTGAACACAATTTTCCAGAGCACGAAGGGCAACAAGATCGGAGTCGTGTTTTACGGGTCCGAGGGATACCTGGTGCAGAAGACGTACTCGCACTGCATTGCCTATGACAAGGACCTGAACGTCATTAAGGAGTTCAAAGGTGGCGGAGATCATTTTGGAAACTTCCTTGACGCCTGTGAGAGTCGCAATGTGTCCGACCTGAACGCCGATGTTCGGGAAGGTCATCTGTCGGCCGCCATCAGCCACCTCGGAAACATCTCGTACTACGCGGGCGAGAACAACAAGGTGACCGTGGAAGAACTCAGCGCCGCACTGGAAGGCTTAAAGGGGCTCGACGACAACCAGGAAACCCTGACCCGCACGGTCAAGCACCTGGAAAAGAATGGCGTGGATCTCAGCAGGTATCCCATTGCACTCGGACCGCTGCTGAAATTCGATCCAGAGAAGGAACTGTTCACCAACAACTCTGCGGCGAATCAGTACCTCACCCGCGAATATCGCGAACCATACGTTTGCCCGACTGCCGACCGCGTTTGACGCGACTACGAAAAATGAACATAACGAGGCCCGGTGTCTGAACATGCCGGGCCTCCGTTTTGTTCGTCGATAGGTGCCCGGAACTATTAACACTGCAGGCGCAGTATGTTGTCAGGTTATCCGCGTGGCCGGTCGCTGGACCGAGCGTGCGAATGAAGCCCCGGTGCCGCTCATTCCTCGCTTCCGCCGACGGATATCCTCGCGCGGTGCTACGTACCTCGATTTAGTACAACGCCTTCCGACCGCTGGAGTTTTCCTGACCAATCGTTAATCTTTGATCTGTAGTCAGTTTCCCCGCCCTGACGTGAAAAAGCGTCATCGGCGACAACGCATTTCGGGAGCTTCGCGTTTGACCATATTCGCTAAGATTATCAATGGCGATATTCCCGCCGACATCGTCTACGAAGACGAACACTGCCTGGCATTTCGGGATGTCAGTCCCCAGGCACCAACTCATGTGCTGTTGATACCCAGAAAGCCGATTGAATCGCTGGACCACCTGACGCCGGACGATTCAGCGCTGGTTGGGCATTTGCTGATGACCGTGCCTGAAGTGGCCAAAAAACTGGGCGTCAGCGATGGCTATCGCACCGTCATCAACACGGGAGAACACGGTGGGCAGAGTGTCTTCCATTTGCACATTCACATCCTCGCGGGCCGACCTCTCACATGGCCACCCGGTTGATTCATCAACCCGCCCCCAAAACGTCCTGCGCAGGAAAAGGGCATAGTGAGCATGCATCGGCGTTGCGAATCGGAAACAACGCCTCCCAGTGCTGCATCGTCTCGGTTTCTTTCAGGGTGACCGAGTCAAAGATCGGCCATCTGTGGATCGTACGGCCCGACAGCCCGGTCAGAATGTCGCCAAAACAGGAACGCCCGGCCCAGGCCCCGGTTGGGGAACTGAGACGGGCGTATTCCAGTCTGTTCATCGATAGTGAACCGTGCGTCAGTCCCAGCTCAGTGCTCCGCCGGTCTGGTATTCTGTGACCCGAGTTTCAAAGAAGTTCTTTTCCTTGCTCAGATCAATTGTTTCACTCAACCACGGAAACGGATTCGGTGAATTGAACTGAACAGGCAGGCCGATTCGCTCCAGCCGACGGTCAGCAACGTGCTGCACATAGTCCCGGAATAACCCGGCGTTGAGTCCCAGGACACCGCGTGGCAGACACTCTTCAGCATAATCGATTTCCAGCTCGACAGCGGTTTTGATGCGGTCGATCATCTGCTGCTGAAATTCAGGAGTCCACAGATCCGGATTCTCAGACTTAATGCCGTTGATCAGATCCACGCCAAAGTTCAGGTGGATCGTTTCGTCACGAAGAATGTACTGCATCTGTTCACCGACACCGCACATCAGGTTGCGGCGATGAAACGACAGCATCATCACGAAACCACTATAGAAGAAGATGCCTTCCATAATGACGTAATACCCAATCAGGTTCTTCAGGAACACCTGCTGATTCTCGACCGTATCTGTGTTGAACTCGGGATCAAGCACTTCGGCAGTCAGTTCCATTTCAAAGGCGTCCTTCTTCGCGATCGTGGGGACCTCACGATACATGTTGAAGACTTCACCTTCGCTCAGGCCCAGACTCTCGACAATGTACAGAAAAGTATGGCTGTGAACCGCCTCTTCGAAGGCCTGCCGCAGCAGGTACTGTCGGCATTCTGCATTGGTCACGAATTTAAAGATGGCCAGTACGAGGTTATTCCCGACGAGTGATTCCGCAGTCGAGAAGAACCCCAGGTTTCTCATGATGACCAGGCGTTCGTCGTCGGTCAGTTTGCTGGAACGCCAGATTTCGACATCACGATTCATGGGGACTTCGGTCGGCATCCAGTGATTGGCGCAACCATTCAGATAGTGCTCCCAGGCCCAGTTGTACTTGATCGGCATCAATTGATTGACATCAACCTGAGCACAATTGATCAGTCGTTTTTCGGTCGCTTTGAATAGACCATCAGCACCAACCAGTATTTCTTCTTCAGTAGCGGGAGTTGGGGCACTAGCCATAGCTATTCATCCTTGTGATATGGTGGTTTAAAGAAATCGAAGTGTCGTCAGCAGGATTTCAACAGACGCAGCAGAAAGGGAATCGGCGGTGACTCCCTTTCGTCTGCGTCAGGAACGTTGGTTACTGGCAGGCTTCACAATCCGGGTCATCCAGACTGCAGGCCTGCACGTTCGTCATATCGGTCGCTGGAGCGGGATGTGGCGTGTTGGCATCGGCGGCAGCGTCAGTGCGAATCTGACTGTCAGCACCACGGTTCACCTGAATGTCATCTGACGCGCTCTTGCTCTTCATCCAGCGGGGCTGAACACCGTACTTATTAACATCGACAGTCGATTTTTCGATGTGTGTCGCTGCCAGAGTTCGCAGGTAGTAGGTCGTTTTCAGGCCTTTCTGCCACGCCAGCATGTACATGTCATGAAGTTTGCGACCATTGGGTTCGCACATGTACAGATTCAACGATTGTCCCATATCGATCCACTTCTGACGTCGTGCAGCACACTCGATCAGCCACTTCGAATCGACTTCGAACGACGTCAGGTAGCGAGCTTTAACATCTGCTGGAATTCGCGGAATCTCCGTCAAAGTCCCGTCAAAGTACTTCAGATCGTTCAGCATCTCGGCATCCCACAGGCCGCGTTCCTTAAGTTCGCTGACCAGAGTGGTGTTGACGTGAGTAAACTCGCCGGACAGATTGCTCTTCGCATACAGATGCTTGTAGATCGGTTCAATCGACTGAGACACGCCAATGATCGTAGAGATAGTCGCAGTCGGAGCGATCGCCATGCAATTGCTGTTTCGCATGCCATTTTCGGCAATCGACTTGCGGGCATACTCCCAGTCCATATGCGACGATCGGTCCACGTCGATGGCGACCCCTCGCTCACTTTCCAACAATTCCATCGTATCGAGCGGCAGCAGTCCGCGATCCCATTTGGATCCGGTGTACGAGGCATAGGTGCCTCGTTCCGCTGCCAGATCGCTGGATGCAAGAATCGCGAAGTAGGAAATTGCCTCCATGCTTCGATCAGCGAAGTCCACAGCTGCCTCACTGGCATAGCTGCAGTTCATGGCCACCAGAGCATCCTGAAAACCCATCAGACCCAAACCAACGGGGCGGTGCTTCTGATTGGAGCTACGAGCTTCGTCGGTCGGGTAGTAGTTGATGTCGATAACATTATCGAGCATCCGCATAGCCGTTCGAACCGTTTCCTCCAGCATGTGCAGGTCCAACTGGCCGGCAACCACATGTCTACGCAGGTTGATCGACCCGAGATTGCAGACTGCTGTTTCGTCTGCAGACGTATTCAACAGAATCTCCGTACACAGATTGCTGCTGTGCACGACACCACAGTGATCCTGTGGCGACCGCACGTTGGACGGATCCTTCCATGTAATCCACGGATGACCGGTCTCAAAAACGCGAGTCAGCATCTTGCGCCACAGTTCGACGGCCGGCATCCGACGAAACATGTCGATTTTGCCTTCGTCAGCCTGTCGTTCATAATGTTCATAGCGTTCTTCAAACGCTTTGCCGACAAGGTCGTGCAGATCGGGTACTTCGTCCGGACTGAATAATGTCCATTCCCCCTCCTGCTGAACTCGTTTCATGAACAGGTCGGGAATCCAGTTCGCCGTGTGCATGTCGTGAGTACGACGGCGGTCATCCCCCGTGTTCTTCCGCAGGTCAAGAAATTCTTCAAGATCCATGTGCCACGTTTCGAGGTACGAACACACAGCACCTTTTCGCTTGCCTCCCTGATTGACGGCAACGGCCGTGTCATTGACCACCTTCAAGAACGGAATTACTCCCTGACTCCGACCGTTGGTTCCCTTAATATAGGAATTGGTCGCACGGATGCCCGTCCAGTCATTGCCCAGCCCCCCGGCCCATTTACTAAGCTTCGCATTGTCCGAAACACACTTGAAAATGTGGTCCAGATCGTCGGTGACCGTGGACAGGTAACACGAACTCAGTTGAGGATGAATGGTGGCCGAATTGAACAGCGTAGGAGTAGCGGAGGTAAACCGCATGCTCGACAGCATGTTGTAGAATTCAATCGCCCGCTCTTCCCTGTGTTCTTCGTTTATTGCCAGCCCCATGGAGACTCGCATCCAGAAGTATTGCGGTGTTTCAATCCGTCGACCGTCAATATGGAGCAAATAACGATCGTAAATGGCCTGCATGCCCGGATACTTGAACAGACCGTCGTTCTCCGGCTTCAGTGCAGTCGCCAGTTGAGTCAAATCGTACTTACGCAGATCCGGTGTCAGTCGATCGGCGACGATCCCGTCGATTACGTAGTGTTCAAACTGATTTCGATAGAGCTTGTTGAAATCGTCTGCGTCCGTCGGAGCGCTACCCAAAGCTTCGTTGGCGATTACCATTCTCAACAGACGAGCAGCCACAACATCGTAGGCCGGGTCAACTTCAATGCGTGCCCGAGCCGCAAGAATCATCGCTCGATAGATCTCCGCGATGGAAATACCGTCGAAGGTCGATTTTACGACTTCCTGCAGAAGCACTTCCGGTTCGCAGTCGGAAAGTCCGGCACACGCTAACTCGCAGCGGCGACGGATTCGTGTGGCATCAAACGGAACGGAAACGCCATCTTCGAGCTTGATGGAGACCCGAGGGCGGGATGATTCTGCTTCGTCCTCCGGCCCTTCAGGCTGCATGAGCACGCGGATCTTTTCGTGTTCAGCACGGTAGACGATATATCGACGAGCCACACGGTAGTGCCCCCGTTTCATCAGCAGCAGTTCAACCGTGTCCTGCACGGCTTCCACGTCGCTACCATGGTCCGTCGCGGCATCCTCGGCAACCGTAGCGGAAATCTCTTCCGTAATCTCGCGGATTTCCTGATCAGTCTTTTCATCCAGTGGCTGACCGTCAGCAAAGTTCAACTCAGCGCGAAACGCGTTGGCGATTGCTCGGCCAATCAAACCGTCGTCAAACGGCACCACGCGTCCATCTCGTTTGCGGACAACCCATTCCGATCGTGCACGAATCATTAGTCGCTCTCCTATCTTTCGTCCAGGTGAAAGCTACGCATCCTGCGTAGATGTTCCATCAGAAAATGAAAAACAGTCGTCTGACCAGGGACGACTCCCCACAGCCCACAACATTACATGCTGCGCAGCATCAATCACAAAAGAAAACTGTCCTGGGATTCAGCGAACACGCCTGTGGCGGTCTGAATAGCTGAAGATGGGTACAGCAAAAGTGACAGTCGGTGTTGCTGATTCCGGCTGACTTGTGAGGTCGACCTCCTGTCGAAAGTTGGCATCCGTGCGGGGAAAGATATTAACGTTCGCAGCCATGTCAAACCACTCGTAGCACACTCACCCAAGTAGGCCAGTGACAACACGTTGTGGCAAAAAAACCCACCGTGGCGGGCAGCCCGTTGTTAATGTCTATGCGCAATATAATGGGCTTTGCAAAACTGTCAACACTAAATCTTGTATGCCTGTTAGATCGGACCACAAGAACGCGTTGGCCAGAAAAACAACTGAGATTCACCGGATTTTGTGTAGTCTGCGCGAGTTCGTAGGGGCTTCCATCGCCGCGAAATCTTCGCCATTTGTTTTCCCGTTTTCACCCTCGGTTTGATTGAAACGATGCCTCGAGTTTACTCGGAAGTTGGCAGGCCGTTTTCGCCAGGGTGGGGAGGCTCTGCGTTGTCCGGATGCTGTGTCCGGAGGCCTGCTCATTTCCAATGCTCGACCCGTAGATTCCGTTTACGACAGAAGAAGACGGCTACTTTGCAAACGGATTCTTCCAGACAATGGCCGTGCCGTTGTCGCTGGCGGTCGCGATGTTGCCGTTCGAAGACACCGCCAGCGAATTGATCGGCGATTGGTGGGCGTTGACGTCGCCATCGACGAGGAACTGGTAAGCTTCGTAGGCCTGTATTGAAACAGCTTGCCGTCGCTGAGGCTGCCAGTTCCAGGCAATGGTGGCACCATCTGCACCGCCGGTGACAATGTACGCCGAATCGGGCGGGAAGGCCAGACTGCGGATGCCACCTGCGTCGTGTCCGTTGATCGTGCAGTGCAGGTGAGGTCGCGTGGGGCTATCTTTGTTGATCGTGTAAACCCACCCAACACTCTCGCCACTGTCTGTCATCTGCCCACCGACAGCAATTGAATCTCCGTCCCCGGAGTAGTCGCCGCATTCCAGTTGAAGTGGATCCGCGGCGTCAACTTTAATGTTCATTAGCCTCTTTCCCGGGTCATCAGTGGAAACGACACTGACGTGACCATCGGCAGACACCACCAGAATGTCTCTCCCATCGGGCGACCATGCGAGATGCACAATGGCGGCGCCTTCAGTTCGAATCCACCTGACGAGGCGTGACTCGTTGGTGTCTGAATTCCATTCCCACAGTGCTGCCGATCCGTCGGCACCACCGCTGGCGAAAAGGCGATTTCCCCTGGCAAACGAAAGGCTTGTCACAACACCTCGATGGGGAT
This sequence comes from Fuerstiella sp., assembly GCA_024230215.1. Lineage (GTDB taxonomy): Bacteria > Planctomycetota > Planctomycetia > Planctomycetales > Planctomycetaceae > Fuerstiella. Next base: position 10,931 of record JAAERP010000016.1, on the reverse strand, counting down.
CACTGATTTTCGAGAGCGCGTGTCCGTACTGCGGACTGTCTGCGTCTGCTTGAAAAATTCGTACAGCTCGATCACCTGTCAGCAGCAGCGGGTGCTCAGAATCATCCGAAAGCGCAGTCGACTGCACGGCGAACAGTGGGCGAAAGTCAGCCAGGTGAGCATTGTTGTCAAGGTTCCAGAGATGGGCGGCCGTACCGTCGAACGTGGCGATCACGTCTGTGGCGCTGGCCTTATGTTTTGAATTGCCACTGCCTGGCGAATGGGAAGGTGCCTGAGGGGCGAACACGGCGTCAGCGATACCCAGGCCAGGAGCTTTCATGACTTTTTCTACCTGCCACGTTGCAGTGGAAAAAATCTGCAGGTTTCCATCCACAACCGCCGCAAGTCGTTGACCATCCGCAGACCAGCTGACTGTGGCGATCCGCTGCGGCGGACGCTGCTGCACCGTTGCTGGCTGGATGCTTCCGGCGGGTCTCAGAGAGTTCACTGTATTGAGTTTAAAGAGCTTCTCGATGGCGTCGCGTTCGTCTTCGTACTCCGAAACATTCCAGAAACGACAATACCAGTCTGCGCTCGCCGACAAAACTCGTGTACCGGATGGATCAAGAAACCCGGCTGCGTTGACGCGAGCCCCATGGCCTTCCAGTCTTTGCAGCAGTGTCATCCTGTCCGTCAGCGGCGCGCTGTCATCCAGGCGTGACAATTCCCACACACCAATGGACCGATCTTCGGAGGCGGTCACGACGCGATTTCCGTCTGCAGAGAATTCAATGTCATTGACCGGCCGGTGGTGTCTGCCGTAGACCCAATTCCTGATGTTGTCAGCAGCCAGATTTGCGGCGTGAACAAACGGAAACCGGTCCCGTTCGGATGTGTCCGCGTCTGCTCTGCGTGGCAGCATCATGACCTCACCGTTTCGGCTGTTGCTGATCAGCAGTAGCCGCTCGTCGGGTGAAACAGCGATTCGATTCGCTGGGTAGTTACGGTTCCGTGGAAAACGCAACTGCCCCAGGCGTTCTGGTCGATCCGTGGGGCTGGATTCCGGTGGCAACCGGTAAGCGAGCACGTCAGATGATTCGCCTCCGCGCGATCCCGCGTACAGGAAACAGCCAGCCTGTGGCAGAATAGCAAGGTCTCGAATGCTGGAACTGCTTTGTATCGACCACCGCTGTTCCAGGGTGCTGAAGTCCCACGCTCGAATGCTCCCGCCGCTGTCAGCTGCCAGCAAAAATCCGTCCGCCAGTTCTATCGTGGTGACGTTCCTGTTGTGGCCTTCTATGGTCCTGTGGTCATTGTCTGAGAGACGATACAGGTGCAGCACTGTTCCGGCGGCGGCCACGATCAGATCCTCATCGTCACTGATCCGAACCACGGACACGGCGGCTTCTGCGGAAAAGTGTGCCATTGGCGCATCTGGAAGGGTGTTCGATGCGTCTTCCATTCTGAAGACAACAAGCTCGCCTTCGCTGTCACCCCACACGATTGTCCTACCGGAAGGGCTGATGACCTGAGTCTGCACCGGCGCTTCTGTGGCGTGAGCCCGTTTCAATAGCTGTCGCTGTCGAGCTTTGAGTTCCTTGATTCGCTCTTTCTTTTCGATTTCCGGCAGTTCTGCCAGCGACTCTTCTTCCTCGAGTGCGGTCATTAGTTTTTCAACGTGTTGCAATGCGCCAGCGTAGTCGGCACTTCGAATGAGACTGGCGATAGACGCGTTGCGAAGATCAACGTCGGCCCGCACTTTTTCTTTGGTAAGGCGCGCCTTGTCTGCAGCCAACTCGATTTTCTGCTGGTTAAGGCTGTCGACCTCAATCTCAATTTTCATGAGGCTGCTTACGGCTTCGGCATGCAGTGCTACAGCCGCTAACCGTTTCTTTTCCGCATCTTTCTGGTCGCGTTGAGCGAGCAGCGTCAGCTCTTCCGCTTGTCCTTTTGCCCTTACAGCGATAAGTTGGTCCTTGATCGCATTCGTTTTTGCAATTTCCAGATCACCCTTCTCCTGCTCCAGCGATTCTTTGTCGCCATACAGCTCAGTGATTTCCAGCGTCTGTTTATACGAAATGGCTCCCACTACAACGATGATCATGACCGCGGCCATGGTTGCGTATTTCAGCCCATTGCGGAGCCGTCGAGCGCGGGACAGTTTTTCCGTGAGGTCCGCGAAGTCCTTGCCATCTTCCCGGGCGGCAATCTGCAGCCCGAGGTCAAAGTCGCCTTTCCGGTGTGCGAGCTGCGCGTAGGCCAGCCGCGTGTTGCGAAGACCAACGCGTGCATCTTCGTTTTCGGGCCACGCCACGTGTGCTTCGTCGAACAGAGCGGCCGCCGTCTGGTAATTCTGGTAACCTCCTTTTCCACCAGTCGTATCCGTTTCTGCCAACGTCTGAGTGGCTCGATTGGCAAGATGACGACTTTCTTCATGCTTCTGGAATTCCTTAATCGCTTCCTGGAATTCCAGTACGGTGTGATGTCGCTGATTCCGGTCTGTGGACATCGCTTTCAGGGCGATATCCAACAGTTCGCCTGATGCCGACGTCTCGCGGATTATGTTTTGACGCACCACGCTGTCGATGACCACCCACAATCCGGACTTACCCGCTTTGGAATCGGGTTCCGGAAACTTGTGAGGAGCCTTACCCGTGATCGCTTCAAACAGAATGGCCCCCAGTAGGTAAATGTCGCTCCATGTACTGATTGCTTCGGGCGGGCCAGTCCAGAGTTCCGGAGACATGTAGGCCGGAGTGCCCGCCCCAAACGATGCCGTTGCTGACGCAAACTGTTTTTTGTCGGACTCCAGCGCCGGAACGGCCAGCCCCCAGTCCAGTACCAGGACTTCGCCGAACTCTCCCAGCATGACGTTTTCCGGCTTCAGGTCGCGGTTTACCACTCCGTTGTGATGTGCGTACGCCATCGCATCACAGACCTTGTGCAGCACCTCAAGGTTTTCTTCCTGCGGCATATCCACAATCAGCTCATTCCAGGGCGTGCCGTTTACCAGCTTCATGGAATAGAACGGAGCCTCGTCCACCGTCTGGCAGAGGTCGTGAATTGGGATAATGTGTGGGTGCACCAGATTTGACGTGACCAATGCTTCCGAAAAGAACATTTCTCGGCGCTGTTGCTCGATCTGTGACATGCGGCCCTGAGACTGATAGCTCTTCTTTTCCCGTTCCTTCAGAGGTTTCAGGGTTTTGATCGCAAGCTCGCGGTCCAGCGATGTCTGTTTGGCAATGTAAATTGCCCCCATCCCGCCTTCAGCCAGTTTCTTGACGATCTGGTAGTCCGGTCTATCGACCTTGGCAATGCTTCCGAACTGACCGTCTCCGGCGACCGGACGACTTCGAATGTTCAGGCCGTCGCCCGACTGCTTGCTCCAGAGCTGTGTCAGTTTTCCGGCTGCGGAATCACTTGGTGCCGACAGTCCGTCGTCAGATCCCACAATCGTATCCGTCGTGGAGTCGCGCGACGCGTCCGTCTGCCAGTCGTCGTGTTCGTCTTCCGCGAGTCCTCCCATGCCTATCGTTTTGGAGAAGTCATCTGCGTTCTCCGTGTCAGTCTCGATGGGGCCACCCATGGTTGCAGCAAAGGCGCTGTCCGTTGGCGATACCGAATCGGGTTGCGGCACTACGACTGTGCCCATCTCTGAGTCGGAAGTCTTTACGTCGTTCTGGTCAGTCAGGTCGCCCATAGCGACGGTTCCGTCGAACCCATCGTTGCCGGATTCATCGGCACTATCGTGACCTCCCGGTGGCGCCCGGTGTCCGTCAGCCGTTGACGTCTGGGAGGGGACAAACGTCATGTTGGGATCGAGGTCGGGTTTCTTGGTTTCGTCTGAAGAAAAATCGGTGTTGTTGTGTGTCGGAGTCTGAGATGGGACCCACGTTTTGTTTGAATCAGTCTGTTCTTCGTTCTTATCTTCGTCCTGAGCGGAAGGGGGATCGGATGCTGGTACATCACCGTCACGAGTGGGTGTTTGTGAGGGGACCAACGACTTGTTCCGTGTTGCCCTGGTGGGCCATCCGAATACGGGTAAGACAACGTTGTTTAATCGCCTGACCGGATTGCGAGCGAGGACTGCAAATTATCCCGGTATAACCGTCGATGTTCGTCACGGCACGTGGAGTAGTCAGTCCGGTCGAGTTGAACTGATCGACCTTCCCGGGATGTACAGCCTTGATGCGTTGAGTCCCGAGGAAAAAGTTGCTCGTGACACAATTGTCGCCGAATCCCGCCCCGACGTGGTTGCTGTTGTCATCGACTCGACTGCTGTGGCGCAAGGGCTCTATCTGGCCAGCGAGGTCCGCGACCTGAACATCCCAATGTTCGTTGTCCTGACGCTTAAGGACGCCGCGACACTTCAGGAAATTGTTGTTGACGAGGCGAAACTAGGCAAAGAACTAAGCTGTCCGATTGTGTCAGTGAGCGCTCGGACGGGCGAAGGAATCGAACGGTTTGCTGAGGTACTGAATACACTGAAACGACCTGCTCTCAACGTTCTGGAAAGCGACCACACTTCCTGTAATGTCGGATGTACCGGCTGCACTTTCGCGGCGCGTTACGACTGGGCCGAACAAACGGTGGCAAATGCGGTTGATTCCCCGGCCAATAAAGGCCCCCGAGTTTCTTTGCTCGACCGAATTCTGACGCATCCCATCCTCGGTGTGCTGGCGTTCTCAGCTCTGATGTTCGGCGTGTTCTATCTGATCTTCTCGCTGGCTGGCATTCCGATGGACCTCATTGACGGTGCCTTCGGCTATCTGGGTGACCAAGCTGCACGATGGATTCCTCGCGATCTGCCTCGATCTTTGTGGATGCTGTCGACGGGCGGAGTTGCCATGCTGGTGATGGCAGGGACGTACGCTGCGGCAGGAATTCCGTGGACTAAGAAGAACACGTTTGCGGCAGTCATCGTGTCAGGTGCCATTGCGTTTCTTTCAACGGAGGACTTTGAGTCGCTGCTTGTTGACGGAATCATCGGCGGTATCGGCGGCGTTATCATCTTTCTTCCGCAGATCAGCATTCTGTTCTTCTTCATTTCGCTGCTGGAAGACAGCGGCTACATGGCTCGTGCAGCCTTCGTAATGGAACGACTGATGCGATTCGTCGGTTTGCCAGGCAAGGCGTTTGTACCGATGTTGTCCGCCCATGCCTGCGCCATCCCGGGAATCATGGCGGCTCGTGTCATTGAGAGCTGGCGAGACAGACTGGTCACAATTCTTGTGTTGCCGTTTCTCACCTGCTCCGCAAGACTTCCGGTTTATGCAATGGTAACGGCGCTGCTTTTCAGTGATTCACGGGCGGAAGCGGCTGCGGCTTTCGTCGGAGCCTATCTGCTTGGCATTGTTGCAGCTCTTGGCTCCGCATGGTGCCTGAAGAAGACCGTCCTGAAAGGAGATGCTGTTCCGCTGGTGATTGAGCTGCCTGCCTTCCGAAGACCGAGGCTGCGAAACGCATTTTTGACAGTCATCGATCGTGCGACTGTGTTTATCCGACAAGCCGGTACGGTGATACTGCTGATTTCTGTTGTCCTCTGGGCACTCGCCACTTGGCCGAAGATACCGGAATCGCAGTTACTGGCCGACCGTCCGCCGGAAGCTCAGGCATTGGAGTATTCATTTGCAGGCTGGGCCGGCAAACTGGTTGAACCGGTGTTCGAACCGCTGGGATTTGACTGGAAGATTAACGTTGGCGTGATGACATCGTTTGGTGCTCGCGAAGTCGTTGTGTCAACACTGGCAATTGTCTACGGAATCGGCGAGGAAGCTGCGGAAGATGAAGCCACGCTGGTCGAAACACTGCGGCGACAGAAGCGGGAAGACGGCAGCCCGGTCTTTACGACCGCAACCGGCTTAAGCCTTCTGGTCTTCTTCGTCCTGGCGATGCAGTGCCTGCCGACTCAGGCCGTGACTCGCCGCGAGACTGGTTCGTGGAAGTGGGCCGTGTTTCAGTTCTTCTTCATGACTGCGGTTGCGTGGGCTGCCGCAGCCGCAACGTATCAACTCGTCAGCCAACTGGCGGTCTGAAAGGCGTTCGAAGGCAACAACAACTGTTCGGTTTCCTCTGGTCGTTAGGAACGCATGAATGGGATTTGTCGTCGGCGTCAATAAGGTCCCGGGACTTGCTTTGGTAAATCGACTCTGAGGAAGTCGCCCCCTGTCCGGATCTCTCTTATAACTTTTTGACCCTAAATCGTGGCACGACGATTGACTACGCCCCGGTTGCCGTTATTATTACTGAGACTGAGATTCAATCTCAGCATCTTAAGCCAGCCAGCAAACAATTTGACTGTAGCCAGCCAGCCACGCTTATGAATCGGGGAATTCACCTCGATTCGACGCAATTTCACTTCCTCTACACAGGAGCGTGGCAATGAAAGCCGCTACCAATGCGAATGCGCGAAGCCTGCGGGGCTTCACTCTCATCGAACTGCTTGTTGTGATTGCGATCATTGCAATTCTGATCGCCCTTCTTCTTCCCGCCGTACAGCAGGCTCGTGAAGCTGCCAGGCGAACGCAGTGTAAGAACAACCTGAAGCAAATCGCGTTGGCGCTGCACAACTACGAAAGTACTCACACGGTCTTTCCGCTGATTGGTGGCACGATCAGCTACTCCTTCTCGGCACAGGCTCAGTTGCTGCCGTACTGTGACCAAGGCAACCTTCACGGTCTCGTTGATTTCAATACGCCGCTCGGTCGTTCGAGCAGAGGATACAATCCGCCTCACGACGTCACTTCACGAATTCCGGTTTCATTTTTTACGTGTCCCAGCGATGACGTCCCGGCTGTCAAGCCGGTATTTGTCTCCCGCGGAAGTTCGGGAGGCACCTTCGAATTCGCAGGGCTCAACTATGCGATCAATATCGGTAGCGGAACCGGAAACAACGTGTCGATGGGCGCTCGGACCGACGGCATCGCGTGGTCCGGATCGAAAGTGAAGTTTCGTGATATTACGGACGGAACAACCAACACGGTCTGCTTCGCTGAGACATTGATGGGACTAGGTCAGGATGCGACACGTGTGACCAGTCACCGTGAGATACAGAAATTCATGGCGCGTGGTTCCGGAAGGAGTGTCGCGGACATGCAGGCGTTTCGCGATCGCACGCTCACAGAGGCTCCGGAAGCGTTCATTGCGTCGCACAGTGCCTGGATGGGAAGACGTGGGAGCGTCTGGATTTCCGGCTTCGGCAGCGGCGGCGGTGCGATCAACGGGTGGTTCGGCCCAAACAGTCCGTTTCCCGATCTGTCGATCCGAGCTTATCTGGCAATGGGGCCGCGGAGCAATCATACGGGCATTGCTAACGTTGCGTTGTGTGATGGTAGTGTGCGTGGCCTGAGCGACAGTATCGACATTGATTTGCAGCACAATCTGTTTTCCAGAAACGACGGAAACGTCATCGGAGAGTTCTAAGACTCTTCAGCCTGAGTGCAAGTGTGGGGAGGCGCAATGCCTCTCCACTGGGCACACCGCGATGTTGCTGCGACGGATCGCCCGGGCGAGTATGCGTTCCTGTTGCTGACAGGTCGTTTTGCGTGCGGAGCTGTTGCTGTTGAGTTGTTAACCGGCGTACGGCTTGCCGAAGGTAGCTTGCAACGCTGCGGCGTGGAGCTACGTGTTGTTGATAATCAACCGGCCATGACCGAGTCGGCAGCCTGTTTGTGAGTACCCCATTCGTTTCAAAAACTGTTTCCGGCACGGACTGTCTCCTTCGGTTCTGTCTTTAGGCTTGATCTATGTCCGCAACATTTGACCCACTTTCGTCAGATACCAAGGCAAGTCCGCTTGAGGCCATTCGCGTTACTGCAGGTACCGGCTCACAAATCGAAGTCCCGGTTGCCAGGCCTGTAGATCAATCCAGAAGGAAAAGCAGGGCTTGGACTTCCACGATGAAACTGATTCGGAAGATTCACCTGTACTCAGGGATCTTTATGTTTCCGTTCGTACTGCTTTACGGATTCACAGGATGGTTCTTCAACCATCCTCGCTATTTCACCGGCGACCAGGTAACGACATTCATGGCCAGTGACGTTGTCGATGGGCGACTGGGGCAGCTTGCGACTCCGGATGCGATGGCGGCGGAAATTGTCGATGACCTGAACAGATCATCGTCATTGGCGGATGGCCCTTTGATCAATCTGACGGATGCCCGAGCTCCGCAATTCAATCGGTTCTTCAGCTACACCGTGACTGCAGATAACGCGTCGCATCAGGTCAGTCTTGATCCGATCACCGGTGCCGGAGAAATCCGTACGACGTATTCCAAAGACGAAGACGAATCCCAGGCAGGCGGCCCGCCGGCGAATCCTCTGGAAACGGTGACCTCAGCGACGATTGCACACAATGCGCTGGCCGAAGCGCAGGAACTGTTTCCGAAAATACTGACCGAATTAGAGTTGCCGTCTGCCGATGCGAACTCGGGGCGGCGTGCCCCCGGTTTAGTGTTTTCCGCTGAAGTCGATGGTGTGCCTTCTGTGGTGACGTACAACCTGGGCACAGGGGCTGTCAGCGCGTTGCGAGAAGATTCGCTTCCTGCGACGGAAGTGAAGTCGTTCTTGCAGCGGATGCACATGGCGCGGATGTATTCGCCTCACTACAACATCAAATGGCTCTGGGCGCTACAGGTTGATCTGATGTTTGTCTCAATGGTGTTTTGGGCGCTGTCTGGCCTCCTGATGTGGTGGCAACTCAAGAAGACGCGGTTGCTCGGCAGTGGGTTCTTCATCGTCAGCATTCTGAGTGCCGTCGTCCTGACCGTTGGCATGCACGATCAGCTTGCCACAGCTGGCAGACGCGGCGGCCCGGCAAAAACCAGCAGTCGTGGCGGCACGACAACAAACAGTGGGCGATCAGACGGCCCGGCGACTGATTCGGGGCGTCGAGGCAGTTCTGCCACAAGTGGCGGACGACAAGGTTTCGGCGGTGGGCGGCAGGGTGCCGGTGGCGGACGACCGGGTGGCACAACTGATGCAGGAAACCCACCGCGTCGCAGCACAACTGCTGACACAGAGAACTCATCGCCCAAAGAGCCACCGCCAAGTCAGGAACGAACAACGAGAACAAACGCGACATCAAGCGACGAATAACGAATTCACCTCTACCCCCTTAATAATGACAAAGGAATTTCAGATGAAGCCTTATCAGATCTCTTTGACGGCATTGCTGATGGCGATGTTCTTGTCCAGCACCGCGAACGCTCATTTTCCATGGCTCGTGATCGGCAATGACCCTGGACGGGTTCAGATCTACGTCAGCGAATCGGCCGCTCCCGACAAACCGGAATTTCTGAAAAATCTGGTCGGAGTCCCCGTGCAGCAAATCACCGCAGCAGGTGACACGAAGGAACTCAGCACGGCTGTGGGTGAAACCTCTCTGATCGCAACACCGCTGGGCAATACCGCATCGGCATTTGTCCTTGCCGGAGCTGGTCGAGTACTGCCATTTCACGGAAAGAACACGCTGATGAATAGTTGCGGAAAGACATATTGTCCGAGCGCAAACGGGAAATGGAACACGATCGACTCTTCGAATCACGTTGAATTGGACATCGTCCCTCGCGTTGATGGCGACAAGCTTACACTGCAGGTTCTGTGGCACGGCAAGCCGGCTGTCGATGCGGAGCTATCACTCAAAGGCCCGATCTTCAGCAACGAAGTCATCGCCGGGCAGGTTTCGCGAGTCACCGCAGAACTGAACGACAAAGGCGAGTTCAGCTTCACGCTGCCCAAAAGTGGCTTGCTGTCAATCCGCGCTTCGTACACCGAACAGACTAAGGGAGAACTCGACGGAAAAGAATACGTTCGCGTTCGCAACAACAGCACGCTGGCCCTGAACCTGTCCAACTAAAGTTTCTTCACAGTTCGCGGCAGTTGCGGACGGCTTTCTCAGAAAACTCATCTTCGCGAGGTCTGTAAACGATGCTACGAATAGTGTGTTCTTTACTTGTCGTCGTATCCGCAGCGGCCGGTTCTTATGCCCAGGATGCGACCGAACTCCAGGAGAGTATCAGGAAACTCAGAGCAAGTGAGGCTCAGCGATTTTCGGATGCTCTGTGGTATAAAGGATTTGCAGAGTTTCGTGATGGAGCAATTGAGGAAGCTGCCGCAAATCGGTGGAGAGATCAGATCAAATGGGCGGACAGCGATACTGCGATTGATCAGGCGATCAAACAGAACAAGCCGGTGTTCGTGTTTGTTCACGTTCCGGGCAAAGGGGAAATGTACGGCGGTCGATGCTGACAAGCGGGTATCATTACCCGAGGCCGTGTGCTTTCGGACCGAAACGTGATCACGTTGATCAATGACAACTTTATCCCGGTTTCTATTGATGTCTTTAGTGAAGGCTGGCCGGAATGGGCCGGGCTGGAGATCTGGAGGAAGCCATTCCTGGAAAGATACAACCGTACGAATGGAAAGGATGTCGCGAATTACCGAGGCGGCTTTTCGAGGAGCATCGTTCTGGACCCCGACGGAGAACATCCGCTCGGCTGGTCCGGACCTAACCGTCGAGAAGAGTTCAAAACTTCAGTCAACTGTCAGCCGGAACCGTTTTCTGATTTCCTGAATGAAACGCTGAAAGACTATCAGTCAAAGGTCGTCGTTCGCAAAGACCAGGCGAAATCGGACAAGCGAAAGGCGACGGAGATTGCTCAACTGGAGAAAAAGATTGAGGCCACCATCCTGGCGAAATTCAGTGATCAACGGATGAGGGCAAACGCATTCCTGATGCGTCGACTGCCGGAGACTTCTGTCGACGTTTTGAAAGCAAGGCGGACATTGACTGTCTGCATACCGCAATTGACGAGGCTCGACGAAACGTGTGGAACACGCAGCCGGAAGAATTCTTCGACTGTGCCACGGTCGATATGGACGGTTCTATCGTCGAAACCACGGGCGAGTGCAAATTCGGCATGGACATGTCTTACAAAGGAATCTGGGGCT
>JAAERP010000015.1 GCA_024230215.1 Fuerstiella sp. | reverse complement strand
ACGAGGCTTATGACTTCGGCGGCGTTAGCGGCAACAACCTGTGGCACTATCGCAACAACAAGCCGTTAACACTGCATTATCGCAGCGACGATACACTCGACACGGATTGGTTTGCCTTTGAGACCATTGGCACCGGAACCGGGGAACACTTCATCACCTTCTCCACCGATGTCACCACGTCAGCTTCCATTGAGCTATTTGATGATCAGTTGAATGCTGTGGGTCAGTCCGTGGATCCCCATGGTCACCGTATTTCATTGGCCGGCCTGGAATCTGGACGTTATCTGGTCAACGTGTCTTCAGATAGCGTGATTTACAACTATGGCCTGATTGCTCAGTTGCCCACCCAGGCAGACGATCCGGATCTTCCCGATCCTGATGATCAATGGACCGTGATGGTCTACATGACGGGAAGTGATCTCAATGAATTCGCTCACCAAGATGTCAACGAACTTGAGTGGGCGCTGCAGAATGGGCTCAGCGATACCGTGAATGTGACCGTTTTCTGGGATCAGTCTTCCGTACAGACGACCTACTCCACAGGAAACGGTTCGCAATCTGCCTGGGGGACAGCCGGTCAGGCCCAACTTGTGGCCGATGGAGACATGGATGTTGTCCGGACCTCCTTTGATGTCTCGATGGACGAGGTCAATTCTGGCGACCCTGCCGTTCTGACCAACTTTGTCACTTGGTCCCAGCAACAGGCACCTGCAGAAAACTACCTGCTGGTGATGTGGGATCATGGCCGGGGGATCGATGGATCGAACTTTGATGATCGTGATAATCAGGAAGTGGACCATCTCAGTCTTGAAGAAGTAGGAAGTGCGCTGACCGCACTCAATACACCCGTCGACATCGTTGCCTATGACGCATGTCTGATGGCGATGGCCGAAGTCGCTCACGCACTTCAAAGTACTGGAACGAACTATCTGGTAGCCTCAGAAGAGCTGATTCCTGTAGATGGCTTTGATTACCGGCACGCACTGAACGCCTTGGTGGACAATCCAATGGCCAGCCCTGCGGAAGTCGCGATCGGCATTACCGAACATTACCTT
>JAAERP010000014.1 GCA_024230215.1 Fuerstiella sp. | reverse complement strand
AGACTACAAAGCAAAATTCACTGGTAATCTACGTTGATTTCTCGACTCGTGGGCCGTCAACTACGATTTGCGGCACTAGAGGCTGCTTATTGTCGCGAACGATACTGGCTCGTGGGAGTAACGGGACGGCTATTGAAAAAATCGCAGTTCGCGGCCACAAGTCAGTGTGAAACGCTGTAGCCCGCTGTTTTCGAAGTCAGAAACAACTGCGATATCGATTCATCGGTCGTAACCTGTTGACTGATCGGCGTCTGCAGAAGGCGGGACCTTAACCGACCGATTGTCGGCAATTCTGCTTTCGTCTCGGCGGCGGCTCAGTTAACAATTGTGCCCGTGACGTTCAGACGCAGCAGCTCCTCACGGCCGTTGATCTTCACGATCAGTTGTTCAGAGAATCTTCCGAGGCGATTCGGCGCGACGAATTCGATCGGGACGGAGTGGATCTTTCGTGCGTCTTTGCTGATCGCAGCTTCGAAGCAGTCGGCCATGCCTTCACAATTGACAGAATCAATCGTGAAAGGTGCCTTGCCTTTGACAACGATCTGCCTGGTTGCCGTTTTTCCGGCCGGGACAACGCCAACATCGATCGCGCGGGGAACGATTGTGAATTCCGAAGCCACATGGCCATCCACCATCAATGGCACATAAGGGTTCGTACGGTCATTGGTGACGATTGTCACGCGATCACGGATACGGCCCACTTCTGCGTCGCCGCTCAATGTTAACGTCAGTTGGAATTTGACCATTCCCGCAGAGTGTTGAGGCGGGCTGAGGGTTGCCTTCATGTCTTTGTTGCCGAACTTGACATCGACAATATTCCAGTCGGAACGGCCAGCGTAAGCAATGTTAACAACAGCCGTGCCTTCCGTGCCGTTTTCGATCTCACCGAAATCCAGCAGGCCAGGAGAGATCACAACGTCGGTTCGAATGTACGCGGAAATCGGAATCCTCAGTTCGGCAAACCGTGGACTGTTAAACACAATGATCAGGTTTGAGTCTTTTCGACGGCTGAATTTCTGAGTATTCATCTGCACTTCAACGTACGTCGATTCGCCTGGCTGAAGTGTCTGTTTGCCGGTCGTGGCGGCGGAACATCCGCAAGTCGTGCTGACGTTGGAAATGTGTACTACCCCGGGATACACATTCTTTACCTCAATCAGCTTCTTCGCCTCAGACCCTGTTGCAATGACCCCGAAGTCAATTTTCCTTGTGGCCACCATCTGTTGAGCCCATGGATCAGCAGATGCACCGTTAGAGGCGATTACCAGGCTCAGAACGACAAGGATTGAGTGTTTGAAATTCCTCATTTCAGGATCCACATTTGTTGAAGTGCTTCGTGAATATGTCACCGAATCATCGTTCCTGTGTACTTTGTAACACGAAAAACCAATGAGTTGTCTATGTTTCGGTGCGAGACACGGCAGATGAAGACGGCAGCAGCGAGAGGCGGGACTGACCCCGATTACGAGTCCGGGGCGGTGAAAGAATGTAAGGTACGTTAAGCACAACGCCACTGCATGTCAATCAGTGAGTTTCAGGCCCGGGAGTTCCGGAACGGAAAGGAAAAAACGTCAGTCAAGAAACCTGCGGCGTTCTTCCGGGGTCGGTAAACGACAGGACTCGCGTTTGCCGAACAGTCGGTAGCGAAGGGACGAGACGCATCGATAGCCGATGTCACGCAGCGGCCAGGGAATGAGCCACAACATGGCGCCAAGTACACGCCAGACGCCGCCAATCCGCATCAGAATTCGGGCCATGGCCCCGGACCGATAGTACAGCCGACCATGATTCGCGAATACGAAGGTGTTAAGGTTGCGGCGGACGCTGTCGGGCACAAGATTCGCCGCTGTTTCTCCCTGCAGCGGAGCAAACTTCAGCACGGCCCGACAGTCTTTCGACATTAGAAAGTCAACCGTGTGATTGCACAGCCCGCACACGCCATCGAAGAAGACGACGTCGTCCTGTTCGGTGTTTTCGTGGCCGATGTGGGTCATGATGTCTGATGGCAGGAAATGGAAGCTCAGAGTAGAAACCGTCGAATAACCACGATCGTAACAGGTGATTTGTGCAGGTCGAAGGAAGTCGCGTTTCATTGCGACAATCGCGGATCTGCGCATTGTCCAATACACGAAATCGGACGCACAACAACGGCAGCTTCAGGCGCTTAGCCTGGCAGGTTGACGTGTTCCGAGTTACACTTTTCGTCACGACAATGCCAGGACCGGCGATCTCATCCAGGAATTGCAATGACTGCGTCTGAGGATTCGACCAATTCCGCTCAGCGATCTCTCACGTCGCCATCGTTTGTCGGCTACCTGGTGATGAGTTTTCTGACGGCCGTCAACGATAACATGTTTCGTTGGCTGATCGTTCCGATCGCGAAATATCATTTCACCAGGGCCCCTGATCTCACGGCTGCTCAGCGCGAAGCCAATGAGGCGACCGTACTGTCGCTGGGTCTGGGCGCTTTCATTCTGCCGTTCATCGTATTCGCTCCCTGGTCGGGATGGGTCGCGGACCGCTTCAGCAAACGCAGTTCCACCATTTGGTTAAAGGTCGCCGAAGCTTTGATCATGGCAATGGGGCTGCTGTCCATCTGGCTGGGCAACCTGACCATCATGTACACCGTGCTGTTTCTGATGGGCACCCAAAGTGCTTTGTTAAGCACTGCGAAGTTCGGCATCATCCCGGAAATCGTCCCTCGAGAAAAACTGTCGGCGGCAAACGGTCTGGCAGGGTTGGTTACGCTGATTGCCGTGATTGTCGGCACAGTCGCGGGGAATGAATTGTATGCAGCCACCGGCCCCGATGGTCTCAGTGAACTGTGGATCTCTGCCACCGCGTTGCTGGGCGTGGCCTGTGCCGGCATTGTCTCCAGCATCATGATCACTCACGTGACGCCGGCCAACCCTGGGATCCGCTTCCCGGCAAACGTGGTCACTGCATCCTGGCGAGATTTCAAGCTTTTGATTCGGGATCTCCCGATCCTGCGAGTCAGTCTGGGGATTGGATTCTTCTGGTCACTGGCGTCGCTGGCTCAACTGAACATCGATACGTTTGTGAACCTGAACCTGAGAATGAGCCAGCAGGAGGTCGGCCAGTACCTGGCCGTGCTGTCGATCGGAGTGGGGGTCGGCAGCGTGCTGGCCGGGTTCTGGTCGGGAGGCCGAGTCGAATTGGGAATGGTGCCGCTGGGAGCGGTGATGATGGCCGCAGCGTGTCTGCTGGCATTCCTGTGCGGTAACTCGTGGTGGTTGTTTGGGATGTCGCTCGTCATGATCGGCGTTGGCGGCGGTCTGTTCAATGTGCCACTGAATGCTTACGTGCAGGACCGCAGTCCGCATGAATCACTGGGTGCCATCCTTGCCGCCGGACATCAGTTGACGGCAGTTGGTATCCTGGCGGTATCCGGACTGTTTCCCTTGCTGCGAAACGGCATGGGGTGCTCGGCAGACCAGATCTTTTTGATCGCCGGTCTGGGCACGCTGCCTATTGTCGTGTACGTCGTCTGGCTGATTCCTCAGGCGACGATTCGTTTTCTGGTGTGGTTGCTCAGTCGCACTGTTTACCGGGTGCGAACTTACGGTGTGGAGAACATCCCTGAGCGGGGTCCTGGATTACTGGTGGTGAATCATGTTACATGGATCGACGGTGTGTTGATTCTACTGGCGAGTTCGCGTCCGATCCGCATGATTGCTTACGCCGATTACGTAAAGGGAGGTGTGATCGGCTGGTTGTCGAAGCTGTTTCAGATCATTCCTATCAAGAGTGGCGATGGCCCCAAAGCACTGGTCCAATCGCTCAATATGGCTCGTGATGCGCTTAAGAATGGAGAACTTGTCTGTATCTTCGCGGAAGGTCAGATTTCACGCACGGGTGAACTGCTGAAGTTTGAGCGAGGAATGATCAAAATCCTGAAAGGTACCGACGCGCCGGTCCTTCCCGTTTACCTGGATGAACTTTGGGGAAGCATTTTCAGCTACCAGGGCGGAAAGTTCTTTTGGAAGAAGCCTAAGAACTGGCCCTATCCGGTGACGATCAATTTTGGAACACTGATGTCACACGAAGAGGTGACCGATGTCGATGCTGTGCGGCAGAAGGTGCTGGATCTCAAGGCCGCATCTGCCAGCCGTAGAAAGGCCCGCAATATGATTCCCGCTGTTCGCTTTATCCGTCAGTGCCGACTGGCATGGCGACGTACAAAAGTTGCCGATTCTTCGGGGGCCGATTTAACGGGCGGCAGGCTTCTGACGGGGGCTCTGGCCTTTCGCAAGCTGCTCGTGGAATCTGTGCTGGAGCCCGACGACAGGATGGTGGGGCTGCTGCTGCCGCCGTCGGCCGGAGGAGCTGTCGCCAACGTGGCCGTGTCTCTGGCTGGCAGAGTTTCGGTCAATCTGAACTACACGCTGACGGTCGATGTCGTCAACTTCTGTATCAAAGAAGCGGGCGTCAAACGCATTATCACCAGCCGGAAATTCATGGAAAAGATTCCGATGGATCTGGATGCCGAGCTGGTGTACATGGAGGACCTCAAGGAGCAGATTGGCCTGCTGGCGAAGGTTAAGGCGATGGCTGTCGCTCGGCTCATGCCACTGGGCAGGGTGACGAACAGGCTCGGCCTGCAGAATGCGAAACCAGACGACCTGATGACCGTGATTTTCACGTCCGGGTCCACCGGTCAACCGAAAGGCGTGATGCTGTCGCACAATAACATCATCTCCAATCTGGACGCGGCCGGTCAGATGCTGCACCTGGACAGTAACGATGTGATTCTCGGCGTGCTGCCATTCTTTCATTCCTTCGGTTTTACCGTGTGCCTGTGGCTGCCTTGCTGCATGGACCCGGGTGCGATCTATCACTTTAATCCGCTGGATTCCCGAATGGTCGGCCGCCTGGTTGAAAAACAAAAGGTGACGATCATTGCGGCAACGCCAACGTTCCTGAAGTCGTACATGAAACGCTGCACTAACGATCAGATGAAGACGGTGAATCTGGCTTTGCTGGGTGCAGAAAAAATGCCGCCCGAACTACGTGTTGCGTGGAACGAAAAGTACGGCTTCGAACCAACCGAAGCTTACGGAATTACGGAACTGTCACCTGCCGCCGCACTTAATGTGCCGGACAACAGATCCGGTCGCAGTGGAGCGGACTCGCGCAATCGAAACGGCACCGTTGGTCAGCCAATCTCCAACACGGAAGCCGCCATTTTTCACGCGGAGACCGGAGAAAGGCTTGGGCCGAATGAAGAAGGCCTACTTCGCATCAAGGGGCCCAACGTGATGCTCGGCTATCTGAACCGCCCTGACAAGACAGCCGAAGTGATAAAGGATGGCTGGTATGACACCGGCGATATCGGGAAAATTGATGACGACGGATTCATAGAGATTACCGGTCGCCTGAGCCGATTCTCAAAGATTGGCGGCGAAATGGTGCCGCATATTCTCATCGAACAGGAACTGACTCGTATCATCGACGACGATTTGGCCGATGAACCGGAAATTCTGTGTGCTGTTACCGCCGTGCCCGACGCGAAGAAGGGCGAACGCCTGATTGTGCTGCACAAGTCCTTCAGTAAGCCCGTCAAGCAGGCACAGGACGAACTGCAACAGGCCGGCCTGCCGAATTTGTGGATTCCTTCGGCAGACAGTTTTCTGGAAATGGAACACATTCCGTTGCTGGGCACCGGCAAATTGGATCTGAAGGCGGTAAAGGATGTTGCGATGGAGCACTTCGGGTAAGCCCGTGTCTTCAGAAATCCTCGCACGGAAGTGTTCGGAGCGGTCACGAGCCACCGCCGCCAATTCATCAAGGATGGGCTGGTAATTCGCCGATCATGGGGAACAATGCGGGTACCCACCGTTTGACTTGTCTATAGTCCCGGCAACTGACCTGCCCTCCACTTAGCACTGCGCCATGTCATTGATCACAAAAAACGACCGACGTTCGTTTCTGAAGGCCGCAGGCGTCTGCGTCGCCCTGCCGGCGTTTGAGTCACTGCCGCGAGCGGCCGCCGGTGCTGAAAACGCTGCTCCGCCGCGTCGCATGGTTTGCGTTGGCAATGAGTTCGGGATGTACGGCGAGGCATTCTGGCCGAAGACGTTTGGTGCTGAATACGAAATGACAGCGCTGTTGCAACCGCTGGAAGCACACCGCCGCGATCTGACACTATTTTCACACCTTGATCACGGACATAAGGGTGGCCACTTTGCAGTGCACACTTTTTTGACCGGTGTGAAAGCCGCTGAGGCGAGGGCCATGCCGGAAGGTGGCATCAGCCTTGATCAGCGCGCAGCCGAATTCGTTGGTTCGCGAACCCGGTTTCCATCATTGACTATCGGGTCTGCCGATGGACTGCACGGCGGCTGTCAAATGAGCTGGACGCGCACGGGGACGCGAGTTCCTCCGATCTCAGGTCCCCGTGAGTTGTTCCGCTCGCTGTTTGTGGAAGACAACGTAGATGCAAAACGCAAAGCTGTGGACCGGATTCAGTTGCAGGGATCAATTCTTGATGCGGTGCTGGGTGATGCCAGATCTCTGAAGAAGCGAGTCAACACGGCCGACGGACGGAAAGTCGACGAATACCTTTCGTCGGTACGCGCGGTCGAAACGAAGCTTGACCTTGATCGCCACTGGCTGAAGATTGCGAAGCCGAAAACCAAAATGTCCGAACCGGAAAATCGTGGACTGGCGCCCGACCTGCCGGCGATCTACGACCTGGTCGCACTGGCGCTGCAAACGGATTCCACTCGAGTCGCCACGCTTGAAATCGGCGGCAGTTTTGCGGCATCAGACATCGGCATTCGCAAGGGATACCACGGCCTGTCACATCACGGCAAGGACCCGGATAACATAGAACTGCTGGTACAGATTGAACTGTATCAGATGGAGCAGTTCGCTCGGTTTCTGGACAAACTGAAGTCAATCCGCGAACCCGCAGGCGACGGCACGTTGCTCGACAGCACAATGGCAATGCTGGGCAGCGGTATGGGCAACGCCAATTCGCACACCAACAGCGACCTGCCCATTATTCTGGCTGGCGGTGGATTTCGACACGGCGAACACAAGCAGCATGCGAAAGAAAGCAACAAACGAGTGCCTTTGTGCAATCTCTATGCTTCCATGTTGCAGCGATTTGGTGTCGAGACGGGCAGCTTCAGCACGGGCACCGGCACATTGACCGGTCTGGAGTGGGTGTGAAGATGTTGCGGCTTCGACTTTCTAATGTGCTCGTTCCGCGGGGTGAACCAGGGAACAGGAAGAACCTGTGTTGGACGCTTCGGCTGCTTGGGACGACATTCGCACTTCTGTGCTGTTGCAATGTCCGGGCGGTCGACGATGCATCTTCGCCTGCGTCGTCACCACCGTCATTCGCTGACACCGTGCAACCGTTCCTTGCCACTTACTGCCAGAAATGTCACGGCGAAACAAAGCAAAACGGTGAGCGGCGATTCGACCGGTTGGCCTCAGGGATCCGCAACGAAAACGATCTGGTCGACTATCAGGATATTCTTGATCAGCTGAAATACGGCGAAATGCCACCGAAGGAAGCAAAGCAACCGTCCAATGAAGACCGACGAGAGGTCATCATTCAGTTGACCAGCCAAATCAATCACTTCCACCAGACGGTGAAGGCAAACTCGGGGACGTCGGTCCTGCGAAGGCTGAATTCACGCGAGTACCGAAACACCGTACGGGATCTTCTGCATTTGAACATGACGATGTTTGACCCGACCCAGGCGTTTCCACGTGACCAGACGACAGAACATCTGGATAACGTCGGCGAAACGCTTGTGACGTCCGGTCACCTGCTGGCTCGGTACCTCGAAGCGGCTGAGCAGGTCGTTGACAAAGCGATGTTTCCACTGGAACAGCCAAAGGTGCAGAAATGGATATTTAAAGATGGTTTTCGGCAGCAACCGGAGATCGACCAGGTCCATCGCAAAACGAACGGGTTTGAGCACATGACGCTGTACGACGTCGTTGGTGCCGACAAACACGAAGGCGCATACGGACCAATTCATGCGTTCGCGGAAGGCGTTCCCTTTGACGGCTATTATCAGCTGCGAATCAAGGCGGAAGCCCTGCATCGTTTGAATCCGTACGACCCGACGTTTCTGGGCACTGTTCCTGATGAACCTCTGCGTCTGGGAATCGTCGCTGGAAATCACCTGGTGGGTGCGTTGCACAAACCACAACCCATCGAACCATTACTGGCCGAAATCGATCTGGCAGACGAGGCTCGTTGGTACACCGTTCGTATCTGGCTGGACGCTGGGTTCACTCCACGGTTTACGTTTCGCAACGGGCTGATGGATGCTCGTAATTTGTGGTCGCGAATCCAGAGGAAGTATCCCGACCAGTTTCCTAAGCCAAAGAGCAAAGGCATCGTGGAAGCTCGCTTTAATGCGATCAAGTACGGAAAACTGCCACAAATTCACATTCATGAAATTGAAATCGAAGGTCCGTTCCATGATGAATGGCCGACGGCTGGTCAGCGTGCCATTCTGGGGGACGACTGGATTCGTGTGGTGCAGTCGGGGATGCTTTCGACGGAGCTGATGAGGGACCACCTTACACAGTTCGCGACCACAGCTTACCGCCGGCGTGTCCAGCCGGAAGAAATCGCCCGCATTATGGACGTCGTTGTCTTCCGCCAGGAACAGGGAAGTTCGGCAATTGAAGCTTTTGGCGATGGTCTGAAGACAGTGCTGTGCTCGCCCGAATTTCTGTACCTTGAACCGTTGCAAGGTGAGGGGCGGAATGACGAGAAAAAAACGGCCGGCGAAGCAGTACCAGGCAGCGAAGCAGTACCAGGCAGCGAAGCAGTACCAGGCAGCGAAGCAGTATCAGGCAGCGAAGCAGTATCAGGCAGCGAAGCAGTATCAGGCAGCGAAGCTGCATCGGCCGGCGAAGCCGGACTGGCATCGCGGTTGTCGTATTTTCTGTGGGCTTCGATGCCGGATGCAGAGTTGCGGCAATTGGCTCAGGGCGACAGGTTGAAGCGGCCTGAGGTGCTGAAGGCACAGGTTGAACGCATGCTGAGCGATTCGCGGTCTGACGCTTTTGTTCAGGGATTTCTGGACAGCTGGCTGACGATGCGGGACCTCGGTTCCACGCCACCGGATCGCGGCAGCTTTACTGCCTTCTACCACTACGATCTCGATACAGCGATGCGGCAGGAGACCTTTCTGTTTACGCGATACCTGATCGATCAGAATCTCAGCGTGACCAATTTTTTGAATTCAGACTTCACCTTCGTCAACAGGCCCCTGGCAAGACATTACGGCATCCGGCCACCGAAGGAATCGGGGTTCCAGATGGTGAAGGTACGCGACCCTCATCGGGGCGGATTGCTTGGGCAGGCCAGCGTCCTGACGCTGACGGCCAACGGCATTGATACGTCGCCGGTTGTGCGAGGCGTGTGGCTGCTGGAAAACATCCTCGGCACACCACCATCGCCGCCGCCACCGGACGTGGAAGGACTTGATCCGGACATCCGCGGTGCCACGACAATTCGTGATCAGTTGCGAAAACACCGTGATACGGCCATGTGTTACGACTGTCATCGAAAAATCGACCCCCTTGGATTTGCATTGGAGAACTTCGACCCGATTGGTCGATGGCGAACCGCGTATGGTCGACAGGGCAAAATCGACGCCTCTGGAGAACTTCCGGGTGGGCAGCGATTTGACAATGTCGAAGGACTCAAGACAATTCTGCTGGAACAACGGGGGCAGTTTGCGAAAGCACTCACCGAAAAACTGTTGGCCTATGCCATCGGTCGGCACATTCAGCCCTCGGACCGCCCCCACACCGATCGCATCCTGCAGCAGTTAGATGCACAGGGAAACGGATTTCGCGATTTGATTCGGCTGGTTGTGGCCAGCGAGCCGTTTCGGTCTCCGTAGGAACGCAGAGACCCGGTCTTTCAATCCAACCCCCACCGTTTGCGAACCCAAAAACTGAAAGAACTGCTTAATGTCGTCCACAAACCAGCAACGTCGAGACTTTCTGAAGCAATCCAGCTTAGCTGCCAGCGCGGCGTTTTCTCCTTACTTCTTTTCAAATCCGCAGACACTGGCCGACGAAACAAGGTCGCCCAATGACCGTTTTCGCATCGGTGTCATCGGTTCCGGCGGTATGGCGGGAGGAAACATGAATGCCGCCAAGGATTGGCTGGACGTTGTGGCCATTGCAGACGTCGACGAAGGTCGTCGGGAGAGTTTTTCCAACAGGTTTTCGGGTGGCAAAGCGGACACGTACAACGATTACCGCAAAGTCATTGAACGAGACGATGTGGATGTCATTCACGTCGCAACACCGGATCACTGGCACACCAAGACACTGGTTGAATCAATGCTTGCAGGCAAAGACGTGTACTGCGAAAAGCCCATGACGCTGACGATCGACGAAGGCAAATTGATTCGCAGAGTACAGAAAGAAACCGGCCGCATTGTGCAGGTTGGCACGCAGCAGCGCAGTACGTTTAATCTGTTCGTCAAGGCGATGGCTATCGTTCAGGAAGGTCGTCTGGGACGGATCAACAAGCTGGAAGTATCCATCGGCGGAGCTCCAGCAAGTCCGGCCCTGCCTGTCGCTGAAGTTCCTCAGGGGTTGGACTGGGAACGCTGGCTGGGGCCGGCTCCGATGGTTGACTACCGCTTTCTGCAACCGGAAGCGACCGGGAAAAAAAGAAAGCCGCGTGCCCACACCAACGCTCACTACGAATTCCGCTGGTGGTATGAATACTCCGGCGGCAAGCTGACGGACTGGGGGGCTCATCACGTGGATATCGCGATGTGGGCGTTACGGCTGAATGGCCAGAAAGACGGACCTGTTTCAATTGGTGGCACGGCAAAGCACCCGGTCGAATTCAAGGACGGATATGCTGTGCAGAATGATCGCTACAACACCGCCAGCGAATTCCGTTTCAGTGTGAAGTTCCCCGGTGATACCGAGATGGTCATCAAGCACAGCGACAACGGGATCCTGATCGAAGGCGATAAGGGCCGCATTTTTGTGAACCGAGGCAAGCTGACCGGTGCTCCAGTGGAAGCACTTGATTCCAACCCATTGGCGGATGATGCCATCCAGAAGGTCTACAAAGACCTGCCGATGGAGAATAACGAACGCAAGGGGCACTGGGCCAACTTTCTGAACTGTGTGAAGACACGACAGGAACCGATCTCAGACGTGCATTCGCACATGGAAATGCTGAATGTCTGTCACCTGGCCGGAATCTCCGCTCGCTTTGGCCGTGAACTCACGTGGGACGCGAAGGCAGAGCAGATCATCGGCGATGAACAGGCCAACGCGTTTCTCGGTCGGCCGTACCGCAAGGGTTACGAGATCGAAGTTTGACGAAACGGTGTGACGAAAAAAATGGTCTCCGAAAGCTCCGGTCTTTGACAAGGATCGGGGCTTTTTTTCGTTTACACCGTGCAGATGCTGCGACGTCGAAAAATCACGCCACCGGCAATCCAGAAAACTGAGGCCAGCCCCACCAGAATGCCAATGTCTTTGACCGGAAACTGTCCCGACTGAATCACGACCGCAGGACGGTAGTACTCCATCACGCTTAGAAACGACACTGTCTTCGCTGGATCCCAGAACTGAGCGACAAAGTTCAGCAGAAAGGACATCAGCAGGATGGCAAACATGACGCCGACAGCTCGACCGCGACGGTCACTGCTGCAGGAGACCAGAAACGCCAGACCTCCGACGGCAAGGTAAATGGCCATCAGGTTTGACATGACGCCAAATGTGGCAAAGGCCCCAGGTCGCATCCTGGGCTCCAGCGCCGACGATGCGAGCCAGTGTCCGCCGAAACCAACACACAGAATAAACAGGCCCGACAGAATCCAGCCGATTGTCTCAGTCAGATAAAGCTTCCATCGGGAAACCGGAAGCCCCAATAGAAAGTCCACACTGCCGCGATCGATTTCCCCAGCCGGCATCCGAGAACAATACATCAGTTCGTGCGCCCAGATCAGAGAAAGTACGGTCGGATGAACCCATAGGAATGCCTGCGTCATCTGGGCTGTAAACGCCTCACCGGGATCCATCCCGAGCAGCGCTGTAATCAGCGGCTTCACAAATGGCAGTTTCGCAAAAACTTTGTCGATGTCACCCAGCACTTTGGGCAGCAGTTCGGTGAGCAACGCCATGATCAGGGCCAGCCCAATTCCGAGAAACAGTACGGGCCAGCGAACTTCCAGAAAGATCTTCCGCAACAGCCCTTTCATGATTCCTCCGCTTCGGTAATCAGGCAGTCATCCGCCCCATTCGTCGAGTCTTCAGTTGAGCCATTCGTTGCGGATCGGCGAACGGGCTGGACAGAATCACTGTTGTAGTATTGACGGAACAGGAATTCCAGATTCGGTTTTCCGATACTAAGATCCACGATGGGCTGGGATGCTGCCCACTGCGTCAGTTCCACAGCAGAGCCCGTCAACTGAACATGCAACTTGGTTTCTGAACGACTCTGCACCGTCACAATGTCGGGCACTGCAATATTGCCTGCGATTGTGGCGGATTCAAACGTGACGACGGCCGTTCGTGGTGCCCTGGCTTTCAGTACCTCCAGTGATTCGTCAACGACGATCCGTCCCTCGCGAACAATGGCAACGCGATCGCACAACGATTCTACTTCGCTTAACGTATGGCTGGAAAAGAAGACTGTGTGTCCCGCTGCGGCCAATTCTCGCAAACAATCTGCTAATGTGTCCTGCATCAATGGGTCCAGTCCCGACGTGGGTTCATCCAGAATCACCAGCTTTGGCCGGTGTGCAAGTGCCATCACTAAGGCCACCTTTTGCCGATTGCCACGCGACATTTTTCGGACCGGCAAATCCGGTTCCAGACGAAATCTCTCAGCCAGCAGCATTCCGTCTGCGAGAACATCCATACCACGGATTTCACCGACAATCTGAAAGGCCCTGCGTGCCGTCAGCCAGGGGTATAAGCGGACATCACCCCCCACGTAGCCCACGTCCTGCTTGATAGAGGCACTTTGGGTCCAGCAGTCCCGTCCGAATACAGTGGCGGTACCCGATGATGCCTTCAGAAATCCCAGCAGCAGACGAATTGTGGTCGACTTCCCTGCCCCGTTTGGCCCCAGAAACCCAAAGATTTCACCAGTATTGACGCGCAAGTCCACATCGTCGACACCGCGACGATGGCCGTATGCTTTTGTCAGCTGTTGTGTGGCAATAATGGACATGCCATGCTTGTTGTCGTTGATTTCGGGACCGCCGCAGCTTCGAATTCCAGCGGATTATTGTAGACAACCCACTGAGAGCCGGTCACTGGGCAATTCGCCCAGACGGCAAAATCAATATGAGTCTGTTGATTCGCCGTGCAAACGGAGCTACGAACTTGAACGCTCTGATGGCCGAGGATACTATTCCGCCGCGAGACGCCCGAAGCGTTGTCGCTTGTGGTGGGTATAGCTCAGTTGGTTAGAGCGCTGGATTGTGATTCCAGAGGTCGCCGGTTCAAATCCGGTTACTCACCCTTCTCAAACCATGACCCCGTAATGACTTATGTCATGCGGGGTTTTTTTAATGCGGGTCAGACCGGGTATCCGATGTGTGATGAATGAATCTGCACAGTGAAATTGGGGCATTCGATCTCGGTGGTCTCAACTTACATGGCATTCACTCCTTACATGGCATTCACTCCTTGCCTGGCTCATGCTGCGTGACTCGCCTCCAGTCGTACTTCGTGGTGCCGTCCTTGTCTAACAGCAGGAGCCGATCATCCGTGACTTCCAGCAGCGTGTCATCGGCGGTATCCCCCATCGTGTTCAGGATCAGATTCACTTTATCGGCTGGTTCCCCGCCCACTGTCTTCTTCGTCAGCTTCTTGCCGTCCAGCAACCATGTCATGTCGAATCGCAGTTTGGAGGCGAACAGAAACGCTTGAACGCCACTGAGTTCCACGAGCATTGTGCCGCTGCCATCCTCGTTCAAAGTCATCGTTCGTTTACCCTGGTAGTCGTCCTGCCAAACACCCAGCAGCATACGACCGTTTTTTTCTTCCTCGGACTCTGAATTTACGTCTTCTGTTGAGGTTCTTGGGGGCGTGACGTTGGCAATGCCATTGTTTTGCAAAGGATGCGTCGTCCTCAGCATCCAGTAGGCGATCCCACCGGAAAGCAAGGCAAGGAGCAGAAACAGTAGCAAAACTACTCTGGGTTTCATGGCGAGGTCTTCGTTTGTGCCGCACGTTCACTTGTTGCAAGCATTACTTCCAGCGGTTCAGGGTCGGCGAGCCGATGATCAGTGCTTTGGGTGCCAGGTCGCTGTTGTTGATGAATTCCTCGGAGTCGGCCAATGGAATCACATCGTCTTGGCGTGAATGAAGGATACGCGATCGCGGGCATTTTTCTAAATACTATCTACTATCTGGCGTGGTCGTGTTGCTGTTTTCTTGCGGCCACACAGCTTGCAATCTGCACCCAGACGGTGATGCATTTCCATTGCCATGTGATTCCGAGATGTTCCGGGGACATGGAGAAACCGGATGGTGGAATTCGTCACTGTGTTGAAGGTGAAGGACATTATGGGTTGTGTGATTTTGGGATAAAGGAAAAGGAAATAGCATGGGCGACCTCACCACTCATTCCCGCTGAAAGAAGAATCAATCGCACTGTGTTCTTGCCGGTCATCATGAAGAGTTCTCCTTCAGTATTACTCGATATGTCTATTCAAACGCAGATGTCGGCTTCAGGTTAGTCTTGGTTGCTTGTAGATCGCAATCACGATAATTGCTCCAAACAACAGCAGTAGCAGAACCAATACCAGGATGATGGCTCCATTTCCGGTCGATTCTTGCACTACGCGTTCTGGTTCCACAATAATGCCCCTTGATGACCGGTTGAGGGAAGTCCGAGGCGGTCAACGTCTCGAACAAAACGCTTCCTGTCGGAACGAGTCGTGTGGGTCTGGGCGATCAGCCTGTGGACCTTTCCTGATGCAACAGTACCAATGGCGCAAACCATGATGCACACTCACCGTCATTACTTACTGCTTCGTCCAATCGTTTTGTCAATGGCGTGCATTGCCACGTCGCATGCCGCTGAACCAATGGCACCGCAGGGGGGCGCCCTTGCTGGAGAGCGGCCCCGCGTCATCGTTTCCACGGACATTGGCGGCTCCGATCCCGACGATTTTCAGTCGATGGTGCATCTGCTGCTTTATGCGGATGTACTCGATATTGAGGGCCTCGTTTCATCACCTCCTCAGCAAGGGCGGGCCAGGCACATCCACGAAGTCATCGACGCCTACGAAAATGACTACCCTCACTTGAAACGTCACGCCAGGCACTTTCCCACGCCTGCCTCTCTCAGGGCAATCACCAGGCAAGGCGCCGTGGACGCGGCGCCCCAACGAGGTTGGGGCACGGCTACAAAGGGATCTCGCTGGATCATCTCCCGGGCCAAAGCGAAGCAGGAGCGGCCGTTGTGGGTGCTGGTTTGGGGCAGTATCACCGACCTTGCGCAGGCGGTTCATGACGACCCGACAATTAAGGGGAAGATTCGCGTCTATTCGATCGGCTCATGGAATTCCAAAATGGACCGCGCAGCACGAGACTACCTGTTCACCAGTCACGCGGACTTGTGGTGGATCGAGAGCGACACGACTTTTCGCGGCATGTATGTTGGGGGAGATCAGAGCGGCGACCGGGGCAACCTCACCTTCGTGGACCGCCATGTCAAGGGACATGGGGCGATGGGCGATTTGTTCTACAGCATGAAACGAGACATCAAGATGGGTGACACTCCGTCGTTGTTATATCTGCTACGCGGTCATCTGAATGATCCTCAGTTACCACATTGGGGTGGCGCGTATGTGAAAACCGTCCACGGCGCCAACTACTGGACCGACGATCCGCGAAAGGCATTGGCCGAAAGTAATCGCGCCGGAGCCAGGACGGTCAGCAAATGGCGCCAGGATTATCTAGAGGATTGGCGGCAACGCATGGACTGGACACTGAAGAATTGAGCTCAACCGCACGATCTTAGAGCACTTTACTTATTGTCGTGAACGATACTTGCTCGTGGGAGTAACAAGACTGCCATTGAAGAGCGATCTTCACGGCCACAAGTCAGCGTGAAACGCTGTAGCCAATGGTTCTGTTCTGGAGGATAAAGGTTGGCCAGCCTTCAATTCCGCCTCAACCAAAGCCCCCAATCCTGTTGCTCCGGAGCAATAAAACGAACAACTGCGCCCCCGGGGACCGCCTCATCGCGAACGTTGCTCAGTTTTCCGGTGCGTGGATCGAACCACCTGGCGTTGAATGATCCGGTAACGGCTGAGAGATCGAGTTCAAACGGGCCGCCTTCAAACGCGTAGACGAGGAAGTCACCCTTCGGTTCAACCAGACACCACACGGGCTTGTCCGACTGGACGAACTCATCGCAAGGTGACATCCTGGGCAACGTCTTCGCGATGTGAGCGCGAATGAAATCATATGTGGGCTGGATTTCTCGGCATGGCTCGGGGGATATGTATTCCGAGGGATCGCGTTTGTCGGCATACGGCAATTGGCCGACCAACAGTGATGCGCCGCCGGTCATAGCCGCCCATGCATGTTGCCGGGTCTCGGGGTTGCCGTGGATAATTGCTTTTTCCGGATGCTTTGCGCGGAATTCGCTCACTTGCCGATGAAACTGCTCGGGCGTCGTGTGCCGAATTTCGCTGGTGTAACGGCCTGCCACATGACGACCGCCGAGCGGGGCCTGCAGTTTGCCGTCCGGCTTGTACCACCAGTAGCGCAAATCGATCGTCGAGATCTCTTTCGCTCGCTCCGCATCGGACAGAATTACGTCCATCACGTCCTTCGTGGCGCTCAGTCCGACATGGACATCACGTCCCGTCTCTTCTTCCCACTCGAGGATTGTGTCCAGCCAGTATTGCATGAAATCCAACGGTCCGGTGTACTCTTCACTGCAAAGAAAGACGACGTTCGTGTTCTTACCAAGTACGTCCAGGCACTTTCGAATGTACGCTCGGTGCAGCTTGCGGCGGAGTGGGTGTGAAACATCGTAGAAGGCACTGGCCCCTGGATTGCGGTCAGGAAGTTCCGTATTCTGGATGCAGTTTGTCGGGCGCCACGGAAAATCAACGTAGTGAGCATTCGTCTCCAGTAGCGCATGCTGCATGTAATGGTTGTGAAACAGAATCGTTCCCTTGCGGTCGCACAGATCGGCAAACTGCTTCAACCGCTGAAAGTACCAGTCGTTGTACTTCGTAAGGTCGTATTTCGACAGTCCGTCCCAGGCCTTTCCCTTGCCGCTGCGCGCCCATGGTTGCTCAAGAAACGGCGGCTGGACTTGATTGTTGTTCCGTTGATCCTGGTCATGCGCATCGCGCCGCCGATCGTACCAGAGACCAAAATTGTGCTCGAAACCTGGATAGCCGAACTGTAACATGGCATCGGTCAGCTTGTTGAGATCCTCGGTTCGGTTTGGTCCAGTCTCGCCGGGCGCATTCCGCGTGATGTTAGGCCGCTGCCCGGTCCGCCACCAACCGTTGTGTTGCAAAAGACCCCAGACGGCCGCACCGTCGTGAACATACCAGCCGTTATGAACCGATAAGCTGCTGGGCCGCTCTTCGGCATCGGCCTTGAGTTTCAAAGAAACAAGCAGGCCCAAAGCCAGCAAGACCGGAATGTGACAGTGTCTGAACATGGTTTAGTTCCGCTTCACGATTCGCAACGCCCAATCGCCGCTGGTTGGTGCTTCGAACCACTGAGTTCCCCCCCGACAGGTCGACTTCGTTGTCAACGAGCCATGGAAGTCGTTTCCTGGATTCCACCAGGCGACGTCGTAGTCGGCGCCCGCCGCCAATTGGACTTGAATTCGCCCGCCCACGGGCAGGTAGCATGCATAGGCTTCGCCTATCCGAGCCAGGCAAACAGCTTGTCCTTCGGTTACTAAGTTGTTTTGTGGGTGCATTTGGGCGAACGGCAGAGTCTCCATGAACGCCCGCGCGCCGCCAAGCTCATTCCAGATCGTCTCCCAGGCGGACATTGGCCGATCGTATTCCGGCAGCACATGTGCCTCCCAAACGCCGCCCCCCACGTACGCGCCCCACCATGCTCGGCGATCGTGTTCGGGACGGCCTTCGTCGAAGTTGGCCACCAGCACGCGACGGCCACGCTTCTGGCAGAGGCTGATCCAATCCAGCGCGATCTGGTTGTGTTCCATCGCGGCGCTGAGGCCGGACCGACTGCCGGGGCTGCCTGTTTGGATCGACGTAAAATCGATTTGCGAAGCGTCCACGTAGTCAACATTCGGCCGATTAATATTGTGAATCCCGCGCGGATGATCGTAAGGATCAATTTGTTGTAGTTGGCTCATGAACTGGAGCGCTTGCCGAAGACGATAGTTCTCGTTGTGCTCTTCGCCACAATTGAACATCAACGCGGGCAGGTATCCAAATCGGGCAATGATTTCGCGGTAGTAGCGGTCATGATCGTAGTCCTTCCACGCACTGTCGTCTTCGAGAACGAGATAAGGCACGACACCCCTGGTTTGCATATGCTCAAACAATTCTCGCCATTCGTCGAGTTTGGCGACGTCGAAGCGAGGATCGCCGGCACCGTTTGACATCGCCTTCTGTTGTGTCCTGCCGAGCCACGGCCAGACATCTTTATCGTCGCCGCCAATGTTGTGAGTCATGATGTAACAGGAGTTAATACCGCGCTGTGCAAGATAGTCAACCGCTGCCTTGCGTTTGGCCAATGTGTTGTAGTGTTCGTAGCGACCCAGAAAATTCTCGGGATCGTCACATCCTGCTTTCAGAAAGTAGGGACCATCGCGAAACTTCAGATAGCGGATCCTGTTTTCAGCAGTCCCCACTGAGTCAAGACGCCCCCATTTCCAGAACCCATGTGCCGTGTCGGGAGTCTTCGTGACGACAAATCGACCGGTGATTTCATCAAGTATTCGGTTGTCGCTGTTCGTCTTGAATTCCCATGCTCCCAATTCGTCTGCCGAGAAACGGACTTTCCAGACGTCTCCGTTCAGGCCTCTTTGGCCATCGCCGTCATAGAAACCCGGAACTTGAAACTGCACCCCACCTGGACTGATAAACTGCACATCGAACTGGACGGAAAACGGGTTTGGCTCACCGCGTCCCTGGGAATCGGGACCGGCAAATGAGAGTTCGATTTTCGACCACCTGGCGAACTGGCCACGATCATCCGCGCTAACTCGAGCAGGAAAGCAAACCGTCAACAAGATCGTCAATGTCAGTGCGAGTCGCATTAGTTTTCTTTCGTGCGTGCGTGGATCACGGTTGACGAACTGCAGCCATCAGTCGTTTCATGGCTTGGTTCGTGGGGCCTGTCTCGCCACTGTGCCAGCCCCGTAGATTCGCGTCGTTATAGGAAACGACAATATCCAAACTGGGAATGACCCACATCGCGCGGGGGCCACCATGTCCGAACGCCCCGTAGGTGTCGTGGGGTGCGTCGGGCCAGAACCGTGTGCCCTCGCGATCAACACCGTTGATCCACCACAGCCAACTGTAGCTGCCGAAATGATCGGTCTGGTTGTCGGGCTTCTCCGTTGAACCGAGCGATCGTTGACCAGGAATCATCTCTGCCGCCTTGATGCCCGCCCGAGGAACGGAGTTTGGCAACGGACTGCTGACCGCCATCGCTGCATGTTTTCGGCTGATAAGCTGCTTGCCATGCCAGTTTCCCCTGCGTAAGTAGAGCAAGCCGAAGCGGGCGAAGTCGCGAACAGATATTCCGACACGGCCAGGGCGGTTCTTCGTCCCAAACGCCATCATTGTTGGATCGTCCTGGCATTCAAGCTGGTCGGTCAGCAGCGGATGAAGAACCTGCTCATCGACGTTGTCGTAAGATGCACCGTACACCTTTAGGAACAAAGTGTCCCAAAACAAAGCCATCTGCCAGTCGTTGTAGTCGAAAGCAGCTCCCGGTTTCTCGGCCAACTGATAACATGAAGTCTGGTTGGCAAAGTGCCGCCATGTGATCTCCGCGTCTTTGAAGTCGGGCTCGTTAATATCCTGGAGCTTTCGTTCCCAGCGAGTCACCTTTTCATTCAGACTCTCAATTCGGCCATCTTCGACTGCTTTGAAGAGGAAGTGTGAATACAAAGGCTTACACGCCGAAGCCACATCTGCGCGGCGGCTTACGTCTCCCCATGCATGAACCAGATAACCGTGCCTCACAACACAACCTCTTCCGCCAACGAACCTGCTGAATTCCGCCAACTTCGCCGCGTCGAGGCCCATGTCGCCAGGTGCCTTTTTATCCCAACTCGTGCCAGGTGTGGCGGCCTCGACTTCCTCAGCGCGAAGTTCAGTTACAAGCCACCCGTCTACAACGA
This sequence comes from Fuerstiella sp., assembly GCA_024230215.1. GTDB lineage: Bacteria > Planctomycetota > Planctomycetia > Planctomycetales > Planctomycetaceae > Fuerstiella. Next base: position 59,024 of record JAAERP010000014.1, on the reverse strand, counting down.
ACGTCAGGACCATCGCCAGCAGTCTCATCCAGTGCATATCGTTCTCCGGGAAAGGATCGAGGTATCCAATAGGAGTGTATCGCGATGCTAACGCCTGGGGAACACACGAGCCATGCATTGCAAACATACACTACGACCGCGCTGTCACTTGTGGAGTGGCTGAACGGCTCCCGATTCCAGCGTGTTGTTTCTGGCCCGTTGTCAGTAACCGCGACATTCGCTCTTGCCTCTTATCAGGCCGTCGCTGCGTTTCGTCCGTTGAAGCTGCTGAGAAGCAGTCGTTCAGTGTACCTCAGACGATCTGCATACGAGTCAGCTGCAGCAGAGCATTGACACCGGTAAAAGGTACTGTGATTGTCAGCAGGATTGAAGCGATGACCAGATTGACGGCTGGCCCGGCTAAAGCAACGATCAGTTCTTCGCGCGGAAGCCTGGGCATCTTTTCAAGTCGGGCGACACCACCGATCGGCATCAGGATGATACCCTGCGTCCCGACGCCAAATCGACGTGCTGCCGCTGAGGTCATCTTTCCTTCTCGATGGCAGCTGTTGGTATACGTCCTCGACTGCGCCGGCCTTGATCAGGGTCGGCGCGATTTAGAAGCTCAGTGCGAGTGATCGGGATCTCGCGTGGAGCGTCGATTCCGAGGCGCACGATATTGCCACTGATGTGCAGCACCTGGACTGCAATCCTGTCACCGATGTAGATGATTTCATTCGTTTTCCGTGATAGAACCAGCATTTTAACGCTCCCGTGAATGAGTTGGGGATAAGAGACAAGGCAATGCACGCCTTGTGCCATATTGGGCAATTTTCGCCGCGTTGGTCTGGTACGGGCTGGAGCATCTTCTCTTTCAGTCTTTGTACGTGGCACGTGAGTGATTCGGTTCTACGCTGGCAGAATTATGATCGGGGTGGATAGTTCCTGGCCGTGGGCAGCTGACGACATTGACAGAATGGGTGTTTCCGGGTGGCATGCTCTGTCACGCGGTCAGTTCCTTGGAACGGCTTTTGTCTGGAAGAAGCCGAAAGTTCAGTTTCGTGAATCGCCACCTTTTTCATCCGACGACCGCGGTTTTTCGGGCAGCATTCACGTCGACGCAAATCCTGAATTCTTCTAATCTGCAGTGAATTGGATCTGTTATTCCACGATTTCATTGGAAGGCTTATCCAGGGAAGGAGCGTTGACCATGTCTCGATCTCGAATGGATTCACCGTCGGCTGCCGGGCAGTCGTACAACACTTCAGTCGTCCGGCCGGAACATCGGACCGTGCGAAATACACCAGCAGCACGATTCTGCAGATCAGTCGCCGTCGTCTGCATGCTGGCCGTGTTTTGCGCCTCGTCCACAGGCATTGCCCAGGACTCTGTTGACGCACCAATTACGTTCTCCACGACAGGGACGGCGTCGAAGGTTAGTGCCATCGATTACAAAATCGAGATTCGCGGTGAGATTAAGACACCTCATTCCGGAGGCGTTCGAGCATGGCCGATAGAATCGCGAGGTGCGTTTCGCTTCAAGCAGCGATCACAACCCACTGATCTCGGCGGTCCGTTCACTCTGCGTGCCGTTCGCAGGTTCAGCGCCGCTGGTACACAGACCACCGTCGGGCCCGAAACCAGTACGGCGGTCTCTCTGTCGAAGTCGTACAGCAACATCCACACGTTTGGATCTGACAGAGGATTGGTTCATGTTTCACCAAAGTATCCTCTGCCACGACAGCAGCTTGACCTGTTACAGACGCCATGCGACGTCCTGGTTGTAGCCGCACTGCTGCCGTCGACAGCAGTCAGCGTTGGTGACAAATGGAATACCGACGAATGGGTCATGCTGATGCTTACGGGGGTCGAAGCTGTGATCGAACAGTCGGCCACCTGTGAATTGAAGTCTGCGGATGACGAGACCGCCACTGTGCTGTTCCATGGCAGGGTGCATGGTGCAACATTGGGATCGGAGTCAACCGTGTCAATCAGCGGAGAGTTCACTGTGCACCGCCGAAGCGGCATGATTGCGTCACTGAAAGCGACACAGAAGGAACAACGTTCTCCGGGGACGGTCAGCCCGGGACTGGACGTCACTGCTACGATCGTCTGGACTCAGGTGCCTGGCAGTCCGGATTCAGAAACGCTGCCCACATTGACCGAAACCGCTCCGTCAGATCGCGCCTCATTGTTAATGCTGCAGACGCCATTGAAACTTCAGTTGACACATTCCCGTGAATGGCATCTGTTTCATGAAACGCCGTCGGTTCTGATGATGCGGCAACTGCGCGATGGCAATTTGATTTCTCAGTGCAATATTTCCAGCGCCGTCACTGTTCCGGCAAAACAGCATACGCCAGACAGTGAATTTCTGTCAGACGTGGCGGACTCTGTCAAACAACGGAACGGGAGCGTCGTGGAACAGGAAACGGTGCGAGATGACAACCAATGGCGAGTTCGCCACATCCGGGCGATCGGCGACGCCAGTGGCAAGGAGATTGTGTGGGACTACTATCTGTGTTCTTCCAGCACCGGTAAGCAGTTTTCGATGGTCCTTTCGCACGCGCGGGATGATGACGAGCTGTTCGCCGACGAGGCCGCCAAACTGCTGGCAGGGCTGCAAGGTGTCCGCAATCGGCCGGCACTTCCATTTCGATAATGCTCTTCGTTCGGAAATCGATGTCAGGTTATGGGGGCGGTGACCAGTCCTGCCGAGTGTCTGCGTGGCGCGCGAAAATGTGCTAATGCTGTGACGACTGGTACAGGTAGAGGGGAAAACACTGTAATATTTGTCAGGACGTCGTGTGATGCGGCAACGATTGTCGGTCACGGCAACCTTCGTCACTATCGAATGGCAGCAGGAAATGCCGAACAGATGCCACAGGATCTGCGGCAGTTTGTTTGAGGGCATCGCCATGTGCGTCTGTTTGTATGTTTGGTGAGACAAACATCTTGCGACAAAGACGACTTGTCGTCTAGGATTTATGGGTTGCTCTCGATCGCACCCGAATGACCGTCGGAAGGGACGAGACGGACTCGTGACTTCTCGTCAAAACAAGTTGCTGAAACATCAGCGATCAGCCATAGAGGAATTCAATATGAAGTGGGAACTGAAGAATCGGCTCTTTCTTGCAGGCCTTGCGTTGCTGATTTCAGTCGGCACAGCGAGTGCGGCCGATTCTGCAAAAGTTACGGCGGACGATGGCACGACCGGGCGCATGGTGGCCGAGATGGTCAGTTCCCGCCATATCAACCACCCCGATATTGATGACGACCTGTCTGAACGTCTGTTGAATCGATACGTCGATGTCTGGGATCCTCAGAAACTCTACTTCCTGCAGTCCGACATCGATCTGTTTCGATCATCGTCCAGGCAGCTGGATGATCGGATTCTCGGCGGAGACGTCAAATTCGCCAGCACGGTGTTTGACCGATATCAGCAACGGATGGGTGAACGAGCGACATTGATCGGGCAGTTGATCGACACAGAGCACGACTTCACAGTCGAAGAAGAAATGGTGCTTGATGCGGATGATCACAAGTGGTCGAAGACAGAGGAGGAGCTTGCAGAACGCTGGCGAAAACGAGTTAAGTTTGACCTGTTGATGCTGAAGCTGGAGGACACCGATCTGGAGGATACCGACCTGGCGGAAGCCCGGACGCGGCTGCATAAGCGATATCACAGAAATCGCAATCTGCTGAGCCAGACAGAAGCTCACGAGGTGCTGGAAGTTTACCTGTCCTCCATGACTCACTGCCTTGATCCTCATTCCAGCTATATGTCACCTCAGACACTGGAGGACTTTCGGATCAACATGGAACTGAAGCTGGAAGGCATTGGTGCCCGGTTGCGTTACGATGATGGTTACACGGTTGTCGAGGACGTCATCAAAGGCGGGGCGGCTGCAGCCAATGGCAAGCTGGTTAAGGGTGATAAGATTATCGGCGTTGATCCGGACGGCCCGGGTGGCTCGGCAGAGGTAATCGACGTTGTCGAGATGAAGCTTTCTAAAGTCGTGGACAAAATCCGCGGCCCCAAAGGCACTACTGTCACGCTGCAGGTGAAGAAAGAAGAAGGCGACATCGATAACTACACGATGACGCGTCAGACCGTAAAGCTGACTGAACAGGAAGTCAAAGGCAAGATCATTGAAGCATCGACATGGCTTGAGGGAACACCGGGTCGCATCGGCGTTCTTAATATCCCTTCGTTTTACCGCGACTTCCGCCAGGCTTCTCGCGGAGGCGATTTCAAGAGTACCAGCCGTGACGTGAAGAAAGTTCTGACGCAGTTCCGCGAACAGGGCGTCGATGCGTTAATTGTTGACCTGCGATGGAATGGCGGGGGAGCGTTGAGCGAAGCGATAGAGGTGTCAGGATTGTTTATTCCCAAAGGCCCGATTGTCCAGGTTCGTGAACCGGACAACGCCGTGACGCCGTACGACGACGAAGATCCCGATATGTACTGGCGTAAGCCGATGGTTGTCGTTTGCAACCGACTGTCGGCTTCTGCTTCGGAAATCTTCGCGGGAGCCATCAAAGATTACCGACGGGGCATCGTGATTGGCGACAAGACGACTCACGGAAAAGGAACCGTGCAGAATGTCATGAATGTCGCCAGTCGCCTGTCATTGTTTGGTAAGGACCGAGGTGCCCTGAAGCTGACCATTAGCAAGTTCTATCGGGTCAACGGCGATAGTACTCAGAATAAGGGTGTCGTCTCAGACGTCGTGCTGCCATCGATCATGAATCATCGCGACATCGGTGAGGATTCGCTCGACAATGCGCTGGCCTTCGATCGAATTCAACGCGCCCGTTATCTGCCGTTCAGTGCCTACGTCAATGACGGAATCAGCCGACAACTGGCTCAGCAAAGTGCCAGTCGGGTCAGCGACGATAAAGACTTTCAGAAAGTTTCAAAGAATGTGGCCCGCTACACGGAACGAAAGAATCGCAAGACCATTTCGCTAAACGAGAAGACGCTCCGCATGGAAGAGGAAGAACTGAAACGCGAGCGGGAAGAGGAAGAAGAAACGATGAAGAAGGCCACCGGCACGGATGACGACAAAGATATCTTTGCCGACAACTTCTACAACCGGGAACTTGTCAATATTTCCGTTGACTACACGCAACTTCTGGACGATCAACGCACTGCCGGAAAATAGCCGGCGGTCAGGGCTCCTGGAGAAAGTCGGCGTTAGAGCAGTTTACTTATTGCTGTAGACGATACTGGTTCGTGGGAGTAACGAAACTCTGTTGAAGGGCGTACTTCACGACCACAGGCACAGCTTGAAACGCTGTGCCTGCAGGTAGCCGTCATGGCTTCCACACGATGGCCTCTCCGAGCGCCGCTGTGAGGAAGTCACGAACTGCCGACCGGACCTGTCCTTCAACTTCATGGGACGGATCGGTGGTGATGGTCACTGTTCGATTCGCGTGGTTGCGCGGTTGTGTTCGAGCGCGATCAGCCTGGTCGTTCGGAAGGACCTCGATGCGGGCAAAACCGTCCTTGTTGTGCGGCCCGCCTGCTGTTGTTGAACGCAACCGAAACTGCCCGCGGGAAAACTCTGTGTTGAGCTGAGACTGTATACGTTCCAGCGAAAACTGTGTCTTGTTCTGATTCACGATGTCCAGAATCAGCGGCTTCCGGTGCAGACGATCAAACAGACGCTGAATCGTCTCGCCCAGTAGTGGGTGCATCCAGTCGCCCGCAACTTCAGCATGCGGTTGCAGAACGAAGCGGCGATACCAGAGTCCCGGATGCGGCAGGACCAGGGCATTGCTGTCGATCGATTCTTCAGCATACAGCAGCAAATCCAGGTCAACTGTTCGGGGCCCCCAGTGAACAGTTCGCTGTCGTCCAAGTTGCCTCTCTGTTGTGTGCAGCAACGCCAGCAATTCGTTTGGTGTCAGCGTTGTGTCCAGCACGGCGACGGCGTTCAGGAAGTCGCCTCCGGCAGATGCTCCCATGGCACGGGTGGTGATCGTCGTACTGACTCGGACTATGCCGACACCGCCATCGCTTAACCGCGACAGGGCGTCGTCAAGACATGTGGCGGTGTCCTGGAGATTTCCACCGAGCCCGATTGAACACTTTGCCACGCGGTCTTCCTTTCGTTCTGCGCACAGACTGTTACGCATTACGTCAGGAAGTGGAACCGCAGTTTGCTGCGTATTACTTTGTTTTGTGGCTGCAAAGACGGGTTTCAGCCCCGGAAAACGGCCTTTGCACGAGCCAGAACGGTTCTCGAGAACAGGGGGACTGTTTTAGAAACCGTTGGCGTTCAGATCCGTTCCGATGTTCGTCCACCAGTCCAGCACGCTGTTTCCGGCCGCTGTAATGCCTACCATCACGGCAAGAAGAATCATGGCCAGCATCACGCAGTATTCAACGGTTGTTGTTCCATCCGTTTCGGCCAGGAATGACTGAATAGTTTTTCCGAATTGCATGGCCAGCCGCCTTCAAGGATGCATTGTCTCTATGGACTCTATGTCGTCATTATGTGGTGGCAACCTGGCACTGCGGAATGTGGGGGATTTTGCGTATGCCATAATGGACAACCGTTACTACCGGTCCGGCTGAGTACCGATGTTTCAGATTCTCCCGGTCCTTCGGAAAAGGTCGTTTCTGTCTCTGAGAGGAATCCTGGCGAACTTCCCAATTGATGCATCTATATCATTCCCGATTCACCGTGTGGTGAATACATTTTCGTCCTCCTGACAGATAACAGGACCACCAGCTCAGCACCGTTAGATCACGACGCGTTATTCATGGCACTACGGGCGTCCTGTTCCTGTCCAGGTGACTGGCTGGATCGTCGGTCCAGCGACACGTCTTCTTCCCTTTGGCTTCAGACCCGGCAATCAGACATGCCCAGTTACTCAGAACGACTCACCGCTCGCGTTGAGCAGCTTAACACTCCCGCATTAGTCGGGCTGGACCCCCGCTGGGAACAACTGCCCGCAGACGTAAGGTCAGCGGCTCAGCCAGGGGGCGGCAGCGAGGCGGTCGTTATGGCCCGTGGATTCGAGAGCTTCTGCTGCGAAATTATTGATGTGGTTGCCCCTCTGGTTCCCGCTGTAAAGCCCCAGGTCGCGTTCTTCGAACAGCTCGGCCCTGCAGGATTCACAGCCCTGGCCAACATCATCAGGTATGCGCGCACCGCGGGGCTGGTGGTGATTGCTGACGCCAAACGCGGAGACATCGGTTCGACCGCCACGGCTTATGCCGACGCATGGCTGGCTGGTGAAAATCCGGATGCGGCCGCGTTTGGCGCTGACGCGTTGACGGTCAATGCTTATCTCGGAGATGACACACTTCGGCCGTTTGTCGAAAAAGCGGCCGAAAACAGTGCCGGACTTTATATTCTGGTCCGCACAAGCAATCCCGGCGCCGCAACGTTTCAGGACCGCACGTCCGAGAACCAGAAACTTTTTGAATCGGTTGCTGATGTTGTGCAGCAACTCAATGCGAGTCATTGGCCGGATCACGACTACGGTTCCATTGGCGCAGTTGTCGGGGCAACCTGGCCGGAGGAACTGATCTCCTTACGCCGTCGGATGCCGAACACTCCGTTCCTGGTCCCCGGCTACGGCAGCCAGGGTGGCACGGCCGCTGACGTTGCTGGCGCGTTTGACCAAAACGGTCAGGGCGCACTGGTGAACAGTTCTCGTGGAATCAACTTCGCTTTCCAAAAGGAACAGTACGCAGAACAGTTCGGCCCTGCACGCTGGCGCGATGCGATTGAGGCGGCGACGCGGCAGATGATCGCTGACTTGCGGAAGTATATTCCCTCGGCTGAGTAACTGTCTACGATCGTGTTGCAGCTTCCTCGGCGGACAGTTCTTTGTCGGCAGCTTCCCCGCGGGCGTCGATCATGGCGTCATCGCGAAAAGAAAGTCGCACGCCGTCCAGTTCAATCTCACTGATGCGATAACGGACGTCGTCTTTGGAAAAAAACGACAGGCGGGGGTCGATGTTTGGCGGTGAAAACGGTCGTTGTGTCGGCAGCAGCCCTCTGTCGTCGGGCTGTATTAGGGGGGGCTCAAGCCTGACATGGATGGCGGGTGTCCCGGGATAATTCAGTGTGACCCGAATATCTTTCGTGTCAGTGCTCCCGTCTTCTGTCGCGACACGATCAGCCATGAAATCCGCCAGAAGTCCACCCTGCCCCTGCCGATATCGGACCGTTCGTAAGCTGGTCTGTCCTGCTGCGACTTCAGGCTTCGCGTCTCGCAGTTTCCACGCCGCAGCGACGGACAATGTGACGGCAGCGCCCTGGCTGGTTCGTCGGATCGATGCCGACAGCGTCGACGCCAGATACCGCTGTGTCTGTTTGGGCACGGCTTCTGCCCCAAGCATTCGTGCGCACAGCAGCAGTCCGGGAATCGGCACGTCGTGGACGACTCGCTCGTCACTCAGCAGTTCGGCCAGCCGAGTCGCATTCTTCGAGTGATAATACAGTGATGCCAGGGCAACGCGACTCTGGCCGGCTTCCCGATCCTCGTCAAGATTGCAGAGAATCAATTCTTCGGCATCATCAAATCGCTGGTGTCTTCCCAGCACCCAGGCACAGATTAAGTTGGACTCCCAGTTGCGGATGGAATAGTCCATGACTCGCATTGCGGTATCTGCGGCTTCCGGAAGTCCCTGCTGTTCCTGCAGCAACGCGAGATTGGCCATACTGCTGGCCAGCATGTCATCCTGCCGAAAATGACCACTGCCAATACTGCTTAATCGCTGATATGTCTTGGTCGCTTCGTCAATCATGCCGAGTTGTTGCTGAGTTCTGGCGACGTAGTACCAGTATGGCGGATAACATTCCATGAAACGTTCCATCCGGGACAACATGCGCAGCCGTTGAGCGGCATTGCGTTCAGCCAGCACACGTGTCATCTGATCCAGATCCTGATCCCGAATCAGCCAGCGGTCTGGTATTTCATTCTTTTGCGACAATCGCCAGAAGCTGTCCAGGAATGCGCTTGAGCGAGACATCAGCCCTGTGAACTCACTCTTCTCGACCTTCCAGTTGTCTGAATCACGCCGCACTTGCTGGTTGCGGAAGTCCCACCAGCTGTTGGCCCCGGATTGAATCGCACCGCCTAACTGTCCAGTGATCACCTGGGCTCCGACGACGAAGAAGCTTGTGCTCAGCTGTCTGTGGGTGTTGCGACGGAACTGTTCGTCAATAGCTGTTCGTTCACGCTCAGTGATTTGTACCTGACCGATTTCTTCGAGAATGGACTTGTATAGAGTGATGACTTCCGGGTCTTCAATGCGGTTCAAATCCAGATTATTCAGAATACGCTGCTGCTCTTCATGAAAAATGTGTTTCTCCGGTGTGCGACGAATGCGGTGCAATGAGGCTCTGCAATAGTTCAGAGCGACGGCCGTGATTTTTCGCACTTCTTCCGGATCTGCAGCCGTCGCCTCCTTTTCGGCGGCGGCGGCGAGCACAGGCGGCGAAGCGATGGTAGTCAGAATTACTAGACAGAAGAGTGTTGACGCAAATGGAATGTTCATGAATCTGCAGACTGGTCGAATTCCATATGTCTGGCGGTTGTCCCTGGTCACCCGTCATCGAGTGTTTGCCGCATCGGCAGCAAATTGAACCGTCAGAACTCTGGATTGTTGACAGCTGCCGGCGCAGAACTTCTTCCGTGAAATGGCGTCGACGAATGCCACATGATTTCACGTAGAGAGCTGCAGACAAGTCCCAAACTGCACAACGGCTCGGATCTGTCAGAGGCCATAGGGACGATGATGATGAATCCGAAGTCGTAATCGGCGGAAGCTGCAGCGGCGACGCAAAGTGTGCCAGTTTTGCCGATCAGTAGCCGTTCCTGGTCGACTCGCGACATTCTATTTTGCAGACGCCGCTGGACGCGGAAACTACCTGGTATCCCTACGGTTTGCAGAGTCTTCACTGCCGTGCCGCGCGGACCGAAGAGTCGGGTTTCCCCGAAGTGGTGAATAAAATACTGCACGGCTGAATCTGTGACCTAATGATTAAGCAATCCTCTCATTAGGAGTAAGTTATGGCACTTGACACTGGCAGCTGCATCTATTTGCAACAAGAGATCTCATCCACACGTACTGATCTGTTGCCGGGACGAGTCCTCTGGACACGCGGCGACCTGGTGACCACGGAAATAGATGTCGTGGCATTTCCGTACGCTGGCAAGAGAGTCGTGATTCTCTACGAAGAAGGTCGTCGGTTCGTCGCCCAGGAGGCCGTCGTGCAAGGCATCATCGATTGCGAAGCCGAAGACGAGCGATGCTTCGAAGAAACGTCTCACATAGACCTTGATGAAGAATCACGCCCCGTAAGTGTGGTCCTTGAACGAATCGGAGACCCCGCATTAGCCGAAAGTCGCGAATGTTACCGCGTGCGAACAGCCGTATTGAATGTAACGGTTGACTTTGGCAGCTGCCCGGAATGCGAGCTGGTCGACATCAGCCGGACCGGCTTTGCCGTACTGAGCGACGAATCAGTAGAAGAGGATTCACTCGTTGAGGCGGCGTTGCCGAACGGAGAATCTTTCGTCCATGGGCATGTCCGGATTCAGAGCGCGCGACAGCTCCGTAACGGCCGGTATCGCTACGGTGTTGTGGTCGTCGGACGTGGCATGCAGAATGCCTGTGCGTCACTGTCAACTGAACTTCAGCGGCAAATGCTCCGCCGAACCGTATGTGTGCGAAGCTCATAAATCGGTGGGATTTGACATCGGATACGGATCAGCGAATGCTCCCAGTGCTCCGAGACCACCATCGACTTCCAGGTCCGTGCCTGTCACAAATGACGCATCCGGGCCGCTGAGCCACAAGACCGCATTGGCGACTTCTTCCGGCTGGCCAATCCGCCCGATGGGATGACGATTTGCCAGAGCGGCGCCACCACCCTGCTGTGCAAGGCTGGCGCGGACCAGCGGAGTGTCGATGGCACCGGGAGAGACTGAGACCACCCGAATTCCGTCGCGAGCGTACTCAACGGCCCACTGCCGTGCCTGCATCATATTCGCAGCCTTGATCGGACCGTACGCGCCGACGTGCCGAGCCGTGCGATGTCCCTGTCCACTGGAGATATTGATCACGACACCACTGTTCTGCTGTCGCATATGAGGCAATGCGGACATCGCCATAAACGTGTAGCCGGACAGATTGACGCGGATGACTCGGTCCCACACGTCGACCGGCAGCTCGTGAATCGGTCGGTAGGAATCCTTCGGCTGAATCGCTGCGTTGTTAACCAACACATCCAGCCCGCCAAATTGCTCGACGGTCCAGTTGACTACGGATGCACAATCATCCTTGCTGGAAGTGTCACATTGGCGAAATTCAATTCCCTCCGCAAGGTGCCGACTGCCAGCTGTGTCCCTGTCAGCACAAACCACGGCCGCACCGGACTTTGCGAAGCCCTCGCAGATGGCTCTGCCAATCCCACTGCAGCCACCAGTCACAATGATGACACGCCCCGTGTTGTCGAAAGTCACAGCGCCGCACGGTCTCGGCACCGATTTTTCAGAATTCCTGGTCATCGTGGTCTATTCCGAAGCCGTCATCAGCTGACGATGAACGGCGAGTGTGACTATCTGCCTGAGTTGTTTTGAGTCTGTTTCTTAACTGACTTCCGCCTTCGAACAGCCTGATTCGAGAATTGACCGCAACCAAATGTGCCATATGTGCTTCGTTCCTGTGATCTGCAACCAGACGACGTGATGCTCCATTCGTCGTTGCTCATGGCCTGTAGCACTTCTGCCTGTTGCCATTTCTTCATCGCTTGACAATCTTCACAACCGACCCGCAAACAGTGCGGCGCAGCCCACGACTTCGATCGAAACGTCATTGAGCCGCTGGCTCAGCACCCGCTGCAGCCCCTCAAGGTTATCCTGCTGGTTCGAAAAAATCCCTTTCCGAGTGTAGACATGCATCAGACGTTTCGCCATCCAGCTTCGGTTCACGCCTCCGTGCAGCAGAGTAGAACCGAACATCACTGCATTGGGATTCATCAAAGCCTTCAGGTGATCGATGGCAACTGACTTTGACTCAATAGAGCCGGGCAGACAATGGAGCAGATAGTTAATGCCGACAGAATCGAACCTTGCTGCATCCACAGCAATGGGTTCCAGCACATTGCGCCGATAGGTTTCCGGGGTGTATCTCGCGATTCGCTGCGAGGCGAATTCCAGCGTATCGGAGTTCAGATCCATCAATGCCACGCGCGGCGTCAAAGAAGGAAACCGGCAGCGATCGGGAAAGTAGCCGGTGCCAACTCCTGCTTCCAGATGATTCGCGGTCACATGTCTGTTGTAAAAATCGACCAGTCGTTGTGTCGGGCATTTCCAGACGAATCGGTTCGAAACGCCCAGCACAATGAAGTCGTATAGCTTGAGGCTCCGCTTGGTATAAACAGCCTGTCCGGCTGCTACCTGCTCTGCTGTTGGTGTCATATACGGCTCTCATTTTGTCCCGCCCAGGGAGAAAAGCTGCGACTCAGACCGCAGATACAGCGTTCCATTGCTGACCGCCGGAGTAGCCTTCGTCGGTTGCCCCAGGTCGTTGCGAGCGAGCAGAGTGTACTTGTCCGATGCGGCGATCACGACAACTTTGCCGTCAAGATCGACACAGTAGAGTTTTCCGTCAATACAGATCGGCGAACTGAAATAGTTTCCTCCGACACGTTGCTGCCAGATGACGTCGCCGGTGGACTTGTTCAGGCAACTGGCGATGCCCTGGTCGCTCCACAGGAACAGCCAGTCTTTGTAGACGATGGGCGTTGGGACGTGCGGAGTCTGGCGTTTTGTGCGGTAAACCTCCGTAGTTTCAACTGTGGCACTTGCACCTGTGGGGCGGACAGCCACCAGTTGTCGATCGCCGCCGATTCCTCCGCTGGTGGCAATCACCAGGTCGTCGGCGAGAACGGGGGATCCCAAAGCTCGCTGTGGTGCCCGCCCAAAGACGTCAATGTGCCATGTTTGCTGTCCGGTTTTCGGATCCACGCCGGTGATCCCTTCGAAGCAGTGTGTGAAGACGATTTCTGCGGGACGTGTGTGGGGATTGAACACACACGGAGTTCCATAGCAGGCTCTCTTGCCTTCGCGAGCAATCTTCCAGCGTTCTTCACCCGTCATGCGGTCGACCGCCAGCAGAAAACTGGGGGCCTTCTGATCGTTTGCCAGAATCACAAGATCTTCATAAACAATTGGCGACGTCGCACCGCCCTGACCGTGCAAATACGGACCCAGTTCGTAGGTCCAAATCAGGTTGCCATCGTGATCGAAGGCGAGTAACGGCGATGACTGTTTTGAGTGCCAGACGGTGTAGACATGGTGTTCGTCCACACATGGTGTACTTGATGCAAAACTATTGTTCTTATGCTTTTTGTAACTCTTGAACCTGAAGTTTTCAGTCCAGGCCGTCGTTCCATTGTGTGTGTTAATGCACTGCAGGTGGCGCGTCCCGGACTCCTCATCACACGATGTTACATACAGTTGCTGGCCCCGGACCACCGGCGAAGAATGTCCACGTCCCCGCAGGTTGATCGTCCAGTTGTAATCGACATCCGTCCACTTGACAGGCACCGACTGCGCGTCACTAATGCCAGAGCCGTTCGGTCCCCGAAAACGGGGCCATTCCTGGGCCGGGGCGACGGTGAATAAACAGGCAGCAAGGACGATAATCGCCCGACAGGTTCGACACATACGTAAGGTCATTGAAATTATGTTGAAATCGAGATGAATTGGGCGGTACTGCACAGACACAATTATGTCCGCGCGAGCGAAGTTCGTCCATGCCATGATCTGCAACAATGCCGCACCTGAATCTGGTGAGAGGGGCGGGCGGGTTCCTGCCGATGAGAAGTATTCGATCTGCATCCACCCCCGGGCGATTAAGACTCCCGACCTATTAACGTCGTCCACAATGTGCAGTACTCCTCCTGTGTCCGTCCAGGGCCGATAGAGACTCCTGACACTTTACCCTCTCCAAGCTCATAGACACCAGGTCATCAACCGCATAGAGTTGTCCCGTCAAGTGCATCTGGATGTTCCCGGGACCGGCATTCCCGACGCGCACGACAGAAGTCGCCATTAGGCATTGCGTGACAGCGAGGCGCAGAATGTACCTGCCCGGTCATCGGATTGTGTTGTTATGGTCGCCGCGTCAGGTATGTTTTTGATTCTTCGGAGTCGTTCGTCACGGCAGGTGTCTCGTATCAGTTACGACATTCCGGTCCGTCTCCTAACGCACATCGTGATCGCTGCAATCGCCGGGTAAGGCCTCAGCCATGAAAGTGCTTCTGGCAGAAGACAGTCTCACCATGCGGCGGTTGCTCTCGTCTCAGTTGCAGCGCTGGGATTACGAAATCACTGAAGTTGAGGACGGTGCTCAGGCGTGGGAGAAGTTTCAGGAAAACCATTTTTCTTTGGTACTGACCGACTGGATGATGCCCGAGGTGGATGGGCTGGAACTGATTCGTCGAATCCGGGAATCCGGCCACACGGAATACGTTTACATCGTTCTGTTGACGTCCAAGTCAGAGAACGAAGATCTTGTCGAAGCCATGGATGCCGGGGCGGACGACTTTCTTGCCAAACCGTGTAATCCCAAAGAACTGCGAGTCCGTCTGCGGGCCGGCGAGCGAATAATTGAACTGGAGCACACGCTGATCCAGCAAAACCATCAGTTGATGGAGGCACAGGCCGCGCTGGTGCAAAGCGAGAAACTGGCCGGCGTTGGTCAACTGGCGGCCGGGATGGCTCATGAAATCAATAATCCGGTCGCATTCGTTTCGAACAATCTTGCGGTTTTGCAGCGCGACGTGCAATTGCTGATCAAACTGCTCGATCAGTACGAAGAATGCCAACCGGTCGTTGAACGGGAAGATGAGCATCTGGCAGATTGCCTCAGGAAAATCGAATCTGAATGCGATCTGCCATGGCTCAGGGAAAATCTGCCTCAGCTGTTTCGATCGTCCCTGGACGGTCTGACCCGTGTCCGGGAAATTGTCGGTAACCTGCGGGACTTTGCTCACCTTGATCAGGCGGTTACCGACGAAATGAACGTTGTCGCCGCACTGGAATCGACGTTGGAAGTCCTGGCTCCCGATCTTGATGCAAGGCAGTTGACGCTCAGGACAGCCTTCGACGATTCGCTGAGCAGTCATTGTCAACCTGCCAGTCTGAAACAGGTCTTCCACGCGATCCTGTTGAATGCTGTTCAGGCAAGTGAAACGAATGGAATACTTGAAGTCTCCGTCTCGCGGAACGAATCATCGGTCTGTGTGGACATCACGGACCATGGCTGCGGGATGGACGAAACGACGCAGCGACGGCTGTTTGAACCGTTCTACACAACGAGGCCCGTGGGGTCCGGGCAGGGTCTGGGTCTGGCCGTAAGCTATGGCGTCGTGAAACAACACGGGGGATCCATCGTTTTTGAGTCAACTCCCGGGAAAGGGACAACCTTTCGTGTTATGCTGCCGGATACGCCGAAATCTATCTGACGGCAGAGTGAACAGCCCACGATGTTTTCGATTAGGCTGTCTTCATTGCGACAGACACAGGGGAAACTATGTCGACGGAGCCCAAACATCCCATCCTCATTGTGGATGATGAACCAGACGTTCTCTTTTCCCTTAAGGGACTCCTGCGACACGACTTTGAACTCTACACTGCAGAGTCCGGTGAACAGGCACTTGAAATTCTGCGGAAACATCCAATTCACGTGGTCATGACCGACCAACGGATGCCCGGAATGACGGGCACGGAGCTGATGGATCAGGCCAAGGCGCTGCATCCCGATGCCGTCCGAATTGTCTTTACGGGATATGCGGACATCAAAGCTGTAGTGGAAGCCATTAACACGGGCGGACTGTATCGCTATATCACCAAGCCCTGGGATCCTGACGAATTGATTGACGTTCTGCATCATGCCGCACGGAGGTATGACGAAGATGCTGCAAGAATAACGTTCGCCGCAGACGTGAAGTCCTTCGTAAACGACGTTGTTCAGCTTGCGGAAGCGGGCGAAATGAACAGCGATGACGCTTCTACGGTGAGTACGTTGATTGATCGGGGCAACTCGGTCGTGGCCAGGGCAAACGTGCTGTTCTAGAGCAGTTTACAAATTGACGGCACCGGTTCTGGCTCGTGCGGGCAGGCATTCTGCTATTGAATCACGTCAACCGCGGCCATGAGTCAGCAGAATTCGCTGTAGCGATGTCGCCTCCCAACGATGGGCCGAAAGAACAAGAAATGGCGGAAAAAGAACCTGTCCTGCTTACGATTCTCATCGAAACCAAACGCATGAGATGGCTGGCCGGCGGAATCAGTCTTGACCATTGCGTGTTTCCTCTACTGGCATCACACGATGACGATCTGGCCGGATATCGCAGCATGAAATTTGACGAACAGGCCTCCTTCCTGCGTCATCGGTTTTGCGGTGCATTACAGCGAGGATGTGATCGTCTGTGGGGGCTACAGAAGAAAGCGTGTCAGTTTGTTTTTCTGACCGACAGCGTGTTTCCGGACGCCCCGCCCGAATTGACCACCCGAATTGCAGATCACCTGGCACAGTGGATGACCAATCCGCCGGTCGCCTTTTTTTCCGTTGGCAGTGCATCCTTCGACGTTCGCCCGCTGGAAGTCACCAGGCTGGCCGGCCAGATCACTACGGAGTTTTCCGATGCGCTGGAGCTGGGACTGCCACTGCTCGTTGATGCTGCCACTCAGGCTGATCAATGGGAACAGGTGCCACCGCCAAAGATGCACAGCAACTAAACGCCGTCCGCACGAATCAGCGTAAGTCCCTGTCCTCGTAGATCAGGTGCTGCGAAATGCGATCACGCCAGTCTTCTTCGTCGTACGATATGAGGTCGTTCAGTTCGTCCGGCCCGAGTGGAGTTCCGGCATTCAGCCGATTTCGAAGTCGATTGCTGCCAAAGAGGATGTCGATCGGCGGCTTTACGGTCTCGTATTCGTACGGCGGGGGCAGCCACGATAGTTCCTGAGGTGCCAACTGACGAGCAGCCTCGATCATTGAGATTGTTAGTTGGACGGATCGAATGGCTGCTGCATCGAGAATATGGATCGCCAGGCCTCCGCACGTTACGTGCTTCCACTTGTCAAACGTGGGTTGAAATCGGATTGCCTGAAGACCGACGCCCGGATGTTCGTGCTGACGAACAGCAGCAAGAAATCGATCTGCGTTCAGAGCCGGTGCGCCGGTGACTTCAAAGGGCATTGTTGTGCCCCGCCCCTCCGACAGACTTGTGCCCTCCAGCAGAACCTGCCCTGGATAGAGTATTGCTGATTGCCATCGAGGCATATTAGGTGATGGAGGGACCCACGTCAGACCGGTGTTCGGGAACAGCATTGATCGGTGCCAGCTGCTCATCGGCACGACCGTAAGTTCCACGTCCAGGTGTTCTTCGGCGTTCAGCAGTTGGGCCAGTTCACCGATCGTCAATCCGTGTCGCAATGGGATTTCGCTGCCGCCAACGAAGCTGCGAAAGCCGTTTTCCAACGTTGGCCCTTCGACGACTGTTCCGCCCAGTGGGTTTGGCCGATCAAGCACAATTACACGAACGTTGTTCTGAGCACATGCGTGGAGGCATTCGAGCATTGTCCAGACGAACGTGTAGACTCGTGTGCCGACGTCCTGCAGGTCGATCAGCAGGCAGTCGATGTCGGCCAGCATGCTGTCGGTCGGGCGTCGTGTTTCTGCGTACAGACTATAGACCGGCAGGTCCAGCGGCCCGTATCGCGCGTGCGGCGATTCGATCATGTTGGCCTGCTGTTCGCCCCGGAACCCGTGCTGCGGTGAGAACAGAACTCGCAGTTGCCCGGGCAGAGTTTCGGCCAGCAAATCGCAGGCGTAGCGAAACTCGTGATTCACTGAGGCCTGATTCATCAGCAGGCCCAGGCGGGCACTCCGCACAGCGGGTGGTGGTGCTGCCAGGAAGTTGTCTAATCCGGTTTGAATGCGATTCTGCACGGCCCATCAATCATACAATAGGAACGTCTGCCGCCGTGCCAGAAACCGGTTGACTCCCGCAGCGGCAATTCGCTGCACGTCACCGGTTGGCTGCCCTGCCATAATCGCGTTCAGTGTCTGGCGATTGCCCAGCAATCGCATGGCATCCTTGCCTTTCCAGTCGTGCGGATACAGCTTCTGCAGTTGGGTAGAAATCTCGAACCCGACAGTCAGAGGCTCAAAACGTTTTCTGTTTGTGATGACGATGTTGACTCCGCCACACGCTTCGTCGGCATACTTACTGGATTTTGGTGCAAAGCGAATCGGCACGAATGTGACGCCTGGAATCGCGCGAGCGTTCAGTGCACCCGCCAGTTGACGCGGTTGAATCCAGGTCGCGCCGATCACCTCAAATGGTGTGTCTGTGCCGCGGCCAACGGAAATATTTGTCGTCTCGATGAGTCCAATTCCCGGATACAGCAGTGCCTGCGTCAGACACCGCATGTTTGGCGACGGATTGACCCACACCAGGCCGGTTGCGTCCCACAGTGTGTCCCGTTTCCAGCCGTCGCAGCGAATTACGTCAAGTTTCAGATCCAACTTCAGCTCTGAGCGGAACATTTGCGCCAGTTCACCGATTGTCATGCCGTGACGCACAGGCAGATGGTGGAACCCGACGAACGATTCTTCACCGGCATCCAGCATCGGGCCCGCCACATCGACTCCGTTGATGGGATTGGGGCGATCCAGCACGATGAACCGTTTGCCATGCTCCGCGGCTGCGTGCATCGCTTCGCCCATGGTTGAAATGTACGTGTAGAAACGTGCACCGATGTCCTGGATGTCAAAGACAATCGTGTCGACGTTGTCCAGCATCTGCTTTGTCGGACGACGTGTCTTGCCGTACAGGCTGAAGATCTTCAGTCCGGTCGATTGATCGGCTGCGTCATCGATCTTCGAAATATCCAGCTTGCCTTCGAATCCGTGTTCCGGACTGAACAATGCTGTAAGTGAAACATTCGGGGCTTCGTGCAGCAGCGTGACCGTACTGACACCATCACCAGTCAGTCCGGTGTGATTGGTAATCAGGCCAATGCGTTGACCTGCCAATTGTTGGAACCCGTCGCGTCGTAGCACGTCAACGCCACACAAAACGGTGTCAGCGGCAGAACCGACGGAGCCTGTCAGCAGAACAACTATTACACAAATCTGCTCGAAACGAATCATCATTCAGATCTTTCACTCAGGGGAGTGCAGTGACGGAGTGTGGTTTCGGACTTGTGGTTTCGGACTTGTGGGTGGCCGGGGCTGGACTGAGCTTGCGAACGAAACCCCCGGCGTTTCACTCGTACCTCGCTCCAACCCCGGTCACTCTCTCCAGCTTTGCAACCATTCATGATTACGGCTCACTCCGAGAAACAAACACGGCGACAAACTCGCCCACAACAAATGTTGTGACCGAACCGATCAGTGCCAGCCAGGGCCACGCGATTTTCCAGCCGAAGTCCGGTGCCATGAACTGGACAAACAAAAGCACGGCCAGTCCGGCGAATGCGCCCATCAATGCGGCAGCCTGCCCGGCTTGACGTGACAGCACGCCCAGCGAGAATATTCCCAGCAGGATGCCGGCGGAAAAACCGGCAATTGTCAACGCATTGCGCACCACCGTCGCTTCCAGCGTGATGGCCCATATACCGATACCAATCTGAAGAACGCCGAATATGACGGTCGACCACCGTGAGATCGTCAGCTGACGTTTCGGTGACGGCGGAATCTTACACGCGGGCAGATAGAAGTCATTCAATAAGGCCGAAGCAGACGCATTTAGTGAGCTCGACAATGTCGACATCGCGGCAGAAAGGATGGCGGCCAGCATTAGACCGATCAGTCCGGTGTTTTGTGGAAAACTGTGGACGATGAAGTGAGCAAAGACCTGGTCCGCCTCGGTCGGAGCAACGTTGCCTTCCAGCGAATAAAAACAGGCCAGTTCGACACCAATAAACAGAAACAAAGCGAACTGAAACAGGACCACAAACGAACTCAGAAAAATGGCCCGTCCCGCATCGCGTTCGCTGCGAGCACTCAAATACCGCTGCACCATCATGTGGTCGGTTCCGTGCGTTCCGATGGTCAACACCGCTCCGCCGATCAGCCCGGCCCAGATGTTATAGGGATCAGAAATCGAGAATCTGAATTCAAAAAGTCTCGACTTGCCGGATGATTCGGCGAATGTCCACAGCTGATTCCAGCCGCCTGGCAGATTGTTGGCGATGATTATGACGGCGGCCGCTCCGCCCAGCATATAGATGACAAACTGAATGCAGTCATTCCAGACCACTGAACGCAGTCCTCCGAAGACCGTGTAGACAATGGTGACAGCGCCCATGGCCACAACGCTCCATGCGAACGGCCAGCCCAGCAGCGTGTGAACCACCAGTCCGGCCAGAAACAGCCGCAGTCCGTCGCCCAGATTTCGGGTCACCAGAAACAACAATGACGCGGCCGTCTTGGTGGCGCTGCCAAATCGCTGATCCAGAACCTGATATGCTGTGAACAGCTTGCCTTTGAAGTACAGGGGCAGAAAGACTCGGACCACAACGGCCCTGCCCAGTACGTAACCCATCGCAATCTGCAGCCACCGCATACCGACTTCGCCGTACGCCGCGCCTGGAATACTCAGCACCGTTGCCGTGCTGGTCTCTGTGGCCACGATGGATCCCAGAATCGCCCACCACGGCAACGATCGACCTCCCAGCAGGTACGATTCGACGTCGTTGTTCTTCCGGCCGGACCAGAAACCAACGAAAATGGCTGCCAGTAACAGCGAACTCAGGACCACAATGTCCACGATGCCAAGGTCTGCACTCACTCTGATGATTTCTCCCGGTACCACAGTTGTAATCGGTCAGCGACCGTGCCGATACTGTACACGAATCGGTCGGCATTCGCGCGTGACACGCTTCATCGCTCACTCCTGACACAACGGCAACGTATCCCAGACTGATTCCTGACACCCCATGACTTCCAAACCACGTTCTGTTCTGATCAGCAACCTGACGACTGAAACCGTGAACCCGGCGTCTGCGAAAATTGACACCTTGTCACCGGCGGAAATCGTGCGACTGATGAATGCCGAAGATGCCACGATTCCTCAGGCGATCGCCAGAGAAACAGAATCGATTGCCAACGCAATCACAGTGATTACAGAACGCGTCAGCAATGGTGGGCGGCTGATCTACATCGGAGCGGGCACGTCGGGGCGGCTGGGTGTGCTGGACGCGTCCGAATGTCCGCCAACATTCAGTACTCCACCGGAAATGGTTGTGGGGCTAATCGCCGGCGGCGACTCGGCGTTGCGAAAATCGGCGGAAGGCGTGGAGGATCACCCGGAGATTGCTGTCGAGGATTTGAAAACTATCGAATTAGCGAATACCGACGTAGTCGTCGGCATTGCCAGCAGTGGTCGCACACCGTATGTGATCGGAGCACTCAACTATGCTCGCTCCGTTGGAGCATTCGCCATTGGGCTGGCCTGTAACGAAGGATCAGCTCTGTCGAAAGTGGCCGACCTGATGATCACTCCGATTGTCGGTCCGGAGATCATCACCGGTTCGACCCGAATGAAGGCAGGGACTGCCACGAAGATGGTCCTGAATATGCTCACCACAGGGACGATGGTGCAACTGGGGAAGACATACGGCAATCTGATGGTCGACCTGCGGGCGACAAATACAAAGCTGGTCGCTCGCAGTTGTCGTCTTGTGGCCTTACTGACCGGAATTACCGAATCACAGGCGAAAGAAGAACTTGAAAAGTGTGACGGTGAACTGAAGACCACAGTTGTGATGATCCGGCGACGTGTTGCTCCGGACGCTGCTCGCGGAATTCTTAACGATTGCGGGAATCAGCTTCGCCTGGCGTTGCAGAACGCGGACGGAGAGATTTCGTGAAGGACTCGTACGGCAGACTGGTGATCGGTGTTGATGCGGGGGGGACGACGACGGTTGCATGGATCTGCGAATCTAATGGTGAAACATCTGGCAGGCCGCTGGGACGAGGACAGGCTGGTCCCGGCAATCCGAGAGTCGTCGGTTTTTCCCAGGCGACGCAGGCGATTACCGCGGCGATCTTCGCTGCACTTGAAGAGGCGAAGCTGACGGCGGCTTCGGTTGCGAGTGTTTGTCTTTGCGTAGCGGGAGCCGGGCGTGCGGAAGAACAGGAGCAACTGAAAGTCTGGGCCGAATCGCAGGGCATCGCGGACCGCGTGACAGTGACGGATGACGCTGAACCGATTCTGGCTGCGGCATCGCCGGACAGTATTGGCATTGCCCTGATCAGCGGGACAGGATCGCTGGCATTGGGCCGCAACGCCGACGGGCACACGGCTCGGGTTGGGGGCTGGGGGTATCTGTTTGGCGACGAAGGCAGCGGCTACTCAATCGCCATGGCCGGACTACGGGCGGCCGCTCGGGCCGCCGATGGTCGAGCCGCAAAGACACTGCTTGTCAGCGGGTTCATGGAACGACTCGGTGCCTTGACTCCGATGGGACTCATTGAGTGCGTCTATGGGGCCGCGCTGTCGCGAGAGCAGTTGGCCGCGTGCAGCACTGTCGTTTTCGATGTCGCGCCAAATGACGATGTTGCTCAGGAGATTCTCAATGCGGCCGGCACTGAATTGTCGGGGATGGTGATGACACTCGCGCAACAACTGGGATTCGAATCGTCCGAGTTCTGCCTTGGCCTCGCCGGAGGAGTGCTGCTGAATCAACCCCGGTTTCGATCGGATGTCATTGGAAAAATCGGAATGCGGACGGAAGGTGTTGTTGACGTGCCCTGCCCTGTGGCTGGTGCGTGCATGATCGCCAGCCGCTCAATGATCAGGAATTGAACGAATTCCGAATTTCGAAATGCACTGCCATGCGAACTGCGGACGAAACCGTTAGAACTCGGGCATGCCAGTTACACAAGCGACATGCCGACTGCCATACGCACACTTGAATCTGCGGCGAAATCCGTTTGGCGAGTTCTCTGAAGACGAACGCACGGCACTGGCACTGGTGGACGTTGACGCGATCATCACGCGACTGGATGATCCACAGTACGTCGTACAGTTTGTCGGTGAGAAGGGCTACGGCAAGACGACGCATTTGCTGGCCATTCGATCGCGTCTTCGCGACGCCGGCTACGTACACATTCCCGAAGGCGAGCGCGCCCCCATTCCATCCGGCTGTCCGATTCTGATCGATGAGGCTCAGCGACTGACATGCTGGCAGCAGCTTCAGGTATTTCGGTCGAACATACCCCTGGTCCTGGGCACTCACCGGGACTTCCACAGGCAACTTCGTTTGGCCGGGCGAGTCGTGGAGACGATTGACGTCCAGCAGGGAACTGATGTTGAGCGACTACATCGGCTGCTGAATGCTCGGATTCAGTGGGTTCGCCGCAGTGATGGGCAGATCCCCTCAATCACGTCAGAGACCGCGGAGTATCTACGGAATGAACATGGGGCAGACGTTCGCGCCGTCCTGCACCAGTTGTATGCGGTGTTTCAAGATCTTAATGAGATTGCGGATTTGTAGATTCGGGACGACATCGGGACTTAAGGAGTTGCCATGGCCAAGTGTGACATTCGAATCACCTTCGATAACCCGGACCGAGTCTATCGTGGTGGTGATACTGTTGTTGGCGCAGTGCATATTCAGGTCAACGAGGACATTCGCTGCAACGGTATCCTGCTGACCCACTACTGGAGGACACATGGTCGAGGCAACACGGCTCGAGGGGAAAAGCACGAAGTCCGACTGTCGGAAATTGTGCCCCTGCAGGCTGGCGAAGAACTGCATTTCCCGTTTGAGTTCGCGTCAGAAATCTGGCCACTGACATATCACGGACATCACATCAACCTGGATCACTTCGTCCACGTTGGCGTCGATGTCCCATGGGCCATTGATCCCCAACACGAAGAAGAATACATCCTGCTGCCTGGTGAGAGACCACCGGAATTCACTGGCGGTCGTGGCGAGGTTATCGAATTTACGAAGAAGGCCACGGAGGTCAAAGGTCTCGTAAAGGTCCTTCTGTTCGTCATCGTGGCAGTGCTTCTGGCTGTTCTTGCAGCGTTCGCCGTCGTCCTCATTCCGGTATTCCTGGTTGGTGGTGGCATCTACTGGATCTGGAAATCGATGATCGCCAGTCGGGTTGGAGAAGTGGAACTGAAGGTGCCGCATCTTGTCGTCGGACCGGGTGAACAATGGCCGCTGGAATTGGGTTTTACACCAAAGAAAACGTTCCCCGTCAACGGGATCACCCTGAAGATTTTCGCCCAGGAAGCCGCCACTTCCGGAAGTGGGACGAACAGCACGACTCACCGTCATACGCTGTACGAAGAAATGCACACGCTGCATCCAGCCGGAGCACTGTTGGCAGGCGAAAGGTTCTCGGAACAATTCATGATCGATTTTCCGGAAACGGATGCGTGGAGCATTGCCGAATCGGACAACAAGATCGCATGGTCGGCCGAGATCCGAATCGATATTCCGCGTTTTCCCGATTGGTCAAAAAAGGAAGAGCTGCAGGTAATCCCACTTGAGTTTCTGGATGCTGCAGAACCATCCTTAATGAAACAGTTTTCGTCTGCGGTCGATGATCAGTATGCGGCTCCCGCTGTCACGGAAGATACGGCGGAGCTGGAAGAGCAATCGTCAGATTCAGCAGATTCGTCAGACACCTGGGACACACCGGATAGCTCGGACCGAGTTGCTGCCGACGCCGGTAAAGATCCGGCATCGTTGCTGGCGATCATCAGCGAGATCGGGCAGGCCGGGCGATTTGGCAACGAACGGTCCGAAATCGTCGCGGCAACCGAAGGGCGCGCTTACGATCTTGTGGTTCTGATCGATCGCGTCTCAACCACGTTTGGTTTTCCCGGTGATGACGCCCGCTTTGAAAACGGTCGAACCATCACCGGCACGATCGAAGGCACAGACCAGAAAGTTCAGTTGTTTGCGGCGGATACCAGCAATGATTCACTGGATTACCTGTCCCGCGGAGGATCATGGCAAACGCTGGCCACGGTCAAAAGCTGGGATTCGCTGTACGATCGACTTGTGATGCATGAAGTTCCGTTCGACTGACGGGAACAGAGATGCAGCCGTTGCTCTGGCGCGCCGCAGGGAAAATAGTCCCATCGTAGCTCAATCCTGTGCTCATCAGTGAAATCTGTGGAAGAATCCGTGTTGCCAGGTCAGTCACATGTCAAGTGTTGTACGCGGGGTTCTCGACCGTGTACCTGGCGGACCGCAGGTCTTACCTGAGTGCGGGATACGCGACGGAGGGAGATCTTCTGTCGATTGTTGGGCGAGGTCAGGTGATCTCCGAGTGGGCAGACAGGTGTCTGCGGCATTCCCCGAAATGCCTACTCGTCCCTCATTGAACCCTCAACCATAGTCAACCAGTGGAGAAGTCCTGTTCTGGGGAAAAAGAGCGGACGAAGGGGCGAACAATTCCAACGAATCGCTTCGGATCCGGCCGTGTCAGGCGTAGAATGCGATCCAAAGGACAGGGCCGTATGCAGTATGCGCGGCGGAAGGGAACAGGAATGTGCGCAGCAGAGCCACGAATCGTGAAGTTGCAGAACGAGTGCGAACAATGAAAACGGGGCGTTTCACCGGTCGACTTCTGTCAATGCTGGTTGCTGTCGGATTTGTGCTGCTGATCCCATCAGCCGCACCAGCGGATAAAGCGACGGATGACTTCAATCTGGCGGTGAACCTGTTTCGCAAAGAACGATGGAATCTGGCGTCAGACACATTTGGCGCATTTCTGAAAACGTATCCGCAGCATCCTCGGGCCAGTCTCGCTCAGCTGTACTACGGGCTCTCCCTGAATTCACTGGAAGATTACGGCCCTGCCCGGAAGCAGTTTGAAGCGTTCATTGCGGACAATCCCAGCAGCCGCAACATCGCCGACGCAAAATATCGACTCGCTGACTGCAGCTTCTATTTGAAGGAGTATCCCACAGCGATCGCGCAGCTGACGGACTATCTGTCCCGCCACTCGGGACACAACCTGAACAACTGGGCCAGTCTGATGCTGGGCAACAGTTACAACGCAGTCCGCGACTGGTCCAAAGCTGAACTGACCCTTCGCGCTCTGGTGGCCGTACCGCCCGAAGCTCAGCTGATTCCGGATGCCACGTTTGCCCTGGCAAGGTCTCTGGAGGGGCTTGAGAAAAAGGACGAGTCTCTGCAGCTGTACGCACAGGTTGCGGCGCAAAAGGTTGCTGTACTGTCTGCCCGCGCGTTGGCGCGAATGGGTACGATGCACTTTGAAGACGGCGAATATGAAAAGGCGAGTGAGTCGTACAACCGCATTGTGACAGAGTACAAGGGCCAGCCAATTGCGAACTCTGCGGCACTGCAGTCCGGTGTGGCTTCGTTTCGACTTGGCAAACATGAAGCAGCGCTGGCCAGCCTGAAAAACGTTGCAGCGGAATCGAAGCTCCTGCCGCAGGCAGCGATGCTGAAGGGGTTGTGTCTGCGGGAGCTCGGTCAGCTTGACAACGCTCGCAAAACGCTTTCCGACGCGTATGCGGCGGCGGGTGATACTCCTCTGGCGGCGGAGATTCTGTTCAAGCGTGCTCAGGTGGAACAACTGGACGACAGGAAACAGCTTGCCGCACAGATGTTTCGTGATCTCGCTGACCGCTGGCCACAGGATTCGCACGTAGTTGACAGCTTGTTTAACGCAGCAGAGCTATTGATGGAACTGGAGGATCTACAGACGTCTCGCAGCCTGCTGAACCGGATCAGTGCTGACTTCCCGGACCAATTGAAGACCCCACGAGTTCAGATTCTGGTTGGTCGTATTCTGCTGAACGATCAGAAGCCGAAGGATGCGATGACGGTGCTGCGAGCGGTTATGGCGTCTCCTGATGTGACCTCAATGGACGCCAGTCTTGCTCGTTATCACTTGATCCGCTCGCTCCATCAGGACGAGCAGTTCGAAATGGTGCTGACAGAGATCAAGCCTCTGCGTGAGAAGTTGCGGGACCCGATGTACGCCGATCTGATCGGAGCGCTGGCGTTGGCGGCCATGAGCAGTCTGGAATTGAAGCAGTATCCGGACGTCCAGGAGTTTGCTGACGAACTGCTCCAGCTGCAGCCGGACAACACACAAGCGGCCGACGTATTGGCAGCTCGAGCCGTCGCGTTCAGCCACCTGCAGGATGTCAGCGCGGCGAGCGCCGATCTGGACCGACTGGTCAAAGAATTTCCGGAGAATCCACAGACATGGATGGCGGTATTGCAGTCGGCGGAGGCGGCCTGGCAACACGAAGACTACGTCACATCGGCAACGCTGTTCGAAGTTGCGGCGAAACACGAGCCGGACCGGAAAGTCCATGCAGCCGCGGTGTCCGGAGCCGCATGGAGTCGTTATCGCCTGAAAGAATTTGCGAAATCGCAGCTCCTGTTTTCACTGTTCTCGGAAACATACCCAAAGTCTGACAGTGCTGCGGAATCGGCATACATGGCGGCTCTGAGTTTATGCGAAGCAGGGGATGGTAAATCGGCCGCTCCACTGTTTGCGGCATTGCATAAGCAGCTTGCGGAAAAGGCCGCCAGTGATCCCGGGGGCATCAACGCTCCCTGGCTTCTGGATTCCGGACAGATGTTCGCCCGACTGATTGGCCAGGACGGTCAGGTCGATGCAGCTGACAAAGCATGGGACGCTCTTGCGAAGACCTTTGCGAAGTATGATCGTCTGGACGTCATTCTGGATGAATGGGCCTACCTGAACCTGCAGCACGAACGATATGAGCGAGCGGACGGAATCTACCGTCAGCTTCTGGCTGAGTTTCCGAACAGTCCATACGCTGGTCAGGCCCGGTTGTCACTGGCCGAAAGCAATATGCTGGCGAATGAGCTCGAATCCGCCCTCCGCGAATTCACGGTGATCGCGACCGACAAACGATATCCTGAATCTGCAAGGGAGCCGGCGATGTATCATGTCATTGACATCAGCGCTGCCCAGCGAATGTGGCCAAACGTGCTGAAGTTCGCAAAGTTGTTTGCCGTGGAATTCGGCGCCAGCCCACACGCGTCGAAAGTACAGCTTTTCCATGGCGAAGCGTTTTTGGATCAGGGCAATCTGACGGAAGCCGAACAGGTCCTTCAGGAACTGCGCAAAGAAACGCTGGAGGGGCAACATTCTGCGTCCGACTGGACCGACCGCATCTGGGTGTTGCTGGCCGAGGTCGCCCTGACCCGGAAGCAATATGCTGACATCGATTCCATGGCCGATGAATTGGTCGCTCATTCGCCGAATTCACGTTTTCTGTTTCAAATGCGAGATGTTCAGGGGCGCCGATGGAAGTCTCAGGCTGCACCCGATTTTGCGAAGGCTCGTGACTATTTTCAGCAGGTCACGCTGGACGAAGTCGGGCGAGGCACCGAAACGGCGGCGAGATGTCAGTTCCTGATCGGTGAGACTCTGTTGCTGGAAAACCGCAGAAAAGAAGCGCTGACTGAATACCACCGTGTGTACCTGAACTATCAGGGTGCCGACGAATGGCGAATGCGAGGTCTGTTTCAGGCGGCGGGGTGCGAATTGGCACTTGGGGATAAGAGCGGCGCCGTGCGAAGTTATCAGGACCTGGTCACTGACTTTCCGGAATCGGAACTGGCAAGACAGGCTGCCGAAAAACTCAAGGAAATCGGGCCCGCGCCAAAATAGGATGCGAGCCACGCCATGATCGTCACCACGATACGGGAGATTACGTAATTCCCGCACGCCAATGCCGTCTGACGCTGCTACAATCAGAATTCACGACCTCTGTTGTTCCTGATTATTCACCTGTCTATTCTTCGCCCAATGAACTCATTTGCCTTTCGGTTTTTTTTCCATCGATTCCTGTTGCTGACGTGTTTTGCCCTGCTGCCTGGCGCGGTACTGGTCGGCCCGGTTAATGCGCAGACGACGGAATCAGTGCCGAATACAGAAAACGGCACTGACCCGGTGAATGAGGCAATGTCCCGTTCAGCAGTTCCCAGTTCGCCTGAGGAGATCGTGCAGGCGATCGGACTGCCCTTCGCAATTGTCTTTGCAGTAGCTTCAATCGCAGCCATGTGGTGTGGCATTGAACGAACCGTGTTGTTGCGGCATCGCCGTGTGATTCCACGTGCTTTCGTCGACCGATTTCTGCAGCTCCTGCGTTCCGGAAGAATGGACAAGACAAGTGCTATTGCTGTGTGTCAACAGGACGGCAGCCCCATGGCGGACGTCTTTCTGCACGGTGTCCGCAAATGGGGAAAACCCAGCGTTGAAATTGAACAGGCGGTCATCGATGGGGGTGAACGACAGATCAGTCAGCTGAAAACACGGCTTCGCGTTCTGAACGGAGTCGCCACCCTGTGTCCGCTGATCGGACTGCTGGGCACGGTCATCGGCATGATCCAGGCGTTTAATGACATCGCGGAAAGCAATGCGATGGGACAGGCAGAACAACTGGCCAGTGGCATTGCGATGGCGTTGCTGACTACGGCGGTCGGACTCTTCATCGCCATCCCGGCACTCACCGTTTATATGTTTCTGGCCGGAAGAATCGACGCACTTGTGATGGAAATGGATCGGCTGGGTCAGGAACTGGTTCATCTGATTTCGGGGGAAGCACTGCGAGAACGCGGTGGAGCCGTTCCTGCCGCTGCCGGTGTGGAAGTATCGCAGACAAAAACCGAAAAAAACGTCCAGAAGAAACGATAATGTGAGACGTCCGCAAGTCCGTACCTGCTGAAGCGTGGAAGCGGACAGCCGCATACGCCGGCTGCGGAACCTGCCTGTCAACGGCGAACTTTTGTCAATTATGAGCGTGGCTAAGGAACTGGCTTATGTTGTCGATTATTGTTCCGGTGATGAACGAAGAAGGCAGCCTGCGACAACTCTGGGATGAAATCCTTGCGGTCGCGCAAACGGCTGTTGATCGATTCGAAGTAATCTTCATCGATGACGGTTCAACGGATTCTTCGTGGCAGATTATTTCTGAACTCAGCGCTCAGGACTCACGCATCAGCGGAATTCGTTTTCGACGAAATTTCGGCAAGGCCGCAGCGCTGACCGCTGCGATGAGAGCGGCAGATGGCGACTTGATCCTGATGATGGACGCCGACCTGCAGGATGATCCGGCTGAAATCCCGGAAATGCTGAAGTTGATCAACGAAGGCAACGACGTTGTTAACGGCTGGAAGAAACGCCGGCTGGACCCATGGCACAAGGTCTACCCCAGCCTTGTGTTCAACTGGCTGGTCAGTTCCCTGACTGGCCTGAAACTGCATGATCACAACTGCGGGCTGAAGATGTTTCGGTCCGACGTGGCAGCCGAAATTAACATTTACGGCGAGCTTCATCGCTTCATTCCCGTGCTGGCCTTTGCACGGGGATTTCGAGTGACCGAGATGCCTGTGCATCACCGATCCCGCCAGCATGGCGAGTCAAAGTACGGTGTGCGACGATTCGTACGTGGTCTGCTGGATCTGCTGACGGTTACCTTTCTGATCAGTTTCGGTCGCCGGCCTCAACATGCTCTGGGAGCAGTCGGCCTGTTCTTCTTTGCGGTTGGAGCGCTGGGACTGGGGTACCTTTCTGTGATTTGGGTGTTGATGCACGTTGTGCCTTTGCTGCCCGTACAGCCGATCGGTGGGCGCCCTTTGCTGGCCTATTCGATTGCCGCTGCGCTGCTGGGTGGTCAGGCGATGTCGCTGGGGCTGTTGGCAGAACTGATCGTCGCCTATACGGGAAACACGAACGATTCGTACAGCGTTGCCGAACGAGTCAGCAGTAATGGTCACGATCAGGTTCCGACAGAAGCTGCCACTACAACATAATCTTGAATATCTGGATGTTGTTCCAGAAATGTTTGCCATTCATCAGCGATGCTGTACCGGGCCACGAAGATACTTCTGCCCGTTGCTGATCATCCAACGATGCCCATTCACCGGTTGAGATCGTAACCGGCGCAGTCAGCAGGCCGTTCGACTGCAACTTGAGGAAACGATCAGGCGTGACGAATTCGGTATAACCGTAAGTCTGTCGATAGCGAAGAATCTCGGACCAGTTGACGTAGATGTGTGTGAGCTTCTGTGCGCGAAACACAGACCGTATCTCGTCTACCGATTTCATGTCGACCATAACCGGTGACGTCGAATCGCTCGCCGCGCTGATCCATTGTTCGAAAATGGACTCGTCAAACACGGTGTTGTAGACAGTATCAAACGTCGCATTGAAAACGGCAGCCTCACCCACCATCAACACCCGTGCATGTTCCGGCAACGTTGAATTCAGCAGGCGAATGTCCAGACGAATCGGCTGTTTCCGAGCCTCACTCAGTTCCATCAGCCCTGCATGAAATCCAACAATGGGCAGGCGACTGAATCCATAGTTGAAAACACAACACACGAGCAACGTCAGCATCATTCCGTATCGCCAGAGTCGGGAGGTGCTCAATTGCCAGGCGGCTCCAGCTAACACTGCCAACACGGGAATCACCGGGATCCAGAAGCGGTCGATACGATGGGTCAGAGACCACCACGTTGCCAGCATCCAGATGACGTACACCCACAGCCAGCCTACAGCATTCTGTCTGCGCACCATCACCAATGCGGGGACGGCAAAGGCAAACAGGAATCCGCTCTGCCAGTCGCTGTGGACCGCGACGTCCATCAGATGACCAGGAATCCTCGTCACGTCAAGATCGTCCGGACTATGTCCCTTCTGCCACCTGGCGTCCATCTGGGGACTCCAGTCATTCGCTCCGAAAACGCTGTACGCCAGCGGGTAGACCGGATTTCCGGTTGTTGCTGCGTTCTTCAGCAGCCACGGACCAACGGCCGAAATAACAGCTAACGTGAAGACGGCTGCGCAAATCAGCACTGCCCGAAGATCAGTCGTTCTGTTGGGCGGGGCTCTCAGTTCGGCCGACTCTGACTCACGCAAATCGGTCGCCAAACCAGGTGAACGCCATACCGACCAGGCCACAAACAGCGCCAGCGGAATCACCACAGAAACCAGCCCCGGGTATTTTGACGCCATCGCACTGCCCGACAGGAATCCTGTCAGCACCACGAAACGCCAGCGGTGCCGACCCTCGCTCGTTGCCGCCACCAGCATACCACCCATGATGCTTGCGATCAGATAGAAAGTGATCGCGCCTTCTGAGTAGGCGATGATTGAGATTCTGGTCGTCCAGGGAGTCGACAACAAAGCGATCGCAGCAATGAATCCAGGCACCATACCGATCCACCGCTGGCAGATCGCAAACACACAAATCGCCGACAAAAACTGAAACGATGACAGCGCAAGTTTGCCCGCGATTGCTCCCCGCCACCAGTCGTCTTCCAGCACCATCGCGTGCAGACTCAGCATCTCACTCAGAAAAGGGAAACTGGTGTAGACGTTGTGCTCAAGCGTGTGAATGCTGCCGTTCTGCAACCATTCTTTGGGCCCCTGCAAGTGGTACTCGCAAACGTCAAAATCGAATGGTGGCGTCATCCCGCCCAAAAAGATGTGCAGCACAAACGGGGCCGGAAGAACGATCAGCAACAGAAACATGCCGCGGTTCACGGTCGAATGAGCCGCAGTCCGCGGAATCTGGCACCGTTCTGCATTCGATCGGAATCTGGTGATGCGAGTCACCATCAGGACTGTGAAGGCGACACCGGATGGAATCAGCAGGATGCTGGAGTGCAGTTGACCTGCAAGGCCGCAAAGGAGAGTCCACAGGGTCAGCAGCGATAGCCCCGCCCCAAAGTCGAAGACCGTGCGTTCACTGCGTAGTAACTGAACCGGCCCCAGAACCAGGCCGACTGCAAATCGCCCCAAACACCATGCTGCGAACCAAAGGACGGCTGCGGTTCTGATGAACGGCACACGTTGCCCCATGTTGTGCCAGCCCGATTGCGGACCGGCAGTTCCGGAATAGTCCAGGGGATTAAGAATCGTTGGCCAGTCACCGAGGATATACTCCCAGATCCGTCCTCGAGTCAACGTTTCGACAGACGACGAATTGTTGGGCAGAATTTGATTGAAGAAACACACCAGAAACACGACGACCCAAATGGCCGCGCAGCCGACCACCCAGAACGGCTGATCGTAGCGGGACGGATTGGCGTCGGTCATGGATCGATTACATTTCAACAGAGTCCAATATGTCTACGAATACATATCGTTTCCCGATGGAGCAATCCCTTGATTGTCCACAACGGCTCAGCAGGTCGTCGGAATACGAAACGAAAGCGGCTTCCAGGAAGAACCGGAAGCCGCTGACGTAATGTTGCTCTGGTGATGACCGGAAGGCCTGGATCAACGAACTTTGTCCAGCAATTCCGTCATTCCTGTACGAAGTTTCTCGATCCCCAATCGGCTATTCTCGCGAGCTGGTTGATCTGACTGGAAATTGGGAGCGGCCACCGCCTCCACAGTCGGCAGGAGGCGATCCACGGCTGCCGGGGGAGTATTGTCGTACACCGATGTGGCATCGCCGGCCGCCGCTTCGACAGGCGCTGATGGAGAAGCCTGCGGCATTGGCTTTGGTGACGGATCCGCCGCATCTGTGGATGGGGGGGCCGGAGGAACCGATTTGGCAGGCCCGGTTGCCGCGGCGCCGTTATTGCATCCTCCCCACACATTGTCTGGAGCACACGTCTGACCTGCTGGACTCTGACAGCATCCGTCGACAATCTTATAACCACACCACAGCAATGCTTCTTCTGCCTGACGCCGGACGCTCCGATCGCAGTCCGCCAGTGCACAGGTCAGTGCCGATATCGTGGGTGACCCGCAGCAGCAGCGATTACGTCGAATCTGGTCACCAATTTCGTCAGCGGCCTTCGCACGAACTCGTTCGTCGCTGTCATTGAGGGCGTAAATGAATGCGTTCATGATTTCCGGATGACAGCAGCAGTCGAAGTGATCACCCAACTTGTGAATTGCTGCTTTTCTGTCCTTCGCATAGCACGCGGTCATCGATTGATAAATCAGTCTGGCGATAGTGCAGCAGTCTTCCCTGGTGTCGCAGCACCCCTCCTGCGGACAAACCGATGGAACGCAGCCGGACGTTTCGCCGCAGCCTGATGCGGGGCAAAATGAACCCTGCTTATTGCCACATTCCGCTGGTACACAACATGTTGTCGGCGCACAGCATTCAGCCGGTGCACAGCGTGTTGTCGGTGCACAGCACGTGTTACAACATGATGGTTTGATGTGGGTACGCTTACGTTGATGCGTGTGCACGTTCGTCCAGCACGGACGAACAATCGTCGGTTTGCAGCAGGATGGCTGGCAGTCGTCGGCACATCCGCTGGACTTGCTGCCGCCGAAATCGAACAGACCGGCGTGTACGGTTGCTGTCATGCCGCAGATGATGACTACTGCAGCTAAGAGTCGAGTCCATTTCATTGCCCAGTCTCCTTCCATGGAAACCTGTTATTGCCAACCACCAGTAACCCCGTCGCCGCACACTGAGCACGACGAGCACGATTGAGTCGGAGCTACCGACATCGGGACTGTCGGCAACTATCGTCGTGCGGGATGTACGGCTTGAACGTCTTGTCCCGCTTAAATGCCAGTAACTTCTGGTGTTTGTCGTGGCGATTACTTCAGCTGGAAAAGATAGGCCGACTGTCCGGGGAGATTTGGCCGCATATTCCGAACAACCGGATCACACCGCGTTAATCCCGGGAAGATACACA
This sequence comes from Fuerstiella sp., assembly GCA_024230215.1. Lineage (GTDB taxonomy): Bacteria > Planctomycetota > Planctomycetia > Planctomycetales > Planctomycetaceae > Fuerstiella. Next base: position 24,329 of record JAAERP010000014.1, on the reverse strand, counting down.
GGAAATTCGCACAGAATCTCCTGTGCATTTTGTACGGAAGGAAGGGGGAATACCGCTGAACACAGTGTCGTTCAGTCGTTCACGCACGGCCCGTCCGGGCTGAGGCAAGAGGCTACTTCGGGCATTTTCAGGGCCGTTTGGGAGGCAGTGGCGATTACGCCGTGGACGCTTACCTGGCGTCTCTCAGGCAATCAATGCCCAGATACGCCGTAATCCCTGCAGAGATTATGAACAGGACGTCAAATGCCGTCTGTCCGCCAAACGGACTGCCGGTCGCAATATCAATAATGCTGGCCAGACCAAACAGTCCGGCAATCACTAGTGAAGCGTAAACAACGTTTTGCGGAAGTCCCGACATGCGTGCTTTCCGAAGTGCTGGTCAAACATTCTTATGGAGTGAAAATGTCAATTCTGTGCAGATTATAGGTCGCCATAGGCGGATGATGCCAGCAGTAATAGACTCGGAATTCCGAATCAACATTGTGAAAGTCTCGACTGAGACCAGCACAGTATGATTTACCGGCAGAATACGAGTTCACGCCGCTGTTGAGACGCGGGAATCATGCGGCCTTTTGTTGTGGCTGCCGCCGCGGCAGCCGAATACTGAATCGGCTGCCTTTTCCCGGTCCAGCGCTAAATGGGTCGATCGTTCCGTGGTGTTCTTCGATAATGCGATGGGTAATGCTGAGACCGAGTCCCGTTCCCTGCCCTGTTTCTTTCGTTGAGAAGAAAGGTTCGAAGAGATTGCCGATGTTCTCAGGCTCCATGCCCTGCCCGTCGTCCGTAATTTCGATGACGACCCAATCCGTCTGGCCTTCCAGACGGATTTGAACAGTACCACCTGCTTCCGTGGCCTGCAGGCCGTTGGCCACAAGATTGAGCACAACCTGCTTGATCTGAGAAGCGTTGATATCGAGGATCAGCGGATCGGACTGATCAAAAATGACATTTCGATCCCGGTAACGGTCCATCGGACGGACCATGTCGAGTACTTCCTGAACGACCATGGTCAGGTCGTGGGCCAGAATGTGTTGTTTGTCGTTTCGTGAGAAATCGAGTAGTCGACGAGTGATCTGTCCACAACGTTTTGATTCGCGTTGAATCATCTCCAGACGTGACAGGGCTTCCGCGGTATCTTCGTGATCCGGGTCCAGCTGCTCGTACAATCGCGACTGCAGAGATTCCGCGGCCATGGTAATGGACGACAGCGGAGTGTTGATTTCATGAGCAACCCCGGCCGATAAGAAGCCAACGCCCGCCAGACGCTCCGAACGCACCAGTTGTCGACTCCGTTCTTCCACTTTGGCATTGAGATTGTCTTCCGATTCCTGAAAACGGTTCGCCATCCGGTTGAAGTTGGCAGCCAGATCAGCGAATTCGTCATTCCATCGAGAAACCGACCCTAGCCGATAGTTTGTGTCGCCGTTGGAGATTCTGGAAGTTCCTTTCGCAATTGTACGCAGGGGAAAGGAGACCCATTGGAAGGCGCAGCAAACCGTGATTGCATAACAAGCGACTGCCAATGCTGTGAGCACCAATACGAAGTTCAGCAACTGCGCGGATTGCTGCTGTTCCTTCAGCAGGCCGGTGGCCGTTTGTTCGGCTCGATAAGCGGGAAGTCGTCCCAGCACTTCAGATATTAGCAGGACGTGCCCGCTGGCCGTCATCCTCACGCCGGAGATCAGCTGGGCCGGCATGATGTCATGTCGGAACTCAATCTGAAGTTCCAGGCCGGATAGCTTCTTCAGTTCCTCGTCGATCGTGGTCAACCTCGTGGACAGAATTGCTCTTCCGCCACCCTGTCGTGAAACTTCTGATGCGATCACCGTCCGTTCGACGCGTTCTCGAAACTGCCGGGCTTCGCGTATTGCAGTGTTCACCTTGTTCCGATAGTCGTCTCTGATTTTTTGAACGGCTTCAGGCCGGTCAATGTTGCTCTTTAGTGCGATCAGAGTGTCAAAGACGACTTCTCTCAGTTTTGCTTTGTCCGGGCTGTGGTGCACCACGTTCGTAAATTCTTCAACCGCCTGCTGATGCCAGACCAGCCCCAGAATTGCGGCAGCGGCCATCGCCAGCAACAGGGCCAGAGAAATCGTGAATCCGGTCACCAGCCGTCTTCGAATACTTCGAAGGAAGAACACGCAGACCTCCCTGCTTACGCCATGCGGTCAAAACGAAAGTGACGCAGTTTAGACCTTCGTACAGATCGCGGACAGACGTAATCGGCGGAATCTGCCGGCGGCCGACCAACGAAAACACTGTTTTTGTTGCTCGTGGCCGGTAATCTCACATTGCTGTTTACCACCACCGCTTGATCGACGCCGCGGGGGGCTGGTTTCGAGTTCCTCGTTGACAGCGGAGGTCAACAAAGATTGAACCCGACAGTGGCCGCCCCGAGCGGATCGTACAGGGCTGTCCGGAACGGCCGGAATTGGTCTTCCGTCAAGGCTGACACGTCATTCAGCAGCCGTCCCCGGCGTCTTCACCGATGGTTAACTGCGACGCGTCTTGGCGTACAGTTCTTTCATCAGGGCATCGATGGCTTTCGCGCGAAGGCGTACGCAACGTTCGCGTTTGTTCTGGTTCAAGGCTGCCTTTGTATAACGCTGCAAATCCGACAGCGCTTCCAGGTCAACCGTCCATCCGTTCTCTTTTGCCGCCTGAGTCAGCTCGCTTTGTGCCTCCGCCAGAAAATCAAGAAACTTGTCGTTTACAATCGCCTGCGCCGATCGGTATGGCGATTTAAGAGCCGGCATGTCCCCGCCCTGTAGTTCTATTTCAGTCGTGGCAAGTGCTTCGGAGGCGATGTTCTCCTCTGAGGCCTGGCTGGTCGAAACGACTAATCTTACGAAACCAAGGATCAGCGCCGGGCATATCAGCAACAGTCCGTAACTATTCTGCCCCGAGGCAAGCAATCCCAATCCAACAGTGGCCAACAGAGCAAAGATAATCAGCGACATATTGCCGAGAAGCTGGTGGGACTTCTTTGACGAGGGTGCCTTTGCCGTCGGCGCTTTACTCACCTCCGGCTGATCCACGACAGGCCCGGGAATTCCGGGGTATTGCTCAACGTGTGCGATAACAACCGTGATGTTGTCCGCCCCACCGCGACAGTTCGCAAGATTGATCAGCAAACGTGACGCTTCCGCCGGAGGCATGCTGGACACGACAGCACCGATTTCCGTATCAGAAATGTGGCCGGTCAGTCCATCCGAACAAAGAACAAATTGATCACCAGCCCGGACGTCGAACGGCCCCTCAACGTCAATCGTGACATTCTGGTCCGGTCCCAGGCAGCGAGTAATCACGTTTCGTGGATGCAACATATCCACGTTATCCATGGTCGCCCTGCCCTGTCGAATCATTTCCCACTGCAGACTGTGATCGAAACTCAGCTGCTCAATGACGCCGTCACGCACTCGATACGTCCGGCTGTCACCGACGTGCCCAACGTATGCGCCTTCTGATGACAACGACAGCACCGTACACGTGGTCCCCATGTCGGCAAACTCAGGATTCTCGCGTGCTTTGTCATTGATGGCGCGGTTGCCCGCAGTCAGCGCGCCCATCAGTCGCTCTGACATAGAGGCCGCATCTATTTTGAAGTATGCGAGCGGCAGCGATTCCACCGCAATACGACTGGCCAGGTCACCGACGGAGTGACCGCCCATCCCGTCGGCCACTACAAACAGATGGCCACACCGAGACCATTCTTCGTACTCGGAACATAGTCGAACTGCCAGTGAATCCTGGTTCGCTGCTCTGCGCATACCGACATCGGTGCGGGAGGCATAGTGAACCAGCGGTTGATCAGTCATCTGTTTTTATTGTTCAACGCCACGTTCCCTCCACCACGCGGTCCGGCATAACGTCAGGAAGGGAAGAATCAATTCGAATTTGCGAAAGAACCAAGTTTACTTTTCACAGAGCACAACGCAAATCACCGAGGGAGTCGGGAGCTGTTCGCCAGGAGTACAACGATTCCCACAAAACCGATTCAGTATCTGCTGCTAATGAATATCCTGAAGTGATGCAACATGTTGTCAGTAAAGAGGATACGTTGGCTTTAATGTCGCCCGGTGGGGGCTGGGTGTGCACCCTGCGGGGGCCGACCGCCGAAAGTGGTCTTGGCTGAAAATTCCCGTTTGCATTACCCTGAACAACAACGTTGTTCCGGTCACGTCACCAAAGTCGACGATCAGTTCGGCCAGAACTTCGAATTTCACTCCCTTTCGCTCAGCCGGTTCCGGCTGGCAGTTATCCCACCACATATACTATGTCGCTCAACAACGACGAACATTCTTTGTCGAGAAGCGGTTCTGCGCCACAGCTGACGATAAGTCCTCAGCTCCGCCAGGCTGCGACGCGGCTGCTGACAGCCATTCTCCTGCTGCTCCCGTGCGGCTGCGTTCATCGTCGAGTCACAATCAACTCTAACCCTTCGGGTGCGCTCGTTCGCATCGACGGCAAAGACGTCGGCTATACTCCGGCTTCGATCGACTACACCTGGTACGGAACGCGTGAGGTACAGTTGATTAAGGACGGTTACGAAACGAAGACACTGCCGGTAAATATCGAATCGCCGTGGTATCAGCGATTTCCATTGGACTTTGTAAGCGACAATTTTCTGGGAACTCATGTCAGAGACCATCGTCGCTTTGACATTTCGATGAGTCCCCAGCAGCCGGATGTGTCGCAGGCCGTAATTGAACGCGGACGCTCACTACGCAGTCAGGCTGTGCACGGAATGTAATTCCCGGAATCTCCTGCGACTGATCCTCTGTGGATCCTCTGTGGATGCTCGCAGGACTCGCCCGCCGCTGTCCCGCTTACGCAGTCGAACTGCCCGGTCCTGTTGAGTCGTTTGTTCGCTCACAAGCCATTCTTCCAACCGTCCCCCGGACTCCGTCAGACGCTCTAACGCGTATTGTCCTCAAACGCCGCCGGGACGACGCCGGAATCCTTGATGCCACTACTCCCTCGCACAACTCCACGGACGCCCAGGAGTTCCGGGTGCCGGGCAACTTTGTCGCTGAACACCTGCAGGTCCGACACCACAGGTTTCAGATTCTCAAGCAGTACCACCAGCGACGCAGCCGTCGAATTCAGATTGCGGTATACTGAAGGATCGGTCAGCAACTTCTTGACCGTGCCGTCATTCTGATTGACCAGTTTCGACACCATCGCCAGTTCTCCCGTCATGACTTCGATATTATTCAGCGATTGATTTAAGCGCGTGACCATCGCATGGCTGTGCTGAGCAAGTGGAGCTGTGGCGGTATTGATGTTTCCCATGGTCGAGTCGACCTGACGAATTACCGCGTTTACAGAACGGAGCGTACCACGTGTTTCTGTCAGTAATTCGGGGAGCGCGGTGAGTGTCTGCTGCAGCTGTTGCTGGTATCGAGGATCACCAATCAGCGTTCCCGCTGCGGTCAGCGTGTCTTCGGCGGACTTCATCGTTCGAGTAAACTGTTCCAGAGCCATAGCTGAGCGCTGAATCGTGTTTACCCCGTCGGGACCGGATGCTTCCAGCACCCGGTTCAGGTTGTTGGCAAGTAGTCCCCACTCCTGCCCCGTTTTTTCAAACGACACCAATGTGGATGAAAGCCGTTGTTCGACGCGGGCCACTATTTCTGTCGGGTCTGTGGCCGTACGACCGACGATACGATCACCGTTCCTGATTGCCTCGCCTTCTTCTCCGGGTGTGATTTCAATGGCTCCGTCGCCGAGCAGTGAGCGGGTGACCTTTGCTGCCGAATCGTTGCGAAACGTGTGATCGGAATCGATCAGCACGTGCACAACGACTCCCCTGCCTTCAGCAATCAAAGCTGTGGACTCTACCTGGCCAATTCGAATGCCACTCATTCGCACGGGGGTCTCCGGGTAGATCCCGGATGCGCTGGGCATCACGATGCTGATCCGAGTTCCCGATTTCCAGCGGTTGCCGAGTTCTCCGAATTTGAACACCATCACCACGGCAGCTGCCAGTGCCACCACAGCCATGATGCCGACTCGAAATTCCTGTTGTCGTTCGTCCATGAATCCGATTTCCAGTCTATGCTGACTTCAACAGCGTCTGACGACGCTCGACCTCGGCTTCCTGCGCCGTCTTCGTTTCCAATTCGTCACCAATATACTCTCGGACGCGTTCATCAGAACTGGCTGCCAGTTGCGCCAGACTGCCGTCGAAAATAATCTGCTGGACACCGTCAGGAAGCTTCTGGCGCGGATATAACATCACAATTCTGTCCGCGACTCGCTGGACCGTACGCAGGTCGTGAGTGACGATGATGCCGGTCACGCCGCGAGACTGTTGAACGGAATGAATCAGTTCGTCAATCCGTCGACTGTTCACCGGATCAAGTCCAGTGGTTGGCTCGTCATAGAACATGACATCCGGGCTGAGTGCCAGCGCCCGCGCGAGGCCCACTCGTTTCTGCATACCACCGGAAATTTCCGATGGTCGTTTCATGACGATCTCTGAGCTTAGTCCAACTTCGTCCAGTCGCTCCAGCACTGTGTTGTGAATGTTCTGCTCGTCCTGTTCGCCTGTCTGTCGCATGCCAAATGCGACGTTTTCGTAAATTGTCAGGCTGTCGAACAATGCGGCTCCCTGAAACAGATAGCCCAGTCGCAGGCGTTGTTGCTGTCTTTCAACGGTAGACAGAGTTTCGACATCCCTGCCAAACCACTTCAATCTGCCGGAGGTCGGGCGCAGCAGTTGCATCATCACTTTCATGGTGACGCTCTTGCCGCATCCGCTTTCACCGACGATGGCTACGGTTTCGCCGGCCGCGACGCGCAGGCTCACCTCCGAAAGTACCGTCTGACTGCCGAACACGCAGCGCACGTCCGAAACTTCAATGGCCAGTGCACTCATCACCATGCTCCCGTGATCGCCAGCGACACAGCCTGCGGCCAGATCAGATAATAGGTCGTGTTGAGTACTACCGTCAGAAGAAAATCCATGCCAAGGATTGCGACAAACGAAAACACGAACGCCTGGGTGGCTGCACGTCCAACACCTTCGGCCCCGGCGCCGCAGTGAAATCCCTGCTGGCACGCCACAATCGCGATGCTGCAACCAAAAAATACACTCTTGATGAGCCCTGCCATGACGTCCCAGCCTGTCACAAACTGCTCGGCATACATCCAGTATTGATGAGGATTAATGCCCAGTACCTGCCAGCTGAACAACCAGCCGGACAGAATGCCGATGGCGTCGGCAATTGCCGTCAGCATCGGAATCAAGGCCACGCAGGCCACGAACCGCGGTACCACAAGATAGCTGACCGGGTCCGCTCCCAAAGCGCTGATGGCGTGAACCTGTTCGGTGACCCGCATCGTGCCGAGTTCTGCTGCCATCGCCGAACCGACTCGGCCCGCCAGCATCGTTGCCGCAAGTACTGGTCCGAGTTCGGACACCAGGGTCATTGTGATGATGGCTCCCAGTCGGGATTCCATATGCATCATCTTGAATTGCGTGTACGTCTGAACGGCCAGGACCATGCCAATGAATGTGCCCGTGACCAGAACGACGGGAACGCTGCGAACGCCGATTTCGTACAGAATTGGCACCAGCACGTGCCGTCTGGGGAGCCCACGACGCAGCGATGACAGCATTCGCAGCATGAAGACGACCAGCCCACCAAAACCGCAAAAAAAGTCGCGGATATTTCGGCCCAGCAGATTTATCGGATTTTCGGCAACAGCGGTGGTCATACGGTCAGCATCCTTGCTGACCGTATTGTATTTGAGCGGCGACGGGCGGAGCGAGACCAGTTTTCAGTATCCTGCAACGACGCAACTTTGCCTGAATCATTGAATCCGGGACGAAAAGTGAATACGCTCATGGAACCCCTTTGCCAAATAACCCGGTTTTCCATAATTCCGGCGAGTCTCACCAGCGAATATTTCGGGACGTTTACGTTATGAAACCCACTTGCACATTGCTCCTTTCACTTCTGCTGACAGGCCCTGTTCTGGCACAGGAACTCTCCGAAGCAGATCAGAATCTGATCAAAGCCGTTCGGGATGGCGGTGGTCAGGCAATGCAACTTGCAAAGAATGACGCTCGCATCACGATTGCCTTCCACCTGTCGGACAAAGAAATCACTGACGACACGATTAAAATCCTGGCGGGAGCCAGCAACGTGTACTCAGTGAATCTGAGAGGCACGAAAGTGACTGACGGCGGCATGGCTCATCTTGCCGGACTGAAGGATCTGGTTCGACTTCATCTGGAAAAGACGGCCGTCACGGACGCCGGTGTTTCTCAGCTGAAGGGCCTTGAAAAACTCGAATATCTTAACGTGTACGGAACGGCCGTTTCCGACGCGGCCTTGAAGGATCTTGCAGCCCTGAAGAGCCTTAAGAAGCTGTTCGTGTGGGAGACAAAGGTTACGGAAGCCGGTGAGGAGCCATTGAAGGCAGCTCTGCCGGAACTGGAAATTGTGCCTGACTTCAAACGTGATCGGGATAAAACAATCCTCGAGGCATCCCGAGCGGCTGAAGACGCAGCCAAAGAAGTGGAAGAATTGGCCACGCAGATTCCGGTTGATCAGAAAGCGTCTGAAGAAGCTGCCGCCAAGGCCGCCACCGCCAGGAAAGAGTTGGATGCGGAAACGGCGAAGGTTGCCGCTGCGAACAAAGCAATCACTGCCAGCGACAAGGCACTGGCCGGTGCGAGCAAGGCTGTCGAGGATCATAAGAAGAACGCCGATGCTCCAAAGGCCGTTGTCGATGCGGGCAACAAGGCACAGGCCGCTGCGAAGAAGGCTGTCGACGACGCTAAAAAGGCCGCCGAAGCGGCAAAGAAAGCAATGGAAGCTAAGAAGAAAGCTTCTGACGAGGCCACCAAGGCCGCTGCAGCCGCCAAGACGAAAGCCGAAGCAACCAAAAAGAAGTCCGAGGAAACAATCAAGAAGGCGGCCGACCTGAAGAAGAAAGCCGAAGAGCTCAAGAAGCAGGGATAAGGCCTTTTCCCGCACTCCCGGGCCTTGTCCGGGAACGCATTTCTTTGAGGCTCCACGTCGATACAGCGCTTCGCCGAAGTTTGTGACTTCCGTCAGTTATCAGTGGCCTGATTGCGGACCGCGTACGACACGCTGTCGAGCAGATTACTTCTCGTGAACCATTCTGACTCGTGGGCAGGGCGTTTTCATCGGCTGGTGCCCGTCGTTCGCGGTCACACGTCAGCGTAATACGCTGTAACGCCGGATTACTGATGTTCACTGATTTCCCAGTGCTGTGCCCTCTGTAACGCGCGATCCCACCCCGCCACCAGTTCGGCGCGACGTTTCGGCTTCATCGTGGACTTGAAACGAGCGGCTTCCTGCCATTGCGTGGCGATTTCTTTTTGATTCTTCCAATAGCCCACTGCCAGTCCGGCAAGGTAGGCTGCGCCCAACGCCGTTGTTTCCGCAACTACCGGACGCACTACGGGCACGCGCAGCAGATCTGACTGAAACTGCATTAGCAGACCGTTCAGCGATGCACCGCCGTCGACTCGCAGTTGCTTCAGCTTCAGTCCGGAATCCGCTTCCATGGCCCGTAGGACGTCACCAACCTGATAGGCAATCCCTTCCAAAGCCGCCCGAGCGATGTGGGACTTGTTTGTGCCGCGAGTCATCCCGACCAGTGTTCCTCGAGCGTATGCATCCCAGTGTGGGGCACCCAGGCCGGCAAAGGCGGGAACAAGGTAGACGCCACCGGTGTCGGCAACCTGAGCTGCAAGTCTTTCGACGTCTGAGGACTTTCGAATCAACCCGAGCCCGTCGCGCAGCCACTGCACCACGGCCCCTGCGATGAAGATGCTGCCTTCCAACGCGTATTCGGTGCGATCTCCGATTTTCCACGCAACCGTCGTCAGCAGTTTGTTCTTCGACGTCACCGGTTCCGTACCCGTGTTCATCAGCATAAAGCAGCCTGTGCCGTAGGTGTTCTTTACCATACCCGGCTTTGTGCAGCACTGCCCAAACAATGCGGCCTGCTGGTCTCCCGCGATGCCGGCAATAGGAGTCGACCCGCCCAGCAACTTTGTCTCGCCGTAAACTTCGCTGGACGACCGTACTGTCGGCAACATGCTGCTGGGCACGTTGAATGTCTTCAGCAACTGTGCGTCCCATTTGCCGGTGTGGATGTTGAACAGCATCGTGCGAGAAGCATTGCTGGGATCAGTCACGTGAACCTGGCCGCCAGTCAGTCGCCAGATCAACCATGAATCCACCGTTCCGAATGCCAGGTCTCCGGCCTCTGCCTTCCGGCGGGCCCCCTTGACGTTGTCCAGAATCCACTGGACCTTGGTGCCTGAAAAGTACGCGTCCAGAATCAGTCCCGTCTTTTTCTGAATCGTACGGTCGACTCTTTTCTTGCGCAGCGCATCGCAGATTCCGGCAGTACGACGGTCCTGCCATACAATCGCGTTGCCAACGGCTTTGCCGGTGTTCCTGTCCCACACGACTGTGGTTTCTCGTTGATTGGTAATACCGACAGCGACGACATCGTTGGCAGTGAGTCTTGCTTTTCGCAGAACAGCTTTCGCCACTGCCAGCTGCGATTTCCAGATGTCTTCCGGATTATGTTCTACCCAGCCGGGCTTAGGAAAATGCTGCGGGAATTCCTTTTGCGACGAGGAAACGACCGAACCGCCTTTGTCAAAAAGAATGGCTCGGGAGCTGGTCGTACCTTGATCAAGTGCAAGCACATATTTCATTAGTTGTCTCGCGATTCGTGCTCAGGTGAGAGACCGTTCCGTCTCGGTTTAAGTCTGGGATGAAGAAAACGACTGCGGTTTGCTTTCAGCTTACCGGCCATACCGCCTGATAGAATAACGCGCCAATTACGCCGCCAATAATCGGGCCAGCTACCGGGATCCACGAATAGTTCCAGCCGGAATCACCTTTGCCTGCGATCGGCAGAATTGCGTGAGCGATCCTGGGCCCTAAATCACGAGCGGGGTTAATGGCGTATCCTGTTGGGCCTCCGATTGACAATCCGATTGACCACACCATCAAACCGACCAGCGCGGGGGCGAATCCTTTATCGAAACCGGTATTGGGGACGAGATTTTCCGGCGTCAGAATGGCCAGCACTCCCAGCATCAGGACAAACGTGCCGATGATTTCTGTGATCAGATTGCCGACGGTGTGAGGAATGGCCGGAGCCGTGCAGAAGCAACCGCGAATGTTGCCGGGGTTCTCGGTGGCCTTCCAATGGGGCAGATAGGTCAGCCAGACCAAAGTTGCTCCGGCGATCGCTCCTACCATTTGCGCGGCGATATAGCCGCCAATCTCGGTCCATACATAGCCGCCAACCTCGGTCCATGCAAATTCACCAATGACGGCCAAACCAATGGTGACCGCCGGGTTCAAATGAGCACCACTGTGGGCATTCACCAGATAGACAGCAAAAGCAACGGCCAGTCCCCAGCCCGTCGCAATCACGATCCAGCCGCTGTCGTTTCCAAGCGTCTTAGTGAGATTGACGTTAGCACAGACGCCATTTCCCAGCAGCACAAGAATCATCGTGCCGACGAATTCGGCGACATATGGCGACATGACTTCAAACTCCTGAATGGAAGCAGACCGAGAACCAGGTTAATCGAGTCGGTGGCAAGCGTGCTTAAACGCGAGGGATCTCATACCCTTTTCGTTGTTCTCGAGCGAAGAAGGCGGCCGCCTGATCGTCGCCGACAATCTCTTCGTTTTTCGCGTTCCACTTGATGACACGCTTCAGTCGTGCAGCAATCCCCACCAAATGACACGTATTCATAACCTGCAGATGAGAATACACGTCCGAAACCGGAAGACCACCTTCGCTGATACAGCGATAGAAGTTGTTCTTGTGGCCCTCAAACGGCTTGCCTTTGTAAAGGTCGACCAACTGCTCGTCGCCGAACTGGTCTTTGTCCCAGTTTTCTTCGATCGGCTTGCCGGTGATCTTGCCACGTTTTACAAAGATCCGACCTTTCGAGCCTTCAAACAGAATCCCATTGTCGCTACGGCTTTCCACCGTCATTTCAATCCCGCTGGCAAACGTACACTTGACAGCGAATTCGTGTGACGTGTTAAACGAATCGTCCTGTTGCGTGTACCCGCCTTCGTATTCGACAGGATGGTGCGCGTCCGTACCGTCGATGGACACCGGGCCCTGGCCTTCACCAAGCTCGTTGATCGCCCATGACGCAATGTCGATATGATGGGCACCCCAGTCGGTGAACTTGCCTCCGGAATACTCGTACCACCAGCGAAACGTCCCGTGGCAACGCTCCTTGCGGTAGTCAACCATCGGAGCCTGTCCCAGCCACGCGTCCCAGTCAAGTCCTTCCGGCACATCCTGTTTCGGGAAAGGTCCTCCGGAAGGACTGCCGTTGATGCCAACGGTGATTTTCCGGATGTCACCCAGCAATCCCTTCTGAACCATATTGACGGCGCGAAGAAAATGATTCTTGCTGCTGCGTTGCTGAGTCCCAATGAAGAAGACTCGGCCCTTGTGCAGCCGACACGCCGCACGGATCAACTGGTTTTCTTCCAGGGTCAACGTCAGAGGTTTCTGGCAAAAGACATGCTTGCCAGCCTGCAGAGCTTCGATGGCGATTTTCACGTGCCAGTGATCCGGTGTCGCGATACTGACCACGTCGACGTCGTTGCGATCAAGCACTTCGCGAAAATCGCTGTGAATTTCTGCCTTGCCATTACCAATCTTTGGATTGCTGTTCGCTTTTTCTGCGTGGCCGCGATCAACATCGCAAATTGCCACAAGGTCAGCAAACCTTCTGTGATCTCTGGCATCACCACTGCCCATTCCACCGATACCGATGCTGGCAAATTGCGGACGATCATTGGGCGATTGAGCGGTAAAGGCAGATTGACTTGACGGTAACAGAATTGCTCCGGCAGCTACAGAGGCGGCCGATGTTTTCAGAAACGATCGACGTGAAGATTGTCTACTATTCATGAATGTCTCGTGGCGGGCTGGAAACAGGTAAGAAAACACACGGTCAAAATTGCAAGCTGACACACTATCCGAAATACGCCGAAAGAATCCAAGTCTGGCACTACGTCGTATACTCAGAATTCAGACGCACATATTCCTGAGTCAGGTCACTGGTCCAGAATCGCACAGATTCGGAACCGGACGTCGGGCCACCGGACAGTTTCAGCAACAGATGAACTTCTCGATTATCGTTCATCTGCTGTGAAAGTGCAGATTCGTCATATTCGACCGGTGTTCCGGCTTTGAAGACTTCTGTGTTGTTGATCTTCAGTGACAGGAACGACGTGTCAAAGTTGATTCCGGCGTAGCCGGCGGCGGAGGTGATCCGCCCCCAATTCGGGTCGTTGCCGGTGATTGCCGTCTTGACCAGAGCACTTTCGGAAATCTCTTTGGCGACCTTGAAAGCGGCCTCGCGAGTTTCGAATCCTGTGACATCGACGGTGACGAAATGTCCGGCTCCTTCTGCATCACGAATGATGTCCGTGGCCAGCTTTTCACAGATCTGTTGTACGGCATCCCGCAGTGTTTTGTGATCGTCGTCGGTGACCGGAGCAGCATCTGCTGTACCGCTGGCAAACAACAGCACGGTGTCACTGGTGCTCGTGTGGCCGTCGACGCTGATGCAGTTAAACGTTCGGTCAACACCGTAGCGAAGCATCTGGTCACACTGTGCCGCTGACAGCGATGCATCTGTCATGATCACGGCCAGCATCGTCGCCATGTTGGGAGCGATCATGGCGGCACCTTTGGCCGCACCGGAAATTCGAATCGAGCCGGTACTGAGTTTCACATCGACCGAAGTCTGTTTGGCAAACGTATCGGTCGTCATCATCGCGGTGGCGGCTGAATTGTATGCGCCGCCGGATTTATCGAGTGCTTCAATCGCAGCCGGAATCCCTGCGGAAATGATATTCATGGGTAGAGGGACACCGATAATTCCTGTGGAGCACACCAGCACGTCGTCTGCATCGCATCCCAGGCTGGCCGCAACGTTGGCAGTCATCTGTCGAGCGTCTTTGAGTCCCTGTTCACCCGTGCAGGCATTGGCGTTGCCCGAGTTGATAATCACGGCCCGAGCTGTTTCGGACAGTACTCTTTCCCGGGAAACGATGACCGGTGCACCGACAACGCGGTTTGTCGTGAATACTCCGGCGACAGCGGCCGCCGATTCAGAAACGAATAGAGCAAGATCCGGTTTCCCGCTCTGTTTGATGCCACAGGTTGTGCCGGATGCTGTGAAACCGGTAGGCAGCGATGCACTGTTCATGTTCAACTTCCGGGCAGGACTGAGTGGGTGAACTGAGAGTTCTGAAGAATTACCGGTCGTAGTCGTCTTTGATCTGGCAGATCTAAACGTTCGTGCGCAGTCACGAATTGTGGTTTTCGGCCGTAGGATGGGACCATCGTCCCGTTGTTTATACACAAGCGTTTGCGAATGTTGCGTGTTGTTATTCGCGAAGGCGACTGTAGCACTTAGCTGCATGGAATGATTTTGTGTTTGGTCCCGAAGGGACCGCAGCACGTAGCCACGGGCGTGAGCCCGTGGTTATGATGCGATAATAATCGTTAGCCGTGAAACGGCGATAGCGATGGTGGTTTGTTGAATGACATTTTCGGCGTTTGCTGTCGCCGCTTCACGGCTATGTGCTTGCTCCATGGGCTGACGCCCATGGCTATGTGCTGTTGCAGCTCCGCTGCAGGTTGTTCGCCGTGTGTATAAGGGACGGGACCATCGTCCCGTCCTTTAATCTGATTCAGCTCGGGACAATGGTTCCCGGCTGCGTAGCTGCCCAACTTCCAAAACCATTCATGACTACACCCACGGCGTTCTGCTTGTCTGGCTGCGAGTGCCTTAACGTTTCAGCACGGCAGCATTCCCGTCCTTTGATCCAGTCCCAGCAGCAGGTTCATATTCTGCACGGCAACTCCGCTGGCACCCTTGATTAGATTATCTGTCGCAGAGAATACGACCAATTGATCGCGGTTCAGGCGGACTGAGACGTCGCAGAAGTTCGTATGAGAGACATGTTTTGTGGCGGGAATGTGATCGACGACACGAACGAATGGCTGTTCTGCGTAGAATTCCTGCATCACCGTCAGCAATTCTTCAACGGACTTTGGTGACTTCAGGCGAGGATACATCGAACACAGAATCCCCCGGTCCATGGGCATCAGGTGAGGATTGAAAGCGACCTGTACCTGTGCACCACCAATGTCAGTGAGGACCTGTTCTATCTCCGGAGTGTGGCGGTGAGTGCCGATCCCGTAGGCGGTGACGGATTCGTTGCATTCGGCGTAGAGTGTGCCCAGTTTCGGACTTCGCCCTGCACCGCTGACACCGCTCTTGGCGTCAATGATGATGCCGTGGGGTTCAATGAGTCCGCTGGCCAGCAGCGGCGCGAGGCCCAGAATTGAAGTGCTGGTGTAGCAACCCGGGTTCGCCACCAGATCGGCGCCCGGGATGCGGTCCATGTACAGTTCCGGTAGTCCGTAGACTGTGTTGCTTAGCCGGGTCGGGTCCGTGTGCACGTGACCATACCACTGTTCGTAAATGCCTGGGTCGCTCAGTCGATAATCAGCACTCAGATCAATGACACGGCAACCAGCGTCGAGTAACTGCGGAACCGCTTCCATACTTGCGGTATGCGGCAGCGCGCAAAAGACGATGTCGGCTCGCGCACCGACTTCTTCGGCCGAAAGATTTTCGCAGCACAAATCGAACTGTCCGGTCAGCGACGGATGGATTTCGCTGATATGAGGCTTCGTCTCCTGGCGAGTTGTCAGGGTCGTGACCTCCGCCTGTGGATGGCGAGCCAGGATCTTCAGCAGTTCCAACGCCGTATATCCAGTGGCTCCCAGTATCGCAATTCTTGCCATCGTATTGTCCGTTGATTGCACTGTCTGACGTTTGATTGTCAGACATCTGTCCGCCGCTGCATCACTGCTGAAGCACCGGCAAAGGCCGATCGCCGCGACCTTAAACGCAAAGTGACGTTTGGAGCCACGGCGCTACCGCCGTCATGGCTGAGAGGTACTACTGCTTTGTCACAGGCAAAAGTTAGGGTGGAAGCATTCCCCGGAAAAGGGGGTCAGGTACCAAAAATGCAAAGCACCCTTTGGGCCGTTCCGGTTTTTGGTACCTGACCCCGTTTTCCTCGCCAACCCTAGAATCAGGCTGTGACAAAGCACTAGTCGTTGTGTCGACTTCGCTATTTACGATATCCGGCGGAGATCCGTTCAGCGACAACCATGTCGCGCATTCCGGGTAATCGTTACAGCTTACCCAGCCAGCAAGACCAGAACTCCGATTGTTAAGATTGTGCGGATCGTGTGCCCACCACTGACCTGATTGTGAGGTCTGTGACGAATAACCTGAATGGATGGAATGGTTCTTCTTCACTGGCGTAACACAATCACGGCTCTCGGGATTCAAGGAAGAATCGGTGGCGGGACACAAGCAGCTGTTGTTTGGGCTTAGCGTCTTCTTCTCAGTGCTGGGCGGCGCCGTGTGCGCCGACGACATTACGTTCGATCAATTGCTAAGCCGTTTGCAGGAAACAGAGCAGCGGCTGCTGGATCTGGAACAGCAGAATTCGCCGGTGATCCACCGTGCCTCACACGGCGAGATAGCCGATCCGTCGGTCGTCTTACCGCTTGTGGACGAAGACAGCGGAACCGCTGCGACGGTCGGCGAGTTGAGTTTCGAAGACCGTCTGAAGAAACTGGAGAATGGCTGGCAGGAACTTGACGACGCGTGGTCAGCCTTTGACGCTGCGGAAAAGAAGAAGAAGGCTGATGCGGCGAAAAAGCCCAGCTTCAAGATGAACGGGCGAATTCACGCGGACTTCTGGGACTTCATCAACGACGATGGTGGAATCGGTTTTCTGGAAAACCCCGTTGGGTCGCTGCCCGCGGCTCAGGTGGGAGCTGACCCGGACGATCGGTTTGCCTTCCGCCGCATTCGTCTGGAAATGAAGGGGGACATTCTGGAGACGATGCTGTGGCGCACACAGCTTGACTTTAACAAGCCCGCCATCGCCGAAATGAAGGACGTTTACATCGGCTTTAAGAACCTGCCAAACAATCAGCAGCTGCTGGTCGGAAATCAGAAACGACCACTTGGTCTCGATCACCTGAACAGCAGTCGGTACAACGTCTTTCTGGAACGGCCCTTTGTCGTGGAAACATTCAATCCGGATGCACGTCGACCAGGGATCGCCATGTACGGCTATACGAATGATGAGAAATACCATTGGCGATACGGTGCATATTACCTTGAGAATATTAAGCTGACAGGCGCTTACCTTGGCGACCAGCGTCAGATGAGCGCCAACTTCAGATTGTCAAGCAGTCCGTGGTATGACGATTCCTCAGGAGGGCGAGGTTACTTCCATTGGGCGATCGCGGGAATGTTTGCCAAACCGGACGGCAACGACGACGCGACGGACGGTCACAGCAACGAAGGCCGGTTTCGCACGCGCCCTGAAGCTCGCAGCAACCGGCCCTGGTTGACCACCGGACGAATCGCCGGTGCTGACTGGTATGAAACGTTGGCCGTGGAATCCATTGTCAATGTCGGCCCAATGCAGATTGTCGGCGAATACATGCACAATTTCATGCAGCGGGACGGGTTTGCGGACACTCAGTTTAACGGCGGCTATGTTTATCTGAACTACATGTTGACCGGAGAACATATTCCGTACTCTCGAAAGAGTGGCACCATCGGACGTCTGAAACCGTTCGAGGACTTCTTTCTGCTGGAACGATGCGATGGCAGTCGTGGACACGGTTGGGGAGCGTTCGGTGTCGCTGCTCGCTACTCATACCTGGACATCAGTGATGCAGATGTTCTGGGGGGAGTTGGCGAGTCCGCGACGTTGGCATTCAACTGGTATTGGACGGCATATTCCAAACTGCAGTTCAATCTGATCTATGGCGAAATTGATGAACGAGATATCGCCATTGGAACCACGGGCGGCAGCTACCTGATCGCCGGGACCAGATTTGCGATCGAGTTTTAGCGCAGTGAGGCTGAGCATCGGCGGCGTTACCGTCAGTAAACTTCGGCTCGCGCGGTGAGTCCCCATCACGCTTTATCTGTCGCGTTCCAGGCACACTGCGCAGGCAAGTGTGGTTCTGAAACGCCGAGCTGCCACCTGTTGCGTCCTGTGAATGTAATGTCGTCCTGCCACGGGTGGGCGCGATCCCGCTCGCGCTGCCGGTCGCCGTTATTATCGGCTTCAAATGGTTTGCGGCGTGTCCCTGCAGGGCATCTGTTGGTAGAATCTGACGACTGTTTCACGCCCCCGAAAACGTTGTCCGTTCACTACGTTCACTACGTTCACTGGGTGTCGAAGGTGCAGTAGAAGTTCTCGATCAACAGGAGCTATAGCGACTATTGGGGGAGGCAGTCGAGCGGAGAACGAAAATCGGCAGGGTGTGTATCTTAGGGGGGCAATCGTCTCGCATGACTACGTATCGTAAAAACGCGCCAAAATTGTATCGTCGTCAAATGATCAGGGCAAGAATCCAAACGTAATGCAGGCCCTTAGGTTGCCTGTTCTGTTCACCATGGTCAGGAGTAATAGCAGGTCTCACCTACTCCGGTCTGAGGAATCCGGGATTGCGAGGCGTGGGTAAGGAAGGGGCGTGTGGGCTCGGCGAAGTCTGTGTGCGTCGCTGATTTCAAGGGTTTCTCTTGCATAATCGGCAAGTTGACTCCGGCATGTGCCACTGGAGATCTATTGGTTTACCGTTCGTTCGTACAGGTCCAGCATTTTCGGCAGGCAGATCTTCATACTGTACAGATCGTGGATCTTTTTCACGCCATTTGTGCCCAGGTGAGCAAACGATGTGGGGGCATCGAGCGCCTCCGACGCTGCGCGTACCCATTCGTCGACGTCAAAAAAGTCCGTCAGCAGACCGTTGATCTCTTGGTCGATCAATTCTTCCACGGGGGCGGTCCGTGACGCCAGCACCGTTGTTCCGCATGCCAGTGCATTGAACAGGGACCAGGACAATACGAACGGAACCGTCAGAAACAGATGGAGGTCGGACAAACTGAACAGGCGAACAAGATCGCTGGGCGGAATTCGTCCCAGGAACAGAATGCGGTCCAAATCGTACTCGTCCTGTTGCAACAGCCACTGCTTGAATGTCTTGCCACCGGTGAATCGATGATCGCCTCCGTACGCAACCCGATCTTCGCCGACTACAAGGAACACGACATCAGATCGTTCCTGGCAAAGTCGTTTGGCCACTTTCATGAAGATGTCGAAACCTCGCATCGACTCCAGACCTCGGCTGACGTAGGTCACCACCCGCTTGTCTGTTGGAATATCCCAGCCACCGATTCTACGAGACTTGGTTTCGACGGGCTTCCAGAACGACGTGTCGATTCCGTCAAAGATGGGTTCTACTTTGGGGTGAAACTCTGAAGGCAGTTGACTGCGTTGCCATTTCGTCGGTGAATAGCCGGCGTCACAATTTTCCAGATCCAGCAGCAACCCTGCGTTCCGCACGCGGGTCCGGACGCGTTCGTCGGGGCCGCACATCGGCAGATCCGTCCGGAAGTCCATATCGGAGTTTCTTGTGCGATAGAAGTACTCGAAGTAATTGATTTGAGGAACGTCATACAACTCCCTCAGAAACACGGTGGAAAGAAATCCGGAGTGTCCCACGATCAAATCCGGCTGGATGTCTGGTCGTGCCCGCAGGGCCTCCAGTACCGCCGCAGAATGCCAGACCTGGTTCTCGAATGTGCGACTGCAGAAATGCGTCGTGTCTCTGGCACCCCCTTTGACTGCGTACTGCACCTTCTCAATCCCGTTGACGATACCGGGGTGCTTTTCCGAGATGAAAGTGCACCGATGGCCGTGATGTTCAATCAGATGGGCGGCGATGTGTGCAAACTGAGCCGGAAAATTCTGATGGACGAACAGGGTGTGGATATGTCAGGCTGGATCGCGAGTTAGATTGGCATTGAGTGTGGGAGCGATTGATCAACAATCGCCGGTCCAGGGTGTTTCAAAATTTGCATGAGTATACTTCAGCGACTGCGCGTGGCATCGTAACTGAAGCGTGGTGCAGATTGTCTGATTTGCTGCTCAGGGTAGTGGCACGTGGCGGAGATCCCAGTCACACAACCACGAAAAAGGTGAACGTGTGCCAGATCTTCGGGGCGGTCGGGAATGCCGCGGTAACACGGGGAAACAATCTGTCGTGTTCACCGTCTTTGCGGCTCTGCGTGAAAATCCGGCAGCTGTGTCACTCGCAGTTCCTGCTCTCCGCCAACGTGCCTGTTCTGAGCGAATCGAGCAACTGATTGCCAAACGCGTTCTTCGCGGCCACACGTCAGCGTGAAACGCTGTAACCACTGCGTAGGCGTCGCTGCAGGCCTGTTCAAACTGGTCGTTTCATCAGTCTACCTGCCGACGGGCACTTTGGGCTGTTTCTCTGCTGCCCGCGAGTGCTGCAGAACGGCAGCGATGAGTTGCGCCTTCTTTAGTGGCTTTATGAGGTATGCATCACAACCTGCCTGATACCAGTTCCGTTTCAGCTTCTGTGACCCAAAGGCCGTTGCTGCGATGATGGCGCCGTCGTAACCAAGCCCGCGCAGTTGCCTGGTGGATTCGAGTCCATCCATTTCCGGCATCTGAAAATCCATGACGACAGCATCAAAAAGCGAGGGCGATTTTCGAACCGAATCGACCGTTGACTCGCCGTTGCACTCAAGCGTCACTTCTGCCCCGGCTGACTGCAGAAATTTGAGATACAGGCGCCCCTGATCTGCGCAATCTTCGGCAAGCAGCAATCGCAGCCCAGCCAGTGGAGTGTCGGTTTGAGGTGAATCGAACTCGTTGTCGGTGGCTTCTGGATTGTGTGATGCGTCCACGGCGAATTCCTGACCTTGCATTCCGGGAAAAGTGTCGACTGAAACCGTCTGACGAAATTCCCCGCCAGACAACAAAACAATAGGTTGCGGTCTGGCAGCATGCATGGCTGGAAATCGCGGAAGTCAGGTTTGTATGGGTAGGGGAAGCGAGACTACAGCGGCCCGGATCGCTACGAACGGCACAGACGGACGATCGAAATGGGGCGATGTTCTACACTTAGGGAAGACCGACTTAGCATCTGCGACCGGGGTGGGCGTCAGTGGTGCACATAGATTGCATGCTGCCCCGCCGTGTTTTCGCCGCTGTTGAGAGCCGATGCCGCAACAAATTGCTCCGGAACAAGTTGGTGGACCATGGCAGGGTTCTGCAGTGGCGTGAACCCTATTCGTCTTCTCTTCGACCCCCTCAGCGCAATGCACTGAGCTGTGGCCGGGACAGCCGCGTGCCGGCCTGAGAAGTCGGTCTGCACACAAGACAGACCGATTCCGAAATATGAGTAGACAGGTCTTAGCCGCCAATGGAAGACATCGGGCGATCGGGCTGAACGAACTGCACCGAGTTGATCTGATGTCCCTCGGTCTTGGCGGTAATGCAGGAAACCATGGCGTCAGCAATTTCAGCGTCTGCTTCTCCGTTCCGCAGCAATCCACGGATGTCGGTTTCTTCAAGGCTGAACAGGCAGTTCCGCAACCTGCCTTCGGCGGTCACACGGAAGCGGTTGCAGGTGCTGCAGAATGGCTGGCTGACGGAAGCAATCATGCCAATCTTTCCTTTGCCGTCAGCGAATCGAAAGTCGTTCGCCGGGGCGTTGGGATTCGCAGACGGGACGGGCTCCAATGGACCAAATTCAGCCTGCAAAATTGGAATAATTTCATGCGCGAACAGCACCTTGTCGCGTCCCCATTGGTTGTCCGCGTCCAGTGGCATGAATTCTATGAACCGCACTTCCGTATCGGTCTCTCGCGCCAGCTCGGCAAAGGGAAGAATCTGGTCTTCCGTCAGACCCTTGACAGAAACTGCGTTGAGTTTGATTGGAGAGAATCCGGCAGCTCGAGCGGCAGCAATACCTTCGATGACTTTGTCATAACTGTCCCGACGTGTCACGCGCTGAAAAATCACAGGATCGAGCGCGTCGAGGCTGATGTTCAGCCGTTTGAGTCCCGCATCTTTCAATTGCTGAGCCTGTTCACCCAGCAGGACCCCGTTGGTGGTGAGTCCAATGTCCACGATACCCGGGACGCGCACCAGGCGTTCGACAAGTCGATGAAGTTCGCGACGTACCAACGGTTCGCCGCCCGTCAATCGGACGCGATCGATGCCCAGCGTCGTGCCGATCCGAACCACCCTTTCGATTTCTTCAAACGAAAGCAATTCGTCGCGAGGCATGAACGGAACATTGTCAGCGGGCATGCAGTAGAAACAACGGGCGTTGCAGCGGTCCGTCACGCTGATTCGCAGATTGTTGTGCACTCGCCCGAACCGGTCGATCAGCTGACGTTCAGGGGCCGGATTCTGAGGGACGCTCACGATTCGGCTCCTGAAAAATCAGATTCACTACCGGGCAGAACGCCATCCGCAAGCCCCGGAGGATGTACCCACTCGGTTCTGCCATTGGCGTAAATTTCCTTCTTCCAGACAGGGACGCGATCCTTCAGTGTGTCGATCAACCACTGGCCGGCCTCAAATGCTTCATGCCGATGCCGGGAACTGACGGCGACGGCAACAGCGATGTCTCCAAGCTGCAATGCGCCGGTCCGATGAACCAACGAGACCTCAATCACCGGCCACTTTTCCCGAACGACTGTTTCCAATCGTCGCAATTCCTGCAGCGCCATGTCCGGATAGGCATCGTATTCCAGAGACGAAGTCTGTACGTCACCGGTGAATTCCCGGACCGTCCCCAGGAACAGAACGACAGCCCCGGCGGCGTGTGACCGGACGGAATCGGTCACCTGAGTAAAATCGATGGGTTCTGTGGTGAAATTGATCATGTTCAGCAGCGGCAGGTCCAGTCAAAAGTACATTACACCGTTGCAGTGTAACCGGAATCACGCGCACACCAAATGAAGTCGTTTGCCAAACTGATAAGTCTCATATCTGCCATCACGATAGCTCTGCGGTCAGCAAAGTGTTAGCTGGCAGGCTCAGAGCAATGCTTCAATCGCTGCTGAAACACACGTGATGTGTCTTCAGGGAGCATCGGGCCGTGTCCGCTCGCAAGCCGCTCTTATATCTGTCTTGGCCTGCAGGAGCCGCAGTGATAAAATGCAAATCTGTGGGCGTGCCCCAGCTGAATTCGTCACCTGTTGTTCATGTTTGCGGAATCTGAAGATGCTTAATCGACGCGATGTCATTCTGTCGGCCGCCGCCATGATTACCGGGTGCAACAGGGCTGCTGCCACGTCGGCTTACGCCAGCATGTTCGGCACTGTCCGCAGCGAGAGCAGCCGGGATCGAGGCATGACGGCCGCCGCCTGTTCTGAGTGTGCAACCGCCTGTTCAGTGTTGACGCGGTTCTGCGTCGAACGCGTGGTTGCGGGGGAGACAGAATTCGCCGCACTGCAGGAGCTTTCGCACAATTGCGGTGACATTTGTAATGTGGCGGCGACTCTGCTGAGACGAGAGGGGGCGCTGGCACCTGCGATCTGTCAGGCCTGTGCCGACGCCTGTGACCGTCTTGTCGAGCGTTGTTCCACTCTCACCGCGAGTGAGATTCAGCACTGCGATGTAAGCGCAAGTCGTTGTGCAATCGCCTGCCGAGCAATCATCACAGGCGTGTAGCTGCCGTCGGCCCCCATTCTGCCCTCACGCAAGGCGCTGCAGACGCGCCGCGTTTTCCGATCGTCGCGGAAAAGATGGCGGTTGTTTCCTGCTGATTCGAGCGCGTGATGAGTGTCTGCTTCCACGTGATGTGAATATCAGCGTTTCTGCATCTTCGGAAACGCGGCGCCCGCATTCAGAGGCGTGTCTGCCTTGCGTCATGCCATGCCGGTGCCGAGCAACACCCAAAGCGCGAGCGTGCTGGCCAGGGTGAGCCCGGACAGAAAAAGTGCCCATCGTGTTCCTGTTCGGATGTTTCTTAACGGGGAGGCCTGAACTGCAAGATCGACAGGGTATGCCACACAGAACAGGACGTTTGCGATGACGGCAAAAACCAGCAATACGATTCCTCCGCCCAGCCAGGTGTGCGGCCCGCCCTGGACGATTTCCTGTCCCCAACAGATAACTGCCAGAAGTACGAGGACTGCGTTGTATACCAAACGCTTGCGCTCCCACCAGGCCGCTGCGTCAGCAAAGGATTTTCTGAAGTTCATGTTTGGCTCCCTAGTGCTTAGTCACAGCCAGGTTTTAGGGTTGGCGAGGAAAACGGGGTCAGGTACCAAAAACCGGAACGGCCCGAAGGGTGCTTCGCATTTTTGGTACCTGACCCCCTTT
>JAAERP010000013.1 GCA_024230215.1 Fuerstiella sp. | reverse complement strand
AGCGGGTTCAGTGTCGGCGTATCATTGTCCGGAGTCACCGTAATTGTGAACGTCCGATCCGTTGACACGTTGTCTGCAGATTCGTCCCGTGTCGTTGTCAGTGGATCGTCCTCGAACAGACCGTCGGTCCCGGCGTCTTCTACGGTCAAAGTCACCGTTACCTGGCCAAAGTTGACGGCACTTGGTGTGTAGAAGAACGTTCCGGTGGCGTCACGTGACGTGTACACAAACCGTGAGCTGGCGATAATGTCGGCCGCTTCCATCACTTCGAAGTGATCGGCGGAAGCAACTGGTACTGTGACCGACAGATCTGTCGTAATGGTGTTGTCCGTGGCAACGATCGGCGTCGCTGGTGCAAGCACAAAATCCAACCTGGCTGCTGTGGCCGTCGCAACCTGCTGAGAACTGGATCCCGCGGAGACCTGGATCTGATCCCCAACCGGAGATCCGCTGACGTATTCGAAGTCTCTGCTGTCGACGGTCAGCTTCTGCCCGATGATTCGCGATCCGGCAGCGACCGCCACCGAACGGGTGTTCGCGATTGTCGCAGGTAGAAAGCGTGTGTTTTCAAGTTCGTTGAGTGGTCCGGCTGAGATTCCGGTCAGATCGACCGACTGCTCCGTAGCATCTTCATTCACTGTCTGAGGATCAACCGTGTCCATTGTTGGGGCGTCATTCACAGGCGTGACGGTAATCCGGAAGGCTCGGTCAACGGACAGATTGTCGGCCGCCTCAGCCGGTGCCGTAACAGGGTCACCGAAGAGTCCGTCAATTCCGGCATCCATCAGCGTGATGGTTATCGTGGCTTCACCAAACGCTTCCGGTACGACTTCATACTCAAGCTCGTTGGTTACCCCATTCAGATTAAATCCTGTTATCAGGTCATTCTGCCCACTGACGGCAAATGCTTCTGTGGAAGAACCGGTCACCAGACTGGAATCGACATCAAGAGCAACGAAGTTGTCGGTCGCACGGGCAATATCAATACCACCCTGAGCGTTGACTGCGGCAGCCGTCTTCGTGGCAACAGTGATCGCAGAATCACCAGCGGCCACCACAATGTCTGTAGCTGTTCCGGTCGCCGTTACATAGGTAAACACGGTACCGTCAATCTCCAGAGTTTCCCCGATAACGTTGGCTGCAGCGGCCATCACAACGTTAGTGGTCGACTCCAGAGTTGTCGCTCCGGCATTGACGTCTTCCAGTTCGTTCGGCGCACCGGCCGATACGGGAGTCAGAGCAACGGTCTGCGTATTAGCCACGTTCTCCAGCAGAACCTGGTCTGCCAGCGCTGGCAAAGTGGGAACATCGTTGACCGGAACGACCGTGATCAGAAACGTCTGTGTCGTCACGTTGTTCTTCAGCTGGTTGTCAACATTATTCCGATCCGTGCTGATCAACCCGTCGATGCCCGCATCCTCAATTTCCACGGTCACCTCAACGGTGCCGCCGAACTGGTTGTCACCGGGAGTATATCTGAGCTGTGCGGTATTCGCCCCTGGCGTGTAATCGACGGCCAGTCCCGTAATCAGGTCGTCCTGATTGCTGACCGCCATTTCACCACTGGCCGTGACCAGGGAATCATCGAACGAGACGGCAATCGAATTCAGCTGCTCCAGTCCGACTGTCTGAGTCTGCACTGCCGTCGCGACAAATACGCTGTTAATTGCATCTTTCGCAGCCGTAGCCACTTTGATCGTACTGTCCGACATCTTGACTCGAATCTGATCTGCGGCAATCGGCGCCGTGTCGTCGTCCACAAACGAGAATGTTGTGCCGTTGACGGTCAGCGTTTCTCCGATGATGTTCGCACCTCTCGCGAATGCGATCAGAGTAGTGTCTGCCAGCGCCGCTGTGACGACAACGTCCTCAACCTCGTTGCCCGCACCAGGCGTAATGCCCGTCAGCGAAACGTTCTGTTCGTCGTTGTTTCCGTCCGCAGGAGTGGTGTCCGTATCTTCCGAGACGCTGATATCAGTGATTGCATCCAGAGTCGGATCGTCATTAATCGGCCGGACGGTGATGGTGAACGT
>JAAERP010000012.1 GCA_024230215.1 Fuerstiella sp. | reverse complement strand
TGTCACGCGTATTCTTCGGGGGAAGGCTTCTTCAGTCGCTGTCGATTTCGGCAGAATACACAGACTACAAAGCAAAATTCACTGGTAATCTACGTTGATTTCTCGACTCGTGGGCCGTCAACTACGATTTGCGGCACTAGGTCGAAATCGAAATCGCGAATTCGTGGCATGTTACGGCGACGGGAGGAACCAGCCCGCGATGATGGTGCCTGGGATTTGTCGAGTAGACATACACCAGCGAAGGGGGACGCCCCTAGACCGCAGGGGCCGATATCTTCGATGCGGACGACGTGAGCGACTTCCTCGCATCGTTCGCCGGCGACCGTCACGGTCTTCGAGTTGCGGTAACTCGCTGACAGCGAAGAACCTCTGTACACGCCGCACCGAATCCCCGCTATCGCCAGTCTCGAGACGCCACCAGGCTTCGGCACCATTTCATACTGCAGCCCGTTGTCGTCGAGCCACATTGTCATTCGATGACAGAAGAACACCCGTGAGGGTTCGTGGCTGATCATTGCCGATGGCGTCGCCTTCTTCAAATCAAGGTGATCGAAACACCCCCTGCGAAAAATATTCCTCGACCCGGAATCTGATGGCAGCGACGGCAGGTCATACGTCGCGGCTGTTCCGCGAATGATTGGAGTACTCATCAATTTATCTCCCCTTTGTCGATTCGTTTGAGTGTTTCGTCACAGTTCTTCAACATGGTTTCAATTGTGAAGGACAGATCGTGACCCAGTCCCTCCGGCAGGAGCCACGAAACGCCACGGTCAGAGACGGACTGGCGGAACTGTTTTCGTCTTTCGTTCTGGGCATCGACTTCACTGAGTGCCTGGGAGTAGTCGCCAACGATGCTGCGGTACTCTTCGCGCCGAGCCTCACAGATTTGACGGCTGCATGTGCCCTTCAGTCTGTCCAGTACCAGCGTCTGCTTCTTCAGTGCCTCCTGTAGCCGATCAGCTGTACGAAACCCGCAGTATGGGAAATACCCTGTGCCGTAACAGATACCGAAGAACGGTGTGAGGAACGCAGCGATGGACGGTTGTAGCGTGGGCGGGGCGCGCGAGTAGGCAGGTGGCTGAACAAACAAAAAGCGTTGGGCGCGAGGTGTCTGTAGCGCAACGCAATACGCGGGACCAAACGCGACAACGGATTCGGACACGAGCCCGGCGAGCCAGTCACCGAAAACCTTGGCAGGTCCGGCCAATCCGGCCCAGCATTGTGCAAAACTGTGCGAAAACTGTGAGGCCGACAAATTGGCGTATGGCTGTAACCATTCCGGACAATTTTGAATAGTGTCCAGGTCGAACGGCAGCCGGTACTCGGTTGTGGAGGCACGAAATCTTGATTCTTCGGACACGCGCGACACCTTGCCAGCTAACGATTGAGGTCACCGGGTTGCGGCCAGCGACGTTGGATTCAGAATTCCAGCAGCGGCCGCAACTCCGCGTGCACCGTTTGGTTATGCCCCGCTACCAGTAGCAGGAGTTTAGGAACGCCAGTTGGCTAGATGGGCTGTACTGGATTGTGTAATGAGCACCATTGCCTGCAACCGGACTTTGATACTGTACGGAATCGCTGGGCATTGACCAACTGAATTCGGTGAACCAACGATCGAACTGTTCCACCTTGGACTGCGTTTGGCCATCGTCATCGCGGCGATCCACGACTGAGTATTGAGCGTACTTCTGCCAGTAACCGTCATGCCATGCATCAAAATCCGTTGGCGTAATTGTGAATCGCGATCGATATCCGTTGCCGCCGTAATGCTTGAACACGGAGATGTCTTTTGCGGCAGGAGGCATGTAACGCTCGACGCGAAAATCACGTATCGAGTCGAAGTTGTCGTAGTGGAACATCCCGAAGCGGAAATGATCGACCAAATAGGACGTGGCAACGCATGACGGGATGAACAGCAATAGTGGCACTATGATTGCGGCGGCGAATTTGGGGCCGCCCTTCCACTTGCGACGTGCCCCGATCAACAGCACGGCGATGAACAGTGCGATCATCAACGCGACGGTAATTTGGAACGGAAGAACGAGTGGCCACAGCATGGGCTGCTATTGAGGCATAACAATGCTTTTAACACGCCGGATAGCGGAGTGCAGCCGATATCAGCTTTCTTACTCCGCCTACAGGCGGATCTTTGTGCGTGTTGAAGGCGGAAAAACACTTCCGTACTCCGCTTGCAGGCGGAATTATAACGCTCGTCCGAATGGCTATCAAGGGTACACTGACGCATGACCTACGTACAAAAGCGTTGTTCCCATGAGAAAATCTCCCCAACGATCGCACAATTCGCGGAAGCGTTCGGCGTCTCCGACACGACCGTGAACAATTATATAAAGCGCGGAATGTCTCGCGACTCGATCGAGTCGGCCATCGCTTGGCGAGCCGCAAACGTGAAGAGCGGCCCGGGACCGGAAGCCGAGACGGACGAGGAAGTCGCGGCGATCGCTGTCAAGATGCGACAAGCCGAACTTGCTGACAAGCTCGAGAGCGCTCGGACTCGCAAACTGAAGAACGACATTCTCGAAGAGCGGCTGATCGAGAAAAAAGAAGTCGAGCGAGATATCGCGATCGCTATCTCGAGGATGACGAACAAGCTCAACGCTCTCGGAACTCGATGCGCGAATCTCTGTCCGTCAGAGTTGAAGCCAGCGATCAAAGAAGCTGTCGAGAATACAACTCGAGTTATTCTGAAAGAGATGATCGACGATCTTCAGGAAAGAACGCCAGACGAATGAGCTTCACTCTCGACGTCTTCTCTTCGGCTCTTCTTCCGAAGCCGTTCGAGCTTTCCGCTGACTGGCTCCGAAACAACTTCTACAGTCACACTGGTGAAGCTTTCAGCGAGCAACAGTGTCCGTGGATTACGGCTCCGCATGGTCCATGTTGGGCGTACGATTCGATTCAGTTCAGATCGATCTGGCTTCAGTTCGCGGCTCGAATGTTCAAGACGAACTTCGGTTAGGCAATGCTCGAGCGGAGCATGGATCAACGGCCGGAAGAGACGATGTTCGCGACTCCGGACGAGACGAATTGCAAGCAAGTTTTCGGACGGCTCTGGAAGATGATCGAGCATTGCCCGAAGCTTCGAGATCAGTGTCCGCTGCCTCGCCCGCCGAGGAACATCGATGCTGATCTATCTGTTGTTTTGACAGGCTTTGCAGGATGGACACGATAGGACCGACATCCTGTTTATCCCGCCGTCAAATCTGAGCATCGGGCAGAAGGCTGTCGATGGGACGATCTGAGGGCAGGCGATGCTGCAGAAATGGACCACTGGTTGCGAGCAACCTGTGCCACTCGAGGGGGCAGTAACGAATGATTGTAAAGTTGGAGAGGGTGGCCGTGGTTGGAGCGAGGAACGAGTGAAACCCCGGGGCTTCCTTCGCAAGCTAAGTCCAGGCCACCCACAAGTCCGAAACCCACAATCCGTTACTGCACCCCCACTCGACGGATCTAAACCGGCGCTGGCGAGTGGTCGGGGTGGTTGATACGATCATTAGTCGTTTCTGCTGTGCTGCACACCCGTCTTCGACGGACTACGCGAGCTACCGTTCGGTTGATACCGTTTGTACGCTGGTCGTCGGTCCGTTAGTGCGCGCACGGAATCTGGCTGCAGATCATGGGTTGGACCCGTGGTCAGGTGCTGCCGCTGTTCCGCAGCGAATCGCAGCCCGGCATTCATCATGTGAGGTTAACTATGAAATACGCTGTCTGGGGATTGGTACTGCTGCTTGTCATTCTTCACCAGGACAATTGGCTGTGGGACGATGCCACACTGGTTGGAGGCTTCATGCCAATCACTTTGCTGTTCCATGGCGGGATTTCGATTGCTGCCGCTTTTACCTGGTTTCTGGCGACGAAATATGCATGGCCTGCTGATGTTGCGGATCCTTCCTGCCAGGGAGGCGGCGAAGCATGACACAGTTGATTATTATTTCCTGCTACCTTGCTTTGCTGCTGGCACTGGGGTTGTTTTCCAGCAGATTGTTTCGTGGTACCAGTCAGGACTACATGCTGGCCAGTCATTCGATTGGGCCATTTCTGTTACTGATGTCGATCTTCGGTACGACCATGACAGCGTTCGCTCTGGTCGGTTCAACAGGCGAATCCTTTAAGGAGGGCGTGGGCGTCTATGCGTTGCTGGCTTCATCCAGCGGTATCATTCACTCGCTGTGTTTTTTCGTCCTGGGAATCAAGCTCTGGTCACTGGGACACAAGTATGGCTACACGACTCAGATTCAATTTTTCAGGGACCGGTTGCAAAGCGACCGTATCGGACTGCTGCTGTTTCCGATTCTTGTCGGATTGGTGATTCCCTATCTGCTGATCGGTGTGATGGCCTCCGGGTCAGTGATCAACGGGGTGACACAGGGAACGTTTGAGACATTCTTTGGTTTCGACGAAGCTGTCACGAAAGGCGGAGTGCCCAAGCAGATCGCGTCGCTGGTGATATGTGTTGTTGTTCTGATTTACGTCTTCTTTGGAGGCATGCGTGGAACTGCCTGGGCCAATACGTTTCAGACAATCGTCTTTATGATTCTTGGCGTCGTCACGTTCTATATGATCGCGATGAAGCTGGGCGGAAAGGACACGTTGCTGGAAAGTCTACGGGGCGTCAGCAGCGAGATACCTCGGGAAAAGCTGATCCGCGGCGCTGTGGGAGACCATCATGGCATATCAAAGCTGAAGTACTTCACTTATATGCTGGTGCCGCTTTCTGTGGGAATGTTCCCGCATGTGTTTCAGCACTGGCTCACGGCGAAGAATGCAAACGCGTTCAAGTTACCAGTGGTTGCCCACCCGATCTTCATCATGATTGTCTGGCTACCCTGTGTGCTTGTCGGCGTCTGGGCATCGTCGGACCTTTTCTACGGTCAGTTGCCAGCGCCACTGAAGGCAGCGTTGGATGGCAATCCGAATATTGTATTGCCGTTGCTGGTGAAGCAACTGGCTGGTCCCATGCTGGGTGGGTTTCTGACGGCAGGAATCCTGGCTGCGATCATGTCGTCACTGGACAGCCAGTTCCTGTGCATTGGAACAATGTTCACCGAAGACATTGTGAAGCATTACGCCGGGGCGGAAAGAATCGATGACAGGCGGTCAATCGTCGTTGCTCGTGCATTCATCATCCTGATCGTGGCGATCACGTACGGTTTGAGTCTGTTTGAACCGCGCGCTGTGTTTACTCTGGGGGTCTGGTGCTTCAGTGGGTTTTCGTCTCTGTTTCCGCTGATCCTGGCCTGTCTGTACTGGAAAAAACTGACAAAGGCCGGTGCCTATGCGGCTGTGATTGCGGCGTTTGGGTCCTGGGGCTATCTGTTCTGGCAGTCGGACTTCGCAGACAACAGAGGCTACACCGTCATCATCCCCGGGACTAACTACGAAACAATGCCGGTGGCGACGATGTTTCTTTGTTCGACCATCGCAATGGTGGTGGTGTCGCTCATGACGAAACCTCCGGAAGAGGAACATCTGAAGCGGTTTTTTGCGTAGCGCGAAATTCGCTGTCTTGTGGCCGCGAAAAATGCGTCGTGGGATCAGTTTGGTTACTCCCATGAGCCGGTACGGGTAACCGCCGTTAGTAAACTGCTCCGGAAGAAGTCACAATGTCCCGAAAGGCAGAGTTGCATCCTGTCCAGACGCGTTGAATACACGCTGCTGCCTGATCTCCGGAGACCGCGATGAAACATTCCCGATACGTCCCGGCTGCCAGCCCATGGCCGTCGCTGGTGCGGCGCGATTTTCTGACGACTGCCGCCAGTGGTCTTGGTGGTGCGGCGCTTACGTCGATGCTGGCCGCCGATGGCATGGCGGCAGACGGGCCATTGGCCACGAAGTCGACTCATTTTGCTCCCAGGGCGAAAAACTGCATCTTTATCTTCAATGCAGGCGCTCCGTCTCAGCTGGATCTGTTTAACCATCGGCCTGAACTGGCGAAGCTGGACGGGCAGGCATTGCCGGCATCGCTGCTGGAAGGCGTGCGATTCGCATTCATCGAAAAGGAGTCTGCTCGCCTGATGGCGGCTCGTCGCAACTTTCGTCAGAACGGCGACAGCGGCATGTGGTTTTCAGAACTGTTGCCCAACATCGCCACGTGTGCTGACGATATCTGCATGATCAACAGCATGCACACGGATCAGTTCAATCATCATCCGGGTCAGCTGATGATGCAGTGTGGACAGGCTCAGTTCGGACTACCGTCGATGGGGGCGTGGATCAGCTACGGACTTGGTACGGAGAATCAGAATCTGCCCAGCTATGTCGTGCTGACGTCCGGTCGCGGTTCCAGTGGTGGAGCGACATTGTGGAACAGTGGCTACCTGCCGTCCGTGTATGCCGGTGTCCTGTTGCGGAATCAGGGGCCACCGATTTTGAATCTGGAATTGCCGCCCGGCCTGCCCGCATCGCTGGAGCGCGCCGGGCTGGATGCGATTCGCGATCTGAATCAGCAGAACTTTCAGCGCATCGGGGATCCGGAAATCACCAGCCGGATCGCGAATTATGAACTGTCGTTCCGCATGCAGTCGGCCGCACCGGAACTGACCGATCTTTCCGGGGAAACCAGTGCTACTCTGGAAGCCTACGGAGTTAACCGTCCGGAACCGAAGAAACGATCAGGACGCGTTGGCACGGGGGATCACTTCCCGTCCTTCGGACGGAACTGTCTGCTGGCCAGGCGGATGGTGGAGCGCGGAGTACGGTTCGTGAACATCGTGTTCGCGTCGTGGGACCATCATTCGAATCTGGAGAACGACCTGAGCTATAACGCTGCGTGCGTGGACCAGCCAATCGGAGCGCTCATTAAGGATCTGAAACAACGAGGTCTGCTGGACGAGACGCTGGTTGTGTGGGGCGGCGAATTCGGTCGCACGCCGTTGGGGGAAAACCGTAACAACAGCAGGAATGTCACCGGAAGAGACCACCACCCGAATGCCTTCAGCGTCTTCACGGCAGGTGGTGGATCACGCGGAGGCTACACGCACGGCGAAACCGACGAAGTGGGCTGGAACCCCGCTGTCGATCCCGTCCACGTCAACGATTTTCAGGCCACGTTGCTGAAGTTGTTTGGTCTCGACCACATGAAAATCACGTTCCGCCATCAGGGTGTTGACAAACGGCTGACCAACATCACTCGCGAGGCCCAGGTGATTGAAGAGCTGATCACCTAGAGCCGATTACCTGTTTACGTGATCCGTACTGGCTCTCGGGCGCAGCCAGTCTGCAATCAGAACACGTGAACCGCGGTCATAGGTCAGTGAAATTCGCAGTAAAGTCCGATGGCTGAATCCAACGGTCGCAGTTTACCAGTGGCGTACGCGGTAAACAGACCGGTATGGATTTGCTCGGTAACGAATTGTGGTGACCGGCGCAGCGTAGCCGTAGACTGGCGCGACAGCAACGGGCTGCACAACCGGGACACGATAGACCGGTGCTGGATAGTAGGCGACCGGTGCAATCGGAGCATAGCCATACACTGGAGCGGCATAGCCGTACACAGGCGCCGCATAGGCAACACCATACACTGGTGCAACGCAACCGTAGCTGTAGTGGTGGTGATAGAACAGATGTGCGGAAGCACTGCCACAGGTCGCGACTGCAACAAGCAGGATTAAGGCCAGTTTTCGAATCATGATTCTCTCCGGATCGCACGAAAGTTGAATGGTCGGTTGGAACGTTGAATGCCAACTTCCTTCCATGGACGATGCAATCATCGATAACTGTCGTGCAGCCTGGCAGCAGGCACAAGTGATTTCACCATGTTCTTTGTCGGATTTCCCGTTTGGAAAACGTCGCCCCCTACGGCTGGATAAATTTCCGCGTTTCGATCCAGCCTGCATGATGTTCTGCACTGCACAGTATGAATTCCCGCATTCAGCGGAATGCGTCAGCCTGTCGACCAGCCTAGCCGGCGGGATTGGTGCCCTTTGCCAGTTCATCTTCCCATTCGTCCAGCAACGGCCAATCCACGGCACATGTTCCGAAGTCGGCCATGTGCTGATACTTTTCCAATCGGTCGATCGTTGCCTGTAGCAACGCGTGATCGTTTCGGAACGTCGGGCCGTGGCTCGGCAGCAGCCATTCGACATCACTGCTTTGAATCCGCTGCAGCGATTCGATAAAGGCGGGAATGTCTGAACCGTGGTGAGCATCAATGCCGCCCACGCAGCCGTCTCGAAAGATGTTGTCGCCGGACATCAACAGATTACCAAGTCGAAACGACAGCTGCCCCGTGGCATGTCCCGGAGTATCCCAGACGTCCAGTCTTAGATCGCCCAATTCCAGCGTGTCTCCGTCAATGGCCGTTTTGGCGATGCGAATCGTCGGCATCTCTATTGAAATCTGCTGTGCCGGAATTTCGGCAAATGCCGCAATGCGGTCGCCCTCTTCCAGGATTTTTTTCGCAGCGGGATGAGCCACTGTTATGGATCCCGGCAGCAGTTCCGCGGCGCGTTGAAGTCCCTGAACGTGGTCCGCATCGGCATGCGTGGCGATGATGTATCGACAGTTGGACAGCGGAAAATCCATCTGCCGAATCAGGTCGATGATTTCCTCAACGGTATCTTCATAGCCGATGTCCACGAGAGCCCATTCGTTCTTCGAAAACACCAGATAAACGCAGCAACCAAACCTGCGTCGCGCCTGAAGATTCATTTCGATCACGTTGGGGAACAATTCGTGACGCGTAAGCATGAGCGGGACCGGTCGACAGGCAAGAGAGAAGGTGGCTGGAAACAGCACAGAATTCGGAGAATCAGCACCGGCACGACGCGGTCTGATGCATGGAACAGTTCACTTGGTATTGACGCGAGTCTAGGTGGTAAAGGCTGTTTTCGCAACACCTCGGTTGCAGTCGATTCGAAGATCGAACATCGGATTTGCACGTTGGTCGATCCTGCGAAAAGCCGCAGCCGAACCAAATAGCCAGCCCCGAACCTCTTGACTTCCAGGAAGACGCGCGAGCCTTCTTGCTCGGTGTGTCCGGTAAAGTCTGCACACCGGCAATGCCTGAGCGTCACAGCTTCACAGGTCTTCGCAACATGTATCACTTTCCCCCCCAACACGAAAAAAGAATGGTCGCGGGGCGAAGTTTCCGGGGCCAGGTTTGCTGTCAGGTGATACGTTTTCAGGACGGAAGATGTTCGAAATGACGAGTATCGTCTGCACCTGGTTCGGAGAGTTCGTTCCCATGAAAACAGCATGTCAAACCGCCATTGCGGTCGTCGTCACTTTCGCCATGAGCATTCCCGCTCCGGCTGGTTGTAATTGTAATGGCGGCGCATCGGCCGGATACTCCGCCATCATGCCGGTTACGCCGTATTACGGATTGGGGTCCGTCGCCGCATACGGTCGACATTCCGCGTTTTGGGCACACCACAATGGGTACGCGCCGGCCATTCATGCACCGCACCCCGCGCAGGCTGACGGTCGACGTTATCCGATTCATCCATTTGGCGGTGATCCT
This sequence comes from Fuerstiella sp., assembly GCA_024230215.1. Lineage (GTDB taxonomy): Bacteria > Planctomycetota > Planctomycetia > Planctomycetales > Planctomycetaceae > Fuerstiella. The sequence goes on along the minus strand of JAAERP010000012.1, from coordinate 50,125 downwards.
ACGGTGGGCGCCAGCCTTATTCCCCACGTCCCCGGGACACTGGGAGAAACGTATACAAGAACCTCGCACAGGATCCCGGAGGACAAACATCCTCGGCTTGCAATGCTGGCTATCAGGGATAACCATGTGCTGGCTCACGTGTCGGTTCAGAAGATGAACGGTTTCCGGATGGAAAGCGGGGTCTGGCTCTTCGAGACGGACAAGCCTTTGGTGTCATGGACGGAGAATATCGTACGCATTGAAGCTCGTGAGGATGCGGCTGATGTGGAACCGCACGCGGTCAGATTTGTTCGTCTGATACCTGGACGTCTGGTCTACCTTGATTTTCACCGACCTCCAGAGGAAGCGGAGACAGAGACGCTGCCGCCGATGCCGTGACGTACTTCGAACCCATCTGGGCATCACGTAACAGGTGATCGTTTCTGATATTCAGAAACTGCCGCCTTTTTTTGTGGACTACTCGCCACTGATTGTGCCCACCACTGATTGCGTCATGTTTGAAGCGATTCGGGTTGCCGGCCGGAAACTATCGATCTGCCGCAAGCTGTCCGATGCCAGTCGTGCTTCAGCGTGCGCCTCTCACGTCCACTTCCACCTGAGTTTCCGGTTTCTCACAGAAATGACAGATGCTACCGTCATTCTGCAGCTGCAGGCTTGAACGAAGCTGAAGCCGCAAAAACGTTAAACATCAGTCGTGCGACAGCGGCACGTTGGAGGGCGTATTCCAGGGCCTGGTTGTTCGAACACGTTCGGCCGGCACGCTATGACCTTACGCCAACCGAACCGCGGAACCCAAAGGCTGTGAATCGCGACATTTCAACGGCGTCCAGAATTTTCGTGGACGCGATGTTGTTGAAGTCCAGAATCACACGTCGTGCTCCTGCGACATCGGGTGTCTGGCGTTCCAACAGAAGCAACTCTCCGGTGATCATGAATTCCACAAACTGAACTGTTTCGCCGTGCACCGTAACCACAATGCCTTTGCGAGGGATGCTGACCGGCCATTCAGCAAACAGTTTCTGCATGGGATTGGACGTTGAGGCTTGCACTGGTGAAATCATCGAGTGTGACCTGTTGCGTGTGGAATGGTGCGACCGTATCTCTCTGCACCTAGTTCGGCAGTTCAATTCTGCGGAACGCATTGTCGCTGACAATGCTGTTTCAATTGTTAGGACCTGCATTATCCATGGGCAATTGTCCTACCGGAGTGATCGACGCGTTTCTAATTCACTCTTCATACAACCTGGCTCTGATTCCCGATTGGGAAGCCGCCGCCACGGACAGCAGTGCTGCAGGTAAAATCAGCGTGTTTTTTCGAGCAAGAAGACGCTGCAGCAATCGATAGATGTATGCTCAGGCTTCACGGAACAGTTCTGGTTGGAGGACATTGAATGTCAGCGACAGGTGATGCTGATTCTGCAGCTGATTCTGCAGCTGAATCTGCTGCAGATTCACTCAACTGGGCGAACCTGCGCGCCACGGCACTGGAGTCGATTCAATCAGTCAGCGTTCCCAGCAACGTCGAAGTGCCTGCCCTGCCTGAGGCGGTAACTGAATTCTCACAACGAGCAGCGGACCCCAATGTCCGGATTCGAGAGCTTGCCGTCATTGTCGAAAAGAGTGCCGGGCTGACCGTTGAACTGCTCAAATTTGTGAACACGGCCAGGCTCCGTACCGCCATGCCGATCGGAGATGTGGCCACCGCGATTGCACGAGTCGGAATCAGTGGGACGTCAACGTATTTGGTTGCGATGGGCATTAAGGCGGCCAACAGTGCGCGGACGTCAAAGCTAATCCACCACGGGCGCGCGTGGAGTGAATCACTGCAGAAAGCTCTCTTCGCTCAGGCTGCAGCTCGCACGCTGAATCTCAACGCAGGATTGGCCTTTATGGGCGGATTGCTGCAGGACTTCATGCTGCCTGCGCTGACGAATCGCTTTGACAGCGAATACGTGCAGTTTCTGGAAAACGATGCCAAAGACGGTCGAGACCTGGCCGAATGGGAGCAGGAAACGTTTGGCTGGAACCACGCTTCCACCGGAGCGTTTGTCGCCAGTCAGTGGGGCCTTCCCGATGAGTTGTTGTGCGCGATCTACTACCATCACTCGCTGCACGAATCGCTGAGTCGTCCGGAAATCGAAATGTTCAAGTTGTTCCCCGTCACACTATCGGGATTGCTGCCGGACCAACTGCGTCAGTGTGGTCGCGGAATCACTCAATTGATCGCGGTTGACGGAAAGTGTGCAGCCATTGACCTGGATGAGCTTTGCAGAATTGTCGATGAAGAACAGAGGTCGATCGCTGATGGATTCAACATACCGGACCAGTTGTCTTCGATCGTCCGCGAAGTTCGAGAGGTCACTGTCGCCTGATCGCTGACACATGTTGTCTGTGGCTGGCCACTTCGTGATTTTCGGAGCGTATTCGTCTTTGCCTGTTCGATGGCGGAGCGTTCGGAGGTGGCGACATTCCACCCGGCATCCTGATGTCTCTGATGTCCTGGAAATCCGTTTGTCGATTGTCTCCCAATCTGCTAACGTCGCCGCACTATCGACCGTCGTTACCATAGCGGTTGCTGTCGTTCTGCCCGGACCACGGATTGCGCCGTCTGCGATGTGTCAACGGGCGCACGGGCAGCGTTTTTAAACAGAATCGCAGTCTTTCATAGGTCCTAAGGTGTCAGCATTGGATTGGACTCCGCTTCGGAGCATCATTGATGAGAATCAGAAGTTCATGATTTCCAGTCATGTACGTCCGGATGCTGATGCCCTTGGATCAGAACTGGGAATGGCGGCGATTCTGGAAGCGTTCGGCAAGGAAGTGACAATCGTCAATGCCTCTGCTCCGCCCGCGAATCTTCAGTTCATGAAGCCGGAAGACCGGATTCTCAAGCTGTCCGAAGACATTCAGCGTGACGCACTTCCGGAAGTCGATGTCCACGTGATTGTGGATACCAGCGCCTGGCAGCAGTTGGGCGCAATGGCTGACGTTATTCAGAAAGCCGGTACCAGACGAGTTGTCATTGATCATCATGTCAGTTCCGATGACATGGGAGCCAATGAGTTCAAGAACGTGATGTCGGCGGCGACCGGCGAATTGGTTTTTGAGGCTGCTGAGTACCTGGGCGTGACATTTGATGCCGCCACCGCGTCGGGTCTGTACGCGGCGATCGCGACCGACACCGGATGGTTCCGATTTCCATCGACGTCATCCAATACGATGCGAATTGCTGCAGCGCTGATGGATCTGGGAGCAGTACCGCATGTTCTGTACAATTCGTTGTACGAACAACGTACGCTGGCCCGTGTTCGCCTGGCTGGCCGGATACTGGGACGCGTGGAAGCAGACTGCGATGGTCGGCTGGCATGGATCTACGCCGATGGCAAGGACTTTGCTGCCACAGGTGCGATTCCTGCAGACACGGAAAGTCTGGTCAATGAATGCCTGATGGTTGCCGGATCCGAGGCCGCATTTATCGCTGTGAAGTTGCCGTCGGGGCAGACGAAGTTCAGTCTGCGGTGTCGACCACCACATGACGTGGCGGCCCTGGCCGCCGGGTTTGGTGGCGGCGGACACAAGCTGGCATCCGGCGCAACTTTGTCGGAGTCGCTGCCGGACGCACTCGGGAAAGTGAAGGACGCCTTCGTGGGCATGCTGACCGCGGTCCCGGTCGCGCATGGCGATTGAGCTCGATTGCCATCAGGTATGAGAGCATGGGGTAGACCAGGTATTGCCCACTGAAGCCGCTTGTCAATTCCTGTGAACCGTTCCGGCTGCGGGGGCAGCGCGTTTTCACGGGCCGGAAGTTGCAGCCGCTGGACCGGCTGGTTGAACGCTGTCGCTACTGTACGGCCGGTTGCCTTTACCGATTCCTGACGACCGGTTCTGGACCAGAACCCCCTGTTTCCTGAGACGCACAATTCGCTGATTGTCGAGGCAGGGTATTTTAATTGGGATTTATCGATATTGCGGTCTCAGGGCCTTGCGTTTTTCACGTCGGGTGGCGAGCCTGCGAGGTATGGGGCACCTGCGTGTTTCGGATCGGAATCCGCTGTGTCTTCGTAGGTTTCGGGTTTCAACGCCGATATGGAATGGGGCGTTGCAAGAATGCGCGCCATTCCACGGAGGATCGAAAATGAAAACGTCTTCAGCATTTGCGTTGCTGGTTCTTGTCTTTGTGGCTGTAGCCACGTGTTACGACGGACTACTTGCTTTTCAGGAACCGGCCGTTCCTGTCGCAGACGCCCCACAGAACGTGAATCCGCTGGAAGGCGAAGACCCACCGGCGACTCGCGTCGCCAAAGATGCCGGTCGCCTGGGGGCTATGGTCGGTGATGAAGCAGGCGCGAAAATAACCGCATTGCTTCGTCAGCTGTTTGACTCGGCCTTGAGTGATGACATTCGTCTGGACGCAGCCGCACAGCTGTCTGAGCTTTCCGGAGCACTGGACGATTCGGAACTGAATCTTCGTTCTGCGCAGCGCCAATTGGATCGCCGTGTACGACTGGTGACTGCCGGCATTCAGGCATTAAAGGACGAGGCTGCCGGCGACGACGCAAGACAGCTGGTCAACGACCTGCTGCTGCGAGCCTGCGTGGACTACGAAAACGGAAACCGGGACGCTCACGCAGAAGTCGTGCGGGTCAACTATGATCAGTTGAAGCAGTTGCATCCCGCCATCTTTGCAAAAGTAGGTCCCACGGTTCTGGAGGACTACTTAAACTACAACCTGCACTTCATTCTGTCGGAACCGCTGCTGTCGCGACTCGTGTCTGACTACCGAGAGGAAACCGGACCGGTGGCCGACTGCATTCTTGGCGCATGGGTGACGGGCCGTCAGGTGACGGACACAACGGTACGAGCAGATGTGAAACCGTCGGCCGGAACGGCTCGCTTTGACCTGGTTGTCGATGGCCGAACCAAGACGAACACTAAGGGGCGTAAGTCTCCTGCGACAATCTATTCGAAGGGCAATCATACCTTTACGATCAGAAAGCCGTTGTTGTTCGATGGTTCCGGCTTTTCAACGGAAGATGCCAACATGGATGTTGAGATCGACAACCGAACGGTCGGCGTAAGCACCAACTATGATCGAGTGCCGCTCCTGGGCGGACTCGCAAAGAAAATAGCGTGGAAGGAAGTTCAGAGGAAGCAATACCAGGCAGACGGTATTGCTGCAAGAAAACTTGCCGGCAGGGCACTCCCGCAATTTGAAGACGAGGCCAACGAGCAACTGGTCAAGGCCAACGACAGCATACAAGACAACATTCTGCAGCACCTGCAGGACCGCGGTATTGCTCCGGGCACCTACAGCGCCCGATCCAGTGAAACCCACTTTGCAGTGAGTTCCCGAACAATGTCGCCGCAGAATCTGGCGGCGTCACAACCACCCACCAGTCCGGCGCCACCAAATGGTGTGGCCATTCAACTGCACGAATCAACAATCAATGCGGCCATCGACGGATTGGGCATCTCAGGCCAGATGACAGTTCTGGAAGTCATTGGAAAGATCGAATCCGCGTTGAAGGAGCTGCTGGATCGGGACGTCAGTCTGCGTGGTCCGGATGAGGCCATCGATGATAACACCGACTTTGACTTCAGCGAGTCCGATCCGATTCGTGTCCGCTTTGACGAGGGACAGGTGGTCTTCATCCTGCGGACAGGATTCTATCAGAAGGACAAGAATCGCCGTGTCCCCCGATACATCTTCGAAATTCCACTTGGCATTGAGGTGCAGGGCGGTAGCCTGGTTCTAATCGCACCCAGGACAGATCCTCGCGGAATTCTCTCTTTGAGACCGCGGGCCATCGAAGGTAAATCTTCGCTGCGGTCCGTGGCACAGGCCCGAGGGATTGCGAAGGAGTTGCTCGACAAAACCTTCAAACAACAGTTGACCGAAGTTGATTCCAACATTGAACTGGAATTGAAGAACCGTGAGAACCTTCAGCTTCAAATCTCGAAACTTGAGATCACAGACGGCTGGGTGACACTCATTATGGAGTGACCCGGCGGCAGGCAACGAAGCCGCCCGCCTGCTGACCCACCTCAATTCCGGCAGGCTGGTTTTTGCGCCTGTTACGACTGTTCTTCAGACGATGCTTGAACTGCGAAATCCACACAGTGTACTGGCCGTTCTGGACATGCGGCCTAAGGCCGTGCGTTCGATCCGAGTCAGCTCACATCAGACAGGTACACCCTGGGATGAGGTCGCGAAGGTTGCCGCCCGGAAGTCGATTCCGATTTCCGTTGGGCGAGCGGGGGTGGGGCCAAAACATCGACGGGATACGGAACGGACCGGAGCAGGTTCCGCCAACGTTGAACCGCCGTCGCCCGTGCCGTTGGGAAAGCTCTGGAAGTCGGCGCAGTCATCTGGTCGGGGCTTCGGTATCTGGCTTGGACTGGATCAGGTTCAGGACCCGCAGAATCTGGGAGCCATTTTTCGTCTGGCAGGCTTCTTTGGCGTTCGCGGGATCGTTCTGACCAAGGATAAAAGTGCTCCCGTGAATGCCACGGTCTGCGACGTGGCAACGGGCGGAGTGGAGCATGTGCCGTTTGCCGTCGTGTCCAATCTGACGCAGGCAATGCAGCAGGCTAAGAAGGCCGAACTTTGGACTCTGGGCACGTGCGAACGGTCCGACGCCAGCATTCGCGACGTTCGCCTTGATCGCCACTGGATGCTGGTCATGGGCAACGAAGCCGATGGCCTGCGCCGACTGACGCGCGACACCTGCGATAGTCTTGTATCGCTGCCGGCCATCGGCCGTGTTCCATCGCTGAATGTGGCCGCTGCCACATCTGCCTGCCTGACTGCCATGACGATGGGATAGCCACTTCGTGGTCAACACAATCCGTCTCATCTCGTTCCCAAGCTCCGGCTTGGTAACGTCTATCCGCGAAGCTCCAGCTTCGCCATCCGCCGCCAACGTGCCAACGTCTCCTGCGCTGGGTCGCCCTGTTGCTTGCAACAACGGTTGCGCATCAACAGGAGGTTTGTTGCGCTCTCCAGCGAAGGATTGCTGGAAGGTGGTTCCATCACAACCTCCTGTGCCTTCGGCACCCAAAGGTTGCGAGCAACCTGGGCTACCCAGCTTGGTAACGTCTATCCGCGAAGCTTCAGCTTCGCCACTCGAGCCCACGTCCAACGCCCTGCCGTTTGCGTCCCGATGTCGAACCAGTTCCCGCAGTATGTCGAATTCCAAACGTCTGACCGTGCGCACGCCGAAGCAGAGCCGGGGCAGCCAATGGCAGTGATTGCACACCGCGTGAGGTCGTGTCGTATCTGTGCAGCGTTGCTGCACCACATACTCTGTATGCGGGGCCCGTGACGCCGTACACCGTGTCCCTGACCTCCTTCAGAATGTTACCACAAACGTCGTGGTCATTTCCTGCGGTCGCGCGTGGGCGAAGGTTGGGAGACCTGCGCCCACGCTTGAGGCCATGTTGCGTTTGGGCATCACTTCTGCGACGCATTATTACAGATCATACTTCATGTAACGTTAATTCGAATGCGCCCTGGCTGTTGCCCTGAGTCACCATCGAAAAACCATGCGAGAGTGGTAACGGCTGCTGGCCTTATAGAACACTGGGATTGCGGCGCCATGACGCTGCGCGGCAGATTCTAGTGGCGCGCATCGTGCCTTTAGAGTTCTTCTACAGAGACAACATACATAAGTGTCTCGGACTCCTCTATATATCCAAAACTGTGACAGGGAACGAACCTTCCCTCGCGCAGGCGGGATGTCGGGAGTCCGGCGCCCAGTGCGCGAGGCGATGTTGCGTTTGCACATCGCTTCTACGTCACATCATGACAGATCGTGTCTCACACGATGTCAAGGTGATTGCGCCCGCCCGTTGCCGTTCGTCACCAACGGAGATTTGTGAGAGAGAATGGCGGAAGCCTCCGCCCTTATAAAACACTGTGTTTGCGGCACAATCACGCTGCGCGGTGGATTCTCATTTCCAGTTTTGGCGCACGCCGTGCCTTTAGGTTTATTCAACAGAGACAACAGCATGAGTGTCTCAAACTCCTCTAGTCCCCTAAAAAATATAGAAAAGGGAACAAACAGATGTTGAAGAATCTTTGGAACGACGAATCGGGTGTGATCCTCTCAGCAGAAATCGTACTTGTTGCTACGATTTTGGTTCTGGGCATGATTGTTGGACTTGTTAACCTGCAGGTTGCTGTTGTCCACGAATTGGCAGATCTTAGCAATGCGTTTGGCAACCTTGACCAGAGTTACAACACCAGCAGTCTCCACACCACCAAATCAGGCGGCAAGTACAAGGCCATCACAATGGGTGCACGATATCGTGACGGTGGCGACGAATGTGACTGTAGCGACCTCGTCATTTGTATCTGGGATAAAGGTGAAGACCCCACTAAGTAATCTCTGCGGTACTTACCGCGTGATTGGATAACCAGAAGCCTGCGTGAGCACTTTAGTGCTGACGCAGGCTTTCTTTGTTTGCTGGACCTGAGTCACGGGTGGCCGCGTTTGCTCGCAAACGCAGTGACTCGACCGTGGTGGGTCGTGGGTAGCCCAGGTTGCTCCGCAACCTTTGGGTGCCGCAGGCACAAGAGGCTGTGCTTGAACGATTCCACAACAATTGGTGTCGCAGACATGGGCCTTCTGTTGCTGCGCAACCCAAGTTGCAAGCAACAGGGCTACCCGGCCGTGATAAATCGCAATCTGTCGTCACACGCTGACCATTGCACAGGCTTAGCGTTCGGTGACATCCACTGATGCGTGCCCCTTTGTCACCAGCGACACTACCACCAGCGTCAGGAATCCCAGAGGAATCGTGACAATGCCCGGCTGAGTGAATGGCGTCCAGGCGTCTTCTGCTGGCAGACCATAGACCGTTTCAAACGTGTCACTGCTGAGCAAAATCCAACCCAGAGAACTGACCATGCCCACCAGAATTGCGGCAATGACTCCTTGGCTGGTGACGCGTTTCCAGAACAAAATCATCACCAGCGCCGGAAGGTTGGCAGACGCCGCCACGCTGAAGGCCCAGCCGACAAGGTAGCCGACGTTGATGCCTTCAAACAGAATGCCCAGCACAATGGCAACGACTCCCACAACCACAGAAGTTATCTTTGCGATGCGAACTTTCTCATGGTCACTCATTTCCCAGCCGAATGAGCTGCTCAGCAGATCGTGAGTCACAGCTCCCGCGGACGCCAGAATCAATCCGCTGACCGTTCCCAGTACCGTGGTAAAGGCAATCGCGGAAATCGCGGCAAACAGCCAGGTGTTCATGCTTCTGGCCAGCAGTGGAGCGGCCATGTTGCTGTTGGTCACATCCATGGCTCCACTGGTCATGGCACCAAGGCCAAGATACAGCGTCAGCACGTAGAAGAAGCCAATGCTGGCGATGCCGACGATTGTGCTCTTGCGAGCGGCACTTTCGTCTTTGACGGTGTAGTAGCGAATCAGGATGTGAGGCAGCGATGCTGTGCCGCAGAACAACGCCAGCATCAATGACAGAAAGTTCAGCTTGCCCTTGATGTTGTCACCCCGGATGCCGGCGAACTTCGGATGTTCACCTGGGCGTAGAACTTCCGAACCGGGCGTCTTCTTTGGGTAATAGACGGTCGTTGTCGAACCGTCCGCATCCTTTACCTTTTCGTTCCGCCACACGACAACTTCACTTTGCTGCATGGTGCTGAAGAACGATGTCATGCTCAGCGGGCCGGTCTTCTGCTGGCCGTCCGGCAGAGATGTGACCCAGCCCACCGGATGCAGTTCCGGTTCATCCTTTTCGTCACCTTTTTCAAGCCCGTTGACCAGTTCCGGTTGTCCGGTCGCCGCCACATGTGTCTGAGCTTCCACAAGGATCACGTTCGCGGGATCGTCTGTTTCTTCAACCAGCCATGCCGTGATTTGTCCCGTGCCTGTTTTCTGTAGCCGAACAAACTCGTGCTCCGTCTCTGCCCACGACCCTTCTCTCGGGATTACGTTCCAGCCTTCCATTGCCGGCAACGGTCCTGCTGAGTTGATGTCTGCACGCAGGGCGGCGATTCGTCGAAATTCATGGCCATCATCGCCACCGGATTTTACTTCAAAACCCCGCTGTAGAATCATCCACGTCAGAATCGCACTGAAGACGACCAGCAGCGATCCTTTCAGAAACTGAACCCATGTTGTCGACACCATGCCCGCTGTCACGACAATCATCGTCACCACGGCACCAACTATTACAACGCCGACCCAGTGAGGAAACCCAAGCAGTGGTTGCACCAGAACTCCAGCACCCACCATTTGTGGAATCAGGTAAAAAACACTGACAACCAGCGTGCTGACGCCAGCCGCAAACTTGATTCCTTTACTGTTGAACTTGGCGTCCAGGGCATCGGCAAACGTAAATTTGCCAAGCCGCTTCATCGGTTCGGCCACCACAAACAGGGCCACAATCCAGCCCGCAAGGAACCCAATGGAATACAGGAATCCATCGTAACCGTAGAACGCGATCATCCCACAGATGCCCAGAAACGATGCGGCCGACAGGTAGTCGCCGGCAAACGCAATGCCGTTCACGAACCACGGAATCTGTCCGTGAGCCGCGAAGTACCCGGCGGATGACTGAGCTTTGCGGCCCAGCCAGAAACTCAGGCCCAGGGTAAATCCAACGAACAACAGAAACAACAGGACGGCTTCATTAGCAGCTTCGTAAATCACTATGCGTCCTCCTGCGTCGAAGCTGCATTGGCTTCAGTGCCATTTGCCTGCGGTCCGGCTGCCGAATCATTCGTTGCACTGGCCGCGGTTGGTTCTGCCTGGCACATCGCTCCGTAAATCAAAGCCATCACCAACGCTCCGACAATCAAGGCAAAGCCATACAGAATGGCCAGGTTGATGCCGGCCACGGGAGTGGCTTCCATCGTTGTCGGAGAGAACGCGGCCAGCAGTACAAAGCTGCCGTACAGCACAAGGTAAACACCAAACAGTTGCAGCCCCAGTCGGGCGTTTCTGGATTCCATAGGACCCCTCGATAATTACGCAGGTTTTGGACGACGTAGCATATTGCGGATGCACGCAGATGAGCGTTTGGCCGCCCGTGGAGGACACACCTTAAAGAAAACGGCAGCAGATGTAGAGCCAGCCAGTCTTATGTCTGGTTTCCGAGCGATTTGTCTGCTGTCAGATTACGTCAGGACGGCTTGCCTGAAGGCTGTTCGTGTCGCAGTAGAGGAAAGAAGATGACGTCGCTGATCTTGTGGGCGTTGGTCAGCAGCATGACCAGACGGTCAATGCCAATGCCAAGTCCTCCGGCCGGAGGCATGCCCACCTTCAGTGCTTTGATGAAATCGGTGTCCATTTTGGCCATCGAATCTTCGTCGGGCAGACCATCCAGTTGCGTCAGGAATAATTCTTCCTGCAGGCGAGGATCGTTGAGTTCTGTGTACGCGTTCGCCAGCTCCATTCCCTTGATGAATAGCTCAAAGCGTTCCGCGATGTCAGGATCATCCTGCTTTCGTTTGGTCAGAGGACAGATCGATGCCGGGTAGTCGGTGACAAAGACGGGCCCCTGCAGATGATCTTCCACGGTTGCTTCAAAGACTTCGTTCACGATGACGTCCGGGTGTGAGCCTTCTGTTTCGATGCCCAGTTTCTTTGCTGCTTCCGCGACGGCCGCCGTATTCCGCATGTCACAGCCCGCATGTTCCCGGAACAGGTCGCCGTACGGTCGCCGTGGCCATGGCGGAGTCAGGTCGATGGTGTCGCCATCGTCGCCCCACGGAATAACGAGTGAGTCGTTGACGGCCTGGGCCGCGTTCACCACGATTTTTTCTGTCAAATCCATCATCGAACGATAATCACCGTACGCCTGATAGATTTCGATCATTGTGAATTCGGGATTGTGAGTCCTGTCGACTCCCTCGTTGCGGAACACCCGGCCGATTTCATAAACGCGTTCGATGCCGCCCACCATCAGTCGCTTCAGGTGCAGTTCCAGCGCGATACGCAGAAACAGCTCCATATCCAGTGCGTTGTGGTGAGTGGTAAACGGCCGAGCGGCCGCTCCGCCAGCGACGGAGTGCAGTACCGGAGTCTCCACTTCATGAAAATGCTGCTCACGCAGTGTCTGGCGCACAGAATCGAGGATCGACGAGCGTTGCAGCATGCGATCCAGTACGCCTTCGCCGTAAATCAGATCTTTGTATCGCTGCCGCAGTTTTGTTTCTTCGTCTTCCAGCCCGTGATACTTTTCGGGCGGTTGTGCCAGTGATTTGCAGAGGATTGTCAGGTGCTCGACTTTGACAGATGGTTCGCCGCTGTCTGTTCGCCAGGCTTTGCCGTCGATGCCAATCAGGTCACCAAGATCCATATGCCCCATCAACGCCCACTGTTCTTCGGGCAGGTCGCCGCGTGAGAACAGCAGCTGCATGGTGCCGGTCTGGTCCTTGATGACGTAAAAGCGGAGCTTACCCGCCTTGCGGCGGAACATGACTCGACCGGCGATTCGTACGTCCGGTCCGATTTCTCCTGATGCTTCGGGCACCAGATCGCGGGCATCGGTGATGGGCAGGTGGTCATCAAATCGCTGGCCGAAAGGATCCAGGCCCATGGCGACGATTTTGTCGAGCTTATCCAATCGGGCTTTTTCAAAACGGTCGGGCTTGCTCCGTCCGCTCACGTTACCGTCGTCTGGCATCTTCCACTGATTCCTTTGTTGGTTTGAGTTCGCAGGTTCTGTTTACGTGTTTCGCGCTGGATCTGAGATTTCATTCATTCGAAGGCTTCCCGGTTCCGCAGCGCATGAAAAAGGCCGAGTACTACTCGGCCTTATCGTCAGGCACGACACCAAGCGGGTGTCGACGCAGTTATTTGGTGTCTACAGCGGCACCGCCTCGGGTTTCGGGTTCGCTTTCTTTTCTGAGCCCGGGCCGAAGTTGCACAGTTCTTCTCGAACGATGTTCATCGACTTGGGGGCTTCGATTCCGATGCGAACCGAGTTGGGGCCGATCCGGACGACGGTGATGGCCACATCATCGCCAATCAGAATTCGTTCACCTGATTTTCTTGACAGCACAAGCATTGCTTCTACTCCATGTCTTCCTGTTGTTTGAACGTCCATGTAATTGAAAGGGCCACTAAGTGCGTCTTTCAAGGTTGTCGCCGAAACCGCCACCTGCCGAAATTGCAGTAATCAATGTGACGTCGACATCAGAATGATACAAACCGCACACTCGCTGCCAACCCTAAATCCGGCAAAACCAACATTGCCTAAAAAACCGGCAGTGTCTGCTGTGCCTAAAAAGCAGGCAGGTGTTGTGGTGGCGTGCTCGACGCTTGTAAATCGCGTTCGGTTTTGGTCTGCTCTATGTCTGCGGCTAGTGAAAACATTGGTTATTTGGAGATAACGTCACTGCCCTGTCGCGGGGGTCGTCCTGAGTCCCGCTTGCTTCCTGGGAGACACAGGCATGGTTCGGATCGGAGTTGTTGGCGTCGGATTCATGGGCTACACCCATTTCGAGGGGGCTCGAGACGTTGCGGGCGCTAAGGTGGTTGCCATTGCCACTCGCAACGAACAGAAGCTGGCTGGCGACTGGACCAGCATCCAGGGCAATTTTGGCCCACCAGGCGGCCAGGTCGACCTCTCTGAGGTCAAGTGCTATTCCAACTACAAAGAGCTGTTGGCGGATCCTGATATCGATCTGGTCGATGTCTGCGTGCCGACTGACAAACACCACAGTGTCGTGCTGGAATCTCTTGCTGCTGGAAAACCCACACTGGTTGAGAAGCCGATTTCCGTGGACCTGCCGGAAGCGCAGGAAATGGTCGCCGCCGCTGAGAAAGCCGGAGTCCCTTTGCTGGTCGCTCACGTCCTGCCGTTCTTTCCGGAGTTCCAATTTGTTGCGGCGGCGATTCAGTCGAACAAGTTTGGCAAACTCCGGGCGGGGCACTTCAAGCGAGTGATCTGCCCACCGGACTGGTCGAACGATATGTCCGATTTTCGAAAGCTGGGCGGTTGGGGAATCGATCTGCACATCCACGACAATCACTTCATCGCCCATTCCCTGGGAACGCCTGAGAGTGTCTTTTCGACGGGACTGTTGCAGGACGGGTTCGTCAACCACGTCCACAGCTCTTATGTCTACGGAAACGACGGGCCCGCGATCACGGCCGTCAGCGGTGGAATAGCGGCCAACGGTCTGGCATTCGGCCACGGATTCGAATTGTACTTTGACGATGCGACCGTTTTGTACGACGCCGGAACTTACGGCGGCGAGTGGGTTGTCAACCGTCCGCTGACAGTGATTACGAACGACGGCAAAGCTGAAGCCCCGGATCTTTCCGGAAGCGACAAGTGGTGCGCCGCGTTTACCGGTGAACTGCAGGTGGCTGTCAATCACCTGACGGAGCAAGCGGCTGCCGGTCCGTTGTCCAGCAGCCTGGCGCTTGACGCTCTCCGGATCTGTTATGCCGAAGCAAAGAGCGTTGCCGAAGGTCGGCTTGTTGACGTGTAATGCTGTGTTGAGTCCTGGTATGCGGGGCCTGATCGCCATTCCGCTGACCATTTTCATGGAAAGCCATTTGCAATGAGTCCGATTCATCAAAGTCGAAGAATCTTTCTGCAGGCAGCGGCTGCAACTGCTGCAGGTGTGGCGTTACGGAATCCGGTTGTGGCGAACGGTTCTGACGAACGGGAGCTTCCCAGGCCAAAGCGTTTGCTGGACTGTCACCTGCACATCAACCATTTTGACCGGTCCGTGGAGGACACGATTCGCCATATGGACCAGACCGGGACGACCCAGGCATTTGTGTTGCCTCTGGAAACGGGCGAAGGCAACGTTCTGCTGCGATCCGAAACCGTATTGCACGCATTCCATCTGTACAAGGATCGAATCATCCCCTTTTGCCAGACCGACATTCGTCAACCCGACGTGCTGGATCGAATTCGAGCCTACCACCTGCTGGGGTGTCGCGGCATAGGCGAGCAGAAAGAGCACCTGCGATTGGGCGATAAGCGTGTGGAAGCGGTGATTGCTCTCTGCAATGAACTGGACTGGCCGATCACAATTCACTTTCAGGATTCAGCGAGTGGGTACAATCAGGGAATGGCAGAGCACCTGGAGACCTATCTGAAACGATACAAGCGGGTTCGCATTATCGGGCACGCTCAGACGTTTTGGGCGAACATCAGTGCCGATGTGCCGCCGCCCGATCAGACTCTGTACCCGACCGGCCCGATCAAGTCCGGCGGCCTGCTGGACAAACTGCTGGGCGATTATCCGAATCTGTACGCCGACATGTCCGCTGGGAGCGGCTATCGAGCTCTGACTCGTGACGAGGACTTTACGGCTGGCTTTTTTGAACGACACCCCCGACAGATTCTGTTTGGCAGCGACTGTCCGTGTCGAGACGGCGCCGGTGAGAACTTTAAGGGCATGTGTTACTCAACACAGTTGCAACGACTGCTCAGAAGACTCATCCCCGACGAAACACGTCTGGACGATGCGTTCCACAATAATGCGTTACGCGCCCTCGAGGGTACGGCCTGACCCGCCCGGCCTGCGATCACGCAGGCCGATCAGTTTTTGCAAGGACTTTATCTGATGCTTCGAATTGACTGTCGGCTGCTGTTGCTCATTGGCATTGTGGTGGCTTCGATCGGGGGGCCGACTGTGGCTGCGGCTGATCGTCCCAACGTGCTGTTTCTGATCTGCGATGATCTCAACTGCGATCTTGCGTGTTATGGACACCCATTAGTGAAGACGCCGAACATCGATCGGCTGGCAGCCAGAGGTGTGCGTTTCGAACATGCGTACTGTCAATACCCGTTGTGCGGCCCAAGTCGAGCGTCGTTCATGACCGGGCTGTATCCCGATCAGACTTTGATCCACCGCAACAGTGTCTACATTCGTGAACGTGTGCCGGACGTCAACACGATGTCGCAGATGTATCGTGATGTCCGCTACACCGCCGCGCGAGTCGGCAAGATCTTTCACTACAACGTGCCTAAGCATATTGGCACGTCCGGTCACGACGATCCGTATTCCTGGAACTACACAGTCAATCCGGAAGGCAGAGACGTTCACGAAGAAGATAAGATCTTCAGCCTGGTCCCGGGTTCCTTTGGCGCAACTCTCAGCTGGTTGGCTGCTGATGGCACGGACGAGGAGCAAACAGACGGTATCGCGGCGATTGAAGCCAGTAACGTCCTGAAAAAACACGCAAAGTCCGGGGATCCGTTTTTTCTGGCGGTCGGCCTGTATCGCCCTCACACACCGTATGTTGCCCCCAGGAAGTATTTTGAGATGTACTCGCTTGAGGACATTAAGGTTCCGGCCGTCCCGAAAGGGTATCTTAACACGATCCCTGCCGGCGCCCGCACGTCCGTGACACGAAAGAAACAACGGGAAAAACTGGTTGGCGATCTGCCACAACAGGCGATTCGGGCCTATTACGCGTCCATCACGTTTGCCGATGCGCAACTGGGACGGATTCTAGAGACGCTCGACGAAACCGGTCTGACGAAAAACACCATCGTCGTCTTTACGTCTGATCACGGTTACCACATGGGCGAACACGGTCATTATCAAAAGACCACGCTGTTCGAGAATGCAGCTCATGTGCCGCTTGTTATTTCCGGGCCTGGCGTGGAGGCCGTCGGTCAGACAGCGGACACTCCGGCTGAGATGGTGGACTTCTATCCAACGCTGGCTGAGCTGTCCGGCCTGCAGATTCCTGTGTTCGCTGCTGGAGTCAGTCTGCTGCCTGCATTGAAAGATGCGACCGCCATGCCGCGCGAGTCAGCTCTGACTCAGTACAGCAGCGGCTACAGTATTCGTACCGTGCGCTACCGCTACACAGAATGGGGCGATGACGGCGACGGGGGCAACGAACTGTATGATCACCAAGGTGATCCGGAAGAAATGCATAACCTCGCAGGGGCCGAGGAACACGCAGGTACCGTGGAGAAACTTTCAGAAATGCTTCGCGTCAGAATAACGCAGGCAAAGAAGCCACCTGCCGGCCTTACGCAAATTCTTGTCGACAACAAACGCAGAGTGCCGCAAAGAAGTCCGAAACCACCCACCACACCGTAGGCCTGCCGTTGATTGCAGGTTCACATCGTCCGTGACGTCTGCAGCTGAATGGAATTGTTCGGCATTGCTGTCCCACGAAGACTGCGGGATCACCGTCGAATCAGGCAGCCTGCGACATGGCCGCCAAAACCGAGGGATAGCTTCAGGGCGGTCTTCAATGGTGATTGCCTGTCCGTCCTCTCCGTCATTGAAACCAGACAATCAGGGTCGAGTTCTGACAGGTTGGCTGTTCCAGGAACAATGCCGTCCCGCAGCCCCAGCAATGTGAAGCCAAACTCGACGCTTCCCGCAGCTCCGAGTAAGTGCCCGGTTGCTCCTTTGGTGGCGAATGCAGGCGGAATGTGCTGACCGAAATACTGACGCAGCCCGCTGGCTTCTGCCAGATCGTTCGTCTCAGTGCCGGTGCCGTGCAGGCTGATGAAGTCCGGGTGGTCATCGATGGCGGGGCTGTGATTCACCAGCATTCGTCGCAGCAGTTCGGCGACCGTCGCTCCTGAGGCATCGATCTGTGTAATCCCGGTCGGGTCAGTCAACCAGCCTCCGGAAACGATTTGTCCGAGGCTGCAGGCGTGGCGTTGTTCTGCGTGGCGTCGTGATTCCAGCACGAAGACGGCAGCGCCCTCACCCACAACAAAGCCGTCACGGTCGACATTAAACGGTCGACAGGCGGTCGCCGGTGCGGCACTCTTTGACGTCACGCCGAGGCGATGAAAGGCTGCCAGGACGGAAGGTCGCAGCGACGCGTCAGCACTACCGGTGATGCAAACGTCGCACTGGCCGGAATGAATGAGTGCAGCGGCCTGAAGAACGCCTACCAGTCCCGTTGCGCAGGCGGCGACCGGGCAGGACGCGGGGCCGGTTGCCTTTGAAAGATTCAACAAGGCGGACAGTGGCGCGTCCGGCATAAACGACGTCTGCCATTCGTGAGGCCGGTCCTCGCCCGACGATACGCTGTCGTCGAAACAGCGTTTCCATTCGGATTCCATCGCCCTCAGGCTGGCCTTGCTGGTCCCGACAACAAAGCCCGTCCGCTGTGACGCCAGTTCAGTGATATCCAGATTGGCATGTTCAATCGCTTCACCGAACGCCGCTACAATGAGGTTGTTCAGCGCGTCGTGACTGAAGTGCTCAGCAAAACTCGTTTCAACAGTCGTTGGAAAGCGATTCGCGGTGGCCAGCGCATGCACTGCGACGGCTGAATGGTCGACCGGGGCGCCGCCTGGTGTTCGTTTCAGCAGATTCTCAAGTTGCGAGAAACAATCGATATCTGCGGCCGTGAGTTCTCGTGCGGCAGGATCGCCAGCCAGCAGCCGCTGCCAGGACGATTCCCGGTCCATCCCCAGCGGCGTGATCATGCCGATGCCGGTGACCAGGACGTCTCTGTCAGAGCCATGCTGTTCCGAAAGAGTGAACAATTAACCTGCGTTCAATTGTTTTCCGGATGATAACCGTACGGTTCTTCCGGCGGAGCCTCTGGGGGAGGTGGCTGCGGTGGTGAACCAGGCGGTGTGTTCTTCGGACGGTTCTGAAACTGCTGAAAGGAATGCTTCAGCGAATCAAGCAGCCGTTTCGCATTGGGAGCCGCCACGAAAACTCGACTGGATACTGCGGACCGCGGAAAAAATGTCGTGATGAAATCCAGAGAGAATTCTGATGCCGTGTGGCCGATCATCACGGCGTTGGCGTAAACGCCGGACATGGTATCTTCGTTCAGCTTCAACTGGTCATACAGATCCTGTGCCGACTGTTTGGGAGCGTCGGGGGCTGGTACCGGGGGTGTTGGAAGCAGGATCTCGCCAAAGCGGTCTTCGTGCTTCTTCAGATTCTCCTGCAATGCCTGAATGAACTGAGCAACAACGGCCGGAGGAAGCACGATGCGGGCGGCTACCTGCTGCGGTTGCTGCATACGGAGCAGAAAATCCACGATGAATTCATGCTGACCCTGCAGCACAACAGCGCCCGTACTGAAGATGCCTCGAGCAACATGAGCCGGAACCAGAGCTCCCACATGGCTGTGGCGCACTTCCTGACTTTGCGGCTGATCGGGAGAGGGTTCGTCAGGAGGTGGAGGAACGTCTGACATGAGAGAATTGATCTTCCCGGTGATGCAGGACCTGCGCAAGCAAAGTAGAGGGCAGCACGGCGCTGCCCGGTCCAGAGTTTAGCACGTCGCTCCTGGAAAGACACCCGTCTGCTTTGGGGCCGTCAAAGTTACTGTGACTTCTTTGTCGTTATGCCAGGATCTTATCTATCACGTTTCCGGCGAGGTCCGTCAATCGGTAGTCCCGGCCGTTGTGACGGTACGTCAGTTGTTCGTGGTGGACCCCCAGCAGGTGCAGGATCGTGGCGTGCAGGTCGTTTACGCTCACTCGGTCGTCGACGGCTTTGTGTCCGACTTCATCTGTTGCACCGTAGGACGTGCCCCCCTTGATTCCTCCTCCCGCCATCCAGTATGTGAACGCGTGAGGGTTGTGGTCGCGACCGGGTTTGGCCGACTTTTGTGCGACCGGCAGACGCCCGAATTCGCCACCCCACACCACCAGTGTGTCGTTCAGCAGTCCGCGCTGATCAAGGTCCGCCAGCAGTCCGGCAATCGGCTTGTCTGATTCACCGGCAAACCCCCTGTGGTTGCCGGCGATGTCGTTGTGTCCGTCCCAGCTGCGCTGGTTCTCCATTCCGCCGGAATAGATCTGCACAAACCGAACACCGCGTTCCACCATCCGCCGTGCGATCAGGCACTGCTTTGCGAAATGATCGCATTTTTCGTCTCCGATGCCGTACTGCTGTTGGATGTGTTCGGGTTCGCGGCCGACATCCAGCGTTTCCGGAGCTGCTACCTGCATCCGATAGGCCAGTTCAAAGCTCTCCATCCGTGCCACCAGGTCCCGTTCTGCGGCACGCTGTTCCAGATGCTGTCCATTAAGGCTGGCCAGCAGGTTCAGCTGTGCTCGCTGACGTGATTCGTTCAGGTCGGCTGGCGGTTTTAGATTGTCAATTGGATCGCCCTGTGGTTTGAGCCACGTTCCCTGATACACGCTGGGAAGAAAGCCGGCTCCCCAATTAAGTGAATAGCCCTTCGGCAGACCGCGTCCCTTTGGATCGGACATCACGACAAAGGCCGGCAGATTCCGGCTTTCGCTGCCCAGGCCGTACGTCACCCATGAGCCGACGCACGGATTGCCCATTCGTGGGACTCCGGTATTCATCATGAACAGAGCAGGGCTATGGTTATTGGATTCCGTATGGCCTGAGTGTATGAAGGCCATTTTGTCGACGTGTTGAGACAGATTGGGGAAGATCTCTGACACCCATTTTCCGGATTCACCGTGCTGCTGGAATTTGAACGGTGATTTCATCAACGGTCCCACGGAGTTGGCAAAGAAACCGGTGAACCGATCAAAGCCTTCCAGTTCTTTTCCATCGCTCTTTTCGAGTTCCGGTTTGTAATCCCACGTGTCCACGTGACTTGGCCCACCATTGATGAACAGCCAGATTACGCGTTTTACCCGGCCCTGGAAATGTCCGTCTTTCGGAGCGAGTGGGTTCGAAGCGTTAGCGGCGTTTGCAGGTTGCAGAACGCCTTCGCTTTGCAGCAGAGACGTCAGGCCGAGCAGACCGGCACCGGACCCCGCTCTGCGCAGGAGATCGCGACGATGAAGCCAATCGTGTTGCAGCATTGGGGGATACTTCCTGATCAATCCACGAAGACAAACTCGTTCAGACTGAAAACGGTCTGACACAAATCTGTCAGGGCCGCCCGATCGGAATCGCTGACGGATCTTCCGTCGGATTGATACGACGATGATTGGGTCTTCAGAAACGCCTCCGCCGATGTCCGTTCGACACGGGTAGGTTTTCGCGAAATGCCGGACAGATAGACCTGATCGACGATGTCCGTTCGTCCCGTACTCTGGATTCGCGCGGCCAGCCCACCGGCGTACTCTCGCACCTGCGGACTGTTCATGAACATGAGAGCCTGCGAGGCAATCGTGGTGCTGGGCCGATTTCCAACGCTGGCAAGTGGTTCCGGCGAATCGAACACCTGCATCATCGGGATCAGCTGACTGCGTTTGACCATGAAGTAGATGCTGCGTCGTTTTTGTGATGGGTCCAGTGTTCCGGGACCGAACGGTGTGCGGTCCAGTTGCCTGCTGACGGCCAGCATCGAATCGCGGATGACCTCAGCCTCAAGTCGACGTGGTTCGCGCCGCCAGTGCCACTGGTTATCCGGATCGATCGTAGACCGACTGTCATCGTAGGCGGAACCCTGTCGATACGCTGAGCTGATCAGGATCAGCCTGTGAATCGGTTTCAGATGCCAGTTGGCATCGATGAGTTGTTGAGCCAGCCAGTCCAGCAATTCCGGGTGCGACGGCAATCCTCCCTGTTTTCCGAAGTCGTTCGGTGTTGAGACGATGCCTTTGCCCATGTGATGCTGCCACAGACGATTGACGATGACTCGCGCCAATAGATGACCGGCACCGCCATCGGCGTCCGTGATCCAGTTCGCAAGCGAACGGCGTTGATACGACGTGTGCCAGCCTTCGGGCGGAGCGACGGTCCAGCGATGAACGATGTCGTCGGCAGACGTCAGTGCCTGAAGAAAACCTGGATTGGCCGTGCGAATTTTCTGAGTCGAGTCGCCTCGTTTCAGAAAGAACGTCTCCCTGTAGAAATGGGGGAATCCGCGACCGTCCGCATGGTGTTTGATCGGTTTGACACCTTCGCTCGACACCATCACCTTTGCCAGATTCGGTTTTGGCTTTAACTGGCTATGTGCGGCGACGGCGGCTGACAGCTTCTGCCATACCGGATCGAGCGTACGATACCATGACACAAACTGTTTACGACGCGGACCGTTCTTCGGTATCTCTCCCGACGCGATCAGATCCAGAAGTTCGGCCGCTGCCTGTGGTTGAGATTCAGCATCCAGTGCCGGCGAGTTGGCCTTGTTGCTGATTGAAAGTCTTGCTCGCCCAATGTTATGTTTGTTGTTTACGTTGAAGCTCAGAGTCACGATCAGTCGAGTGCCGCCATCGAATCCGACAGGTTCGGCAAAATCGAAGGCTGCGGTGTGATCTTTCCCAAACTGAGGATCGACTGCCCAGCCGGTGTTCTTCGAACCGTCAATCGACGCAGCGATGGAGAGGTTTCCGTTGTTCTGCTCAAACGTCGCTCGCGGATTCTGCAACTTCACGGTGACAGGTTCGGATTCACCAGATAACGTTTCGGCAGTGATCGTGATTGTGCCGAGTCCCATGTTGCCGTTCGAAGCGCGGCCGGGGCCTCCCTTCACCATGGACTCGTGCGCCAGCGCTTCCAGCCGAAGGGAACGAATGTCAGAAAGGTGAGTGTCGGCAGTAAAAGTATACGAATCGAAATCGGGATTCGTCCCGGTCGCCAGAATCGATTCATCCGGTTGTACGCTGAGCGTCGCACCACCGGCCGATTCTGCGTCGGTAACATTCAGAACCAGCCACTCCGGGTTCTTTGACGACTTCAGTTCATCAAGGGCGTCAGACGCAGCCCACTCATCGAATCTGCTGTCGAGCTGACTGTCTTCGAACTCCCGCAGCTGATCAGCGATCGGCTGGTGATCCGTCTCCCACTTTGCGATCGCCTGTTTGGTCTCTGCTGAATTGAGCTCCACTTCGATGTTGCTGCGGATTGTCCTGCCAAATGTTGACACGATCCGGTAGTAATCGGCAGAGGGGATCGGATCGTACTTGTGGTCGTGGCAGCGAGCGCATCCGATCGTCAGGCCCAGCATGGCTGTGCCCATCGTGGACACCATGTCATCCAGTTCATCGTAACGAGCTGGTTCAAATTCGTTTTCCGTCAGCTGAGTCGGGAAGACGCCGGCACCCAGAAATCCGGTGGCCATCAATGCCAGCGAATCGTGCGGTGCGATTTCGTCTCCGGCTAACTGCCACTTTACGAACTGATCGTATGGCATGTCCCTATTGAATGCTTTGATGACAAAGTCGCGATAGTGATAAGCGAAGTCTCGGTTGTAGTCCTGCTCGAATCCGTGACTTTCTGCAAAACGTGCGATGTCCAGCCAGTGACGCGCCCAGCGTTCTCCGAAGTGGCGACTGTCGAGTAATTCGTCAATCATCTGCTCGTACCAGTTCGGCGACGGATCGGTCATCAGACGTTGCAGGTCAGCCGGTTCCGGTGGCAGACCAATCACTCCAAAATGGGCGCGACGAATCAACACTCGTCGGTCAGCAACGTCATTCGGCTTGATCGCCTGGTTCTGCAATGCATGCAGCACGAATCGGTCGATGTCAGTCCGAGACCAGTCATCAGTGTCGAATTCCGGTGGTGGTGTCGAATTCAACGGCCGAAACGCCCAGAAGTCTCTGGCGTCGTCTTCAATCGTACGCTCCGTCCAGTCCTTCAGCTTGACGCTCCCTTCTATCAGTGGCTTGTCGTAAGGAGCTTCCAGATTGATCCATTCTGTGATCGCGGCGATTTCGTCATCAGCCATTCTTTCTTCGTCGTACGGCATCGGCGGTTTTTCGGCATGAGTGATCATCCGATACAGGCGACTTTCGTCGGCCTTCCCGGGAATAACTGCTGCTCCTTTTTCACCGCTTTTCAGCAGTGCCTCGCGCGTTGCAAGGTTGAACTCTCCTTCCAGAGTATCTCCTCCGTGACAACTGAGGCAGCGATCCACCAGAATCTGCCGGACCGACTTCCTGAACAGCGTGGTCCCGGCCTTAACTCGTTCCGAATGATCGGCCTCAGCCGTCGGTTTTTCGGACGTGGACTTGTCGGCCCAGGCCGCAGTAGTCGTCGTTGCTGGCAAGACCAGCAGAACGCAGCACCAGATACAGCGCACGAAATTACCTTTTTACATCGGGGCAGTCAGTCGATCCCAGAGAGTTCATGTTAGATGAACGCAGCAGTGAACGAAAGTAGCGTCGCCGAGTGTTTTAACTGCTGAAGCTTTCGCACGCGCTAAGGCACGTCACGTGAGTCCATGAAGAGCTCTGTACCCATGTTCCCGAAGGCATTTATGCCGTTATCTTTGATAAATCGGCAGGTAGTGGTACTTGACTGAGAGACTCAGAACAGACATCGACGTGCTGTAGACTTTGCCAATGTTTTTTTCCTCGCCTCCGTGAGCCAGCCAGGATCCGTCACCTGCCTGGTTCTTTAGAAGCATTTCCTGCACCAGCTTTTGAGCTGTCGCGGCGTGATCGCCACCTCTCTGATACATGCCCTGAGCGTAATAATATGTGCCGTACAGACAAAAACGTTCGTTCCATTTTGGAGGACGCGTCAATAGCCAGTCGGCGGCTCCGGCGACAAGCGGTGATTCGTATTCCCCGCAGACCTGCATTGCCAGAAGTCCCGCTGCGGTCATTGTGAAAGATGGGCTGCGGCGACCGGGTTCGTAACAGAAGCCGCCGGGTTTGTCCGTGCTGGGAATTCCGTCTCGGTCCAGTGGAGCGGAATAGGAACGTCTCAGGTACTCCACGGCGTCTCTGATGGCCGAGGACGGAACCTGTAATCCGTCGTTCTTAGCCGATCGCAAAGCCATAAGTTGCCACACCGATGCCGACAGGTCCGCGTCTCTTGCGTTTGGCGTATATCGCCAGCCTCCCTGGGCGCTCACCGACTTTTTCTCCTTCTGAGCACTGAGAATCAGGTCGATGGCTTTCTGGCACCGTTCGTGAAGAAGCTTGTCCTGTGAATCACTGGTGCCCATGCCGAGCATTTCGGTGAGCATGAGTGTCGTGATGCCGTGCCCATACATTCGAGATCCATCCTTGCCACCGTAGTATCCCTGGTCGTCCTGTCGATCGTCCTGAAGAACGAAATCCAGAGCTCGTTTCATGGCCTGACCGTTTGGCCCAGGGTCTGCCGGCTGAATCCCAACACTCGCCATTGCCATAATTGCCAGCGATGTCATGGTTGTGTCGTGGCTTTTGTCGTGGATGGCTCCGTTGTCTTTTTGTTGTTTGGTAAGGAAGGCGATGGCCTTATCGACGGCAGTATCGATCTCATCCTTCTGAAACGGCGAGAGCTTTGCTGGATCCTGGGCGAAAGCGGAAGTGCATGCTGCAATGATGATGAGGAATAGCGGCTTGAAAATTCGATTGGTCGAGCAATGCATGATGGTGTGGCCACTTGCGGCTTTGGATTAAACGATTCGTGGTCGCCGGGATGACCGCCGAGCTCAGGATATATCGCCTCTTCGAGGCTGGTGCGGCACCAGGGCCTTCGAAAGCGGGATGCCCGGTGTCCCACGACAACGCGTCCGGCCCTATTTGTTTCGGGCCCTTTCGGCGATGACTTTGAAGTAGGCTTCGACACTTCTTCTGTATGCTTCTGAGACGGCTTCACGGCGCCCCTTGGTCACATCTTCGACTTGTCTGCTTCTTAGTTTTCCCCAATTACTGTTTTCAGACCGATCGATTTCGACAATGACGAACTCGCCGGTTGTGCCGTCGAGTTGTGGCATGCCTTCCGGATTCCATGCATCGGATTCCTGAGCAAGGGCCGATTCCTGTTGAGCCTGCGAACGATCCTGTGCTATTTGAGCGGCCTGAGCCTGTGCGGCCTGAGCAAGACTTTGCGGTGCTTGTTGTGGCGATTGCTGGCCTGGGGGAGTTGGCTGATTCTGTTGAGATTGAGCCAGTGCATTTTCCTGGGCCTGCATTCGGTCCAGTTCGTCAAGTGTCTGCGCAAGCTGTCGCCCTTCGGCGATCTCTTCCGGCGTAAAGGGCTGAGGTGTTGCGGACGGCGTACCCTGTTCCGGCGCGCTGGCCTTCGGCACTCCTTGCTGAGGAGTTGCAGATTGTTGACCGTTTTGTGTCGGTGCGTCACCGTTTGATAGTTGCTGTCCCGGCTGTGGATTTGCCGCGGGCTCGGATGGCTGTTGAGCGGCTTCCTGAGCTGCTGCGGCGGCGGCTTCGGCGGCCTCAACGATCGGTGTCAGCTCGTTCGCCTGTTGTGCGATTGCCTGTTCGGATTCTTCCACGGCTGCGTTTGCTGCCAACGCCGGCTGGTTGTTGTTTTCCGCAGGTGCTTCGCCACCCTGTTGAGGATCCGGAGCAGCAGCTTCTGCGGTATCCAGTTGCTGTTTGGCATCAGTCGCTTCGTTCTCAACGACATCCTGCACATTGTCAGATGCTTCCTGCAATGCATCGGAAGCCAGTTCCTTGCCCAACCGTCGTTCATGACGAGCCGCTCGAGCCAGATCGTCACTGGTTTCCTGGACATCTTCGTTTACGCGTTGCTGGTTCTCAGACGCACTTGCGAGCTGTTGTTTTGACGGAGTCATTTCCTTTCCGAAGTCGGCGTTCCGGGCAATCTCCTGGGCGTCCTTTTTGAGTTGCTCGGCCTGTTTCTGAGCTTCATTTGCCATTGATTCTGCGAGCTGCGCTGCAGGGTTCTTATCGTCGAGCGGTTGTTGTGGAAACGAATTCAGTTGGGTGCGTTCTTCACGGGCTACGTCTTCTATTTGTTTTGCCTGTTCCTGCAGCTTTTTTGCTGCATCGACTTTCTGCTGTGCCTGCTGCTTTCGGGATTCTGCCTGAGCAACTCTGCTCTTCAGATTCCGATCCTCAGGTTTTTGTTTGGCTTGCTGTTTGGCCTGTTGCAGCTGTTTGTCGTAATTCCTTAGACTGCTTTCCGCAGTACGAAGGCTATTGGCTGCTCGTTTTTCTTCCTGATCGCGGCGTCTAAGTTCCACGTCTGCTTCTCGCTTCAACTGATCGACGAATCGTTTTCGTTGATTCTCCAGGTTCTTCTTTGCGGCCTGCCGGTTCTTGTCGTCGGGGTGAATCTCTTCGTCTTTAGCATCTGCAGATTGCTGTTTCCCTTCTGCAAGGTTTTCGGTTGCTTCCTGAATTGCCTGCTGAGCCTTCTGCAGATTCTCCGTGAGGTCGGCCAGTTGCTGGTTTTCGTTGCTGCTGTTTGAAGCCTGAGCTGCTTCGTTCAGCTTTGCCTGAGTCTGCTGAAACTTCTTTTGAGCTTCAGGAGTCTTTGCCTGTGTGGCTGCGGAAGTAGCCTGAGCGACCATGCGACTGGCAAGACTTGCGGCGTCTTTTCCGAGTTCCCGCAGATCTTCTGCCAGCTCCTTTTTCTTCTGCTGAAAATCGCTGTCTGAACGTTCGTTGGCTTTCTGAATTTCGTCTTCCTGTCTGGCCGCGTCGTCAAGCGCATTTCGGGCTTCTTCAACAGTGTTCTGAGCAATTTCAGACAAGGCTTCACGCATAGCCGGATTGTTTTGTAGTTCCTGTTCCAGTTGCTGCATTAGGTTTTCGTTGGTGGAAACTGTCATCTGGGCCAGGCGTTCGACTTCTTCGAACTGTTGATCCATTTGACGGGCGATTTCCATTTCGCGTTCCTGCTGGCGAAGTTCGGCTCGCGTTTCGGCGACGTCTTCACCGTTTTCCAGCCGCTCAAAATGCTGAGCGACCGTCTCCAGCGCCTGAGCCGTTCGCTCCTGCTGCTCGGCCGCTTCGGACAATTCCTGTGCCTGCTGGTCGGGGCTATTGGCTTCCTGAGCTTCCTTCATCTGCTGATTCATTTGTTCCGCCGGATCCTGAATCATGGCGATGGCGTCGTCCGCATCGCGAGCACGTTCACGACCCTCATCTTCCATGACGTTTTGCTGGTTGGCGTCTTCGACCAGGGCTTCGAACAGGTCGTCGATTTGTTCGTTAACAACTTCCTGATCGTGTTGCAGTTCGGCCAGCTGCTGATCCGTATCCGGTTCAGTTGTTTGTGCTTTCGATGGGTCGGCTTCAACGGCGTCCGCCACATCGGCAGTCTGTTCTTCCAGATCTCGTACCTGCTGTGCAATCTGTCTGGACATCTCCGGAATTGTGGGTGCATATTTTGCGATCACGGCTCGAGCTTCCGCCATGACGGGTTGAAGTTCACCGGAGGCCAAGTGGAGTTGATCCTGAAGATCAACAAGATCCGTCACTGCAGAAACCAGTTTGTCTCGCTGCCCGCGACGTTGTGTGATTTTTCGTGCCGCTTCGCTGGTGGCTGGCGACCGGCGAATCTGGTCGAACTTTCCGACGATTTCGTTCGTGACTCCCGCCAGACGTAGTTTCTGAACGGCAGATTCCAGCCCTTTGCTAACCGCATCCCATTGGCGAGGGTGCTGAGTCTTCGCAACCAGATTCTGTGATTGCCAGCGTTCCTTCTGAATCAGGTTCTTGAGAATCTTCCGCATATTGGCAACGTCGTGTCCCGCTTCGAGCACTCTCCAGGCCGGTGCGATCTCGTTAAACGCCGTTGGCACAATCGATTCCTGTGGATCGTCCTGACGGTACTGGCTCTGCAGCGATGTGACCGCTCGATGGGCGAGTCCGGAATCACTTGCGAACTGCGTATTGCTGTCGACACGACTTTGATTTAGCGTTTTTCGATCGCGAATCTGCTTCAAACGGGGGGCAATCTTCAGGTCGACTTCTGCGGCAAACACTGCGGCCTGTTTTCTTAGTTCTTCAGCTTTGGTTGAATCATCCGCTTCGCCGGCTTCGACCATTTTGCGTGTTTCCTGATGCATGGCAGTCGACATGAGAGACAGCGGTTCCGTCAGACTACCGGATCGATGATCCAGATCGTGCCGTGCCTGTACGAGCCGATTGGCCATGCCTCCATCGATAACGTCATACCGTTGACGGTCGCCGAATTCACGCAGCAGATCCTTGACGTGCCTCTGGAGTTGAGGCAGTTTGTCCTCAGACTCCATGGACTGTTCAAGGTTGTCGTGCCATCGACTCGTCCAGTCAACAAGTTGCGTCATGTGTCGCTGAAGAGAATCCGGCACCTTGTTCTGGAATTTTCTGGTGAATCCCTCAACGACACGCAGCTGATTCAGGACAACGGTTTCCTGTCGCTTAAGCCGGGCAAAGGTCTGCGTGGGACTGTTCGCGATCAGACGTTGCTGTTCAATCATCGCATCAAAGTCCCACGCCAGAGCATTGAAGATGTTCTGTGCAACCAGATTTCGATAGTGGTGTGCCAGACTTTTCGCATCGTCGCCGGATCGCTCAAATCCCTCTTTCAGCGTGTCAACGAGCTTCTGGCGTTCTTTGCTGTCTGCGGCGTTATGAAATGCGGCCACCGCATGACGTGGGCGATTCGTGTGATCGTGCAGAACTCGCAGAATCACGCGTCCCGCCAGCTCCAGTTCATAGGCGTCGACGCCAGCAGGCATTTTTCTGGTGACGTTCTGAACTTCCTCAAGGGCCCGTTCGGCCGCCTGTTGAGTTTTTCTGGTGAGTTCAATCAGGTTCGTGCCAGCGATGGCAACTTCCTGTTCCGTCAGCTGAGTGCCGGCTTTCAGATCGTCACGAATTCGTTTCACGATTTCCAGAGCGGACGTTTTGTGTTCCTCAGCAACTTTTGCGAAGCGGTCGACGACCTGGTTCAGGTCCGCTTTGTGCTCGATGACGGCGTGTCGTTCCGGATCAAATTCCGGCGCCGCAACAACGATTCTCAGCGGCACGGATTCGCCTCGATTCCCCTTCAGGTCCGTTGCAACCAGCCGTGTTGTTATCTGGTCACCGGTCTTGAGCTTCAGTTCCAGCAGATCCCAGCTCCAGGCGGCCGTGATACGGTGAGTCGTCTCCGGGCCTGATGTTTGCTTTGCATTGGCTGATGGCGCATCGTCGACACCAGGTTGTCGGTTTGGGGCAGCCGAAGGGCCAGGTGGCTGCTCCAGCTCCAGTGGTCTGGAAAACCAGTCTCGCCCGTTGATGGAGATTTCCTGCTCCAACGACTGAGGCGGAAGGTCGTCTTCAGCCATTCCTCTGAGGGCCAGGATATCGTTCGGTGGAAGCAGCAGATTCGTTTCCTGCTGATCAACAAAACCAACTCGAGGAATCAAATCGGGAACCGGCCGGATTTCATATCGGGGGCTGAATACGTTTTCGAAACCGGTCGTTTTCGAAACCAGATGTACCTTGTAGATCGCATCTTCTTCAACGGGAACATCGGCAGACCATTTCCCTTCGGGATTCATGGTCAACGGAATTATCGCGACCTCGTCTGACAGAACAGCATCAATACGCAATTCCGCCTGGCTGACTTCCTGGTCAAGATCCAGCTGAATCTGCGCCTGCGTGCCTTCCAGAACAACCACATCGCCGTGGTCTTCTGTAATTGTCCTGTTCTCGAAACCTGAGTATTCCGGGTATTGGTAAGTCTTGTGGAACGCAACAACGCGCGGACGATCTTTCCCATCAATCCGATGGCGTCTCGTAACGGCATCACCCGCCAATATCCTGTATTCAACAACGTCTTCGGCGACATGAATGTTTGCCGCGAATTCATTGTCCGTGCGAATTCGCATGGTCTGCTTCTGCGGCGGCTTTCCCGGAACGAATGTTTCCAGAACGGCTTCGTCAACATCACCCCCCGAAGTGGCGACAACAATGGCTACGGTTTCGTCTTTCGCGATCATCAACGAATTGGGAGTCGGTTGCAGAATCTCAACTTGAATTCGAGACACCCGGTCAATATTGGCCATCGGCATCATCGCTCGGACTGCCAGACTGTGAAGCCGTGGTCCACCGTTTACTAACAATGCTGCGATGACAGCAACAACCAATACGGCTGTCACTATCCACCGCGCCATGAGTTTGAACGGCAAAAGTCTGCCAACACGTACCTGCGCCATCTGCCGAGAGACTCGTCCCTGCAGGAGACCGCGGAAAACGGGTGAATCAGTAACGGCGTCCGGGTTGTCGGTTGCCAGTTCGACAGCGGAAAGCAGATTCTCACGTAGTTCCGGTTCGGCGTCTTCCACCTGCGACGCGATTTCTTCCTGTGCGGGAGTGTGTAGGATTTTTCGACCGGATACCCACCACGCCACGGCTGCCGTCAGAAAATAGGCTGCACCGCTCAGGCCCCAGCGAACGTTGTCGCTCAGGATCCATCCCCAGTCCAGAAACGCCACGAACGCCATGCACGTCAGGAACGTCGCAATTGCCGCGCAAAGACCTCGAACTGCAATCATTCGAAATCGGCGACGACCAAACTGTCTTAGCTTTCTGACAACTGTCGGATCGAGAGTAGTGGTGCTCATGACCGATTCCTGAATCCAAATGTGTTGCTGAAGTACAGGCTGTAGCGTGCCATGAATCACACGCTGGACCGTGAACTCCAACAGACCAGACTACTGACGTTTCGACGTCTACAACAAGCCTGCGCGTTTGCGCAGGAACCATTCCGTCGTCAACAAAACAATCATTGCGGCAAACCACCAGTAGCTCTGCCACAGCAGGGTGTCCGACTCGACGACTCGCCCACTACTGAGCGGACTGAGAAGTTCTGCCAGGCGTCCCAGTTGCTCTTCACGCAGATAGACTCCACCCGATTCGGCAGCCATCTGTTTTAGCAATGTTTCGTTGCACGCCG
This sequence comes from Fuerstiella sp., assembly GCA_024230215.1. Lineage (GTDB taxonomy): Bacteria > Planctomycetota > Planctomycetia > Planctomycetales > Planctomycetaceae > Fuerstiella. Next base: position 18,666 of record JAAERP010000012.1, on the reverse strand, counting down.
TCTCTTCGAGCTCGTCCGATTCAGGTGGCAGCACGACAAAGTTGCCTCTAGCCTTCAACGCTTCCTGACTGAACCCGGACGCTCGAACTGAGACTTCGTATTCGCCTTCACCAAGTGATCCCGAATTGCCTCGATACATACCGCGAACATCCGGATCTGCGCTAAGGCTGACCGTGGAGACGACCCGCTCGTTCTTCCAGATCAGTGCATCCACGGTGGAACCAACAGCAGGTTTGCCGTCGAGTCCGTTCAGCTTGATCCGGATGTTGGCCGTGTCTCCGTCTTGATAACTGACGGGACCCGTGTCGATTGCCAGAAATTCGTCGCTTGTCGCGAATGGTCGGGGCATCACGTACCTGGCGATTTGATTCCAGATTCGCTGATGATAAGTGTCCGCCGCCTTGTAACGCCAACGCCATGTTTCATCCGACGCCAGGTACAGAATCCTGCCCGAACCATAATTGCGAGTCACCATGACCGGGGCAGCTACGCCGTCAATCATAGCTTCCACCAGAACTTCCGCGTCTGCTACGGCGGTGACCGCATTCAGCGTATGAGGCGGCGGTAGTTCGTTCCAGAATTGTTCGTTGGCCGGTTGTTCCGCTTCAAAGGTCAATGCCGGCAAGCGACTGCCTTTTTCTGTCAATTGCAGTTTTGTGGGCTCCGAAGAGAATCCGGAGGCCTGCCATTCGACCGGCAGCAACCGTCCGAGATTCTGTTCGGTGAAGTTCTTCATTCGGCCTCGCTGACCATCAAGGAACACGATACCTCCGCCTCGTGTTTCCACAAATTCCCGGATCCACCTGTATTCGTGTTCTGCGAGTAATTCTGTGACGACTTCACCGTAGATAATGATGTCGTAGCCGAAGAGTTGTTCACGGGTTTCGGGGAATGCATCTTTCTCGCCTCGCGGCAAAGTTTCATCGTCCGTTCCGGGGCCGGCGATGACAACAGTCACATCCCACTGTGAATCCCGTTCGAATGCGTTACGCAGATATCGAATTTCCCAGCGAGAGCGTCCGTCAAGAATCAGCATTCGGTGATTCTGCGTGACCGCCGCAAACCTCAATGGTTGTTGGTTGTTTTCGGTTTCTGCCTCGTTCTGCAACGGGCTGACAGAAGCCGTCATGTTCAAGGCAACGGCGTGCCGAGTCACTTCCGATGCAAACTGACTGCCGATCTGTTCAACAATCTTCTCTATGCCGAATTCGAAATCGATGCGGCGTTCTCCCGTGTCCTGGGTGAGCAATTGTTTCTGCCAGATGACTTCGCCCTGGTGTTCGATGCGCGCAAGCATCGGCTGTCCGGCGGGCATCAGGTCGCGAACAATCATCGTGCCTCGAACTCGGTCTTTCTTAAACACCATTTGTGGATGTTCGAGGCTTGTGACCGCCATGTCTGGCGCGTGATTGGTGGCTCCCAGAGACACAGGGAAGAACGAAATCCCCTGGCCGCCCAGAACGCGAGCGGTCTGAATGGGCGAAGGACCGGAATTGTGCTGCCCGTCAGTTAATAAAACAATGGCCGTGTTGGGCTTCGCGACCTCCCTGGGCGAATCCTGCTCAGCTGTGCTTTCGCTTGTGGCAACTGACTTCTGAGTTTCAGCAATGCCGCTGGCAAGATCAGTGGTTGATGCTTCGGGGGATTCCGAAAGCTGGTCCGGCGTTTCTTCAGCAGCAATGCCGTCCAGCAATTCGATCGCCTGATGATCCTGGAGTGCCAGCACTTCCACGTTATGGTGTTGCTTGAGTTCGGCAAACAAAGCCCCTTCGGTTTCCAGGAGAGAGCGTTCCGCTCGACGCCAGCGAGGAGTTTCATCGAACATCGCCAGAGCTGCCTGAATGGAATCGTCTCCGGAATCAACCAGTTGCTGCACGTCCGCGTTGAAGGCTGTCAGAAGCTGTTGCTCTATCGACTGAAGAGCTTTGCATGCGGTTGTCAGCTGATTCACTGCTGTTGCTGTGGTCGGCACATCGGTAGCGGCAATGGCCTTGAGATCGGCGATCAACGAGTCAGGTTCAGTGGGAGAATTGGTGTTTGCCTGGCCATTGGTTCGCATACCGATGGGCATGCCGTTGAACGAGACTATTGCTGGTTCGACGATGGCAAGCAGTTTGTCTCGCAAAGACAGCACATCGGCAGCGCTGAGGCCTTCTTTCAGAAGTCCCGTCATGGTTTTCGCACGAACGTCGGCAAGGTCGGTTGCCTGGTCGAGCAGTTCCGAGTTGACGCGGCCGTCTGCAATCCAGCCCTGTTGTTCGGCAATCAGCAGCTTCCGCCCCGGAGACACATGTCGATCCAGCAGAGCCATGCTTCGAGAACTATCGACGTAAATCTTAACTTGACCAAGTTCACCAATCGTCTGACGATGGTGCAGTACCGGTCCGGTCAGCACCATGATTCCCAGAAAGAACGCCAGAGACCTGAGTGAAGGCAGCATCCATCTTAGTCGATGCGGCAAATCGAAGCTTTCGCGACGATAGTATCGCCAGGCCATCACCGCAACGAGCAACGCCAGTGACAAGCCCAGCCATAGAGGAAGGTCGCCGACAAACCGTAGACTTGTCATGTGCGGACCCTCGAAAAACGCTGTTGCAGAACCAGTTCCAGAAACAGAAACGCCAGCAACGCGGCCAGAAGGAAACGCCAGATTTCGCGACCATTTCGACGCAGTCGATCCTGTTCCAGATACTGTGCCGTTGAATCAACCACGTGCGCTCCCATGGATTCAGCCAGCGAGTTCAATTGGGCTTCATCCAGCATCGAAAGATTTGACTCATCCCGTGCTGTGCTCGCGACAAAATGGACAGTCTGACCTTCGGGAGTGCTCATGCCGTAAACGCCCGGCCGTTGAGTTCCGTTATACCGAGCCATCAACCGGTTGCCCTGTCGAATGGCACGCACGGTTCGTCGGGTACCGTTGGGAGTAGTGATAGAAAGCGGAATTGATGCGCCCGAGTCGGTCACTGAAGCGGGAAGTTTTGTTTGATCGGCGTCTGCGACAGCGCCGTCTGAAAACAGAGCGACGGCCGCTTCTCCGGTTTGTATGTTTCGTGGCGGAGTCAATTGGGTCGCCAGGGTGGTTACGATCTGCTGCATCAGAGGCACGTAAAACGGTCTCATAGGCAGATCCGACCAGTCCGCGTCGCAGGCGGTCGCCATTTGCACGACAACTCCTTCGCCCAGCGTTTTCTCAACCAGCAACGGATCCCCCGAATCGAGCCGCGCCATCACGATGGCGTCCGTGAAAGAGGACTTTGGCGGCTGTTCGTCGGCAGAAACCGACGTCAGGATCATGGAACGACTCTCAGGCGGAATCAACTCGTACCACCGTCGGATCTCGGCCGTCGACAGATCGCCGTTCGACGGTTCGTTGAAGAACTGCAGCGCGGGATGGTCAAAGTGCTGAGCGACGATCCGAGAACTCTGACCCTTCTCGTCGATCTTCCCTTTAGAGCTTCCGAATTCGGCGGGCATCAGGCCGCGTTTTGCGAAAAGTTCCCTGTTGTACCACTTCGAGTCGATCTTGCTGCCCGCACATACGAAGACAGCTCCGCCAGCCTGCACGTAATCTCGCATTTCATCGCACTGAGCATCAGTCAGCTTTGGCACATTGGCCAGAACAACGACTTTTGGCTGTGCTTCGAATTCCTTTTTCAGGTTCGTCCTGTAGTTGACCGTCTTTGTCTTCACCAGGTCTGACAATTTCATGCGGCCAAACGTATACGGTGTCAGAGCGACCGCCAGAAAATCGGTTTCACTCTTCAGCGGCTGAGAACTCTGGTCACCATCGACCAGCAGCACATCAATCTGGTCCCAAATGGTCACCGCGGCGGAAAAGCGATTGTCTTTCTTCAGTGGATCATCGACGGCAACCTCGACTTCAATAACGTGCGAACCTGGTGCTGTAAACTCACATGGAAACAGGGTCTGAGTTGCAGCGTTTGCAGCCAGAGTTAACTGAGCAACGGCTTGTTCTTTGCCGTCTACCTTAAAAACCACGCGAGCATTCTCACTTGCCGTGTCGTCGTGATTCCGCAGGTTGGCTCGTACGGAAAGCTGCTGGCCGATTCCCAATGGCCGGTTGGAAAAATCCAACGATTCGACGGAGACGTTTCCGGCGACGACTTGTCCCGTTTGCAGCAGCGTCAATTCCGGCTTGACTGACATGGCTGCGACCTGCTGCTGAATGGAATCCGCGGCGTTGGAGCCCTGCCAGTCGGCTGGCTGGAAGTCACTAATAACCATGAGCTCTCGTCGTACGTGAGTCATGCCGGCCAGCGTCGCAATTCCGGCGTCGAGAGATTGTTGCATGTCGCTGGCCCCGAAATCGGCATGCAAAGTCCGAAGTCGTCGCACGATGGCTTTTGAATCAAAGATCGGTTGGTCAAACAGCGGAGTCGGCGCGCCACCGGTTTGAATAACGGAAATCTCCGATCCTCGTGGAGTGGCCTCCACAACAGCACAAGCCGCATCGACCGCTTTGTCAAAACGAGAGGATCCTTCTTTGGTGGCGTCCATTGAGTAGCTGGTATCCAGCAGAATCACGAGCGAGACAGGGGCATCTCCGGTCGGCGTTTGAGTTCCCGTAAGAACCGGTTTGGCAAGAGCGAACGCCAGCAAGGCCGGAATGGCACATCGCACCAGCAACAGCAGCAGTTGTTCCAGCCGAAACCGTTTGTGGTTGACCTTTACAACTGATTCCAGCAAATGCATGGCTCCCCACTCGACTCGCCTAAAGCGACTTCGATTGAGAATGTGCAGAATCAATGGAATGGAAAACGCCAGCGCTCCCCATGCCAGTGGCTGATTCATGAAGCTGAGGAAGTTCATCGTGACTTCCTCCGCAACCCAAGATAAGCCGCCAATGCGTCGGCGTACGGCTGATCGGTCGTCATCGGAACAAGGTGAATACGATGGCGACTACACCCATCGCTCAGGGACTCCTGAAACCGTTCGAGCTTTTCCAGGTAAGCCCGACGAATCTGTGCCGGATCGACCAGATGTTGATTGTTCGCTTCCTCCAGTGACGAAAACTGAGTCCATTGGCGAAACGGAAAATCCAGTTCGTCCGGATCCCAGATCTGAAAGATGATGATTTCGTGGTTGGCGTGTCGAAAATGAGCCAGCGCTTTCAGCAGGCGGTCAACGTCCCCAAAAAGGTCTGAGATGATGACCAGCAGGCCTCGGCGCTGAATCTTGGTGACCATTTCATGGAAGACGTCGCCAAGTTCAGTTTCGTTGCCGGGTGTGGCTGCATCCAGTTTGTTGATGATCTTCTGCAGATGTTTCGGGCGACCTCGAGGCGGAACGTAACTACGCACGTGCGTATCGAAATTGACAAGGCCTACGCTGTCCTGTTGCTGCAGCATCAGGTACGACAGGCAGGCAGCCGTTCGGACGGAAAAGTTGTGCTTGTTCAGCTGGCTGCGAGAACCCTGGTAGCCCATCGACCCGCTCGAATCGAGCAGGATCGTGCAGCGAAGGTTGGTTTCCTCTTCGTATTCCCGAATAAACAGACGGTCAGTCTTGCCGAACAGTTTCCAGTCAATGTCACGAATGTCATCGCCAGGAACATATTGGCGGTGCTCTTTGAATTCGACGCTGAATCCTTTGTGCGGCGAAAGATGCAGACCGGAACAGAACCCCTCCACTTCCTGCCGGGCAAGCACCTGCAGGTTGACAAATTTGCTGATGTCGTGTGACGTTAAAACGTCATGAACATGTGGCATGCGGATAGAAACGGGGCAAAGGGATGATTTGAATGACCAGTGAAGAATGACCAGAAAGTCGAGGTGATGTATTCCAGCGACCAGGCATCGGACATTCTCAAAGCAGTTGTTTTGACGCGGCCGGAATCTCTTTCAGCAGACGGGCAATTAAATCATCAACGCTGATACCTTCTGCTTCTGCGTTAAACGTGGGAACGATACGATGTCGAAGAACGGGATAGGCCAGAGCTTCGATGTCGTCTCGAGTCACATGAAACCGCCCATGCATGATCGCTCGCGCTTTTGCGGCCAGGACGATCTGTTGGCAGGCTCGCGGACCGGGACCCCAATCGACCATGTCTCGCACCCATGCCGCTGACCCTTCGTCGTTCGGCCGGGCGGATCGCACAAGATCAAGCACGAAGTGCTTGACGTGATCAGGCAAAGGCACAAGGCGAACAGTGGACTGAAATTCGACGATGTCCGTGCCGGAAACAACGGGTTCAACGGTAGCGGTCATTGTCGACGTCGTGCGATCAATGATGTCGGCTTCCTGATCACGACTTGGATAGTCGACAATGACGTTGAACAGAAACCGGTCTCGCTGAGCTTCCGGCAGACGATAGGTGCCTTCCTGTTCGATTGGATTCTGAGTTGCCAGCACGAAAAACGGTTCGTCCAGGCGATAGGTCGTGCCGCCAACGGTAACTTCGTGTTCCTGCATACCTTCCAGCAACGCGGCCTGAGTCTTTGGCGGAGTTCTGTTGATTTCATCCGCTAACAGCATGTGGGTAAAGACTGGCCCCTTTTCGAACACCAGATCGCGATGGCCCGTATCACGGTTCTCCTGAATGATGTCGGTGCCGGTGATGTCGGCGGGCATCAGGTCCGGGGTGAACTGGATTCGTTGAAAGTCCAGGTTCATGGTGTCGGCCAGTGTCCGAATCATGAGCGTCTTGGCGAGTCCCGGTACACCTTCCAGGAGGCAATGGCCGCGTGCCAGAATGGCAATGACAAGCTGTTCAACGACTTCTTCCTGCCCGACAACAATTCTGCTGACTTGTTCTCGAACTTTGCGACAGGCCTCGACAAGCCGAACGGCGCGTTCCTTGTGATCCGAAGACACAGACATTTCTTCGTCCGTCATTGCAGGACCCTGTTTTGTGGTGGGGATTGTGGTGGGGATTCCAGGCGGGACCGCGAACACCTCGATCGGCACTCGGCGGAACAGAAAAGGTTAGCAGGCGCGTCGGCAAAAGTCCCGCAATTCAGCGGGAATTAGTCGCTGAAAACGTGAACGCTGCGGCACAGCGGAATCCAGCGGAAACGGGGTGTTTTTCAACGCGGATTCGACACAACGGTCCGTGGCGACCAGAATTGTCCTGCAGCGTTGCGTAGAAACAGTCGAACCAGAAGCGGACCGTCCATCGGAACGTTCTTCAGGACAGTTTGGTTCGTGCCTTCACGTGGTCGATCCACTTTCGTTTTGTGCGCCCAGCGATCGGTGAAGGTGAGTCCTTCTGTGGGGCCCGAATACACAAGAACGACTGGCCTGGGTCCCGCGTTCTGAACCTTGAATGTGATTCGCACGTCGTGGCCTGTCCGTTCCACACGAGTGACCTCGATTGCCGATGGCACGCTCTTTATTACGTTGATTTTGTCGTCCGCGAGATATGGGATGTTGCGGCGGTCGAATGGTTGAGCTTTGACCTGGCCGCCAGCAGGTGGCTGGCGAAACGTCCAGCCGCCGGTCTGCATATAAAACCAGCCGTCCGCTGCGACTCCACGATCGGTGTACGTGAGGCCGGTTTCCCTGTTTATGTCTCCGGCAGACATTTGATCCAGTCCAAACCACTTGCCGTTTGCGTCCATGACCCAGCCGCGATATCGCATACGTCGTACGTAAGCGCCGGTTCGCTGACGTGGCGGCGGTCCGGGAACTTCCACGAAACTGCCGACTGTCAGTGAAGTCAGCGGCCTGCGTTTGTTCTTCTTCCGGCCGACGCCGAACAATCTCCAGCGTGCTTCATCTGACGCGTAAAAGTAACTGAAGTACGTGCTGTGAGTCTGTCCCGGTTCGACCCGCAATGCCAGCGCCTGCCGCTGCCCTTGACGTCCCTTTAACGGCTCCCAATCGCGAATCTTTACTCCCGTTCCTTCATGACCAAATGTGCCGAACGCTGCGTCAGGATTGCCGATGGCCAGCAGGTGAGAAAGCTGCTCAACAGGTGGCTCAGGTTCATTGCGACCGAAGGACCACAGCGAAAAATTGAAACTGCTGTTGACCGTTCCGTCCGCCTTCCAGGTTGGCCCGTAGTAACCAAACGGTGTCGTGATTGGCGCGTAAAAATCAAGCGAACCGGGCACGGCATCCATTTCCATCACCCACAGCCGAACCGCTTCCGGATTGTGCGAGCTGGAGAACTTCGTATGCGCTGCTGCCGGTCGCCATCTCTTGCGCAGCACGGCACCTGAGCGAACGGCCGGACCGGAGACTTCGACCCAGTGCAATTGTGTGTCAGCGGACCCTTTGCGAGTGTTCGTGATTCGCAGCATGTGCTGGCCGGAAGATTCGACTTTGAATTCGAGCACGTCAGCCAACGCCGGCTTGTCACTGCCATTTTCCGGAACCGACAGAGATTGCTGCTGGTCGTCCAGGCTCAACACGAACTGACCGGGAGAAGTGCCACTGGCCCGGACATGAACCTGGACGCGGCCGGTATCGCGAAGCCAGATGCCCCACTCGACCTGATCGCCTTCGTCCCACTGTGTCACGGAGGCGTATGAGTTGCCACCATTCAGATTTGCTACGTCCGGAATTGAACCTGTCCCCTCCGCGACAAGGCCGAGTTTCGGGAAGAAGCACTCGTTGGGCGTCAGGAACAGTCGTGCATCACGCGTTTTCTGAACCATGTACGTGACGTCCCGCCGATTCGGATCCGGCATCCACTCAACCGGCGACGACAGCTGACCGATTTCCACGGAAAGTTCACGGGCCGGATCGGCGGCCGAGCACAAGGGGACACCGGCCAGAAGAACAACAATAGTCGCGCGAAGATGAAACATAGGGAATGGGAAGATACGAAGTCAGAGCAAACTCGTCGAAGCATGAAGATGCACAAGAAAGTTGACGTGCCACGTCGTTTTCGACAACTCCCAGCGATGAAATTCCTGACAGAATTCTTTATCTCAGCGAAAGAAAGATGTCGGTAACCAGTTCGGGCGATCGAGTTTCTGATACTTGATTTCCCCCTGTCCGACAGGGTTCCCCGTCCAGTTGTACAGTGAGATGACAGACCGAGGATCATCACTGACGGTTACTACGGCTTCTCGGTTGATCCCGAGCATGGCGACCAGTTTGTCCATGTGCCGTAGTCGGCGACGTTGTCAAAGACCTGTTTGGACGGAACGTTGATCACGATCGAACGGTCAACGTTGCCGGCGGGCATGTCACGATCCAGGCTGACGTTGGGCGACGCACGAACAGCGTCGTCATTGGTCTACGCCGTAGTACGCAGACTCGCGGCGGCGACAGACGCGTTCTGCCCAGAAGAAGCAAAATCCCCACCAGCCGGAACGGTTCACGAAAATGAGTAAACGGCTCTAACCTGCTTCACGGAATCGCAGTGACGGCTTATCGATGGTCACGATGGTGTCTGGCGGAACACTGCGACTGAGAGTCACGTTTGATCCGACTTGTGAGTTCGTCCCAATCACCGTTGTGCCACCAAGTATCGTCGCATTTGAATAGACGGTCACGCCGCCTTCAAGCGTGGGGTGCCGCTTAACGCCGCGAATCAGGTTTCCCTCCTCATCGCGAGGAAACGACCAGGCTCCCAGGGTGACGCCCTGATACAGCGTCACGCCCACTCCGATTTCACATGTTTCGCCGATTACAACGCCCGTGCCGTGATCGATGAAAAACAGCGGACCGATTGTTGCTCCCGGGTGAATGTCGATCCCGGTTTCGCGATGCGCCCATTCGGTGATGATGCGCGGCAGAAACGGCACTTCCAGTCGGTGTAGTTCATGAGCGATCCGAAACATGATGATCGCTTCAATGCCGGGGTAGCAAAGTATGATTTCGTCGCTGGTTTTCGCCGCCGGGTCACCGTCGAATGCTGCCTGAGCGTCCTTCCGCAACGTTTCCTTCAGCCGCGGTAGTGTGCGGAGGAACGCATCTGCCAGTGCGGCTGCCTCTGCTGCGGTGCGGTCGTCTGCCAAAGTCCCAGTGCCGGGAGCTTCCTGATGAATCCGCAATCTCGATTTTTGGATATGACTTAACGCTCGATGAATCTCGATGGACAGGATTGCCCGGACTCGTCTGAGGCCCTTTGCACACTGGACGCGCCCGCCGGTAGAAACGCCGGTTCCAGCGTTTCGAATCCCAGGAAACAGCAGTTCTCGCAGGTCGGCTGCGATGGCGATCACGCCGTCCACCGCCGGCAGAGGATTGTGCGAAACATCCGGATCGCCGGAGAGATCTGCAGCGATGCGATCCATGATTTCGTCTTCGCCATTGTGAAACGTCATCTGTCGAGCCCTGAAATCCGTGCAGTTGAACGACTGGCCCGGAAGGGGACCATTACTTTCCGAGCGGTCGTTCGTTCCTTCCTGCAGTGTGTCCCGCCAGACTCATCGGCAAACAGTGGCATTAGTCATCACGATGTGAGAAATCGACACTGCCGTGTTGTGAAGAGCATCAGCGCATGCCGGCGCACACGTAAGAATCGTTCGTGTCAGGGCTACTCTGCCTAATCGAACATCGGCGGCGTGCCGCGCTGTACAAACGGCCGCTCATAGTCAGCCCACGGCGAAAACTGCCGCGTCTTGCCAATACACGGGCAGTCGCCGGTCAATGAGAACTGCCATTATCTGCCGGCCGCCATGGTTTCTGCGATATCCGGCTTTGTTGTCCGCAGACCCGAGCTGCAGCCGATAACAATGGTGAAGCAACTCACTCCGCAAACGAAGAGTTCCAACATCTGATGACGAAGGTGCCCACCCCTGTAAACGACTACTGGATGGACGCGCGTAAGCCGCTTTCGTGCCTTTTGTTTCTTATCCCGTGGATCGCGATTTATGAGGTTGGCGTGCTGATGCTCGCTGATCGGGACCCGGATCGGCTGCGCAACGGAGCGGACTACTGGATGCGGTCTTTGCTTTCGTGGGCGGGACTTGGTCAGGTCCTGCTGCTGCCCGTCTTTGTGGTGGGAGTTCTGCTGACCTGGCACATCATTCGTGAACATCCATGGCAGGTGCGTCTGGAAACTCAGGTCGGCATGCTGGCGGAAAGTTTTCTGCTGGCCGTTGCACTGGTCGCCGCAGGGCAGGTCCACCACCTGCTGTTTCTGAACCTGCACCCGACGACAGTCGATGCGCGACTGTTGACGCTGGCCACAGGGAATCTGACTCGGGCCGTGTCCTTTATCGGTGCTGGTGTGTACGAAGAGGTGATGTTTCGGCTGTTGCTGGTGCCGCTGGCATTCATGGCTTTTCGGATGTTTGAATTTCCGAAAAAATGGGCTGCAGTGATGGCGGCCGTGACCACAGCCTTCGTGTTTGCTCTGGCACACCACGTCGGTCCCACTGCCGATGCCTTCAATCTGTTCACGTTCTCCTTCCGAGCCGTCGCCGGAGTATTCTTTGCCGCGATCTTCTTTCTGCGGGGCTTTGGCATCACGGTTGGGTGCCACGCTGCCTACGACCTGCTGGTCGGCGTCTTTCTGGCGTCCAGCGGAGTGGAACCAACCGGCAGTGGCTGACTCGCCGGTCCGAACTGCAGCGAGTGATGACGCGAACGTTTCTATTCGCCGTCAACGAGTTTCCGGCCACCGGCACTCAACAACTGCTGTGCCACCGCAACGCCAATTTCGACGGCAGATTCCGGCGGACCGTCGGAAGTGGCCTGAAGTCTCTCCGTGCCGTCAGAACTCAACAGCACTCCTGTCAGCTTAAGCCGACCGTCTGTGAAGTCTGTCAACGCACCCAGTGGTGCATGACAGCCGGCACGCAGTTCCAGTAACAACGAACGTTCGGCGCGAGTGCAGCAGGCCACTTCCTGATCGGTAATCTGATTCAGAATCTGCTGCACGCCTTTGTCGTCACTGCGGCATTCGATACCAATCGCGCCCTGGCCCACGGCTGGATACATTTCCGGTGGCTGTACCAGAAACGAAATGCGGTCCTGGAGTTCCAGGCGTCGCAGGCCGGCCTCCGCGAGTATGATGGCGTCGTATTCGCCGTTATCGAGTTTCGCAATTCGAGTCTCAACGTTGCCTCGTATTTCAAGCACCTGCAAGTCAGGACGTAAATGAAGCAGCTGGGCCTGTCGCCGAGGACTGCCTGTGCCGATCCGAGCGTGTGCTGGCAGCGTGTGTACGGAACTGATGTCCGTTGTGCCTGCAGGCAGCAACACCGCATCAAATCTGGGAGCACGTTGCGGGATGCCGGCCAGGAATAACCCGTCTGCCGACTCCGTGGGCAGATCTTTTAAGCTGTGGACGGCAATGTGGGTGTCGCCATCGAGCACGGAACGCTGAACTTCTTTGGTGAACAATCCGGTTCCACCAAACTGTCGCAACGGATCTGTCTGGTTCTGGTCGCCCTCCGTCCTGATGTGGACAATCTCAACGTTGACGCCACAGGCTTCCGCGATCAGCGACTTGACGTGGTGAGCCTGCCACAGGGCAAGCTTGCTGGAACGAGTAGCAATTCGAATTGTTTCGAGGGACATGGCAAACCAGTGAGTGAAATCAGCGTCCAGGTCGGCGAATCGAGTGTGACCGGGATTCTGATGCCGGTACGGGGCATAGTAGGAGATTTGATATCCACGCGATATTCAACAGCGACGCGCCGATATGAGCGTTCTTCACTGTTTGAACACGAGTTTTTCAATCTGCTGAACCGTCGTCTCACTTATTGGAATATTTGGCATGTTAAATTGTCAAAAGTTTTAAGGCGTATACGATAGCTCAAAGTAGAAGGTGTTATTCGGCACTTGAAAGGATCAGATGGTTCCACTTGATTCCAAAGATCGTGAACTTCTTGAGCACTTGCACTGCCATGGCGGAGCATATGTCCAGGATCTGTGCGATGTTATGGGGGTTACGCGAAACGCAATTCGGCAGCGTATTTCCCGCCTTGAAGCGTGGGGATTGATGGTTAGCGAACAGCGGTCGCAGCCGCGCGGGCGTCCCAAGAACGTTTATCAGGTGACGGCTGACGGGCTGCACTCACTGGGTGAGGATTATCGGGAACTGGCAGTTGTGCTTTGGGAGGTGGTTTCGGAGGTTGAGGATGCGGGGGTCAGGGAACAGCTGATTTCTCACGTTCGGGATCGCCTGGCGGACCGATTTCGTCGCAGATTGACTGAGACTTCATCACCGGATGAGCGGCTGGATCAGCTTGTGGATGAGATGAAGACCAGCGGTTTTAACGTAGAAAGCGACCATTCCGCGGCTTTGCCAATCCTCCGAGAAACCAATTGCCCGTTTCCGATGTTGGCGGACGTGGATGAGGCAATCTGTCAGGTGGAACGGCAGGTCGTGGAGCAGGTGCTGGGGGCTCCGGTGGAGTTCAAGCGTCGATGCCGGGACGGGTATCATTGCTGTGAGTTTGAAGTTCAGTTGGAGAGCACGGGAAAGACCTGAGCCAAAGCTCGGAAACAGCCACGTGCGATTGAAACAAGTGGTTACCCTGATAGAGTTTGCGTTCGCACTTCCTGTGATGTGGCGTCATAGGATTCAGTCAAACCGCGACTTAATCGACACGACTAATTGGGAATCTGATCGACATGACATGGATTGAAGGACGATTCGAAGAGAACGTCATTACCACCACCATGGAAGATGCCATGAACTGGGGACAGCAGTCCAGTATCTGGCCAATGACTTTTGGTTTGGCCTGTTGTGCCATTGAGATGATGGCGACCGGTGCCAGCAAGTACGACATCGACCGTTTTGGTGCGGGTGCTTTTCGAGCGACTCCGCGTCAGGCTGACCTGATGATTGTGGCCGGTACGGTGACCTTCAAAATGGCCAGCCGTGTTCGTCGTTTGTACGAACAGATGGCGGATCCAAAGTACGTCATCGCGATGGGGGCCTGTACCGTTGGCGGTGGGCCATACTTCAAGCACGGCTACCACGTTGTGAAGGGCGTGGATTTGGTTGTGCCCGTCGACGTTTACGTTCCTGGGTGTCCTCCACGTCCGGAGGCACTGCTGGAAGGATTGATGAGAATTCAGGACAAGATCAAAGCTCGCAAGGTAACTCGAGGCGATCAGGCGTTGCCGGTTCCTCATCACAGTGGGTATTCCGCACTGAACGTGTGAGCCGAGAGCTTTCTTTTGAAATAGAACCGGATTCGGACCCGCCACACCGAATCCTGCTGACATAGTAAAACCGTTTGACTGAATCCCGAGTTGACCAATCCATGCTGTCGGTATGGGTGGGTGCTCAGACATCACAAGGAATTGCGAACGCGATGAGCAGTTTGCTGAAGATTACTGACCTGCACGTTTCGGTTGCCGACACGCCCATTCTTAAGGGCGTGAACATGGAGATTCGCCAGGGCGAGATTCATGCTCTGATGGGCCCGAATGGTTCCGGCAAGAGCACGCTGGCCTATGCTCTGGCCGGTCACCCCAATTACGCAATCACTGCCGGTTCGATCGAAATCGACGGCGTGAACATCACTGAACGGGCAGCGAACGAACGAGCTCGATTGGGCATGTTCCTGGCATTTCAGTACCCAGTGGTGATTCCAGGCGTCAAAGTGGCCGACTTCATTCGCCATGCTGTCAGCAACGTCCGCAACCCGGATCGCAAGGAGGGCGAAGGCCTGATTGGCATGCGAGAATTCCGTAAGGAAATCAAGGCTCGTATGGAAGAGCTGGGAATGGACGTCGAGTTCGCTCGGCGATATCTGAATGACGGGTTTTCCGGCGGTGAAAAGAAACGCATGGAGATTCTTCAAATGGCGATGCTGCAACCGAAGTTTGCCATTCTGGACGAAACTGACAGCGGTCTGGACAGTGATGCTGTGCGAGTTGTCAGCGAAGGTCTGGCGAAGCTAAGCGGACCGGAAATGGGCGTTCTGATTATCACTCACCACGAACGACTGCTCGAATTCAACCCGCCGCAATACACACACGTGATGCTGGGCGGTCGCATCGTCGAAACAGGCGACGCGGCTCTGGCTCATGATCTTCATGCGAATGGATATGCCACAGTTCGGGAACGCCACCCGGAAGCTGCGGCTGACAATGCGAAGGCAGAAGAAACTGCAGCAGTTTAGAACACTTTACTTTTTGTCGTGAACGATACTGGCTCGTGGGAGTAACGAAACTACTATTAAGAAACGTTCTTTACGGCCACAAGTCAGCGTGAAACACTGTAGTCACTCCTGAATTAGCTTCGGAAGGATCCGCTGAACGGGACATCAACCAGCAACGGTCCGCACAGTGGACCTTACATATTGAGAACCAACATGAGTGCTGACGCACCGGAAATTGATGAAGTTGGAATTGGCGACTACCAGTTCGGCTTCCACGATTCCACCGACGACTACGAGTTCAAGAGTCGTAAGGGGCTGGACCGTGAGATCGTCGGTCAGATTTCGGAAATGAAGAATGAACCCGCCTGGATGCGGGACTTCCGATTGAAGTCGCTGGAGATTTTTGAGTCTCGACCGATGCCCAGCTGGGGCGGCGATATGTCAGAACTCGACTTTAACGACATCTATTACTACATGAAGGCGACAAAGGGACAGGAACGCAGTTGGGACGATGTTCCGGAAGATATTCGCAAGACGTATGATCGACTGGGGATTCCGGAAGCGGAAAAGAAATTCCTCTCCGGCGTGAAGGCTCAGTACGACTCAGAAGTCGTCTACGGCAGCCTGAAGGAAGACCTTTCCAAAGACGGAGTTCTGTTCACTGATACGGATTCTGCCCTGCGAGAATATCCGGACATCTTCCGTGAGTACTTCAGCACGATCATTCCGCCGGAAGATAATAAATTTGCGGCTCTCAACAGTGCAGTCTGGTCAGGTGGGTCGTTCATTTATGTTCCGCCCGGTGTGCATATTGAGTTTCCTCTGCAGGCGTACTTCCGCATCAACAGCCAGAATATGGGACAGTTTGAACGCACCCTGATCATCGTTGATGAAGGTGCTTCGGCTCACTATGTCGAAGGCTGTACGGCACCCACATACAGCAGCGACAGTCTGCATAGCGCCGTCGTGGAAATCGTGGTCAAGCGAGGCGGTCGGTTTCGCTACACGACCATTCAGAACTGGTCCAACAACGTCTATAACCTGGTCACCAAACGAGCGATGGCGTATGGTGATGCTCTGATGGAATGGGTCGACGGAAACCTCGGCAGCCGATTGACGATGAAGTACCCGGCCATCTATCTGATGGAGCCAGGTGCTCGTGGCGAAACGCTTTCCATCGCCTTTGCCGGCAAACATCAGCATCAGGATGCGGGTGCCAAGATGGTGCACTGTGCTCCTGACACCAGCAGTCGCATCATCAGCAAGAGTATCAGCAAAGACGGCGGACGAAGCAGCTATCGCGGACTGATCAAGGTCGAAGATGGCGCTCATCACTGTAAAAGCAACGTCGTTTGCGACGCTCTGATTCTGGATTCGGACAGCAAGAGCGACACGTATCCCTACATCGAAGTCGAAGAACAGGACGTGGCTATTGAACATGAAGCCAGTGTCAGCAAGATTGCTGAAGAACAGTTGTTTTACCTGATGAGTCGTGGCCTGTCAGAAGCTGAAGCCAGTGCGATGATCGTCACCGGTTTCATCGAACCATTGGTGAAAGAACTGCCCATGGAATACGCCGTCGAAATGAATCGTCTGATCGAACTGCAAATGGAAGGCAGCGTCGGCTGACCGGATGGCCGGTCGGCCCATGGCGTGGTTTGTGGCAGCGTGATCAGGACGTCGCGCCGCCGAAGTGGATGAAACGGGCGCTACGTTTTTTTCTTGAGGCTGGCTGGGGAGAGACGGGGGTTACAGCGTTTCACGCTGACTTGTGGCCGCGAAGAACGATTCTCAATAGCAGTTTTGTTGGTCCCACAAGCCAGTATCGTTCACGACGATAAGTAGACTGCACTAGTGCTTTGTCACCGGCAGGTTTTAGGGTTGGCGAGGAAAACGGGGTCAGGTACCAAAAACCGGAACGGCCCGAAGGGGGCTTTGCATTTTTGGTACCTGACCCCCTTTTCCGGGGAATGCTTCCACCCTGACTTTTGCCTGTGACAAAGCACTAGTGACACGTGCCCGGCGTTTCAGCTGTTACTTTCACGTTTTGTTTTTAGACAGAAAATCGACCAACTCGGCGGTATGACGACCCATGTCCTGCCGCCCACCACGCCAACAAGGATCGAAGATCCCCCATGACTGTTACTATTGATATTGATCGGATCGGCTTTAGTGCCGAGGTGTTCGAAGCATTTCTCAGCACGCGTTCCGAAGCATCGTGGATTACGGACGCCCGTCGAGCTGCGTTTGCGAAGTACGAAGAACTGCTGGGCGAAGAACTGAACCCGGAAGAATTCAAACGGGTTGACCTGAGGATTTTCAACGCCGCAAAATTTCGCCCGTCGACTGGTGAATCCGATGAATCGTCCGTCAGCACTCTGCTGGCCAGCGAAACCGAATACGGTGGCAGTATCAGACACGTCGATGGCGCGACAGCGCAGGCGAATGTCAGCGAAGATATCACCTCTCAGGGCGTTCTGTTTGGCGACCTGCAGACACTGCTGACTGAAAACCGTGAACTGCTGGAACCATACTTTCTGCAGCAGGCTGTTCGCCCGGACGCGGATCGGTTTGCGGCCTGGCACGCGGCATTCTGGACCAGCGGTACTTTGCTGTACGTCCCGAAAGGCGTGGAAGTCGAACTGCCGCTGCACAGTCTGATTGCTCATACCAGAGACGGCGTTGCCGACTTTGGTCACACTTTGATTATCGTCGAAGACGAAGCGAAAGCGACACTGCTGGAAGAAACGACGTCAGCCGATGAAGATCTGAATGGGCTGCATGTCGGCTGTGTGGAATTGATCGTCGGCAGGTACGCGAATCTGCGGTACGTTCAGCTGCAGAACTGGAATCAGAAGACCTGGCATTTTGCTCATCAGGCCGGCAACGTCGCCAGCGAAGGCTCGCTGCAATGGACGGTCGTGGGATTGGGCAGCAAGCTTAGCCACATTCACCAGGACGTAAACCTGAAGGGACGAGCCGCTACAGCGGAAGTTAACGGAGTCACGTTTGCCAGTGATCGTCAGAAAATTTCATACTACACTCAGCAGCATCACAGAGCTCAGGGCACGCGCAGCGACCTGCTGTACAAGGAAGTTTTGCGAGACGAATCACGAGTCATCTGGCGCGGCATGATCAAGGTTGATGTGGCTGCTCAGCAAACCGACGGCTACCAGCGCAGCGACGCACTGATGCTCAGCAGCGATGCCCGCTGTGACAGTATTCCCGGTCTCGAAATCGAAGCGGATGATGTGCGTTGCACGCACGGCGCGACCACGGGGCGTGTCGACGAAGAGCAGATCTTCTATGCCGAGAGCCGTGGCATTTCGGAGAAAGAAGCCATGCACATGATTGTGGAGGGTTTCTTTCAGCAGGTCTACGACCGTATCCCCATCGAAATCGTCAGGGAAACGCTCAGCCGCACCGTTCAGGGCAAACTGGGCATCGAAGCCATGACGGCCGTTTGATATCCGGACCGCAGGCTCTGCGTCGCATTCATGACACACGGGCCGGTATTCTGAGAGATTCACGACTGGTGGCCCGAACAGGCAACGCCGTGAAGGAAATTAGACAACTAATTCATTGCTGGAAATTGCTTTGAGTTTTTTCTTTTCATCGATGTTCAGTTTTCGAATTTTCGGTTCGCCGAGCGGTTTCTTATCGGGGTTGGGTGGTCTGT
>JAAERP010000011.1 GCA_024230215.1 Fuerstiella sp. | reverse complement strand
ACCTTCTGCATGTGATCCTGCTGCGACCCACGCGGAAAAATTCCCGTCTGTATCGAACGAAGGCAGGAGACCGTTGCTGGCGGGCATAGACTCAGGCCCGAATAGCTGGACACCTCCGTGGACTATTGCTGTGAATTGCATCTATTCCTCAATCCGAAAATGCAGTTTCGCGACGATCAGCCGTTTCAGTCCGGAAATCTACACGCCCTGCAGAAGACACTTAACAGGGGCCGCATATCCGGTAACGACAACCTTGTACTTGCCGTTCGGAAACTGGCCGATAACACGAGGCGTGCCAGCTGTCAGCGTGGCCATGACCTGCCACGAATCTGCATCCGAGTCATCCACCTTGCGCCACAGAACCAGCGTGGCCGCTGCCAGGTCGCCAGATGCGCCGACGTCCCAAGCTGCAAATTCCGCTAGGCCGTTCCCGCTCATCCCGGAAAAGTCCTGTTCGGTCGTCGTCGAGTTTGCGACGATGCTTGTACGGTCCAGCGTACTGGTTTGCGCAAGTGCATTGAAATAAACAACCGAGTTGGGCATTTGCGATGTCTCCAAAAAAAAAACCACCCCCCCCCACCATT
>JAAERP010000010.1 GCA_024230215.1 Fuerstiella sp. | reverse complement strand
GGCAGCCAGATACACACCACCCAACCCCGATAAGAAACCGCTCGGCGAACCGAAAATTCGAAAACTGAAC
The DNA here is from genome assembly GCA_024230215.1 of Fuerstiella sp. Lineage (GTDB taxonomy): Bacteria > Planctomycetota > Planctomycetia > Planctomycetales > Planctomycetaceae > Fuerstiella. The sequence continues at coordinate 55,761 of JAAERP010000010.1, read as the reverse complement.
ATCGATGAAAAGAAAAAACTCAAAGCAATTTCCAGCAATGAATTAGTTGTCTAATTTCCTTCACGGCGTTGCGCTAAGGGGCAGCTTACGGAGTCAGGATTTCCAGTAGAGTTACGTTGGTGGATGGAACAAATTCCGCCTGCCGCAGTGACGCTGGCAGCAGCAACGTCTGTCCTTTTGTCAGTACCAATGTTCCTGTTTCTGTTCTTAGTTCCGTGCAGCCGTCCAGCACCATCACGATTCGAAAACGGTCATCCAGCTGCAGTTGAAAAGTGTTCACGCTGCGGTGTCGGCGGATGACAAAGTAGTCACAGCGGACGAGTTCCTCAAACTGATGACTGCCGGAGGCCAATTCGACGGGCACGACTGGATTCACCGGCCCGCGTTCGAAATCGATACAGGCCAGTGACTCTTCGACGTGGATTTCCCGGGGGGTTCCGTCCGAGCCGACGCGCCCCCAGTCGTGCAGCCGAAAAGTCAGATTGCTCTGCTGTTGAACCTCAGCAAGGACGATGCCTGGCCCAATCGCATGCACAGTCTGAGCGGGAACATAGATGCAATCTCCAGAAACCGCCGGCAACAGATGCAGCGTTTCTTCAACACTGCCGTCCTGCAGGTGTCGTTGAAACTCATCACGCGTCACTCCGTGCTTCAGGCCGGCGCAGATCTGACTGTCTGGTTCGGCATCGACAATGATCCACGCTTCTGTCTTACCTTTCTCCTGTGGATCCCACGTCAGCGCTTGCTTGTCGTTCGGGTGAACCTGCAGTGACAGCCAGTCGTTGGCGTCCAGAAACTTGATCAGCAACGAAAACTGAGTCATGTCTGCCTGGCAGCCCAGTAATTCGTCGCGATGTGAATCAATCAGTTCACGCAACGATCGTCCGGCGAACGTTCCGCCAGCCACAACGCTCTGTCCGCTGTCGTGGTCCGCAATCTCCCAGCTCTCAGCATAGTCATCAGCAGTGCCGACCGCCTTGTTGAGAAGACTTCCCAGTTTGCGGCCACCCCACCGAATCTGCTTCAGCAGCGGCGTAAATGATATCGGCTCCATTCTCAATCCGCCTGTTTTTGGGCCACAGCAGTTTGCTTATTGTCGTGAACGATTCTGGCTCGTGGGAGTAACAAAACTGCTATTGAAAAGCGATTTTCGCGGCCACAAGTCAGCGTGAAACGCTGCAGTTCGGGTAAACCGTACTGATTCCGTCTTCAAGTCGATGTAGATGCTCTCCTGCTTTTCGTACCAGCAGGACGCCTTCGTCTTCACGGTTGGCAAATGATTCCACGTCAATCGTGGCAGGGTCACGGTACGCAAGGCTGATGCGCTCACAAGCCTCGCGAGGAATCTGTGATGCAATCGTCACCGTAACGCGTGGCTTTTCGATTCCGCCAACGTATTCGCCGCTGCCTCGCACGTGAGTGGAATGTGCCAGAACGCCCCATGGATGATCCTTGAACTTATCCCATTGCTTCGTGAAGTAGTCGCGCACGTGATACCCCACTGCCTCGATGGCTGTGCCATGAGTTACGGATATATCCTTCATGTGAGGAGCGTAAATGATCAACTCGCCGCCATCCGCGACCACAGGTTCCAGCTTGTACATACACTTTCCGGCGACCCACAGTTCGTCGTACATTTCCGGAGCACAGGAAAGTACCTGTTGATAGGGCTTCTGAAACCGTTTGATGTGAACCCGCCCGGACAATTCGGAAGCACCTTTCCACGCTTCTTCCGGAGTTCCGTAGAACAATCCATACGGTGATGCGTCGGGTGCAACCACAAATGCCAGGCAACGCCGTTCGATCGGAATTAACTTCGCCGCCCGGTCGACGACGCGGCGAACAACCGTGTCCTGAACGCCGATGATGCCAACGTTGGTAATCAGAGCGCCCAGCCAGTGGAAGAAGTTCAGCAGTTGAGGACCGGAGACGCCGGGAAAAAAATACTTGTTGCCACCACTGAATCCGACCACCTCGTGCGGAAAGACCGGGCCGACAACAAGGGCAACGTCATAGTCGAGTACTCGTTTGTTGATCTGAACGGGGACTTCCTGTGAAAGAACACCGTCAGAGATATCCCGCGTTTCGGCTTCGCTGAGCGTGCCGATTGTAGACAGAGCGTCAGGATTGTCCCATTCGTGGTTGAACAAACGGACGTCGTCACACGGGTCGTCGTTCGCAATCCCGAGCATTTCCCGGATCCTGTCCTGCGGCATCGGCGGATGGGTGCCCAGGGCCACCAATACATCCAGTTGTGGGCATATCGGACCGAGCAGTCTGCGCAACGTGGGGAAAATCACCGGTAGCGGCGCCGTCCGTGTACTGTCGGGCACAATCAGAAGGACTTTCCTCCCTTCGTAGTCCTTAAGTGGAAGATTCTCGTGGATCCAATGAACAATGCCGTCGGAGCTGAGTGTGGTGAGATCTGTCATTCAAAACTTCAGAGGGAAACCCGGTGTAGGTGGTTGTTCCAGGCAGCGGGACTGCAGCCGTCCCGCAACGTTCGGCTTCCAGCATCGCCGTTCGCCGGTGCATTTACCGGGCAGAAGGCAAATGTGTTGCTCACGTGTAGATACGTAAGGGACACTCTTCACTGCGCATCGTCACGAAGTGTAGCGAATGCGACACCGATCGTAAATTCCGGTGTTCCGTATCCGCAATGGTGAGGCATTTGAATCCAGATCCTGAAAACTCTGCAGCTGTTATGGTAAAGAACGCCCGGCATGCGTTACCCTTCCCGGTCCGCCAAATTCCGATGCCACCTTGAGTCCCCCGTCTTTCCCGGACTCTCAGAATCAGAATGTCCCAGGTTCGGTCTTTGGTTCGTCGATATCTCACCAGCCTGTCAATTCACGGCTTTCCCGTGACCTTTAAATTGCTTCAAGGATTACATGACTCTCGCGGAGCTTCTTCAAAACCGTTTTCGGGCTGATCTTAGACATCGTGGTGCTGCCTACATTGAAGCCGAACGTGTTTCGCTCATTCGGGTGACGGCAGAAAATGTGTTTGGCGTCGTCGTGGATGGCGTCGAGTACCAGACTCAGTTGCGTTATCACGAAAGTGATATCGCGCTGTTTTGCACGTGTGATCAATTCGCCAAGAGCAAGGCCTGCAAACATTTGTGGGCTACTGTGTTGACGGCGGATCTGCAGGGTTATGTGAATCCTTCCATTCGCCCCGGTCGCCTTGCGCCGTTCGTGTCAAAGGATCTGACGGCGCCCATTCGTATTGACGACCTTACACCCGGCTATGACGCCGATGCCGACGTTTCTTCGCCACGAAGCAGCAGGCAGAAGGTCGCTGCTGTCACGCGAGAGGTGCGGTTACGTCCCTGGGAGGCGAAACTGGCGGGACTGGAAGAGGAGATGTCCGTCTCGACAAAGAGCGGCAAGAAGTCGCAGGGGCAGGACCGTCAGATTTTTTATGAAATCGATCTGGAAGCCAGCAGAGAGGCAGAAACGCTTGTTCTGCAGGCTTCTCAGCGGCAACGTCGTTCCAGCGGTCAATGGGGCAAAGTTAAGCCGCTGAAAATACGCCCGGGCGAACTGAATGAGATTGAACATGAAGACGACCGGGTCTTTCTGTCCTATCTTGCCGGGGCCATTCCGGAGCGGAACAACTGGTCCACGCAGCAGGCTGAGCTGCGTGCCGCCGCGCACCGATTTCACGTGCCGTACGAACTCGGCACGCTGATTCTTCCCGACATGTGCAAGTCGGGGCGTCTAACGATCGGTGGCGTTAACAGTAAAACGCAGCAGACGCTGGAATGGGATGGAGAATCGCCGTGGGAACTGACAGTGCGTGTGAAACGCAACTCTGATCACGGCGGCTGGCTTGTCACCGGGCAACTTATCCGGGATGACGAAACGATGGAACTCTCGGAAACGCCATTGGTCGTTCCCGGGGGCTTTGTTATCACGTCCGACTCTATCTCGCGACTTCGGGACTTCGGCGCGGCGGAATGGATGAAACTGTTGGCCGGCGAATCGAGCCTTACGATTCCTTCATCGGACCAGCATGATTTTGTGGACAAGCTACTGGACATTCCTGCCTTGCCGCGTCTGGAGCTTCCGAGAGAACTGCAGCTGGAAGAAGTTCACGCAACGCCGTCTCCATCGTTGAAGATTTTCACACCCGCCATGTCACGATGGCGCAACGATTCGCTGACCGCCGAAGTCATTTTCGACTACATGGGCACTCCCGTTGCAGGTCGGAACGCTCGCTGGGCAGTTGTGCAACGAGAACACAGTCGTTGTATTATTCGGGACCGCACGTTCGAGACTCAATGTTGGGAACGGCTGCGGGAGTTGGGCTTTCGTAAGCGTCTGAACGGTTCGCAGACGAATGCTGACGTGGAGATTCCTCGACGCGATCTGGGACGGGCGGTTCGAGAACTTGTCGACAATGACTGGGAAGTCTTTGCGGACGGAAGTCGTGTGCGACAGGCAGGAGCCATGAAGTTCCGTGTGGAATCGGATATCGACTGGTTTGGCGTCAATGCTGAGGTCGACTTTGAAGGCCGATCGGTGGCGTTTCCGGAACTGCTGAAGGCCCTGGAGCGTGGCGACACGACCGTTCGTCTTGATGACGGTTCGTTGGGAATTCTGCCTGAAGAATGGCTAGAGCAAATCGGGATCATCTCGGGCTTGGGCAGACTGGATGAGGAATCGCTGCGTTTTTCAAATTCACAGGCCGCTCTTCTGGATGCGTTGCTATCGTCTCAGGACGACGTTGAGTTTGATGATAAGTTTGAAGAAATGCGGGAACGATTCCGCAGTTTCACCGGCATCGACAAGGTGGACGCTCCCGGTGACTTCAGTGGAGAACTGCGGGACTATCAGCGCGATGGGCTTTCGTGGATGAGCTTTCTCCGTGACTTCAATTTCGGCGGCTGCCTGGCTGACGACATGGGACTGGGCAAGACCGTGCAGTTCATCGCAATGCTGATGCTGCATCAGGATTTCCTGAAAAAGAAGGCGGCTCCGACACTGATTGTCGTGCCGCGATCTCTGATCTTCAACTGGCACAACGAGTGCCAACGATTCGGTCCCCGCCTGAAAGTCCTGGACTACACCGGCATGGACCGCGCCGGTCTGCGCGATGAATTTTCAGAATACGACGTTATTCTCTCCACCTACGGCACAGTGCGCCGAGATATCGCCGTGCTGAAGGACATTGAATTCGAATATGTCGTCCTTGATGAGGCACAGACGATTAAGAACCCGTCGTCTCAGATTGCCCGGGCGTCGCGATTGCTGAGAGCAAAACACCGTCTGGCGTTGAGCGGTACACCTATCGAAAACAACGCGGGCGACCTGTGGTCGATTTTCGAGTTCCTGAATCCCGGTATGCTGGGCCGAAGCACGGCTTTTCGAAGTCACGTCTCAGATCCCGAAAGTGTCGATTCACGCAAGCTGGTGTCACGCGGCCTGCGTCCGTTTATTCTTCGTCGAACAAAACAGCAGGTTGCGTCAGAGTTGCCGGATCGGCTTGAAGAAACGGTCTATTGCGATATGCAGGAAGATCAGCGTCGACTGTACGACGAGCTTCGACTTCACTATCGCGATTCCCTGTTGGGTGTCGTGCAGAAGCAGGGCATCGCCAAAAGCAAGATGCATGTCCTGGAGGCTTTGCTGCGGCTGCGGCAGGCCGCCTGTCATCCAGCATTGCTGAACCGAGGCGACGAAGAAGAACCGTATGCCAAACTTGAATTCCTGATTCCTCACCTGGACGAATTGGTATCCACGAACCACAAGTCGCTGGTGTTTTCGCAGTTCACCAGCATGCTGTCGATTGTTCGACAGCATCTTGATGCTGCCGGAATTGAGTACGAATATCTGGATGGACAGACACGCGACCGCCAGCGTCGTGTGACGAACTTCCAGGAAAACGACGAGTGTCGCGTGTTCCTGATCAGCCTGAAAGCGGGCGGTCTTGGATTGAACCTGACGGCTGCAGATTATGTCTTCCTGCTGGACCCCTGGTGGAATCCCGCCGTTGAAGCTCAGGCCATTGACCGCGCTCATCGAGTGGGGCAGACGCGTAACGTCTTTGCGTATCGGATGATCTGCCGAGATACCGTGGAAGAGAAAATCGCTGAATTGCAAAAGAAGAAACGGGAGCTCGCCGATGCGATTCTCGATGGCGGCGACCAGAAGAGTATTCTGAAGGATCTGTCCGTCGAAGATCTGGAATTACTGCTGTCTTAGGCTGGCGGTCAGGTTACGACTGAGGCTCAGAGTCTTCCTGTTGCCTATTATCGATTGTATCTGAACGGAAAATCCGAGTTGTGGAAAGTAAAATGGTTAAACGCGCCAGCGGAGGAACGTGCTGCGGCCATGCACACGGGCGTGTCGTGTGGGCGTGACTGTGTGTTTGAAGGAGACGGGTGCCGGTGATGTGTGCCGGTGACCGCCCGTCACGAACGCTTCCTCTTCCGCAGGGCTTCCATAGTTCGATGACCCTTGCTATCCAGAACATCCCGCTGGAACGACTGGCCGTCGCGTTGATCCCCGTGGGCTTCGTCCTGCTGATTCTCAATGCATGGTCGCTGAACGTACGTACGTCGCTGGCAGCCATCGGCAGAATGCTGTTGCAACTGATGTTGCTCGGTTATCTGCTGGTCTACATTTTTCAAACGGACACTTCCTGGGTCGTGATCGGCGTACTTACGGTCATGTTGGTTGGGGCCAGCTGGATTTCACTTCGAGTCTCCAAAAGCGGACGACGTGAGCTGCTTCCCACGGTGTTGCTGTCCATACTGCTGGGCGGCGGTACGACATTGTTCGTCATCACTCAGGTCGTTCTCGACCTTGACCCGTGGTACCAGCCGAGAATGGTGATTCCATTGGCCGGCATGATTTTCTCGAACTGCATGAACACCGTCAGTCTCGCGATCGAACGGTTTCAGTCGGAAATCAGCCGTGGTGAGTCCGGAGATATTGCTCGACGAACGGCTCTCGAAGCCGCACTGATTCCGATCACCAATTCTCTGTTTGCCGTGGGCCTCGTCTCCATACCCGGCATGATGACCGGCCAGGTACTGGCCCAGGAAGACCCACTGACTGCGGCGCGGTATCAGATTATGGTGATGTGCATGATGTTCGGTTCGTCGGGTCTGTCGTCGTCGATCTGCCTTGCCCTGATCTCACGCCGAGCCGGGGACGACCGCGGTAGATAGCTCAACGCCAGGACGTTGTGAGTGCGGCGCAAAGGGTACTGCATCCAGACACCCGTGCCTGTGTCAACTACCACTTTCGGATTTCCAGTTCCAATTCAACTCCAAATTTCTCCGCAACGGCGATTCTAACCTTGTCGATCAGCGACTCGACATCTGCACTGGTGGCACCGGGCCCTGTCACCACGAAGTTGGCGTGACGGTCGCTGATGCGGGCTTCTCCCACAGCAAGATCTTTGAGACCACACTGTTCAATTAACGCACCGGCACTCAGTCCGCGTGGGTTTCGAAAAATGCACCCTGCGGACTGGTCTGCCAGCGGTTGAGTAGACCGCTTCATGATCCAGATCTTCTTCATCCGAACGGTCAGGTCGTCTGAATCATCCGGGCGGAGTTGCAGTGTGACGGATAAAACGGCAAGGTCGGTGATACTGCTGGACCGGTAGGCAAAGGTAAGTTCGTCACCGGTTCGTTCCACAACTTCGCCGTCGCGAGTCACGACTTCGACTTTGCGAACGAATTCCCCGATGTCCGCATGACGCCCGCCCGCGTTCCCCACGATTGCGCCACCGACTGTGCCCGGGATTCCCACCAGGTTTTCCAGCCCGGCCAGCCCTGCTCGGACGGACTCCGAAACCACGTGGGATAACAACGCGCCGCCACCGGCCGTTACGGCATTTCCGTCGACTTTGATTTCAGACAGCAGAGGGTCGGAAATCCGAATCACCGAACCGGACACGCCGCCATCACGGATCAGCAGGTTTGAACCGCTGCCGAAAACGCGCACCGGAACTTCGGCAGCCACACAGGCACGGATCAGTGATAACAACTGGTCACGGCACGTTGGTGTGTAAAACCGTTCTGCGTTGCCGCCGAGTTTCAGCCAGGTATGTTGTGCGAGTGATTCATCAGGCGACAGAATGTCGTTGAACTCGTCTAGTGAATTGGTCATGGATGAGATTGGTCCTGCCGGCTCCCATTGTGAGAATTACGTCATTGGGAATACCGGAATGGTCTATTCTTGAGACAACCTGGTCAAGATTGGCAAACAGGAAAGATTTGACAGCGTTGTGATTCAGTTCTCGTACCAATTCGCCGCTCAGTCGACAACACTCAAGGTGCGTCACCTGTTCGCGGGCAGGAAAGACGGGAAGCAGCAGTACTTCGTCAGCCAGTGTCAATGCTCTCGTAAATTCCTCAAACAACGACCGGGTTCGAATCATCTGATGTGGTTCGAAGACCGCAAGGATTCTCGACTGCGGAAAAACAGTGCGAGCGGTCGTCAGAGTCGCCGTGATGGCCGTGGGATGGTGAGCGTAATCGTCGATCAGTGTCATGTCATGATAGTGCCCACGCAATTCAAATCGCCGTTGGATGCCCGGAAAGCGACTTAACGCCTCAGCGGCAACATGACTGTCCACTCCGTATGCGGCAGCAGTGGCCATCGCCGCCAGGGCATTCTCCACATTGTGCCTGCCAACGGCGCACAAATCGACGTCGATCGACTGATTATTGGGGTGTCGGCACGCAAAACTCGTGCGCCACCCCTTGTGCTGAATATCAGCGGCGAACCAATCGGCCGTAGGATCGTACAGGCTGAAGGTGGTGGTTCTGCAGTTGGTGGCGTCAGCGATCACGGCTGTCCGTCGGCACTCTTTGCGAAACACAAGGCAGCCATCAGGGTGGATCCCTGCCGCAAATCGCCGGAACGCGGCATCTTCGGAGTTCGTGTCTGGGTAGCAATCGAAATGATCACGTTCGATGCCTGTGATCACGGCCAGGCGAGGCGTAAAGTGGCAGAAGGACGATTGGTATTCACAGCTTTCCAGCACGGCGACTCGATCGTTTCCCTGCCGGCCGGAGCACTTGAAACCGGCCTGTGGAGCACCCACGAAAAAACCAGGCGAAAGACCAGCCGCCTCCAGAATCCAGGTTAACATCGCGGACGTCGTGCTTTTGCCGTGGCTTCCGGCAACGCACAGCTGGTCATGTCTTGCAAAGACATCGGTCAGGCACTCATGCAGCGATATCACGGGAACACCCTCCCGAACAAGCTGCTTCACGATCGGCGTGTCCGTTGGCACTGCAGGGCTGATGACGCACACGTCAAACGGGCCGCTGGTCAGTGCTATACCGGACCACGGCATAAAGTGGATACGTTTGTCCGATTTCTGGCCCGGTGGCAGGAATGGCAGCACCAGCGACTGGTCCATGCCCGCCACCAAGTGCCCCGCATCAAGCAGAATCTCGCCCAGAGCCGTCATTCCGGCCCCTTGGCAGCCCAGCAGAAGGTATTTTGCGCGTGCAACGCCGCCGTTTGCGTGATCCTTCAACGATGCCGGTCTGGCTGGCGTCATGCCTGAGAGTAATTCTGAGTTCGGGGAGCTGTCCTTCTGATTGAAACTTATTGCAGACAACGACTTATCGCAATGTCAACCTGGTCATTCCGTCGTTAAGTCCCGTGGAAACCGGTCCGTTCATGCGGCACGGCCGGGAGAATTGCCCCATGCGGACCGGGAAAATATGGATACCGTTGCAAAATGGGGGATCAACAGCGAAGATTTTGCCTTCGTAATGTCGTCAGAAAACAGCAAATGGCTCCACCGGCGGTGGCATAAGAATCCGGCGAGGTGCTGTTGCAGGTGGTATATTTGGAAAGTGCATCAAGCAGGAGTGGCCGTGGATTGTCATTTTGGCCGGTGTGAGGCCCGGACGGCGAAGCCTGTTCAAGACGTAAGAAAACCAATCATTGATCGAGCGGTCCAGCTCATCCATTATCTTCATTGCACATATTTTGTCGTGTTGTTTTTTCTGCGCGATTAAGGCATTTGAATGCATAAGATCTTTAAGAATGCACCCTCGATCGTCGTTTCGCTGGTCGTGCATCTGGTCATACTGTTGGTGCTGATGTTGATTCCGCTGGCGATACAGGGAGGAACGTCCGACATACTGCTGGAGTCCATCTTCACAGAGGAACTGCCGAAGGAGCAGATGGAGCACCAGTTGCAGTTGGAAACGGAGCATGTCGAAACGTTGAGCATGATCGCCGGCGGCAGTCCATCGACCGCCGTTGGCGCGGCAGCTCAGCCCGCCTCAACGCCCGTCGATGTACAGAAGGCAAAGGTTCTGGAAGAAGCCACGGTCGACGCTCCACGTGTCGAGACGATGCAGCTAAGTGATGAAGTCATGGCCACCGAACTCGGTGAAGGCGAAATCACTGGCGAAGTCGGTGCCATGGTCGAAGGCTATGGAGCTGCCATGGGCATCATCACTCAGGAACTTATCCGCATGATGCGGCAACAGAAGGTGACCGTCGTCTGGATGTTTGACGAATCCGGGAGTCTGGAAGATGACCGAAAGGAAATCAAGGAAAACTACATGCGGGTCTACGAAGAGCTGGGCATTGCTACCAGGCAGGACGAGGATCTTCGCGGCCGCAGTGAACAGCTGCTGACTGTCGTCGGTAGTTATGGAAAGACGATTCATGAATGGACTGCAAAGCCCACTGGCAATCTGGAACTTGTGAAGGCAGCCATAGAGAAGGTGCCGGTTGACGAATCAGGCGAAGAAAACATGTGCCGATCCATCGCGGCCATGATCAACAAATATAAGCCGATGGCTATTCGTGGCAAACGCAAACTGGCCATCATCGTGGTGTCCGACGAATCCGGTGACGACGGCGACTATGTCGAACAGGCCGTAGCTGCCGCCCGGGCCGCTAAGTCCCCGATTTATGTCATGGGGCGTGAGAGCATGTTTGGCTATCCTTACGCCAGACAACGCTGGACGTACGAGGACAAGGCCAGGGAAATCAAGGAAAACTTCTGGATCAAGATTCGGCGCGGTCCGGAAACGGCCTACCCCGAATGTCTGCAGTGGGACGGAATTCACGGGCGCTGGGATGCTCAGTCCGCGGGCTTCGGACCATATGAACAGGTCCGTATGGCGCGTGAGACGGGCGGTATCTTTTTTGTGCTTCCCGGTGCTGAGCAGAATCTGGTCGGACGAGACGCCAATGACAAAAGAAAATACGACTTTCTTGCACTGCGAGAATACACGCCGCTACTGATGTCACGTCGTGAATATGTCGCCGAACGCAGTACCAGCGAGTTTCGGCAAACCCTGTGGAATGTGATTGTCCGGCTGAATCCGACGCAGAACAAATTGCTGTTTGAGACGCACGATGCGAGCCTTAACATCAGGCGGGAACACTACCCGCTTGAACCGCTTCCATTTAAGGAAGAGGCCGGCCGACAGGTACGACGTGCGGCCAATGCTCTATTGCTGGTGAACGAAGGTCTTGGTCTGCTTGAAAATGTTATGCCGATGCGTGCCCGAGAATCCGCCCAGCGATGGCGTGCGGGATACGACCTTGCCTATGCGCAATTGCACATCTTTCGGCTGCGGCTGTACCAGTTTCTGCTGTACATGGACTCCCACGCCAACAACATGCCGAAGCCTGCCAACAGCAACGGCATCTCCAACGAATGGAACTTCTGGAGAAGCAGGAAGACGCTGATTCCGAACGAACAACAGTTTCTGGGTTTGAAGACCGCCTTCAACCTGAATATGGAACGCAGCGAATATCTGACGATGGTCACCTCGGAGGAAAAGAAAGCGATCGATCTTCTTGACGCCGTCATCAAAGAACACCCCGGCACGCCCTGGGCCCGTCGCGCGGAAACAGAGAAAAGGGACGGCTTCGGATTTGCGATCCGCGATCGTTTATGGGACCCCAAGGGCGTCCGCAGCACGATTAAATTGCCTAATCTGTAAACCGCGTCAGCTGTTGATGTCTCGCTGACGGACGATCTTCTGACTCCGCACCAGCGGGGCTGTGCCGATTGATCGCTCAGCACTCTGGCAGTGAATTCGTGGCTCCACCGGACGTCATGACCAGCGTCAGGATCGCTGCGATCGCGACGGGAGTCACCTCTTCGAACATCACTCCGGATCCGGGGCGAAGCTAGCCGCGAAAACCGGCGGAAGGCCTCGGCAACATCGTGCACAGACTGTACAGACTGCACAGAAGCTGGTTGAGTTGCCGGACCTGAGCATTTCGCAGTCGTGTGTATAGCCCCAGCTGAGGAATTCGCCGGGAAATATCTGAGTCCTCGCCATCTTCCGGAAAACCTGCAATCGTGCAATGTATCGGCGTTATCCTAGAGTCGTTTGAAAGCCGCATGTATTGAAGGCACTCGGCGGCACCAGGAAGGTCAGAGCAGGATCTCAAGTTTTCGGTCTTTAACCCACCCAGGAGAGGCAAGATGAAATCCAATTCCCGCCGCACATTTCTGGCAGACGTTGGCAAAGGTATGTTGGTCAGCAGTCTGGGAACTTCGCTTGCTCTGGACCTGGGGCTTTCATCTGCTCTCGCGGAAGAAGAATCGACGGAGCTTACATTCGGCGATATGGAACCGCTGGTCTCGGCTATGCAGCAGACGCCGCTCAATAAACTGCAGGCAATGCTGGTCAGGGAATTGAAGTCCGGCACAGATTTGCAGACTTTGGTCTCTGCAGCAGCCCTCGCAAATGCCCGTTCCTTCGGAGGACAGGATTACACCGGATTCCATACGTTCATGGCTCTCGTTCCCGCGTATGAAATGAGCCACGAGCTACCGACGGATCTCAAGCCGCTGCCTGTGCTGAAAGTGCTTTATCGAAACACGGCACGGATCCAGGAGACGGATAGTCACAACAACGAGGTGCTGCAGACAGTGCAGGCGGCGACTTTGCCGCAGGGGAGCCCGGGTGGTCCGCTGTTGCAGGCGGCAACTCGCAGCGCAGACTACCAGAAGGCCGAACAGACATTTGCTGCCATGGCGAAAGGCCCAATCGGAGAGGCGTTCAACCATCTGCAGTATTCCATCCAGGACGAGCTCAACGTTCACCGCGTAGTCCTGTCGTGGCGTGCATGGGAAATGCTCGACCTGGTGGGACAGGAACAGGCACACACGTTGCTGCGCCAGTCAGTCAGATTCTGTGTCAAATCGGAGCTGGGCTCTATTGAAGCCAATCGCCAGCCGTCCCGAATTCGAACCGTCCTTCCGAAACTACTCGACCAATATCATCTGGTCGGCAAGCCACCCGGAACGCGAACAGCAGATGATGCATGGGTGGACGAGCTTGCTCGTACGATCGTCCGTAGCGATGCAGAACAGGCCGCGGATGCTGCGGCGGCCGCCCTGGCAGAAGGCTTCGCGCCTGATGTCATCGGCGAAGCGATCTCACTGGCGTCAAATGCTCTGGTGCTACAGGATCCAGGCCGCACCAAACCGCGTCCCGGTAAGCCGATTGGCAGCGTGCATGGTGATTCGGTCGGAGTGCATGCGTCCGATTCGGCGAATGCGTGGCGTAATATCGCTCGTGTCAGCAACCAGAGAAACGCTGTGGCCAGTATGATCGTTGGGGCGTATCACACGGCCACGGGACGCTACAACAGCAAGCTGAACGACATACCTTATCCTCTGAATGAACAGCTGGAAAAGGTTACTTCGAAGGATCCCCGCACGTTGCTCGACCAGGCCGATGCTGCAATTCGCGAAAAGGATCAGTTCCGAGCCGCTGCCGTGATTCATCGCTATGGCCAACTGGGACATGCTGCCAGTCCAGCGTTTGACCTGATGTTGGGTTATGCCACCAGCCAGGACGGTGCTCTGCACGCCGAGAAATACTACCGCACGGTGTGTGAAGAATACCGAACGACTCGGGAGGCATTTCGGTGGCGTCAAATGGTGGCACTCGCCCGAGTGACCGCAAGCGAAGCCGGAAATCCTTCTCCTGGCTACACAGAAGCGTGCGGATTGCTGAACGTCAGCACCTAACGACGCGAATGCAGCGCAGGGCCGGTTCCTCCGGCCGTCCAATTCGAAGTGGCCGGTAGGAACCGGCCCTCTGAATGGCTCTATCATCGTTGTGAATGTCAGCACGAACTAAACGTTTCTCACCAGCATGTTTCCTGGCAGGCGGCGGACGAAGTGTTTCATCTCCAGCACTGTCAGAGTTGACAACACTCGCGACATGTCCAGTTGTGTTGTTCTCAGCACTTCGTCGACGTGTACTGGCGACGTGCTGATGAGGCTCAGGATCTCCTGTTCCTGCGGGTTGAGGCTCATTTCTCGCGGATCGTGAATAGTGGCCTGAGATTCTGAGGTTGTTGGATTCGCGAGTGGGCCAAGTTCGCGGAGGATGTCATCGACGTTACGGACCAGCGTTACCCCGTCGCGAATCAGCTCGTGACACCCTTCGCTGGCCAGACTGTTCAGCTGCCCGGGCACCGCAAAGACTTCTCGCCCCTGTTCCAGTGCATGACGAACGGTATGCAAAGCGCCGGAATTGCGAGTAGCTTCAACTACGATTACCCCCAGACTCAGCCCACTGATAATGCGATTGCGCTGTGGAAACAAACCAGGGCGGGGCTTCTGGTCCAGCGGGAACTCGCTCACCAGAGCTCCGTTGTCCACGATTTCCATTGCCATATCTGCATGCTCCGGCGGATAAATTTCGCGAACACCGGTGGCCAGAACCGCAATCGTTCGCCCGCCCGCGTTCAGTGCCCCTCGGTGGGCAGCACAGTCGATGCCTCGGGCCAGTCCACTGACGACGGTGAACCCGGCGCGGACAAGCGAACCGGCGAATCGTTCTGCCTGGTGTCTGCCGTAAGTTGTGCACCGGCGGGATCCAACGATGGCGACTGCCAGATCGTCCTGTGGCTTCGTCGTACCGCGACAATATAACAGCTCCGGCGAATCGACGACGGTGGAAAGACTCTGCGGATAGGCCGTCGTCCGTTTCTGCAGCACCTGAACACCCAGTTCCCGGCAACGTCGTAACGTCTCGGCCGCCGCGGAGATGTGCGTGGCTCCGGCAATCCGATTTGCCAGCTGCGGCCCCACGCCTTCGACATGCTGCAACGTCGATACGGGCTGCTTGAGTACCTGAGCGGCAGTGCCGAAATGCTGCAGCAGCGTGGCCTGCAGCAGAGGGCCAATTCCCTTGATCAGTGACAGCGTCAGAGACGCCCGCAAATCCGCGTTTTCGTTGTCGTCTGAAGTGACCGCTTCAACTACAGTCATCGGTGCTGGCCATTGGGTGCTAGCGTTGTTTCAGACCGCCCGAAAAATAGGCCCCTAGTGTAGGCTTGAATTGATCCCTGGCGGCAATATGTGCCCAATCATCGATGTTCAGCTCAAAGATCGCAACACTGGCGGGCATCATTGCGAAAGATTCTTTCGCCCACGACATAACCAGATTGGCGATGCCTGGATTATGCCCAATCATCAGCAGCACATTGTCGTCCTGAACGGCACATTCAGACGCGACGCCCGGATAGGTTGCCGGACTGGCCAGGTACAGCGAATCACTGGCTTCCGGCGCCGCGCTGGCACCGCACGCGGTCGCCACCAGCTCTGCGGTTTCGACGGTTCGGACTGCAGAAGAGCAGATGATGCGGTCAATACTGTATTCCGTCAGCAGCTTTCCGGTTTGGCTGGCCAGCGAACGTCCCGTCGCTGTCAATGGTCGTTCGTGATCCGACCACGCCGAGTTTTCGGACGAAGCATGTGAGTGCCTCATCAGGACCAGCGTCTTCATGATTGATCAGCCTCCTGCTATTGAAGTTGTCGCGGCAGCTGTGTGAATCTCCGTTGATTCCCGACAGCTCTGTTGCTCGCAGTACTGCCATATTGCGGGAAAACCGACAGCAACGCAATGGCTACTCCCTGCCTCGAATCGCCGGAGCAAGAAATGCAGCCTCATGTGCCAGGATGGTCTCCAGAAAACAGGTTGTCCGGGCCTGCATGTCGCTGTCGTCGGAAACGCACCTCAGCATCGTCAATGTCTGGTTCGCGAACTCCTTCTGTAGTTCCTCCAGATGGACTCTCATGCGTTGGCGAAAATCTTCCAGCTCGCCGGCGGCAAGATCCGTCCTTGACAGTGTCGTTCGGTCATCAGTCCTGACGCGTTGAAGTTGAGCCAGGGTGGACGACTGCGTACGAAACAGCAGTCCACCTGCGAACGACCGACGCAGCAGGCCGTCGGCATCGAACTGATAGAACGGGTCCTGTTCAAAATAGACACTGCACGAGCCGTTCTTTTTGAATCCGACAGTAACAATGTTCCATGCGGTCTCATGAGCTGTGTTGACGTCACGACTGAATTCGGCGCGTGCCACAAGTGCAGTGGCTTCGACCATCAAATCTTCTTTATCAGTTTCGGTACGTGCCATTCGAGAACCGTCATAAATGAATCTGTATCGTGCTGCTTTCGAGTCTGACAGGTTTGAAGCACCTGTGCCACCCACAATCGGGTTCGGCAAAGAGACGGTTCGGCAAAGAGCCCCGGTCTTTTCAAGAGACCGGGGCTCTGGCTCTGCACGGCCGCGATCCGAGGATTCCGGAGCAGCGTGTCGATCAGCCTCACGCCCCAACCCGCCATGACCAGCCATTGCAAGCGGCGTCGTTATGACTGATGCCAATTGAAGTCTGCCGTGAACCGAACCACAAGGGGAGCCCCGTGGTCAGAACGCGTGCGATATTGGGATTCCTCGCACAACGTTTTCTGCCCCGATGACGCACGCCGGTCAGCGGCGTCTGAAAACAGGCCGCGTTCGTGAGGGGATTACTGATCGAAGCCGGAACAGGCGTCATCCGGTCAGTTTTGTTTGTCGAATCTGATAAATCGACCGGGAAACTTAACGTTGCGTTCGAACGGAACAGGTTTGGCGTCACGAACAACTGCGGTTCCGCCGACCAGGACGTTTGAAATTCCTGTCGCCGTAAGTTGTGGGTTATCATAGTTGGCGTGGTCCTGAACCTCGTCTGGTTGGAACACCACGACATCCGCGACGGCGCCTTCGCGAATCACACCTCGGTCCTTGATTCCGAACCGGTCGGCTGCATGCCCTGAAAGCTTGTAGACCGCATCTTCGATTGACATCAGCCCATACTCGCGGACACAAGTGCCCAACAGCCGTGCGGCCGAGCCAAACTGACGTGGGTGAATCATGCCTCCGTCGGCGTAGATACCGTCGCTGCCCATCATGTACAGATCGTGTTGCAGAAACGGATCAATCAGGCGATCGTCCCCTTCCAGGTAAACGCACAGTACGGCCAGGCGTTCTTCAATCAGCAGATTCAGTAGCGCTTCTTCCGCCGGCAGTCCGGTAGATTCAACGTACTCGCTTAGCAGTGATCCCTGATGAACAGAATTCTCTTTGCTCTGGACCCACGCTACCTGAATGCCGTCCAGGTCCAGCTTGTAGTTTCGTAACCCGTCTCGAAACCTTTCCTGCACATCTCGATCCTGCAGCCGTCCCAGCGCGGCCAGCGGACCGTTCTCCCAGATTTCATATGGCAACAGATAATTCAACATTGTGGAACCCGGCATGTAGGGATACACGTCAAAGCTCAGTGAGACGTCTTTTCGGGCGCGTTCGATCCAGCCAAGAACGGTATCCGCAGCTTCACCCGTACCGGCTTTCAAGTGTGAGATGTGCAGATGTGCTCCCGACTCACGCGCGATCTGTAGTGCTTCGTCCAGTGCCGGCAGCATGCCGAGTTTGTAGCGAACGTGGGGTACATACAGACCGTCGAATTCAGCCACAACTTTGCACGCTTCGATCAGTTCCTGCGTCGTCGCGAAACACTGCACAATGTAATCCAGCCCCGTCGACAGACCGACCGCCCCGGCTTCCATGCCTTTGCGGATCTCGGCCCGAATTGAGCGCATCTGGAAATCGTCCACCGGTCGACTGCCGAAACCGCAGACCAGCGACCGCACGTTAGCATAGGGAACGTGCAGCATGGAATTCTGAGTTGTTCGCCCATCCAGCCGGTGAGCAAAGTCTTCCATGGACTGCCAGCCCTCGTAGTCATCCAGCCGCAGACCGTCCAATGCGCGAAGATAGAAGAACCACTCGCGCCATGTCTGTTTGTTCACCGGTGCGTAGCCGATGCCGTCCAGCAGCACGACTTCGGTCGTGAATCCCTGCAGCGTCTTGGCAGCTTGCAGCGGTTCCCGAATCATCCAGCCGTCGGAATGGTTATGAACGTCAACGAATCCGGGAGCAACAACCTGACCAAAGGCGTCGATGCTTTGGCGTGTTTCGGCGGCGGAAAGATCGCCAATGGCTGTAATTCGATCTTCAGAAATGCCAACGTCGGCTCGAAAAGCACGCGTTCGCGTCCCGTCGACCACATTTCCACCGCGAATGACTGTTTCAAACATGGGGGCATTTGCCTTCAATTTACGGGGTAATCACGATGTTCGGCCATACTCGCGTGCCAAATACGCAAAAAAAAGGTCCGAGCGGGCAGATTTTGAGGAAATTTCAGCCATCCATTGGGCGGAAAACAGGGCATTGGAGCTGTTCGGCTGGACTTGATTTCATCTCGTCACGAAAATGCCTGACTTCATTTCCGGAGGGCCATCGGGAACTGTCTACTCGAACCGTAACGTGCCGTTTCCTGGCACCTGCCCTTCCGCCTTCTCTTTGGCGACCCAAATGTTACAACGTGAAGCGATGCTGCAACACCTAAGGCAACACAGCCCGGTGATTGCACCATCCATGCTGAAATGCGATTTCGGCGACCTCCGCAACGAGGTGCAGAAAATTGATGCAGCTCAACTGCCACTGTATCACCTGGACGTGATGGACGGACACTTCGTTCCCAATCTGTCATACGGACCGATGGTGATTGAGCGACTGCGGCAGCTGACACAGACGCCGTTCGACGCACATTTGATGATTTCTGAGCCCGGTCGGTATCTGGACGAGTACGTTAAAGCGGGGTGCGAGGCGATCACATTTCATCTGGAGGCGGTTCCGGATCCGACTGAGCTGCTGGAGGCAATTCGCAGGCAGGACGTGGTGAGTGGGCTGGCGATCAACCCCGGCACTCCCATTGAGGCCGCCGAGCCGTTTCTGGAGTACTGCGACCTGCTACTGATCATGAGCGTCAATCCTGGGTTTGGCGGACAGAAGTTCATTCCGGAAGTCCTGCCGAAGATGCAGCGGGCTCGTCAAATCGCCGGCGAGCGGCTGATTGTCTCGGTCGATGGCGGTATTGCTGCTGGCACAATTGCCCAATGTGCTGCTGCCGGAGCCGGCCTATTCGTTGCTGGCAGTTCGATTTTTGATTTTGATGACTATCGGCAGGCGGCCGACATGATGCTCGCCGAGGTCAATGGATGTACAGAAACAGCTTCTCAGAAGGAGGCGACACAATGTCGACCGTAGTTCTGATACGCCCCGGCCTGACCGATTACGATGAGCAGTCCAGGATTCTGGGCACGCTGGAAATGCCAATGAATGACAAAGGCCTTGAGCAGGTCGAGGGCATCGTTCGGCGTCTTCGGCGTGAAGGCGTACAACTTGAGGCGATTTTTGCTTCGCCGTTTGATCCATGCTGCAGTACCGCAAGGGCAATTGCCGAAGCGCAGAAGGGGGTCAAAATCAAAGAATTGGAAGAACTGAGAAACGTGGATCAGGGTCTCTGGCAGGGATTGCCGGAAGCCGATGTTCGCAAACGTTACCCGAAGATCTTTCGGACTGGACGCGAGAAACCTCAGACGATCTGCCCGCCCGAGGGGGAGACATTAAGCGAAGCGTGTCAACGGATGCAGAAAGTATTCACAAGGGCGATTCGCAAGTATCAGGTCTTCGCGGTGGTCGCGTCTGACCCCATCGCCACCGTTATCCGATGCACGCTGGAAGCTCGGTGCCCCAGCGTTGGCGCGTGTCTGTGCGGTGAGCATGGTCGTGCGTCCGTCGAGTTCTTCGAAACGGACAGCTTCGATTCCTCTCGATTTCTGGATTCCGTGCAATCCACTGGTTCGGCGGAACTCAGTGTCGAGTCGGCGCCCTCGGAAACAACAACATGACAGCCACTGACAAATCCGGACAAAGAACCTGGTTACAGGATATGAAACGCCCGAAACGCGGAGTGCCCGAAGGGCTTTGGTTGAGATGCGATGGCTGCGGAGCCACCGTCTTTCGCAACCAGGTGGAAGAGAATCTGAACATCTGTTCGGAATGCGACCACCACTTCTATGTATCGACGGCCAGTCGCATTCGACAGCTGCTGGACCTCGACAGTTTCGAGGAATGGTACGCCGACCTGCGACCGGCGGATCCGCTGACGTTTGCTGATCGAAAGCCGTACAGCGAACGACTGGTCGCGGAGCAGAAACGCACCGGCATGACGGAGGCCTGTACGGTAGGCCGAGGCTACATGCGAGGGCGACCATTGGTGTTTGGCATGACGGATTCCGCCTTCATCATGGGCAGCATGGGGTCTGTCGTCGGTGAAAAACTGTGTCGCGCCGTGGAACAGGCAACGGAAAAATCGCTGCCGCTGATCATCGTGAGCGGTTCCGGCGGCGGGGCACGAATGCATGAAGGCATCATTTCGCTGATGCAGATGGGCAAAGTGTCGGCTGCTTTGGCGCGGTTTCGACGGGCCGGGGGGCTGTTTATTTCCGTACTGACGAACCCCACGATGGGCGGAGTTGCTGCCAGTTTTGCCTCGCTGGGCGATGTGGTTGTCGCCGAACCGAACGCCTTGGTGGGTTTCGCGGGACCACGGGTGGTTCGGGCCACATGCAAGATTGATCTGCCTGACGGATTTCAGACCAGTGAATTTCTGTTGAAACATGGTTTCGTGGATCGAATCGTCCACCGTGCTCAGATGCGGACTGAATTGGCACGAATCATCGACTATTGTGTGCATTAAGCCGCGACGCGATCTGTACGCGTCTACAGTCGGGGCAGGACTGGCCGATGCCGTTCTGTTGGCTTGACTTTGCGGGGCCGGGCGACGGACACTGTGTTCTCACACAATTGACGCCAGCGGTCAGTTGTGTATCAGTGAATTGATCGTCAGCGGAACCAGCCAATGAGCATGTTCAAAAAAGTCTTTGGTGATCAGCCGGAGAAGCACGAGAAAATCGATCTGTCCAAGCGATTTAGCCTGTTGTCTCGTGTGGGGCAGGGCAGTATGTCGCGGGTCTGGCGTGCCGAAGACGCGATGAATGGGCGTTTTGTCGCCATTAAGATTCTGGACAAAGAAAAGACGGATCGGTTCGAGGCGCGGTTTGCCGGCCTGAACAAGCCGACCGAAGCTGACATCGCCCTTACGTTGAAACATCCCAACATCGTCCGCACGCTGGAGTGCGGGTGGACGCTTGAAGATGAGATGTATCTGGTGATGGAGTATGTGGAAGGTTCGGGACTTGGCCTATTGGTTGACCTGCAATCTGATCAGATGCGTCGATATCGGCTGCGATACATGATCCAGATCGGGGAGGCGCTCAGTCACTTTCACGCGAACAACTGGATTCACCGCGACGTCTGTCCTCGCAATATTCTGGTGACGGAGGACAACCAGATTAAGGTGATCGATTTCGGACTCACAATTCCCGACACGCCCGACTTCCGAAAGCCCGGCAATCGCACAGGTACTGCCAATTATCTGGCACCGGAGCTGATTCGACGACAGTCCACGGATCACCGAGTCGACGTGTTCAGTTACGCGGTGACGTGCTTTGAAATGTACACAAAGCGTCATCCCTGGGATGCAGCAATGACGCTGGATGCAGTGCAGCAGCATATCAATTTACCGCCGCTGCAGATTATTGACCTTGTTCCCAAATTGGACCCGGATATCGCTGACATCATCATGAGGGGGCTGGAATCCAATCCCGCAAATCGCTGGCAGACGGTGAATGAGATGGTGAAGGCGCTACGCGGTGTCGAAGCCAGATTGGTCAGAAAAACTCGAGAGCTCCTGATCAAACAAAAACAGACGGCGGCGCACAGGAAATCGAACGGCAAGACAGCGAAGGGCGGCACGGCAGGGAGCACGGGCAGCGACTCATCGAAACAAAAGTCACGTCGGGCGAAGGATGAGGACGCTGCGAATGAAGTTCCGCAGAAAAATGGCGACAAAGCGACAGAGCCAAAGGTAAGCTCGGATGCTGCGGTTGAAACCCAGACCAAAAAGAAGCCGAGCAGGACGACATCGGGCAAGTCAGGCAAAAGCAAATCAACCAAAAGCAAGAACGGGAAGAAACAAACGGCTGGTGCTGACAATGCGACCGCGCAGAATTCGGGCGACGAATCTGACGATGGTTTGGCTGTGCCTGACGTCGCACAGAAAGCGAGGTCTGAGACGGCCAAACCCCGGACCGAATCTCCGGCGGCCGCTGAGATTGACGACACGGAAGAGGGCGACTCCGACGAAGTTGTTTGATTCCTGTAAGGCGTCGGGTCAGCGAAACATCCTGTGCTCACATGGGTCAGCGTTCTGAGGACGAGTGAATGAAGCGGCTGCACCGTGCTCCACCACAGAATGTTACTCGCCGCCAGACTCTGCAGGTCGGCATGGGTATGTTTGGCGTGGGACTGCCGCAGCATCTGCAGGCAGCAGCAACGGGCGGCACAAAGGATGTGTCCAGCATTTTTCTGTTTCTGGCTGGTGCGGGAGTCAACCGAGGTGCGGTGATTGGAGCCACGGACTCCAAAGGTGCACGACCGACTTCCCGACCAGGGACACCGGAGGATTCTGGTGCTTCTTTTTACCACGCTTTCGGTATCGATCCTCACACGACGTACTATCCTCGAATCACTCGTCCAACGACGATTTCTTCCGGCGCAGTGATTGATGGGCTGTTTGGGTGAAGTTGCGTTCCCTTACAGCGTTTGAAGTGCCGATCGAGCTGAAGGCACCATTTCGTCACGCCTCACACGTGCGACGGCACAATGACACGTTGATCGTGCGCTGCGAACTGGCGGATGGAAGTGTCGGCTGGGGCGAAGGCCTTCCGCGGACATACGTCACTGGAGAGTCAATTGGCAGTGTGTGGCGGCATCTTGAGGCCACGAACTTTGAACAACTGGCAGACGTTGACTTTGTTTCCCCCGTAGACGCGGTGGCGGCATTGGCCGGTTTTTGCCTGGCAAAGGTGCCTGCCGATCAAGGCGTAATTCCCCGAGAGTGCTTCGGGAACTCAGTCCGCTGTGCCGTGGAATTGGCGTTGCTGGACGCCGTCTGTCGCTCCACGGATTGCTCGCTGGGCGACGTGATCTTTGATCTGCCAGCCGCTCCCAAACTGAGCGAACGCAGGGGCGAGGTCTGTTACAGTGGAGTGATGGCTGCGGCAACGGGTCTTCGGCAATGGCGTTCACCGCTGAAAATGAAGATGTTTGGATTCCGGCAGGTCAAAATCAAAGTCGGGACGACAGGCATTGATGATGTGGCAAGTGTGGCACGCGCACGTCGAATTCTTGGTCAACGCGTTGACCTGCGTCTGGATGCCAACGAGGCGTGGGACTGCGGCGAGTTGGTTACGAAAATCCAGGCGTTGGAACCCTTCAGGCCAACATGTCTGGAGCAGCCAGTACCGCACTGCCAGGTCCAGGGGCTGGCTGATGTGAAGTCACATATCACGACGCCCATTATGCTGGACGAATCATTGTGTTGCGAAGCAGACGCCCGACGCGCCGTGGCTGAGGGAACCTGCGACCTGTTCAACCTGCGGATTTCCAAATGCGGCGGCATCCTGACGTGTGTTCGACTGGCCGCACTGGCAAGGCAGCACGGTTTAGGCTATCAACTTGGTTGCCAGGTCGGAGAAACCGGAATTCTGTCGGCGGCGGGCCGGCACTTCGCCTGTAATATCGGTCAGATTCGTTACCTTGAAGGCAGTTATGATCGCTTCCTGGTCCGCGGTTCTGTCACGAAGGAAGACCTCACCTTTCGTTTTGGTGGGCGGGCCCCGCGGCTGGACGGGCCGGGGTTGGGGATCACCGTTGATGAGGCCGCCATTCAACATTCAGCAGTCCGCAAACGTTTCCTGATCGGCGGCTGACCAGATACCGATATCATGATCTTATGAAAGTCGCGTTATTCATTCCCTGCTATGTTGATCAATTCTATCCGCAGGTCGGTATGGCCACGGTGAAATTGCTGGAACACTTCGGCGTGGAACACGAATTCCCGGAGGCACAAACGTGCTGTGGGCAACCGATGGCCAACACCGGCTGTATGCCCGAAGCGCAACCGCTGGCACTGAAGTTTATCGATGTCTTCGATGGATATGACTATATCGTGGCACCATCAGGCAGTTGCGTCTCGATGGTGCGGAATCACTATGAGACGTTTTTCGACGAAACTTCCGAACGGGAAAATGCGGTTCGCTCGCGTACGTTGGAACTCTCGGAATTCCTTGTCAACGTCTTAAAGGTTGATCGGATCGAAGGGCGATTTGACCATCAGGTGGGAATTCATCAAAGTTGCCACGGATTGCGGGAATTGCGTCTGGGCGCATCTTCGGAACTTATGACCGAGATTCCAGGCATGATGACAGATCTTCTGGGCAGTCTGGATGGAATCTCCTTCTCGAAACTTGAACGGGAGGATGAGTGTTGCGGTTTCGGTGGCACGTTTGCGGTCGCCGAGGAAGCGGTTTCCTGCATGATGGGCGAGGACCGCATTCGCGACCATCTCGACTCAGGAACCAGGGTGTTGACCGCTGGCGACATGTCCTGCCTGATGCATCTTGAGGGGATTATTCGCCGCCGGAAGCAGGACATTAAGGTCATGCACTTTGCCGAAATCCTGGCGGAAGCGATCGACAACCGCTGAGGCACCGCTGCGTTTGGATACTAAGGTGCAGTTCAGTGATTCGGCGGATTCTGCCGAATACGGGCGGACTGCCTGCGATGACGCTGTAATGTCGGCCACTGCCGACCGGATATGGAATGAGACGGTGGCCGTGACCACCACCTTCTATTGACCCAATCTGAGGTTCCCCGCTATTTTTGCGGGCCGATACTCGATTTGATGCAGTTTCCGATACCACGCGCCCTATTTCAGCAACCATCCCGTCATGTTGCGGCTGGTCATCCTCGTTTCGATCATCGCACTCCACGGCAAACCACTGCCGTCTGATGAACTGCCGCTGCGCGACAAGGCAGGTAACCAACACACATTACTGGTGTTGAATTCCGGCCGCGTGGTGCGCGGACAACTGACGGTTCGGACAGGCGGGTACGATGTGCAACTGCCGGCGGGGCGAATGTTTGTTGCGAGTGAGCAGGTCCGTTTTCAGGCTCGGAACATGGACGAAGCCTATCAGCGCATGAGAGGCTCTCTCAGCGAGTACACGCCGAACATTCACATGGAACTTGCCAAATGGTGTCTGGCAAACAGTATGCCGGGAAGAGCTCGCAGTGAAGTGCTGGATGCCCTTCATCTGGACCCCAATCGAGGTGACGCGAGGCGAATGCTGGAGGCCCTTGTTCGTGAGCAGCATAATCTGTCCAGTGGCGCAAACCGAGCGGACCCACGCCGCAACAGTGGATCATCGATCGATAACGTAACGCTCAATCACCCAGGCATGATGCCCGAACGTCGGTCGCTTGGCGGTCTGCCAAAGTCTCTGGCCAGAACGTTTACTCAGACCATTCAGCCGATCGTTCTGAACAAGTGTGGCAATGCTCGGTGTCATGGAACGCAACATAATTCGTTTGCCGTCGTTTCGATCAAGGGTGGTTCGACCTCGCGGATCGCGGAGCAGAATCTGGCTGCAGTGCTGAATCAGATTGATATGGCAAATCCGACGCAGAGTCCCATTTTGAACGCCACATCTGGTTTGCATGGCGGCTCGCGGGATCTGTTGTTTTCGGGGCAAAGTGGCGGCCGTCAGGCGGACGCTTTAAGGAAATGGGTAGCCGGCGTTGCCGGGGAAATATCACCTTTGGCGTCCAGCGTTTCGCTCAATACTCGGCCCGATCAACCGGTCAAGGTAGTGTCGGCGGCAGCGAGCTTCGGCTTGCCGGGGGAAGAAACAGCGGATTCACTTGGCCGCCTCAGGGTAGCGCAGAACGGAAAGTTCGTTCGAGACGCCGTGGTTGCGACAAGACATGACGACTTCGATCCGGACATTTTTAACCGGCGGTATCATAAATTGACGACGCAAAACGATCGTCACTCTGGTAGTGATTGAGGAATAGTAGCCAGAGCGGACGTGGGAACGCGGCGATCTGGAATACGAGATGACAATTGAATCCGGACTGGCAGGATTGTCCGTCATAGACAACTGACACTTACTGAACGAATCGGTCAGACCAGCGTTCGTTCAAAGGAATATCGTGGAGGAACGGCGATGAATTCTCGCTGGCTTATTGTTGTCACTCTGTTGTTGCTCGCGGGCGCCACGGGGTGCTCCAGATTTCGTGAACTGAGTCGTCGCGACTACGCGCTGTTGCGAGACCCGTTTATCGGCCGACTTGGTGCCGAGGACGAAGTAACCGACTCAGTCGCGCCATCGGATGGTGGCACTGGACGTATATCGATCCATGACACGGCAACAGCAGCGGCCGACTATGGCGCTGCGGGTGAATTCGATGCTTCAGATGTGCCGGTTGAGCCAACCGCAGACGACACAAGACTGAAGGAAATCCGATCGCGTGGAGCAGTGGGTGAGATCGCCGCAACAAGTGGACCGTCACTTTCAGATTTCATTGGGCAACGACCGGATGTGGCTCAGACTGCCAGCCTTCCGTCGCTGAAGTACCCTGGCGCGGGTACGACCCGGTCGGGGTTTGCTCCTTTCGCTGAACCCAGTCCGGGCGTCGCCGCAAATGAAGACTTCTCGGTCTGGGCTGCCTCTCAGAATGAGGAATGGAACAGCACTGCAGGGCAGTCAGCCTCCCCCAGGATCCGACAGGTCAGCCAGACGTTGAATACGACGGTGCTGGGCGATGATGACCTGCCGACTCTTCCTTCTCTGGACTCAGACAGTAGCCAGCCAGTTGTGCCGGAAACAGCCACGCCTTTGATAAGGGCAGCGACACGAAACAGTGCGTCGCCTGCTCAGGCGATGGCGACTCACCCGCCAATTGGCGGTGGCGACCCTTTCGCCACTAAGCCGCAGGAGATCAACACTCGGACGCTGCCACAGCCACACGTGCCAATTCAGTCACCGCCCCAGCCTCTCGTATTTGATACGCCGACCGCAGCATCGCCGATTGGCAGCAATCCATTCGTTGAATCTGAAGAGCCGAAACGTCCCGCCGTGGACCCGTTTGCGGCCGCTGCTGCAGAAAGGAAAGCCTCGCTGCATGCGCCCGTGGACTCGACCTTTCGCTTCGATACGGGCTGGAAGCCTTCCAACCTTGTACGTCCGTAGGCGAGTGCCAAAGTCGGATGAATCCTTCTATGTCCGGCGCGGATCGGGCATGAGCGTAGCTGGGCCGTTGCGCCCCTGATCTGGATCGGGCACCGCGGCGACTTGCTTGCTGTGCAGTAGATCTGAAAGCGGCTGAAGTAACATCACCCACAGCGTTCTTAAGATCGCAGTGTTCGGAGCCTGGCATCAGACAGGCCGGGAATGTCTCCCACAGTGTTGACGCCGTCGCTATGAGTACCACAATGGTTTCAGTGTCGACGTTTCGGAAAGACGATTTTCTGCCTGCAACCAGGAAGAAGTGCAATGCGATATTCAGTGTTCGTGCTGGTTGTTCTTGTGGGTCATCACTGTGAGGCAGGGAACCTGCAGGCTGGTGCCGCAGCGATCGATATTACACCGTTGAAATTGCCAGTGTCGATGACCGGCAGTTTTCAGGATCGCAAGGCCACCGGAGTGCACGACCGGCTCCATGCCAGGAGCCTTGTGCTGGCCGACGGCAGGACTCGAATCGCTCTGGTGATTATCGACAGCTGTCTGATTCCACGAAACATCCACGACAAAGCAAAGGGCATCGCGTCCGGGCGGACCGGCATCCCAACGTCCTGCATCCTGACCGCAGCAACTCACACTCACACTGCGCCGACAGCGCTAAAGGCGGCACAGTGTACCCCCGATCCGCAGTACCTCGAATACCTGACAAAGCAAATTGCAGAATCGGTCGTTGTCGCCAACGGCCGATTGCAGCCGGCAGAAATCGGATGGGGAGTCGCGGCCGCACCAGACCAAATCAACAACCGGCGGTGGTTCATCAAGCCAGAGGCGATGACGGCAAATCCCTTCGGTCGCACGGACGATCTGGTCCGTATGAATCCCCCTCGGGGAACGGATGTTCTGATTCGACCGGCGGGCCCCGTCGATCCGGATGTGACTTTCCTGAGCGTTCGTGCAACCGACGGTGCAGCCTTGTCGTTGCTGGCGAACTACGGGCTGCACTACGTAGGAGGAATCGCCCCCGGGCAGTTGTCCGCCGACTATTTTGGCGCGTTCTCGCGACAGATCGGGACCCGGCTCAAAGGAGGTAAGGATTTTGTCGGCATCATGTCCAACGGGGCCAGCGGTGACGTCAACAATTATGACTTCCTTAATCCTCGTCCGCGGGCCGCATCGTATGAACGCATGGAGCGTGTCGCGGAGATCGTAGCTGATGGCGTTCACGGAGTGCACGGGGCCGTGCCGTTCAGGAGCGATGCTGTGCTGCGAACCTGTGAACGCGAAATCGAACTGGACGTGCGTAAACCTGATGCGGTGGAATTGAAACGGGCTCGCCAGTTATTTGACAATGCTGCTGATGCACAGCGGCTGAATATGGAAGAGCTGTATGCTCAGGAATCCATCCGACTGCACGATGCCGATCCAACAGTGCGACTGAAACTGCAGACGTTCACTGTGGGGGAACTGGCAATCGTGGCCATCCCCTGTGAAGTGTTTGCGGAAATCGGTTTGGAGATAAAACGTCGTAGCCCATTCCGCACAACATTCGTGATCGAATTGGCGAACGGCTACAATGGATACCTGCCAACACCACAGCAGCACGCTCTCGGTGGATACGAGACATGGCGTTCGGGCTGGAGCTATCTGGAAACAGACGCATCCACCACCATCACAGAAACGACAGTACAGATGCTGCAGTCACTTCGAGCCGAACGAAATCGGAGTGCGGAACCTCAACCTGACTGATGTTTCTGTTACGCCGCCTGGCGTCGCCGTTCTTTGCGTGAGAGTCGTTTAGGATTGTCCGCCGCAGCAGCTTCTGCGGAATCGCTTTCGGCGGCGCCAGCTGGAGGCTTCTTGACTTTGGGAGGTCGGACGGGCTCAAGCGATGCTGGTTGATAACGGGCCACCAGCACCAATAGTGGTGGCAGCAGAATCAGTGCTACGGCAAGGCATGACGCGATGCCCAACGCAAGAACAATGCCCACACTCTTGAGGCCCTGGTGTGCAGCAATCATCAGGCTGCCAAATCCGACAATGGACGTCAGTGAGGTCAGCAGCACTCCATTCACTGTATCGCCGGAGGGAGAATACTCCCTGGAACCATTGGCCAACTGGCGTCTGTAGTCGTGCACCATGTGAATCCCGTCGTCCACGCCAATTCCAAGTACCAACGGCAGGACGATGAGGTTGATAGGGTTGAAATCGACGTTCAGTAACGCCATGAGGCCCAGTAGTATCAGTCCGCCTCCAACAGGCGGAATCAACGCCAGAAGCGTGTCACGCAGGTTTCTTACATCGAACACAGTCGCGATGAATGCCACCATAGACAGGTAAATCGCAACCAGCATGTGCGGATTCAGGCTGGTCGCTCGCTGCATCGCGGTGTAGCCGACAAAGCCGACAACCAGCAGTGGCGGGGCAATAGTCAGCATCTTCTGTCCGGGACGCAGGAAATCGAACAGCAGGAACAACGCAATTGCCGCAACTGAGTAGATCGCAATCGTCGTGTAGCAGTCCTTCATCTTACTGGCGGAATCAAAGTTCTGAATTGGCACACCAGTTACGGATGATTCAACGGACCGCAGGTCTTTGACAAAGGCACCGAGTGCATCATGTTCCCAAATGTCCTGTTTCGGATAGATCTTCATCAGCCACAATTCGCGTTCTCCGTCAGCTCGCAGGTATCGATTGCGCCAGACGGCCGGCAGGTCCTGGTGACTGACCGGTTCCAGCGATGTCGCTCGTGCAACCTGTTGAAACTCCTTCAGCAGAGAGCTGACCATCAGGTTCTGGTAGGCTTCAATTACGGCTGCCTGTTGACCGGATGACAGCGCTGCCAGTCGGTCCAGAAACTCGTCCAGAGTTTCAGCCGCACGTTGTGAATCCAGGTTTGGTGAGGCTTTCAATGCCTTGTACAACCGGTCAACGCTGGTCCCGACAGGGATTGGATTTGACGTGGTAAATGTTGGGGTTTTCGTTGGAAGGTTCTGAAGCTGCGACGCCAGGGTTTGAATCAGCTGCTGCTGTTCAACATTCGGCGGGTCAGGGAGTTTGCTGGATAGATCCGTCACGCGGCCTACGGTGGGCAACGCGATAAACTGAGCCCGAAGTGTGTCGACGGCCTGTTTGGAATCGGCCAGAGCGACAGCATAAAGCAGCGAATCGTCGGAATCTGAGAGCGTCTTCTCCGCTCGCACGGACGGCAGGCTATTGTCCTGCAGACGCATCAGGTTGGCGTCGTAGTTGACGTGCCACTTCAGTTCGCCGTCCTGATAGCTGCCCGCCTGCCAGGCGACG
Organism: Fuerstiella sp.; assembly: GCA_024230215.1. Lineage (GTDB taxonomy): Bacteria > Planctomycetota > Planctomycetia > Planctomycetales > Planctomycetaceae > Fuerstiella. Next base: position 25,100 of record JAAERP010000010.1, on the reverse strand, counting down.
GCTCCGATTGCGATCACAGCAACAATGATCGCGGCCAGTGGGTACCCTTCGACAGCAAGTCGCCACATTTTTCCGGATCGTGGCTCCGGCAAATCGTCTATGTCAACGCGTTCATCAGACAAGGCGATCAATGCAGGAAGAAACGTGAACGTCAGCAATGCGCAGATTAGTATTCCGCCGGCGGAGATGATGCCCAGTTCTGCAAGTCCGGGATATCCCGTAAGCGCAGCGCTGCCAAAGGCAATTGCGGTCGTGGCGGCGGACGTCAGGATGCCACTGCCGACCGAAGTGCCTGTCAGCACCAGCGACTCATCCATTTCGTACAGTTCCTGTCGCAGAAACAGGTACCGGGTAACAAAGTGGATTCCAAAATCGACGCCCAGGCCGATCATGATCGCCGCGAAACAGATGCTCAGAATATTCAGATGGCCGACGGCAAGAGTTGCCAGTCCGAATGTCAGTGCCAGTGCCAGAACGAGCATTATCAACACCAATACCGGGTGCCGCAATCCCCGCAAACCAAACGCCAATAGCAGGCCGACTGCAATGAATGCAATCAACGACGCATTGATCATGTCCCGACCGGAACGTTGCAATTCGTCATATTCGAGGGCGGGAATGCCGGTGGCCGATAACTTCAGGTCGGGAGCAAGTTTGCCATATTCAGCCACAAGCTCTGCAAGGTGTTCACGCAGCCTCGCAATGGAGGCCGCACTTCCGTCGGTGGCGGATTTCTCCGACACTGGCAGGACGTGCAGCATGCCTACGCTGCGATCGTCATTCATCAGGAACGCCAGGTCGCTGTCTTCGGCAGAATGCTCGATCTCTGTGTCAACAATTTCAGGCCACGGCGACTTGAAGCTGCCGCTGTTGACAACGGATTCCTGAGTATTCTCCGGCAAAAAGTGATTCAGACTGGCCGCGAAGCGTTCGGCGTACCGGGTGGCTGACGCCGTCTTTCCCTCATTGTTCGCAGATTGCACACTGCGCTGTAGTTGATCGGCGAGTCTCTCGATACGCAGCAGGTCCCATTGTTCTTCCCGGAGGATGGGATCGAAGCTACCTACCCTCCGAATGGCTGACTGCAGCTGTTGTGTGTTGAGGTATTGTAACCCTTTTCGCCGTAGAGCCGATTGGTCCACCTGATAAAGCACGTCCGAGAACAATTCGGGTTCGCGTTCCAGGCGAGAGCCCAGCTGACTGAGTACGGTTTGAATGAGCTGTGGATTGGGGCCGTCAGTTTCGACGACGACGACAAGATCCGACTCTCCCCCAAAGGCCTGATTGTAATCCTGCCATGCCTGATCGGGGCCCAGCAGATCAGAGCGTCTGCTCTTGAGTTTCAGGTCCGATACTGTAACGCCAACTGCGGCACAGCCAATGAAGACCATCAGCCACAGCACAATTCGCGGTCGGCGCGCGGAATGACCAACGATGCTGCCGACGCATCGCGAGAACATTCCCGGGAGAGATTGACTTTCAGATGCCACTGGCCTGATTCATCCGAGACAAAACGCCGTTCGGCGCGACAGGTGATTACTCAGATATCGGCTCCAGCGCACAAAGGAACCTTTGGCGCAGGGAACCGGATTACTGATCTGATCGTCACAACCGGTGTGACACCATAAAGGCGATTTGGGACCACAGTCCGTGTTTTTTCCTTGAGGTGCTGCTTCGTCGACAACGTCGTCCACATTCCAGTGGGACCGGCATTTCGTGCCGGATATTGCAGCTGTCATCAGACGTCAAGTCCGCGGTTCCTGCGCGACGTGTGCCATTTGATGGGGGTTTTGCTCTAATGCTCCAGGATCGTGGGGACCATTGTGGATCACCTGGTGACCAATGCGGCATTTTGGGGGTTGGACGGACTGTGGCAGCAGAAAACGAAAACGCTTCGGAGTTGAAACGGTATCGGCGAATTATTTTGCTCACGGATGGCTTTTCGACTCCCTTTCTGGCAAAGACCGCGATCAGCTTATTGAGATACAGGCCGAGCGACATCGTTGCCGTGCTGGATTCGACTGAAGCGGGACGTACGTCGGACTCATTGTTCCAGGCAGGTGGTACTACGCCCGTTGTGGGCTCCCTGGGCGAGGTTGATGCGGATGCCTTGTTCATCGGCATCGCACCTCCAGGTGGTGCGTTACCTGGTTCGTGGCGCGCCATTGTTCTTGAAGCGTTAGCTCGAGGCATTGACGTTGTTTCCGGATTGCATGATTTTCTGTGCCATGACAGTGAATTCCAGCAGGCCGCCGACGAACATGGTTGTCGATTGATTGACGTTCGTAAGAACAACCAACGGCATACAGCGAAACATGTAGAGTTTCGTGAAGGTTGCCTGCGTGTTCACACAGTTGGTCACGATTGCAGTGTGGGCAAGATGGTCACATCGCTGGAGATTCAGCGTGCTCTTGCGAAACGCGGCGAAGACGCACAATTCCTTGCCACCGGACAGACGGGAATCATGATCGCTGGTGATGGTGTTCCGGTTGACTGCGTGGTGGCGGATTTTGTCAACGGGGCAGCCGAAACTCTTGTCCAACGGCACGAACAGCATGACATCCTGCTGATAGAAGGCCAGGGCAGTATTTCTCATCCGAGCTTCTCGGCGGTAACGCTCGGACTATTGCATGGCTGCGCTCCGGACGGTCTGATCCTGTGTTACGAAGCTGGTCGGGAAATGGTGAAGGGGCTTGATGAAATTCCGATTCCGCCGTTAAAAACACTGGTCGCTGCCTACGAAAACATCGCGGCACTGCGAAATCCCTGTCGTGTGATCGGCGTCGCCATGAATGGACGAAAACTTTCCCCTGAGGAGGCAGTCGTGGAACGTGAACGCGTCAGCTCGGAACTCGGTTTGCCCGCGTGTGATGTCTACCGTGACGGGGCCGATGTGCTGGCCGATGCCGTTCTTGCGCTTGGCAGGGAGCGACAATAATGGATGTCGAGCTGTATCGTTTCGCCCTGCCCCTGGCACACAAATTCACGATTGCCCGCGCCACGACAACCGTGCAGCGTTCACTGGTCGTGCGGCTTGAATATGACGGCGTCTACGGGCTTGGCGAGGTGACAGAAAACGCTTTCTACGGTCATTCGCTGGATTCGATGTCTGCTTCGATTCATCGTAGTGACTCTCTCCTGAAATCCTACACGTTTGGAGATCCGGAGGACCTGTGGGATCACCTTCAGCCACGCCTGGCGGACGACTCGTTCGCGCTGTCTGCGATCGATCTCGCTGCACACGATCTGTACGGCAAACTGCAAGGTCAGAGGACCTACGAACTGCTTGATTTGGAGTGGGGCCGTGTTCCGCACAGCAGCTACACGATCGGGATCGACAGCATCGACCAGATGATTAACAAACTGCGAGAGAAACCCGATTGGAGCATCTATAAAATCAAGCTGGGCACGTCACAGGACGTCGAGATCGTTCGTCAACTGCGGGAACACACTTCAGCTACGTTTCGCGTCGACGCCAATTGTGGCTGGACGGCCGAGGAGACTATTTCGAATTCGCATGAGTTGCAGCGTCTGGGCGTTGAATTCATCGAGCAGCCACTACCCGCGACAGCATCAGACGCAGATTACCGGCGTGTTTTTGATGTGTCTGCACTTCCTGTGATCGCTGACGAAAGCTGCCTTGTTGAATCCGACGTCGTGAAGTGTGTCGGACGTTTTCACGGCGTGAATGTCAAGCTTTGCAAGTGTGGTGGACTTACTCCGGCAGTGCGAATGCTGCAACAAGCGCGAACGCATGGCATGAAAACGATGGTCGGCTGCATGGTGGAAAGCACTGTGGGCATTTCGGCCGCTGCTCAGCTTCTGCCTTTGCTTGATTACGCCGACCTGGACGGTGCCGTGCTGCTGGCGGAGGATCCTGCCGATGGTGTCAAGGTCATTAACGGAAGAGTTTGCCTTAGTGACAGGTGCGGGAACGGTGCACAACTGGTGCAGGAGCAAGTCAACAAGCTGACCGTCTGAAACTTTCCTCTCTGCGTATGAGAAAGCCCATGCAAGAACCTGTCCCCGCTAAAGTGCTCGTTTTTTGTCTCGTCTGGGGCTGCGCTGCGGCATCTGGTTTCGGCATTGAGTTTCCAGGGCGCAGATGGGAGCGGCTCAATTCTCCTGCCGATGCCGGTTGGTCAGTCGAAGCATTGACCGAGGCCCGGGAATACTCGGATTCGCTTGATACGGCCGCCGTTATGATCGTGGAAGCAGGACGCGTCGTTGACCAATGGGGGTCGGTAGCGCTTCCGTTGAAATGTCATTCGGTCAGAAAAAGCCTGCTTAGCGCTCTGTATGGGCCGCACGTCCAGAGTGGCCGCATTGACCTGGACCTGACGCTGCAGCAACTGGGGGTTAACGACAACGAGCCATCGCTGACAGATGACGAACGTCAGGCGAGAATTCGCGACCTGCTGTCAGCGCGATCAGGCATCTATCACCCGGCGTTATACGAAACCGCGGCAATGGCGGCCGCTCGACCGCCACGAGGTTCCCACGCTTCGAACTCGTTCTGGTACTACAACAACTGGGACTTCAATGCGTCGTGTTCCATCTTCGAAAAACTGACTGGTCGTAGTGTTTTCGAGGAATTTGAAGATAGAATTGCCCAGCCGATTGGTTTGGAAGATTTTCATCGTGGCCGACACACGCAGTATGTCACGGGCGACGATTCCGTTCATGCCGCCTATCCGTTTGAACTCAGTACTCGCGACCTGGCGAGAATCGGTTTATTGTTCCTGCGCGGTGGTCAATGGGGAGATCGACAGTTCATTCCTGAGAAGTGGGTTCGCGAAAGCACGAATTCGTATTCAGACGTTGGAGCGTCCGGCGGTTACGGCTACATGTGGTGGGTCGCTGTTGATGGCAGGCACTTTCCTGGCGTTTCGTTGCCGGACGGATCGTATTCGGCACGCGGTTACCGCGGCCAGTATTTGCTGGTGATCCCGGAGTGGGATCTGGTGATCTGTCATCGTGTGAATTCGTTCCAGCAGGGCACGTCGGTTTCGAAGACCGAGTTCGGACAACTGCTTTCACAGATCATCGCCGCACGGCCGACGATTGAGGTTGATAACGCAGAATTGAATCCGAATGGTGGTGATAATCAGCCGGCTGCAAGTACCGCTGTCACGTTCGATCTGATTATTCGAAACGCTGAAGTGGTCGACGGCACCGGTCAGCCGCGCTACAAGGCTGACGTTGCTGTGCTGGACGGTGTCATCACAGAAATTGGCACGTTGGCGAAGGCAACCGCTAAGGACGTGATTGATGCCAATGGACGATTGATCGCCCCCGGATTTATCGATCTGCACAGCCACGCCGAGAAAGGTCTGGTCGCTGAGGACCCGGCGCGACGCAGCGGCCCCAACCTGATTACTCAGGGCATCACCACGGTCGTTGTAAATCAGGACGGGGGTGGCCCGCTGAACCTGGCTGCTCAAAGGCAGACCATGCAGCGACTTGGTGTCGGCATGAACGTTCTTGCGGTCATTGGGCACGGGACAATTCGTCGAGAGGTTATGGGGCAGGACCACCAACGTCCGGCCAGCGCCGGCGAACTGGAACAGATGCAGGAGCATCTGCGCAAGGCCCTGCAGGAGGGCGCATTTGGAATGTCGGCGGGCCTGGAATACGTCCCTGGTCGGTGGAGTACGCCGCGGGAAATGGAGGCGCTGGCACAGACGATCGCTGCCGTCGATGGCGTTTATATTGTTCACGAACGCAGTTCCGGCAGCCGCCCGATGTGGTTTTTGCCGAGTCGCGATTCGCACGATCAGCCATCGATGCTTGACAATCTGCAGGAACTGATTCAGATCGCCGCCGCTACGAATGTGACGACCGTTGCCACGCATATTAAAGCTCGGGGCACGGACTTCTGGGGCTCCAGTCAGAAGATGAATGAATTGATCCGCCACGCGAGGAACGAGGGCCTGCCCTTTTATGCCGATCAGTATGCTTACAACACCAGTGGTTCTGACGGACGTATCGTGCTGATTCCGCCGTGGGCATCATTACGGCAGGTCGTCAAAGATGGGGACACGGATGAAACACCAGGTCCGGCCACAGCGTTAGAGGGAATTCTCGCTGACGAATCACTTGCGGCAGATTTACGTCGTGATATCGAATACGAGATCACTCGCCGCGGCGGCGGCATGAAGATCCTGATTGTGGACCATCCGGACTCGCAGTTTGTCGGAAAATCGCTGACCGAGTTTGCCGCGGAAGCGGAGTTGACTGTCGTGGATGCAGTAATATCGCTGCAGTTAAACGGCGATCGTGAGCGGAGGGGGGGAGCTCGATTACGTGCGTTTTCGATGTCGGAGGACGATGTGGAGTCTTTCGCGCGTACGCCGTGGACAGCGACATCCAGCGATGCCGGGATTACCTTGCCGAGTGATGGCCCCGTGCATCCCCGCTTCTATGGAGCTTTTCCGCGAAAGATCCGGCACTACGCGATCGACCGTGGTTTGATGAGCATTGAGGAGGCCGTGCGCGTTTCGACTTCGTTACCGGCGAGTATATTGCAGTTGCCTGACAGAGGCGTGATTAGAAAAGGTGCTTACGCAGACCTGGTCGTTTTTGACCCGAAACGAATTCGCGACAAGGCGGACGCATTTCAACCGCATCAATATTCCGAGGGGATTGATTTCGTCCTGGTCAACGGAAGACTGGCGGTCGATCGTGGGCAGTGGATTGGCAATCTGTCCGGTCGTGTATTATCCAGGACCGGTTCGTCAGCGACGTTGGTTCCTTAATTCTGCATGCTGAGCTCTGGGCGCACAATGAAATTGGCACGTATCTGTATTCTGTCGGCAGTCACGGTGGCATCCGCTCGTTTCGCCTGCGCCGACGAACTGAAGCCAAAGGTGGCCGCTGAAGTCGAGCAGTTGATATCGAACGTGGTTAGCGAACGCGGCATACCGGGATTGTCGATTGCCGTGGCGAGGGACAACCGGCTTACCTATGCGAGGGGCTTTGGCCATGCCGACGTCGAAAATTCGGTCGCTGCCACGAACGATACTCGCTATCGCACCGCATCCATCGCCAAGTCGATGACCGCTGTTCTGGTACTCTCACTTGCCCAGCAGGGCGTCATCGATCTGGATGCGGAAGTCCAGCACTACAGGCCGGAGTATCCCGCAAAACGATGGCCCGTCACCTCGCGGCAGCTGCTTGGTCATCTGGGTGGCGTGCGGCATTACAAGAGCGGGACGGAGGCTCTATCCACTCAGCACTTTGACAGCCTCAGTGCAGCGCTGCACACCTTTCGTGACGATCCACTGCTGCACGAACCGGGCACGAAGTTCCTTTACACGACCTTCGGCTTTAATCTGCTTGGCAACGTCGTCGAAGGGGCGACGAACGAAACGTTTGCGGATTTGATGCGTCGGGAAGTCCTGCAACCAGCGAAAATGTCGCAGACTGTGATTGATGACCACTACGATATTATTCCCCACAGAACACGGGGTTATATTCGAGCAAAGAACGAGCAGAAGGACGCATCGTCTGGCGACGAAGGCGCAACTTTGGGTGAGCTTCGTAATGCCTCATTGCACGACACAAGCATGAAGATTCCGGGTGGTGGTCTGTTGTCAACGGCGTCCGACCTTGTGCGTTTTGCGATTGCCGTGAACACAGGACAGCTGCTGAACAATGAGGTGTCGCAGCAGATGTGGAGCAGCCAGAAGACTCGGGACGGGAAAGAAACAGGCTACGGTCTTGGCTGGAAGATTCAGTCGCGTTCTGGCCAGAAGGTGGTCTCGCATACAGGCGGTCAGTCGGGCACGTCGACCGTGTTGCTGCTGCTTCCGGAGACGGGCACGTCCGTCGCCATTATGTGCAATCTGCAGAATGTGAGCCTGCGGCCATTGGCTGAATCCATTGCGGATGTGGTATCGCCACATGTGGTTCAGGCTGTGGCCACGGATTACGCAGCCGTCATTGCAAAGCTGAAGTCCGCGATTCGCCATGAAGTTGAGCAGAAGCAGTTGCCGGCGTTTTCCGTTTCATTGGTCGATAATGACCGCGTTGTCTGGAGCGACGGCTTTGGATTTCAGGATGCCGAGAAAAGAATCCCCGCGACAGCGGACACTGTTTATCGGGTTGGTTCGGTCTCAAAACTCTTCACCGACATCGCTGTGATGCAGTTGGTGGAAAGCGGTCAGTTAGATCTGGACGCTCCGATTGAAACGTACGTGCCTGATTTTCAGCCGAACAATCCGTTTAACGCACCGATCACGCTGCGGCAAATGATGACTCATCGATCCGGTCTGGTGCGTGAGTCGCCGGTCGGCAACTACTTCGATCCGACCGAACCGGGACTGACCGGGACCGTCGCCAGTCTGAACGACACAAGTCTGGTCTATAAGCCTGGGACCAGAACAAAGTATTCGAACGCCGCAATCGCTGTTGTCGGTGCAGTGCTGGAGAGGCAGCTGGAATCATCTCACGCCGCCCGTGTGCGAAAGGCGATCCTGGACCCACTGCACATGAACAGCAGCGGATTTGTCGTCACTCCGGCCGTCAGGCAGAAGCTGGCGACGGGATGGATGCACACTTACGACGACCGACGGTTCGAAGCGCCGACATTTCTGTTGGGGACCGGGCCGGCGGGCAACCTGTATTCAAGTGTGCTGGATCTGTCGAAGTTTCTGGTCTGTATGTTCAACGAAGGAGGAACTGCTGATGGTCACATTTTGCAGCCGGAAACATACCGTTCCATGACGTCGCCGCTGAAGGATTCTGATGGCCGGACGTTGGGCTTCGGGCTGGGTTTTCATGTTCAGGAGCTGGACGGCTTCAGGAAAATCGGCCACGGCGGCGCTGTGTACGGTTTCTCTACACAGCTGGAAGCGATTCCTGAACGAAAAATTGGTGCGGCAGCCGTATCGTCGCTGGACGGTAGCAACGGCGTGGTGCGTCGACTGACCGACTATGCACTGAGGTTGATGATAGCCGCCCAGGACGGGAATCCGCTTCCGTCATATCGCACAACGGGGCCCATTCCTGCGGGGAGAATCCCGGAACTGATCGGCAGCTATCGTGAGGTCGACGGCACACGTTTGACACGTATCAGTGAACTGAACGGACGGGTCACCATGCACCGGGGCACGTTTCGGTACGATCTTCGCGCCGCTGCCGACGATGGAACGTTGCTGACCGACGACGCGGCCGGCGCTGTGACTGAGGTGCAGTTGCAGGATGCCCGGACATTGCTGGTCGGCGATGCGGCGTTCGAACGATTGCCGGAGTCACCGCCGGCCAGAATTCCGAAGCGATGGAAAGGGCTGATCGGGGAATACGGCTGGGACCACAACACGCTGTACATCCTGGAGGACGGTGGCCAATTGTATGCGTTGATCGAATGGTTCTACTACTATCCGCTGAAGGAACTTGGTGATGACGTTTTTGCCTTCCCGGATTACGGTCTGTACCACGGCGAGAGTCTGAAGTTCACTCGAAACGCGGAAGGTATGGCGAACAGGGTCATTGCGGCCGAAGTTGAGTTCCTTCGCCGCGAAGTCGGCACAAAGGATGGTGAGACCTTTCGAATTGTTCCCGTAGAGCCGATCGACGATCTTCGCGAGGCTGCGCTGGCGGCAAGTCCTCCTCCGGAACCGGGTGACTACCGTGACCCTGATCTGGTGGAGCTGACATCATTGGATCCGACGATCAAGCTGGACATCCGCTACGCTTCAACCAATAACTTCACCGGTGCCGTTTTCTACAGGCAGCCGCGAGCCTTTATGCAGCGACCTGCGGCAGAGGCGGTCGTACGAGCACATCAACGGCTGAAGGAACAGGGCCTCGGTCTGCTGATTCATGATGCCTACCGACCGTGGTACGTCACAAAGATGTTCTGGGACGCGACGCCCGACACTCTGAAGGATTTCGTCGCAAATCCAGCGCGTGGTTCGCGCCATAATCGAGGCTGTGCCGTTGATTTGACGCTGTACGATCTCAGTACCGGTGAACCCATTCAAATGGTTGCCGGCTACGACGAGTTCTCACCGCGATCCTTTCCTCTATATCCGGGTGGCACATCTCGCCAGCACTGGTATCGTGAATTGCTCCGTCGCACCATGGAAGCGGAGGATTTTACCATTTACGAATTCGAATGGTGGCACTTCGACTATAAGGACTGGAAGAAGTACCGCATTGGCAACCTCACGTTCGAACAGATCCCGGAATAACGAAACCAGGCGTTCCGTTGCCATCAGCCTGACTGGCAAAGGCCCACGACAGAGTCACTCTGTCGATTGCTTCACCGGAACGTCTCCGTGCCACGCGGCTGACTGTGGTAAATGAAACATGGCGAAGGACGTCTGTATCGGGTAATTGCACACGCAACCGACTGAGAAACACGGCGCGTTGAGTAATCCGTCGGCCGCGACGAGGCTGTTGCTGCATCCTGATCGCAGGTTACGAATCGCGTACTCCTGTCGTGTTTCCACGTCGACGTAGGTTGCACAATTCGAACGCAGGAACAGCAGGTTCTTCCCGCCGACGGCGTAATTGCAGCCGCCGCGACGAAACAAGGCTGCTCCACTGACCAGATCGCCTGAGGCGACGCCATAGGTGTGCCCCGTCTGATTAATAAACGTCTCGGGTCCGAGAATCAACGGCTGTTGGCCGCGCACGGGCATTTGCCAGACTTCCTGCCCCGTGGTGCCGTTCAGTGCAAACGTACGGCTGGCTTTCCCGGCCAACAGCAGGTCGTGTTCAGTTGAATACGTTAGCCAATCGTCCTGAGTTCGCAGGCTCATGAAGTGCAGCGTCGTCAGCGTCGCTGGCGGATCGTTGCGGACGGTCTTCCACAATTCACGTCCGGTTCGAGTGTCCAGGGCCAGCAGTGCTGATGGAAGCGTTTCCACGTTCTCGCCGCGGCGACGCATCAATCCGATTTCTTCCGGTGCATGCGAATCCACACAGAACACGCGTTCCCCGGCCACTGCGATGGCCGCTGTGTTGTGCCGATGTTCGGCCGGCCGACTCCACAGCTGCTGACCGGACGCACGGTCCAGTGCGATCAACAATTCGCTGTTCCAACGCCCTTTTTCGATGGCATTCTGCCTGTTGAACCGCACGGCGACAAGAACGATGTCGTCCCCCACCCGAATGTCCGACGCACTGACGGGAACGTCGGCCGGTCGTTTCACGTCGATGTCAAACGTATGCTTCGCTTCGCCTGTGGCGGGGTCCAACACCAGACATTTCCGTTCGTCAGCCACGTAGACCGCATCGGTCATGGACGCGTATCGGGCGGAGCCCCCCAGTTTACGAGACCACAGCAGACGCCCCGTGTAGGCGTCGACCGCCTTGAGCGAGTTTGTGGCGACCTGCAGAGCGAACATTCGTCCGCCCGCAACCTGCGGTTTGAGACCATGTCCATAATCCTTCCGTTTGTAGAAGCCATGGTCGCGACCATCGCCATACCACAGAACAGCAAGAGGCGCCTTGACAAGTTCGTCGCGGGAATAGAATGTGCGGGCGGCGTCTCCGGATTCGTGAGACCACACGGCGCTGCCAGGCAACGGGCCGGTCCGACGAATGAACAGCCGCTCTCCGGTCGATTCCGTCTTGGCGCCGGAAAACTCGCCCTGGGAGATGACGTTCAAAACAGCACCGCTGTGTGCTTCGCCCAGCGGCAGACACAATGTCCCGCCATAGGGACGCAGGCTGTTGTACAGAGTCTCCAGCCGGGACTCCGAAGCGAGCTGTAGTTTCTGCACGTCTTCCGTCACGATCAGGTTTGCGATGTAGGGAGGCAGTTGGATTTGTTCCAACGAAGAAACGATTGCTTGAAATCGAAACAGAAAACGTTCGTCAGCTCCGAATCTGCGGCGCAGGCGGTTAATGACTTTCGCATCATCATCTATCGCGATGACGTTGAACCGACCTTGTGTCAGCAGCTCCTCAACCAGTCGTCCCGTGCTCAAGCCGGCAACAATCGCATAGCCACTGCTGCTGCCTGCGGACTCAAGAATGGAATCGCAGACTTTGTTCCAATCATCATGCGGACTGTTCCTGGGGGCAGGTGCGACAGCATGCTGCTGCACGGTGGCATGCTCAGCACCAAAACAGTGAATCGCTCCATCAACCGTGACAACAATTAAACGATCATTCGCGGCCAGTATGCTGGCTGGTTCCGTTGGCAATTCCTTCGTCCAGACAACTGCACGGGGTCTTGTGGTGTCGGCATCCAGTTGAACGCAGAACAGACTCCGTCCGCTGTGGGTGAACAGTCGCTGGCCGGCCTTCAGCACCGATGTGGTTTGTTGTTTCTTTCCGGCGAACGGCGTTTTTAAGTTCCAAAGCTCGGGCACATCCCAGCGTGCGGGCTTAATGTCCTGGCCATTGAATTGTTTTTCCTGAAGCGATGTCGTCGCGTTCTTTATGTCGTAGGCATAGACGACCCCGTCATCGACCCCGTACGCAACTCCGTTATGGACGACGGATCGATAATCGCAGCCGGGTACGAATTTGTAGGGAAACAAGGGGCCTTCAAACAGATCCGCTTTCGGACCACTCCAGCCTGCGGGGGCATCTTTGCCTGCCGCCGCCCACCGACTGGCAATTTCACGCCCGTCTTTCAGACTGATGACACCAGTCCGGCCGACAAAGGCGGTGTCGCCGCTGACCACGACTCGACTGTCTCCGTTTCGATACCCCTGGACGAAATAGTGTAGCTTTCCAGTCTCGCGATCCAATCGGGCTGGCATTGAGCGACCGTTGGGCACGATCAGCATGTCGCCGCTGACCAGCATGTGCCCTTGCGGCGAGATGCCGGATTCCTGCAGATAGTTGTGGTCGACACGGACGTTTTCGATGCCATGACTGTTATCGTTCGTCCAGATCAGACGCCCGGTTCGGGCGTCCACGGCGTGAACATAAACGCCGAGCGTCGGCCAGATCCCGGCGCCAAAGTAAACGACATTGTCGGCGAAAACCGGCCCCCCTCGTACAGGCCAGAACGACACGAGGTTGGCGTTTCCCAGATGACGATAGGCCGCACGATCCGTTGGCGCCCCGGGAACTCTCCATGACAGTTCTCCGGTGGCTGAATCAAGACAATACAGCCAGCCGTCGTCTGAACCAAAGCAGACACGGTCCTTAAACGCCACGGGGGCCAGTCTGACGGGGCCGTTTGCGTAGAACCGCCAAAGCTCGTCGCCCGACGCACAGTCGTATGCAGACAGGCTGCCATCAATCATTGAGCCAACGAACATTGTTGAGCCGAGCACAACTGGTTCATACGACGCGTCAAAGTGCAAACGCATTTCGTTCGGCCACGCAGGGCTGGGAGCGGGAAGCTGGCGTGTCCATTGTAAGTTGAGTTCAGTGGGCAACTCTGCAGCCGACACACCGCTGCGCTGTGCATCGTTCCGCCACATCGGCCAGTCCGCGGAATGTGCTGTTCCGGAAAGCGATAAGAAAACGACAACTCTAGACACCAGGAAAATCTGTGGTCGATACGACATACGGTGAATCTCCGCCTCATGATATTGCGTGTCGCAACATTAGTGTTGCAATCGGGCATACAGGCCGTTGTCGCGATTCTGTTTGCATCGAGAGGGAACAAGGTGCATTTCCATCACAGCTGATCTTGAGAGCACACCTTTTCGATCAATGCGTGGAGTCTGCGGAATGATTCTTGCAGAATCACCGACGGATTACCTCGTCCTGTTATTAGTTCCTGGCATCGACGCCGGGAATTGTGGTACAAGCGAGCCAATTTTGTGGTTCTTCGTCGTTTGGAGAGTCCAGGCAGCCCTCGCGGATCACGTGTTGTGGAAATTGCCGCGACTTTCGGCGTCAGATTTTCTACAGTGCGTCCATGAACATCCCCATCTCATCATTCTCCAACTTTGAAAATCAGGTACCGGCCGGCGATTCCGTCTCACGAATGGTCTGCAACAAATGTGACTGGATTCACTACGATAACCCCCGAATCATCGTGACTGGATTATGTACGTGGGAAAATCAGGTTCTGCTGTGTCGTCGCGCTATTGCGCCCCGATACGGATTCTGGACGCTTCCGGGGGGCTTCATGGAGATTGGTGAGACAATCGAAGAGGGGGCCTGCCGCGAAGTGCTGGAGGAGGCAGGCGCCGGGGTGGACATCCAAAACCTGCTGGCGACGTACACTGTTCCGAGAATCGGTCAGGTCCACATGGTTTTCCATGCGGCGATGCGTTCGGCTGATTCCCTGGCGGGGCCGGAAAGCCTGGATGTGCGGCTGGTTCCGCTGATGGAAGAGTCTATCCCGTGGGGGGATCTTGCATTTCCGGTGAACGAATGGGCATTGCGGGATCTGTTGAGCCTGCACGGACAGGCTCCTGATCAACCGTTTACGACTCGGCCGGAACATCGCGATCAACGGATGTCAAAGGAGCCGTTTCACCCCGATTTTCCACCACCGGAATCTGACAGCAGGTAATTTCAATACGTAGGCAATAGGCGTGAGTACGAAGATGAAAGAACCACGATCGTGCGGTTTCCTGATCGTCAAAGGAGACCCCATTCAATCCTTCTTGCTGATGAAACATGCCAATCGGTGGGACCTTCCAAAGGGACACGTGGATCCTGGCGAAACCGACCTTGAATGCGCACTGCGTGAGTTGGAAGAGGAAACCGGCATCGGCAGCAATCAGATCATCATGGCGCCGGATTTTCTTTACGAGACCCGGTACATGGTGACTGGCAAACGCTACGGATTGGGCAAAGCCCCCATCGAAAAAACCTTGCGTATTTACCTGGGACGACTGACCCAGGATGTGACACTGGCAATCACGGAACACCTGGGGTTCGAGTGGATTGACTGGAATCCCCCACACCAGATTCAGAGTAAAGCGATCGACCCGCTGCTGGAACACGTGGCCGATTTTGTCAAACAGCCGACGTCAAGACGCGAAACGAATCCAGTTGACCCATCACCGTCGTGAAGGATGGCTCGGGGGGACATCTGATGTCGCACGGAGTTCCGGTGACCGGATGTCTGAACTCAAGTCGAACTGCTGCGAGCATCAGACGTTCCGCTTCGAAGTGGTCACGGTACAGACGATTGTGACGACCGTCGCCGTGTGACGTGTCACCAATTACCGGATGAGAAACGTAGTTGAAATGACGCCGTATCTGATGATATCTCCCGGTCTCCGGATGTACCTCAACCAGTGAGCAGCGAGTCGTCGTGTGTTCGCCCAGTGCAATCGGGATCTCAAACTGCTGCAGCGTCCGATAGCCGGTCATCGCGTGTTGCGGTTCCGCCCATGGGTGACTGGCGGGTTTCTCCCGTCCGCGGGAGGATATCAGTGGAGTGTCAATCTGTCCCTGAGGCAGCGCGTATCCGCGAACCAGCGCACTGTAAGTCTTCTGGACACGACGTTCTGAAAACATGTGCCCGCTCGCTGCCGCCGCACTGCGTGATCTGGCCAGCAGCAGAAGTCCGGACGTGGCACGGTCAAGTCGATGCACCGGATAGACATGCTGCTTCAACTGGTCGCGCAGCGTTTGAACGACCACGGATTCCACACTTCGGTCGGCATCACTGCGATGCACGAACATGCCGGACGGTTTGGCGACCGCCACCAGATGTTCGTCCTGATACAAGATCTGCATTTGGTTCATCCAGTAGTAAATACTGAGACGTACGACGGCTACGCTTCGTCCGACCAAAGCGTATGACGTTGACTCGTGGCCGCGTAAGCGGCGTCCTGGCCAGAGAACGAGCCAGAACGGTTTACGAGAATAAGCAACTGATCTACAGCGTTTCACGCTGACTTGTGGCCGTGAAGAACGCTTTCTAATAGCAGTTTCGTTACTCCCACGAGCCAGTATCGTTCACGACAATAAGTAAACTGATCTAGGCCTGTAGACTTCCGTCGCACAGCGCTTCAAGATCTTCGAAGTAGTTGGGATATGTTTTAGCCGTGCAGCCGGGATCCAGAATCCGGATTCCCCTGGCCCGTAGGCCGAGCAGCGAGAAACTCATCGCCATACGATGATCGTCGTAGGTCTCGATCTCGGCCGGTTGAGGTGTCCCGGGGTAAATGCGCAGCCCATCGTCGAACTCCTCTGCGCGGATTCCTGCACGTTGCAGTTCGGTGACGACGGCTGTGATCCGATCGGTTTCCTTGTGGCGCATGTGCCCAACGCTTCGAATTGTTGTTGGTGAGTCGGCAAACACGGCTACTGTCGACAACGTCTGAGCTGTGTCGCTGATGGCATTCATGTCGATGTCGACGCCGTGCAAGGGTCTGCCAGTGACCGTGACGCTGGCGTTATTCCATTTGACTTCGCAGCCCATTTGTTCCAACGCTGTCGCGAAGTGGATGTCGCCCTGTAATGCGTTTTTCGTCAGTCCCTGCACCGTAACACTGCCTCCCGTGACGGCCGCGGCTCCGAAAAAATAGCTGGCCGCCGATGCGTCGGGTTCAATCTCATATGACCGGGGCTGGTAGCCTTGCGGTGCGATCCGAAATGATGAAAGGTCTACCGGGTACTCAACGTGAACGCCAAATGCCTTCATCATTTCCAGTGTCATCAAGACGTAGGGTTTTGACACCAACTCGCCATCAACGTTCAACTGCACGGCGGTCTCGGCTGCAGGAGCGGTCATCAGCAGGCTACTGAGAAACTGGCTTGAGATATTGCCGGCGATGTTAGCGACACCGCCTCTCAGACGCTGTGAACTGGCGTTCACCGTGACCGGCGGACAGCCTGAAGTCTGGTCTTCACAGTGAACCTGGGCCCCCAGAGTACTAAGCGCACTGACGAGATCTGCGATGGGACGTTCTCGCATGCGTTCAACGCCATCAAGGCGGTACTGCCCGTTGCTGATCGTGCACAATGACGTGAGAAACCGAATACTGGTCCCGCTGTTTTCCAGCCAAAGGTCCGCATTGGACTGACAAAAGCGGCCGGCACAACCGCCGACAGAACATCTGTTTTCGTTCGCGTCGTGTTCCACCGCAAGTCCCAGCCGCGAAAGACTGTCCAGCATGACTTGAGTGTCCTGGCTGTTCAATACGCCCTGCAGCTCAGATTTGCCATCCGCAAGCGCCGCCAGAATAAGCGCACGGTTCGTAATGCTCTTGGAGCCAGGTGGACGGATGTCCCCTGAAACCGGTGCGTTTGGACAGATGATCTCTTTAACGTCAGACATGTGGCAGGGGGCGGGTTAGAGTCTTTCGGAAAAACAACGGTCCGTCTTGCACCAATTCACAGCGATCAACGGTAGCGAATATCTGCATCCGAACTGCGTATGAAACAGTGTTGAAGGCTAAATGCTCCTGGAGACCAGGCGGGAAAGACCCTCGGATTGAACATCCCTTAGAACCGAAATCAGTCTGCCAACATAACGAAGTGTCTGCCTTCACTCACCACGATTGCAGGCTGAATCGACAGAATTTCCCCGTGACGGGCATCGGCCGGCGCAGTTGGCTTTCGGCCAGGCACAAATGTGGTGCTGAATCCGGCACGGTGTCATGTGCCCTCGTGTACAGGTTTTTGAGGCTTTCTGACTGTGCTGGCTCTGGCCGAAACGTCCTCCGGACCGGGCCATTCCTGCGGATGAAGTCGGACAACATGGCCACGGCGTCCATGGGTGGGTTGCCCCAGCTGCCATCGGCTTTTGTTCCACTGAGGAAAAGAAGGCAAAACCCGTAGACTACCATGTCTGTCTGGTTTGACGACGGGGTGTGGATAGGTAGACTCTTCCGATTGTGCAGTCTGGCGGTAATGCGCCGAATAGGTTTTGGGTGTCGTGGCGTTACCGTGAATTAGCGAAGGAGAGATTACATATGAAACAACTAGTCTTGTCAGCAGCAACAATCGCTCTGGCTGTGTTTGGATTCGCCCTGCCGGCTGATGCGGGCCATGGAAGTTACGGCTCGTACGGATCCGCGGGGTCCACCGGATCAAGTGGCGGATCCTACGGCAGCAGTGGTGGCTCATATGGTTCGACAGGAGGCTCGTCCGGCGGAATTACCCGCCGCGAAGCACGGTTGATTCAGAGATCAGAACGGCGTGCCGCATCACACGGTTCCAGCGGCTCTCTGGGGTCGACTGGCAGTTCGGGCGGATCTTACGGGTCTCATGGATCATCGGGCGGAAGTACAGGGTCTTACGGTTCAACCGGCTACGGGCATCGCGGATTTCTCCATGGCTCCAGCGGCGGCGCCTCCAGCGGGTCATATGGTTCAGCATCCAGCGGTGGTGCGTCAAGCGGCGGTTACCTTCAGTCAGGCTATGCCACTCAGGCCGCTCACTACTATGCCGCGCGAACGACACCGAATTTTGCCGTACGACCGACTGCGCCACCCGCGATGAATACGCCGACTGCCGGATTTGCTTACATTGTCGTGCAGTTGCCTGAGGACGCAACGCTGGTTCTTGGCGGCAACAAGACTTCGGTTTCCGGCAATGTGCGTAAGTTCAAGATTCCAGTATCGGATTCTCGCCAAAGTTATCCGTACACCGTTCGAGCAGAGATGACTCGTGGTGGGCAGTTGTTCGTTGCCCAAAGCACGGAAACTCTGGTCGCTGGCCGGACGGTTAGCGTGAAAGTCAATGACGTATCTGCACAGGCTGCCGTTGACGTGGCTACACGATAGCCGGGACAGCGATTCGACCGAAGCTGTACAGCAGGCGACTGTTGTTTCGGTCGGCAGGAGCTTCAAGCACGGCAGCTCTGGACACAATCGTCCGGAGCTGCCGTTTCTTATTGCGCCGTTGCGACGAATTCGGCAGGTTATTTCGTGGCAGCAGAGCGGATTGGTACCTCGATTTCATTGCAGTGTGCTCGTGTCACCTGAGCGACCGTGGAATAGATTTAATCACTCCTGCTTCCTCCGTTTTCGCTTGCTTATGGCCTGCTGGCGAGGTGATATTATTGCTGAAGAGTCTACTGGAGCAGTTTTCAAAGAATGTGGTTGTTGGGCAAGTGGGAAAGTGACGTTCGCCGCGGCCATAAGTCAGCGTAATACGCTGGAGCACCAACTTTCTGACGGCCCGGATTCCAAAGCACATGACCATGCACTTGTCTCACGGCCAACTTCCGGCATGTCCCCGATTCATCTGCTGCTCTGTGACTCTGGTTATTGCGATGGTTAGCGGTTGTCTGGCTAAGACGGACAGTCCCGAGGTGACGCTGGAAAAAGCGAACATCATGTCGGATCGGGGGCGTTATGATGACGCGGTTCCTCTGTACACCGAGGCGGCCGCAGCATTCCCCAATCGCGCCGACATTTTCCACAGACGCGGCATCTGCTATGAGAATCTGGACTTGCTTTCCAAAGCGCTTGAAGATTACTCACGGTGTTTTGAACTGCAGCCGTCACATCTGGATTCGCTGAACAATCGAGGTGTTGTTCTGGCAAAACTGGAACGATATGAAGAAGCAGCAGAAGCGTTTACAGCACTTGTTCGTCAGCAGCCGGACAATGTCCTTGCATTGAGGAATCGAGGCCTTTGCCACCACGACCAGGGAAACTTTGACGACGCATTGGCTGACTACACGGCGGCCGTAACAATCGCCCCGCGTGAGGCTGAAAACTGGTTCCAACGCGGGAACGTGTACATGGAGCAAGGGCGGCTGGAGGAGGCGGAGGCGGACTACACAAGGGCCGTTGAAGTGGACGCGACGCACGCAAAAGCGTGGATGAACCGTGGTGTTGGACGATACAATGCCGGTGAACGGAAGTTGGCCATGCAATATCTTGAACATGCCCGCGATCTCGACGGAAACATCATTATCCCCGGAATTGACTGGGTTGAACTTGCTCCCACTGCCGCGGTGGTTGTGACACCGCCTGTGATCGATGCAGCAGGCTTGCATTGGGAAACGTGCCGAGGATTTGTACGATCGACACTTGCCGATCGTGGCTACACGGACCTGTCAGTGGTTGAGGATTACCCGGCACTCCGCTGCAGCCGGCTTTCCGCGACGAAAGATGGCGCAGACGTGACTGTCTTCATCGGGTGCGAGACGGCTGATTCGGGGAACATCACCCTGGCAGCGATTGACGGGACAGCAGACGCAGACGTTAACCGTGTTCTGGTGATCGTGGGGTACCGTGAAGCAACTGACGATGCCGTTGCTGGTTACATTGTCAGTCGATTTATCGACAGCTGGGAACCACCAGCTGACAAGGCACATGCGGTCATTATCACAATCGAATTACCGCCCGAACCACCGTCCCCGGCGCCTTAGCCATAAGGCCCCCGGGATTGTGTGCTAAGACGCTAAGTTCGAGTCCGTAGAAAATCTTCTTCCGCCATGTCCGTCCGAAAGGGAGTGTTAAGCTTTGAGATCCCGTTCTTCCACACAATGCCTGTTTGGGCTGCTCTTTGCATCACTCATGCTCGATCCAGCAACTGCTGCCGAGGTTGCCGGTGTGAAAGTCAGATTCGTCGATTACTCGGGCCCTGCGACACTCTCCGTCAAGTCTATCGACAAGTACGAACTGCAAATCAGTATCGATCCTCAAACCGAGCGAAAGGCACTGACGCTCCAGGCCCAACTCCCGATTTCAGGACCCAATACCTGGCCCTTCATCGATGTCGAAGTGCGAGATTCAAGAGGGCACGCCGTGTCTGTGCGGCGTGGCGGCATTGAGTGGCACAAGCTATTGATCACAGTTCCACCAGAGCGAAGCGTTCTTATCGTGCATGCCGTCAAGTCGGCGGGTGACAGGCCCCAGTTTCGATCGGAGAAAGAACGCCAGGTAACGGACCCCGAAACAGGTTTGAGTGCCTTAATCAGCACGTGGTACGATGGCCGTCGAACTGCACTAAGCATTCGATTCGACGATTCTCATCCGACTCATTTGAGTAAAGCCATCCCCATACTGAATGAATACGGATTCCGCGGCACGTTTATGGTGAATCCAGGTGGACACCCAAAAAAACAGTCGGCGGCGATCTGCCTTCGAAGAACAACGAGCCGAATGGGAAGCTGTCGCAAGACGCGGAGATCACGAATTTGCGAACCATACCATGAACCATCGAGGTGCACAGGATGATGAGTCAATGGAACATGAAATCGGCGACGCAGCGAAGGCCATCTGGAAGCTGTTTCCCCGAAAAAGCAGGCTGGCAGCGTTGAATCTTGGCGGCGGCACGCAATGGGTCACGACGAGGACGGTGAGGTATTACCTCGACAAGTATCATCTCTTTGATGCATCGTCAAACTCGACGGGAATGGATGACGTGTATGGAAACCGCGTCGCCACATTTCGGCGGATGCTCGAAGCGCATATTGAAAGCGGTGTGCGGTACAAGGTGCATTATCACGACATCGGAGATGGACATAACACAAGCGAGGCGAACTTCCGCGCGGTGTTGGATATTGCGAAGGTACATCAGGACAAGCTGTGGATCGCCGGTCTGGCGGACATTCACAAGTACGAGACCGAACGCCGTGGAGCCAAACTGGCGATTGAGAACAGGAGCGAGCGGCGGATTATCCTCAAAGTTTCATGCACGACGGAACTGGAGCTTTACGATCAACCGTTGACTATCGATGTGACACTTCCAGAATCATGGGCGACCGAACGTGTCGTCGTCACGAACCACAATGCCAGGGAAATGGACGTTCGGAAAGTGTCCGCACCTGCCGGGGGCGTGCTGCGGTTTGATGTCAGTCCGACCGAAGCAGAGTACACGATTGAGAAAACGCTTCAGCCGAATTGACGGCGGTTGGACGTCCTGGAACACCACCGTGTTCCAGGATTGCCATTCGTTTCCTGAAGCAGGAAATCCGTGTCATCAAGTCCGTACGTTTTGTCGGAATCTGGCGTCTTTTGGCGAGGTGTGCCTGACCGACAGGAATCGTCGAATCTGCAGCGGGATCAAATCAACGGTGTGCGACACATCCTGGGTGCGTCGAAATGCTCATTTCAGCAGCTCGATGTTGGGATGATGGAATCACCTCCTTCGTAACGATACGTTTCAGTCGGCTGTGTTTGACTGTTCATCAATCGATCCTGTGGCAATAGATGTAATAGGCGCCCGCGAGAAGCTCATGATCACTGTCGAGTAGTTCTGCGGTGACTTCGTATTCCTTTTCGTTTAGTGGTATGTCGAAGGCTATGTGGGTTTCCTGACCGTCCACGGGCTTCACCCATTGCTTGTCGCCAACCTCCAGTCTCACTGCGGCCACCGGCATGACCTTAAACGGGGTTGAGGTGTTTGGGGTGTACAAGAGGGTTGCTTTCCCTCCGGAAGAATCCCAGGCGTCGATGGTCTTCGCGATTTGGGGAATGCCGGTGATGGGCGCGTCGACTTCCTTCGGCCAGCGCCGGAGCTCAAAACGGTAGGTTCCCACCTTCGCCGCCTTAATGCGCCAGGATCCCGAAAGAGGCACGCCGCGCGAGGTTGCGGCATGGTTCCATGGTACCCTCTCGGCATACCAGTCCATGGACTGTAGGTAGGTCTCGGAGTCCTTTTCGTGTCCAACGACAAAGACGACTCGATCACGGTCGCCAGGAGAAACATGTTGCCAGTACGTATCGAAACTTCGATTTAGTTTTTCCGCGACCTCCGAATGATCCGACAGCACATTATGTTTCTGACCGGGGTCAGCCTGGATATCATAAAGTTCATTGCCGTTGACCAGACGCCACCGCCTCGTCATAGCGGTCGCTCCCCGCCACTTCCGCGGCTCAAAGGTCCGTTGGACCTCGACGCAGATCGTTCGTTCAGGCAACAGCTTCTCAGGTTGATAAAGCTGCTCTTTGAAACTGCGTCCATCAAAGTCCGCCTGCGCCGGTAGCTTCAGGTCGAGGAGATCGATCACCGTCGGGAGGACATCGAAGTGAGCGGTCAAATCAGCGACATCCCGGCCGTGGCCAAGCTTTCCCTTCTTCCAATGCACAAGAAACGGCGTCCGGTGCCCACCCTCATAAGGACTGCCCTTCCTGCCCCGCATCCCCGCGTTGAAGTAATCAACGCCCGCGGTCCCGCCGTTATCCGTCATGAAGATGAGGATAGTGTCTTCGGCCAGACCCTCCTCCTGTAATGTCTTTCGCAACCGACCGAGGCCTTGATCGACGCGTTCAATGGCTGCAAAGAAGTAGGCAACTTTGGGATCGACTGCGGGCATGTATTTGTCCGCCCATCCCCGATCCGCAAGCGTATGCGGGTTATGTGGGATATAGGTGCTCAAATAAACAAAGAACGGCTGCCCGTCGTCGTCCTTATCCCGGATGTAGTCGATCGCCGCATCATAGAAGACGTCCGGAGCGTAACCGGGCCGAAATTCAAATGCACCATTGTGCAGGTAATGATCGTTTACCCGGTCATTGGTGAAGTAGTCGTCGGTCGTTCCGGTTCCCCCGTCTCCCTGCCCCAACCATTCGTCAAATCCGCGGTCAATGGGCCGGTAAGGGTAATTCGACCCCAGGTGCCACTTGCCAAACATTCCGGTGCGATATCCGGATGCTCTGAACACATCGGCCATCGTTATTTCGTTTGCGCGCAAGTGGTTGCCTCCCGCAATGGTGTGCCACACCCTGGCCCGGTGGGAGTACTTTCCGGACATGAGTGCGCCGCGAGTCGGCGAACAAGTGGGATCGACATGAAAGTTGGTGAAACGAACCGACTCCGCATGAAGCTGGTCCATGTTCGGTGTTTGTATCAAAGCGTTCCCGTGAGCACCGATGTCGCCATAGCCTTGATCATCCGTGATGATCAGAATGACATTGGGTTTCTTCTGCGGGGCGGCCTTGAGAGATGCACATGGAAATGCCGTCAGGAGACAAAGCCCCATGAGGGGAGCCAACGATAAGGTGTAGCGTGAATCGGTCATATTCTTCTGTCGCATGGGCTTATGATTACGTTCGTGCGGGACAAGACTAATGGAGTCTGGCAAACTGGCGGTTTCCGCGGCGATGGGGCAGCCCTCAATCCGTCACCTGGATATCCCGGCGCATTTTGAGTCGCCCGTATTGGTTCTCTCCGATCAGCCATACCTGCATCGTGTTTGCGTTCTGAAGTACGCTGGCGGAGATGGTCACCTTGCCGGCCTCACGGTCTTCCTCGGTGATAAACACGTTCTGTTCGTCGTAACCGTTGGCTGAGTTCTTGAAGTAAAGGATGATCGCATTCATGTTGTCGGATGTGAGTTCAATATCCCATGAGGCACCTCGCGAAACTTCAGCAGCCGGAAGGCTGAAGTCGAGTTCACAGACAGCGAACTCGCAGGCCTGGCTCAGCGATCCGTCCTTCATCACGCAATACGCTGTGTAATCGCCGCATATATCGAACGAACGTTCTACGACACCCTTTCCGGGATGCGTGATATTTTCGACGCCCCTGCCGTCCCGCTTGATCACCAGCGCCCGAATCCCCCGGTTGTCACGGTCCATGATGTTGATCCTCACGGGTTGCCCCTTGCGATAGGGAACCCAGTCGCCACGATCGAGGAGCAGGACGCGATTTATCTGTGGGGTCGCCGAGTCGTCTTCGTAGTTCGGGAACAGAAACGACTCCGCCTTGTTGCTCCCGCGCCAGGCACTCAGATCGGTGATGCGGTACAACTCTCGGTTCCTGGTAGACAGGTGCGCGTCAAAAGCCTTGGCGCTTCGCAGGGTGTTGCTGGTGGTTTGTGGTCGGCTTTCCTCGATCCGGACATGCGCCACTTTGCCATTCTCGTTTCGGACGACTTCCGTCACCATCTCCACGTGCGAGCCGCCGTTCTTACTGGCCGGCGGGGTATAGATGATATCGCCGGGCTGTGCCGCTTGAGCCGACTGGGGCTCCACGATCCTGACGCCTTCGCGAAACCGGGGTCCATGAATCTTACTGACATACCAGATGCCGCACTGCAGGGCGTAGCTGGTGTAGGAGGAACAGACCTTGCCATAGTAGCACTCTGCATTCTTCACCTTCCCGTAGAGGTTCTCGGTGTAGAGGACGCTTTCCGGGTTCTCGACCGCAGCAAGGAAGGTCTTCAGGAAGATATCGAAGCCAATGTAGCGGCCGACGTGCTTGACGCTCGAGTAAGGAACCCCGGTGTATTCCTTCCCGGCTGTGAAATGCCCGCCCCGCTTCGGCATACCGTCAGCCACCGGTGTCCATTTTACCCCCGACATGAT
>JAAERP010000009.1 GCA_024230215.1 Fuerstiella sp. | reverse complement strand
CCTCGTTGAGTATTAGCCGCTGTGGCAAACGAAGATCGCTATAATCTTCGGCACTCCTCACGCCAGTTCCTCACGAGCATCACTGGCCGGAGAGACTTTCGGGACACCCACTACCTACGGAATTGCAGCGACATTCTGGCGATTGTTGATTTGCGGCACCCTGATGATTGCGGCATCAGTCTTCTTTCATGGTGCGGGTGTGCTGCTGGCTGTCGCGGGAATGGTGGCCTGGTTTGGTGTTCCTGTCTGGAAGGTGATTCAGGCAGGATTAAGGCTCATGGAATCAAATCGACCACGCGTGCTGCGAGCCGGAGTCGTTATCTGTCTGTTTGTCACATTTACGGGGGGTATCCTGTTCTGGCTTCCGGTTCCCTTCGCATCGACAGCACCCGGTACGGTCGAACTGCACGAAGGTTGTCGAATCCGCAGCAGTGTCGATGGTTTTGTAGCCGCTGTGTTGGTTACCGATGGACAGCTTGTCGACGAAGGCGATCTGCTGCTGACGCTGCGAAACGATGAGGTGTTAACGCAGATGAAAGATCTGGAGTTGCAGATTCAGCAGGAAACCGTTCGTCGTCAGATCGCGATGAAGGAACATGATGCCGGTGCGGTTCGCGTCGCACAGGGAAATCTGGCTTCCTTGCGAACGCAGCATCTGGAAACCGCTGAACAGGTGGACGGGCTGTCCATATTTGCTCCGGCATCGGGACGTGTTATGGCTCGCAATCTGCATCATCTGGCAGACACATTCGTGAAGGAAGGCGACGATCTGTTGGTCGTCGACGACGGTCAGCCGCGGGAACTGATCGTTTCGGTTGCGCAGGAAGACTTCAGTCTTGCTGCAAAGAAGGCCGGAACCGTGGTCGATCTGCGAATCGGTACACGAGTTCGTTCGACAGGAATTGTTCAGAGGGTTACGCCACGTGCGTCGACGCGGCTTCCATCACCGTCGTTGGCGGCATCCGCAGGCGGATCTTTTGCTGTCGTTGCAGCCAGCACCGATTCAGAGGATGAACTACAGCTCACCGAACCTCGGTTTCACGCGATCGTTGTGCTTCCGGCGGATCCTGACTCGGACCAGTCAGTCGGCGAAAGAGGTTACATTTCTTTGGGGCGGTCTGACCGATCACTGGCGACGTACCTGTACCTTCAAAGTACGGAATGGCTGCGAGATCAGATCGAAACAGCTCAGGCAGCTACTCGGCAGCAGATTCAGTGACGACCATTAGCGCGTGATTCTGCACGTCATACTGGTATTGCTTACCAGGACCCAGCGCCGGCAGACGAATGTTGTTCGCCTTGATGACCTTTGTCATGAACTCTTCGTGGTCTTTCGGATAACGACCTTCGCTGGCGTTAAAGAAGTCGACCGACTGCTTGATCTTCAACTCGCCAAGCTGCTGCTTCATTGGTGCATAGGCTTCCAACGCCCCGGTAATCGGGTTTGAGATCTTCACTTTGGAACTGACGGTCTGTTTGCCGTCGTCCGCCTTGAACTCGCCAATGTCATCCGTGGTCTTTAACTTCGCAGATTGTTTCGGCTGCGCAGTCTGCGGTTCCACTGAATCGGCACATCCCGTGCTCATCACGAGCAGCAACAGACTTGGTATTAGATGTCGGCTGGTCATATTTGAGACTTTCGATTTGTGGTAAGGCGGGAAATGCATCGGCCCGACTATACTATAACAGCCGGACAGGGCAGTAATGAAGCAGGATAGTTCCACTAACAGAGAGATAGTCATGTCAGAATTTCGCACCGAACGCGACTCTATGGGCGAGGTCCAGGTGCCAGCCGATGCATTTTACGGAGCACAGACACAAAGAGCTGTCGAGAACTTTCCAATATCCGGCTGGGAATTGCCCCCGGACCTGATTCACGCTATGGGACGTGTCAAATTCGCCTGCGGCGTGGCCAATCGTGATCTTGGAAAGCTGACCGGGACGGGAAAAAAGCCGCTGAACGACGAACAGGTAACGGCGATGCTTGAGGCATGCCAGGAAGTCGGAGACGGCGAACTGGATGACCAGTTTCCGATCGATGTGTTTCAGACAGGTTCCGGCACCTCCAGTAACATGAACGTCAACGAGGTCATCAGCAATCGCGCGATCGAAATACTCGGTGGTGATCGCTTTGCGCCTGAAAAGACCATCCATCCCAACGATCACGTGAATATGGGGCAAAGCACCAACGATACGTTCCCGACTGCAATTCACGTCGGCGTCGGTACGGCCATTCACAACGATCTTGTCCCCGCATTGCAGCGTTTTGCTGATGAATTGACGAAGAAGGCGACTGCCTGGGATCAGATCATCAAGATAGGTCGCACCCATCTGGCGGACGCGACGCCATTGCGACTGGGCCAGGAGTTCGGAGGCTTCGCACGGCAGCTGCAGTTGTCCGTCGAACGAGCTCAACGCGCCACGGAGGCGGTGTTGGAGTTGCCGGTGGGCGGCACTGCTGTCGGTTCAGGGATTAACACTCATCCCGAGTTCGGTGGTCGAGTCGCTGCCGTTCTTGCCGAAGTTGCGGACGTTCCCTTTGTGGAAGTTGCGGACCATTTTGAAGGAAACGCTCAGCGTGACGGGCTGGTCGAATGTCATGCTCAACTGAAGGCGGTGGCCGCGACGCTGTTTAATGTCAGCAATAACATTCGCTGGCTTGGATCCGGTCCACGGTGTGGCTTTTATGAAGTGAAACTGCCCGATCTGCAACCGGGGTCTTCCATCATGCCCGGCAAAGTGAATCCTGTCATGTGCGAATCCATGATGCAGGTGTGCGCTCGAGTGATCGGCAATGATTCTGCAATTACGATGTCCGGTGCGACTGGTGGCCAGTTTCAGCTGAACATCATGATGCCAGTGATGGGGCAGACGACTCTGGAAAGCATTATGCTGCTGTCTAACGCTGCGAACGCATTCGTCGAATTCTGTCTGCTGGACATGGAACCCAACCCGGAAGCGTGTGAGGCGTCTGTTGAGAAGAGTTTGTCTATGGTCACCAGCCTCAACCCGCACATCGGCTACGAAAAAGCGTCGGCTCTGGCGAAGGAGGCCTTCAAGTCGGGGAAAACGATTCGCGAATTATGTACGGAACAAGGCATCCTGCCTCCGGACGTTTTGAAGGAAGCCCTGGAACCCATGAGCATGACGGAACCGCAGGAGTAGCTGGTTCCTGCGGCAGCACGTCGATTGTTTGGTGATCTGAGACGCCGATGGGATCAGAAGACGAAGTTACGAAGATTGAGTTCGGAAACACCGAAGAAGGATATCGCAGGCCTGATGAAGCAGTTCGCTGATTCAGGCCGTGGTCGCCAGCAGTGTGTTTCGGACGAAGTCGGCTTAGCTCCCCGCCGTCGCTAATGCGCGGCGTCGTTGCCCGGCCAGTTCCCCCACCATTCCAGAAACCGGTTCAGCTGAGTTTCCGCGAAGACCTTCTGGCTGGGGCTGAGTTCATCTGATTCGTTGAAGTGCAGTTCAAAGTCCGCATCACCGAGCAGCACCAGCAGGTATTTGTAGAACAGAACCAGGTCCGGTCCTTCATCGAATGTGGATAACACGATCAGGGCGTCATCCAATTCCTTCGCGAATCGCCTTGCTTCGACATCGCCCCGCGCGGCTGCTTCGCACAGCGACACCAGTTTCAGGACCTGTTGAGGCAGACAATTACCGATGCCCGTGATCGCTCCGACTGCGCCGCAGTTCACAAAACCGTGCACGACCTGCGTGTCAACTCCAGCCATCAGCAGGACGTCGTCGGAGGCGTGGGTGATGTGTTCGGCCGCGTAACTTAATGCCTCGGCCCCTCCAAATTCCTTGAACCCCACCAGATTCGAAAATTCACGACGCAGATCAAAGAACAGATCTGCCTTTGTTTCAAAACCGTAATACGGGCTGTTGTAAATAACGGCGGGAATATTCGGCGCGGCAGAGAGAATTCCGGCAAAGTGCGAGCGCTGGGCCGCCGCGGACGTGCCACGCGACAGGACGCGCGGAATAACCATCAATCCGGCCGCTCCGACCTGCTGAGCGTGGGCTGCATGTTCTGCCGCCAGTGTCGGATTCTGCGCGCCCGTTCCGACGACCACCGGGATTCCTGCTTCGACCAGCTGTCGGACGCCTTCCTGACGCTGCTGATCAGACAACAATGGCCAGTCACCCATGGAACCGCAGTACACGACGCCATTCATTCCGGCCGCCATCAGTTCAGTCGCTTTGCGGACCAGGGCGGCGTAGTTCGGCGAGCGATCAGCAAGGCACGGAGTCATGACGGCGGGAATGCAACCACGAAATATATTGGAGTTCATAGAATAAATTCGTCGTTTTGATTGATGAGACGGATGAAATGACTGGAATTCATGGAGCAGATCTTCAACAGTTCCCGCATGTTAGCCGTGGTTACTATTGTTTGCGGCCATTCTCGGTTGTTATCGCTGAATTTTCCGTGGACGACCCCACCGGTTGCATGACTTCACTCCCGGCAGAGATGTGACAGGACTTCGATGGAAGTTGCCAAGTGAAACCGAGCGACATCGACGTCTATGCGTCTGTGAATAATTCCGACGCGCCGCCCCGAGCCCTGTACGTTCACGTCCCGTTTTGTCTTCATCACTGTGGATACTGTGATTTCACGCTGGTGGCCGATCGAGATGATCTGGTGCCGGCCTACCTGCAGGCCCTGACCAACGAATTTGCCCGACTGGACGGTGACTTTGACGTCGACACGATATTCATCGGAGGAGGCACACCAACACACCTTTCGACGGCACAGCTGGAACAGCTTGCTGAGATCCTGTTCAGCAGGTTCACGCTGAGTTCGGACGGCGAATTCTCGGTCGAAGCGAATCCGGATGGCCTTAATGACGACGTGATGAAAACGCTGTCCGGCATCGGCGTTAATCGACTGAGTCTGGGAGTTCAGTCGTTCGATGCCGAAGTCCTGAAGACACTGGAACGCCAGCACACGCCCGCTGTTGCCCATGATGTCGTGCGTCGAGCCATCGATTCGTTTGATGTTGTCTCGTTGGATCTGATTTTTGGTGTGCCAGGCCAGACCTTTGATTCGTGGAACGCGACACTGGCGGCCGTCCAACAGCTCCCGATCACGCATGTATCGACGTACGGTCTGACCTTTGAAAAAGGGACCGACTTCTTCCGACGGCTGCGACACGGGCAGATGAACGCCACTCCGGATGAGCTTGAACGCGACATGTATGCCGCTGCGATCTCACAGTTCGGCAGTGCCGGTGTACCGCAGTATGAGATATCCAACTTCGCAACACCGGGATATGAATGTCGGCACAATATGGTGTATTGGCAGGCAGACGAGTACTTCGCATTCGGTCCCGGAGCGGCTCGCTACATCAACGGTGTCCGCAGCACCAACGCCCGCAACGTTTCACGATGGATCAATTGCTGGCTGAAAGGGGAAGCGGCACTTCAGGAAGCGGAGCAACTGTCGGCCGATGAAAAAATTCGCGAGGCCATCTTTCTGGGCCTGCGACTTGCAGCTGGCATCGACATCAACGGATTCCGGGATCGGTTCGGCTGCGATGTCGTCGAGATTGCCAAAGACTCGGCCGAACGACATCTGGAAGACGGCCTGTTGGAAGTGTCCGGGAACCATCTGCGACTGACATCAGACGGTCGTTTCCTGGCCGACACCGTTATGGCTGATTTTCTGTAGCGGATTGTGCCGGCGTGTTCTCCTGAACAAGGTTGGGAGCGTGTCTTTCGGCTCTTTCGGAAGTAGAATCGTTGCGATCCGTTTATTTGGATCTGCGTTTGGCCGCGCAACGTGAGTGATAACGGGAGTGTGCTCCATGCGTTTCTGCGGAGCGTAGAGTACGGGAAGGCCTGAATCCGGTTCTGTTCGAGGCATCCAGCCCTTCCTCAGGATATCGGGATTCCCCCATTTGTTGACCGAATCTGTGTAGGTGGGGAAACCGAAGGCTGGTTTGGAACTTCTGTGATCACTGCTGCAAAAGCCGCTGTAGACCATGTGTGACACAAATCTTCGAGAACGCGCCAGTTTACTTGAGTGGTGCATCACCGTGGCCACCGCGACCGTTTTGGCGGTGATCATAATTCACCGCGCGCTGAGTTGTGGATTGTTTGGTGACGAACTCCTGTTTGTGCACGCGATCGAACTCGGTCTGCAGAACAGTTTGATGGCGCCGGGATCATCTCATCCGCCACTCGTGAGACTCATTGTCAGCCTGATCGCTGACCCCTCGCAGTCACCAGACTGGCTGTTGCGACTGCCCAGCCTTGTGTTTGCCACGGGCTGTGTGTTCGTTTGGCAGAGAGTGTTGGAAAGAGTGATTGAACGGCGGCTCCTGCGTTGTCTGCTGTTGCCTGCCATAGCACTGAATCCACTCTGGCTGGGACAGGCGTTTCAGTGTCTGCCGTATCCTGCTTTGGTGTTTTTCGGCAGCCTGCATTGCCTGGCATGGATGCGCTTCGTGGAGCGTCCTTCGCTGCATCGAACCGCTGCGCTTGTTCTGTCAGGCAGTGTTCTTCCGTGGATACATTTTTATGGTGTTAATGTCCTCATCACAGGACAGTTGATATGGCTGTTGCTGTTGTGGAATCGGCAATTTGATCTGAGAGAATATGTCTACACCAATCTGTGCACTGCTGCACTGACATTGCCTGTGATTCCGCTGGCAGTCTTTTATGTCGTAAATGATCGTCCCTATCCGTTGATCGAGATAAAGGACTACGGTTCATACTTTGTTTCGTTTTCTTCTTACTGCTTTTCAAAGGTCACGTTTCCGGGGCTGGAATTGAGTCAGCCGTTCTTCATGCTGGTGTACCTGGGCATTGGTATCTACATCTGGAAACATCATCTTTGCCGAGGCAATCGGGTAGACCGACTGGACAACGCCCGACTAGTCGCCATTGGGTTTCTGCTGGCCGGATTTACTGCGGCTCAGGTCCACTCTGTTGTATCTCACGCTGCCATGTGGCCTCGATACATGTTGATCGGATCGTGGATTCACCTGCCCGTCATTGTGATGCTTCTGCTGGTTTTTGAATTGCGACACGTCGCGTGGACGTTTTCGGTTGGATGCGCCGCCCTGGCTGTCAGTCAGTTTGCGTATCAGGCTTCATTTACAACAGGAACTGATTACGGAGCGGTCGCACGCCATATTGAATCGTCCCGCCTGCCAAACGACGCCTTTCTTGTTCAGTCAATGGATATGTGGCAGGGTGAAAACCATTTTGACCGGCTCTGGCTGGAGCGGTACGCAGTTAGTCGACTGCCGACGGTTACAGGGGCACTTCAGTCACGCTCAGGACTCATCGGCAGAGGTCTGCCGCTGACATCCATCAAACGCGACGTGGATCGAGTTTGGGTTTACTCGCATCTGTTCAGGAGAACATGGCTCAGTAAACAGAATATTCACGGCTGGCGACTAGCCGAACTTCGAGATTTCGGCGGCCCATTTCCGCTCGCGCTGTTGGAACGAGCGTCAAGGGCCAGTGCCGATACGACTGTCGCGTTGCGAGGATCGTTCGGAAACTAATGGGTTTCACAGAGGACTGACGCTATCCCGTCAGAGCAGTTTATCTATTGTCGTACATGATACTGGCTCGTGGGAGCAACGAAACTGCTGTCGAAAAGCGTTCTTCGCGGCCACAAGTCAGCGTGAAGCGCTGTAGAAGGCACGCTCTGTGTTCCCCGCCTTGTCGATGGCATACGGCAGCCAGACCAGAATCACTCGTTCGACGCGGATGTCCGATTTGCGCGGCTTGAGGTCATTCCGGGTGAGTTCCATCAAATCGGGGTCGAAGCTGTCCTGAATCCGTCGCACTTCTGCTTCGATTTCAGCGTCAAGCTCCTCATCCTGTTCGATTAATGCACTCACCGCTTCTTCCGCATGTTTCACGTCCTCGCTTTCTTTGGCCGCGGTACCGACCGACCGAATGGCCGTGCTGGCACGCGAGACATTTGTCACGCTGCGCAGCTTTCGTCCGAACAGAGCACCCGCAATACTCGTCAGAACAGAGAGTCCGGCGGACACTGTTTTTTGAGACTTCTGGGTCTGTTCACGTTCCACCTTTTGTCTGGCGCGGCGCACCTTTTGTTCAAGTGCACGCAGACGGGACGTATATTTGGCACGCAGCTTTTCGACCTGCACGTCACGTGCTTCCCGGGCCGAGTGTCGCAAACGGATTCTGAAGTCTATTTCTGATTCATCGGCGTTGGACGATTCGTTCAGAGCGGGACACGTCCAGATCGAAAGCCGGCGATGTCGATACAGATAGTCCTTCAGTACTGACTTGAATTTCGTGTAAGACTTCTTTTGTGTGAGGGACGCTGCAAGAGCCCCAAATGCGGCATTTTCTTCACACCTATCTGTCAGTTCGGGGAAGTCCTGTTCGTCCCACTCGTCGGCGTTGTCCCAGAAATCAGAGGGGATGTTGTCGCCGGTGGCTACCAGCAGTGTCACTTCGTCCCAGCGATCGATGTCGTGTCTGACCGCAACGAAGTGGACGCGTGCTTCTCCCAGCAGGGCCGGCCGATAGACCAGCTGGTCGACATTTCCACGAACCGGAAAAAACAATTCCGGGATGTTGGGCGGCAGCACAGGTCGGGACGTGTCATCCGCCTGTTCGGTGGCCGTTGTCAATCCGAAGGATGCAGTCAAGCTGGCGGCAGCATCTTCCTTCAGTGGATCCATCAGAATCCTGATCTGCTCCCGCGACATAGGGCCCCGCAGATAGGACATTGCCCATCGTGTCTTGAAGACAACAGGCTGGTCTTCGTGAACATTGTTCATCAGAAAAACGCGGCTGCCCAGGCCCGCGAGAATCTGTTCCATGCGTTGCTTATCAAAGGACGAACCGGCAGTGGCGGCGGCGGCGCCTTCGAGACCCTCCAGAACTCGCATCTTGTCACGTTCCGTCTGCAGTCGTCCCAGAAACCATGTGCCCGCGTTGGACAGTCCTTTGTAATCAATGTCCACGGGATTCTGCGTGGCCAGGACACAGCCGAGCCCATAAGCTCGGGCCTGTTTCAGCAATGTCAGCATGGGGCGTTTTGATGGTGGATTGGCAGTTGGCGGAAAGTAGCCAAACACTTCGTCCATATACAGAATTGCCCGCAGACTGGACGTCCCGGGTTGACTTCTCATCCAGCTGATCACTTCGTTCAGCAGAATCGTGACAAAGAACATTCGTTCCTGGTCAGAAAGGTGAGCGATGGAAATGATGGCCAGTCGAGGTTTCCCGGCGGGCGTATATAGCAGCTTTTGGATGTCAAGAGCCTCGCCCTCCAGCCATCCGGCGAATCCTGGTGACGCCAGCATATTGTTCAGCAACATGGCAAGCTTGAAGCGATCGTTGGCCGGGAAGAATGATTCCAGGTCAAGGAAGCCAACCTTGTCAAACGGAGGTTCCTGAATCAATCGGATCAGTGATCCCATCTCCACGTCGTCACCCTGTCGCCAGCAGGTATCCAGAATCGACGACAGCAGGATATATTCGCGGCTGCTGATGGGGTCGGCGTCGATTTGCAGCAGGGCCAGCAGTCCGGAAACAGTAGCCATGATTCGTTCGCGCAGAGCCTCTGCGTCGTTGAGAGTGTCTGCAGTTGGTGCGGTGAGGGCACGCAGGATTGTGAGCGGGCGACCGGCGTTGCTGGCGGGCGTATAGATGGCGACTTCGGCCGCATCGCGGAGTTTTTGAACTCGATCGGCGCCCTGCCCCCAAGTGGCCAATCCCCGTTTCCATGCGTCGGCCGTGTTTATTGCGTACTCTTCAATCGTCATGCCATTCCGCGTCGCATCGGCCGGATCGACCCAAGGCTGGAATTCTTTGGCGGTTAATCCCGGAAAAGTCAGCATCAGGTTGCCGAGATCGCCTTTGGGATCGATGCAAATTGCGGGAATTCCGTCCAGAGCGGCTTCTTCGAGCAGCGACAGGCAGAGTCCCGTTTTCCCGCTGCCTGTCATGCCGACACAAACCGCGTGGGTTGTCAGGTCTCTGGCGTCGTACAACAGAGCGTCATTTGACGTTTCGCCATCTTCAAGATCGTGAATTCTCCCCAGAAAGAATTGCCCCAGCTTCTCAATGATGGTCATGCCACCGGCTTCCTGATTTCAGATTGTCGATTGGACGTACTGCCGGTGCGAGTGATTGCACTGCCCCTGAGCGGTGTAGTGTTGGTATGGTCGCATCCGGGATGACGGGACCATGTGCTAAGGAGATAACCCCCACCCGTCAACTCATTCCGAAGGATTACACGATGTACAACACGCAGCTTTCCGAAATTCGGCCGTTTTCACAACTCGCGTGCAGAGATTTCGTGAGCTTGCGTGTAAGCTGAGGAAGCCGTGCTTGACAGTCAGAGGTCTGTCTGACACCATTCGCCGCTTTTCCGGCCCGTCCGACCGCACAAGTCGTCTACTTGAAACGGCTTGCGTCGTGGTTGATGACGAATTTGCCTCAATCTGGCGACTCCGCCAGGACGATCACTAGAAATTTCCTGGGAACATCCAGTTCTCGACATTCGGTTGCCATACTGGTGCCTGCCAATCTGGACATGAAATCATGGCCGTCCCTAAACGAAGAATCTCGAAGTCCCGTGGTCGAAAGCGTCGTAGTCATAACGCCGTAAAGCCCATTCAGCTGGCCCGTTGTTCGCAATGCGGTACTTCGCTTCCCACACACGTTATTTGCCCAACCTGCGGATATTATCAGGGTCGGACCATGACGGGTGACGACGAGGATTAATTGTGATGCGAATCGCGCTAGACGCGATGGGGGGCGATAACGCTCCGAGTCCCAACATACTGGGTGCCCTGCAGGCAGCTGCTCAATCAGCCGAGCTTCATGTTGCGCTGGTCGGCGATCCGGCTGTTCTGGAATCGAGCCTGGCAGATGCTGGCGGCGACCCTACGGGCCGTATATCGATTGTTGAGGCAGACGGCGTTGTTGGCATGGAGGAAAAGCCCACCGTTGCGCTTCGTCAGAAACCCAACTGCTCGATTGCTCGTTGCTGGCAACTGATGGCCGCCAAAGAGGTTGACGCTGTCGTTAGCGCCGGCAACACGGGTGCGGTTGTTGCGGCAGGATTGCGGACACGCCTGTTTCTGAAGGGTGTCAAGCGTCCAGGTATTGCCGTGACGTTGCCAAACCTGAAGGGTAGCAGCGTGCTGGTAGACGTCGGTGCAAACCCGGCCGCTCGTCCCGAACATCTGTTTCAATACGCTCTGATGGGCAGCATTTACGCTCGCGAAATTCTGGGTGTCGAAAGTCCGCGTATCGGATTGATGAACATTGGCAGCGAAGAAGGCAAGGGCAACGAGCTGTATCGCGACACTCATCGATTTCTGTCGGACTCGCCGCTGCAGGATTCCTATATCGGCAACGTTGAAGGTCGGGGGCTGTATCATGGCCAGGCCGATGTGCTGATCTGTGAAGGCTTTGTCGGCAACATCATTCTGAAAGTCAGCGAAGGCATGGCTGAATTTATGATGAAAACCGTCGGGAAGACACTTCTTGAAGAGCTGTCGACCGAGCGAGATAAGGCCGGGCAGGTGCTGCAGCAGCTCAGTCAGAAGTATCGCTACCAGGAATCCGGCGGAGCTCCGTTGCTGGGAATCGATGGAAGCTGCGTGATCTGTCACGGATCGAGCGATTCGGATTCGATTCGCAACGCACTGAAGATGGCGATGGAGATGCAGGCGCATCACATCAACGCCCAGATCGTTGAACAACTTGCGGCGATCGCAGCCAAAGCCGCCGCCGGATAACGTACGATCCGTGCCACACCCGCAGGAACAGGGATTTCGGACAGATGCCAAAGATCGCAATTCTATTCCCGGGACAGGGTGCTCAGCACGTTGGCATGGGGAAAAAAATCGTACAGCAGTATCCGAAGGCGAAGGAGCTGTTCGATCAGGCTCAGGAAATCCTGGGGTACGATCTTGCGAAGCTATGTTTTGAAGGTCCCGCTGACGAGCTTGATTCGACGATCTACAGCCAGCCTGCGTTGTTTGTGGCCAGTCTTGCGGCGTTGGAGAGGCTCCGAGCCGATTCGCCGGAAATCGTACTGGGATGTGAGATGGCTGCCGGCCTGAGCCTGGGCGAGTACACCGCACTGGTGTTTTCCGGTGCCATGTCTTTTGAAGACGGGCTGCGGGTTGTACAGTGTCGAGGACAGGCGATGCAGGCTGCCGCTGATGCGACGCCATCGGGTATGGTCAGCATCCTTTTGATGGATCGCGAGCAGGTCCAGAAAGTCTGCGACGAAGCATCCGGACACGGTTCCATTCAGATTGCCAATTTCCTCTGCCCCGGTAACATTGTTGTCAGCGGTGAAAACGGAGCCTGCGAACGTGCGGCAGAAATTGCAGAGGCGGACGGTGGACGAGCTGTTCCCCTGGCTGTTGCCGGGGCGTTCCATACGCCGATCATGAAGCCGGCCGATGAGCAGTTGGCGGAAGTGCTGAATGGCACAAGCCTTCGGGCCCCCGAGATTCCCGTCGTTTCCAACGTTGACGCCGAAGTGCATTCCGACCCGGACGAAATCCGCAAGCTTCTGATTCAGCAGGTGTTGCAGCCAGTTCGCTGGGAAGATTCGATTCGCAGCATGCTTGATACCGGCTGCACCGATTTCTACGAAGTCGGACCCGGCAAGGTGCTGAAAGGGCTAATGAAGCGAATTGCCCGCAAGACGCCGATTACGACGGTCAATGATTCGTTTGAGTAGCAGGCCCAACCGTCATAACCGGTGTTAGGTGTCGCTTTCGCCCGGATTTCGCATGCCGGCTGCGTCCTCGTCGATACCCGTTGAGTGACGAAAGCTATGTTTCGTACGGACCACGCTGTGGCTGAGGCACGTCCTCCTGTCATTGCCCTTGTGGTCGAGGGATTCGACGCCCGGATATGCGGTAGCAACGTTGGCTCAATACTGAATGACTGATCACCTTACAAACGCCCGGTTGGCTCTGTCCGACTTCAGCAGATTGCGCGACATCTGCTCGTCAGAATCAACATCTGAAATGTGCGCATGGTCGATGGTGCGGCGTTCCGAACGTGAAGAAGACGAGCAACGCACAAAAGTCACTCCCGACGGATTGACGATCGGGCGTCGTTTTGGCAACGATCTTTGTCTGTCAAATCCAACAGTTTCCGGCCATCATGCTCGTGTCTTTGCTCTCGGCGATCAACTGTTTCTTGAAGACGTTGGCAGTACGAATGGCACTTTGCTGAACGGTCGCCGAGTAACTTCCGTGGAGTCGCTGAATGATGGCGACGTCGCGCAGTTCGGCCAGGTCGGGTTTGTGATCAGAAGAACGGAACTGCAGTCAACCGCGGCCGAGGATCGCACGACTGAGACGTTCGTGGCATTTGTTCCTGATGATACCGTGTTGTATGAGGGATTCGACCGCCTGCTCAACCGTCCGGATATAGACCCGTATTTTCAGCCGGTGGTCAGTCTGGGAAATACTGACGTCATCGGCTACGAATCGTTGGTGCGGAGCAGCGTGCACGGGCTGGAAACTCCCGACAAAATCTTCCCCATTGCGGCATTACGAGCGTCCGAAATCCGACTCAGCGAAGTGTGTCGATCCGAAGGGGTTCTGTCCGGCATTCAGTTGGATCCGCATAGCCGCTATTTCCTGAACACACACCCCGCCGAACTCGAAACACCGCGCCTGCTGGAGTCACTGAGAGAATTGAGGTCTGACTTCCCGAGCATGGGTATCGTGCTTGAGATACACGAAGCCGCAATCACATCGATCAGATATCTGACCGAATTGGCCGCCCTGTTGAACGATTTGAATATCGATCTCGCGTACGACGACTTTGGTGCCGGACAGGCTCGGCTGGTCGAGCTGTTTCAGGTGCCGCCGCGCTACCTGAAGTTTGACATCTCGTTTGTTCGAGGGTTGGAAGACGCTTCCGTGCCGCACAAGACAAGTATTCGAGCCCTGTTGAACATGGTTCACGATCTGAACGTGACCGCACTTGCCGAAGGTGTCGAAACACAGGCACAGGCAGACATCTGTGCCGACCTTGGCTTCGACATGGCTCAGGGATACTTTTTCGGCCGTCCGCAACCCCCGCAATTCTGGCTGGACGCTGAATATGCGCCTGGGGCAAACAAGCGGCTGCCCCTGCCCCATGCCTAGAAGGCAGGTGCTGGTCACCGTTGATGTGCAACGGCATGCCCTTGCGAATGATGCGAATGTCGTTATTACGCGCCGTTTGCGGCATTGTCACCGCGTGGGAAACAGGCTGTGACGAAGGTTTCGCGGCGGGCTGAGACCGTGGTCCAGCGCGTCAAGATTCATCGATTCGTCATGCACGGAGGGACATCGTGTAAGGAAATCGACCGGTCTACAAGTCGCCCTGCAAATCTCGAACGATGACGCGTATCCGCTCAAAGATGGCATCGTCTCGCACCAGGGCCGGAAACTGACTTTGGCCAAACTGCTGAATAAACCACAGATGCTCATTACCGACAGGATTTTCAAGCAATGTGGCGACCAGATACGTGATCAGGTCCAGCTCCTCATCAAGGCGATCAAACAATCGTTCCCGCACGACCCGCCGAATGTCTCGAACTGACGGCCCGTATTCCTCCTCCAGCAGACCCTCGTCGTCGGATACGGGTTGAGCCGCCTCATGCTGCGCGGTAACAGTGGGGCCCAGCAGAACTGTCATCACGTTCACCCAATGTTCACCCGCCGCCGGCAGCGTTCGGCCCCCGACCCGATGATATTCGCGGATCATGCCTATCTGCTTTAGTAGTCCCTCGATGAATTTTCGCTGGCCGTCGCCGAAGGATGCCCCCTCCAGATATCCAATCACGTGTCCATCGGCGCGTTCCCATTTCGGATGATTCAGCTGATACCGCATCAATGCGGCGACCGTGTCGCCTCGCCGGAATGTGGAATAACCCAAAGCGGCTGATGTCTTGATGATCTGCTGTTTCAGGTACTCGTCGCGAAAATGGGGGCCCGTCTTCAACTGCCAGAACTCCCGGGTAAACATGATGATGTCACCGGGAAGCGGTTTCACCACATTGGAGCGTCGCGCGCGGCAGGTGGTAGGACCGGTCTGCTCGATTCGCAGAACGCCAATCGGGACGAAGTAGTTTTTGACTGGGCGAATGACGGCCACTCGTTCGTCGACCTTCAACGTGTGAACGTCACCAAGGTCAATGAGGGCCGATCCCCGGGACACACGCTCGACATGGCCCAGGCCATAGATCAGGCCCGGACGTACGACCTCTATTTCGCGCTGCGCAATGGTGTGAGTGGACGACGTAAGGAAAACAGTACAGATGGCAACGTGGCAGCCAAATCTGAGGGAATTGAGATTTCGTGGAATCATTGTCTGAGTCTCGTGCAAAGGGCGTTTCCATCAGTCTAAAGCACGGGACGTGCCGTACCAAAACAATTCGTGGTTGAAGAGACAATCAATGCAAACGGATGGCACTGTCGCAGGTGAGACTTTCGTAACCGGTGCGGTCGGCTGCCCACAAGAGACAGGTCAAAGAGTATCGGTTGTGCCGGGCATGCGGACTCGGTCTGCTGTACCAGTCGTTCGCCATGTCGCCGTCGTCCCGGCAGAAGTCTGCTGCCATCGTGCCAGGGGCAGTCGAATTCCAGTGGCGAACAGCAGGTCGTCCAGTTGCGAACATTTCCGGATGGTAATCTGCGGTTCCTTGCGTAGCAGCGTTCTGCGTCACGTATCCGTTTGAAGGCGTCGCCTAGGTCTGCGATGATCTCCGGCTGACTCGTGGCCGCCACACCGCCTGCATGCCAGCAACAGGGATAGTAACGTGCAAAACAGAAGATTGACTCGTCCGTTTACCAGGACATTCTTACTCGGCCTCACAGCAGCGTTCGCCGGGGATTGCCAGGCACTGATCGCGCAGAGTGATCCCCCTCGCCCGAACATTCTGATCATTTTCACGGACGATCAGGGCTACGGCGATCTTGGCTGCTATGGGTCGAAGACAAATAGCACTCCCCGAATGGACCAGCTGGCCAGGGATGGCACAAGGTTTACTGACTTCTACGCGCAGCACGTCTGCGGTCCTTCGCGTTCTGCGCTGCTGACCGGGCGATATCCTCTGCGCAGTCAGGGCTGGGGCATGCCGGCGGATGAGGTTACGTTTGCCGAACTGATCAGTGAAGTTGGCTATCAAACGGCCTGTATCGGCAAGTGGGATGTCTCCAACCGTAAACCGATCATTGATCGGATGCCCAATGCTCAGGGTTTCGGTTACTACTTCGGTACGTTGGGAGCGAATGATGGTGGCAACGTCAGGTTCCACGAGAACAACGTTGCGGCAGGAAATACGAAGGACATGGGAAGTCTGGTTCAGCTTTACACAGACAAAGCCATTGACTACCTGAAGAATAAACGCGACCCGCAACAGCCATTTGTGCTGTACCTGGCCCATACCATGATGCATACAATTATTGATGCGTCGCCGGATTTTAAGGGGACCTCCGCTGGTGGATTGTATGGTGACGTTGTCGAAGAATTCGATTTCCACACCGGCCGTCTTCTGGACACGGTGGATGAACTTGGTCTGCGAAAAAACACGCTGGTCATCTACACCACCGACAATGGCCCGTGGAATCAGCCGGCTTACACCGAAAAAAAGAAGGGGCATCCGGAAGGCTCAATCTTCTGGGGCGATGCAGGGCCCTTACGCGACGGCAAAGGATCCTGCTATGAAGCGGGTTCGAGAGCTCCGTGTATCATTCGATGGCCGGGGGAAGTTCCGGCCGGCAAAGTTTCCGGTGCCATTTTTGCAACGATTGACTTTATGCCGACGTTCGCAAATCTGGCTGGCTTTGGGATTCCTGAGGATCGTACGATTGACGGCGTTGACCAGACTGAGTTGCTGGTTGGTACGAGCGAACAGGGAGCACGTGACACGTTCTTCTACCAGGGCAACGGAGTCCGCCGTGGAAAATGGAAGTATCTTGCTGCTAAACACAACGTTCCCGGATACGCTCGAGACACGGAACGCAGTGAAATCGAAGAACTTTATGACCTGACTGCCGACATCGGTGAAACCACAAACCTGGCCGAAACGCACCCCGCCAGGGTGAATGAGCTGCGCCTGCTGATGGAACAGATCGCAAGGCAGAAGTAGTGCTTTCGCAGGACCGGATCAGGGAATTGGAGGTCGCCTTATAACTTGCACGATGACAGTCTTCTATGCTGACCTGTGGCCCCGAAGAGCGTGTGCATTTACTCGACAGGCATGACCAGACGCCCGTTGTTTCGGGACAGAATGCGTTGCCAGCGACGGACGGCGGCCACCCGCCCTGAACTGTCGCCCGCGAAGAACCCCTGGTCTTCGCCCGTGATGCGTTCCAGATTGTAGATTGCGAGTTCACGGAGCGCCACGCGTTTACTATCAAGCATGCTGACCAGCCACTCACAGACGTCACGTTCTTCTGCAGCCGTCCTGGAGACTCCTTCCAGCAGGCGCATAGCTTCTTCGAGGTTTCTTTCCGGCAGCCGAGTTTCCAGGGCTGCGCGAATCCGTGCGCCGCCCGCGGATGACTGATACAGGACCTGCTGAAGTCCCATAATTGATTCCCGCCGAACCACTTGTGATTCCGACTGAAGCAGGGCGACCGCCAGTTCGTCGACCTTGCGGAGCAACACCGGCAGCTTCATCGCAAAGGCGGCGATCTGTGGATTTCGATGTTCATTCAGGCTCAGTGCCGCGTCGGTGACAGATTCGTCTTTTGCGAATCCCGTGGCAAGTTGCGTCAACAGTTTCTTCGTAGCGTCGGTCTGTGGGCCAGGCGGTTCGATCACCCAGTCAGGAACGATCGTCGTCTGCGCGGCTGTTTCATCCGGGAGTGTGTCCGAATTTGTATCCCATTGCAGCATGCTTCCTCGGCGAATGATGACGGAGTTCTCTGTTTCGTCGACCCTGACAACGACATCGCCGGCTGCAGCAAAGATGAAAACCATACTCGGGTTATTGAACGGCAGCAGCGCCG
Organism: Fuerstiella sp.; assembly: GCA_024230215.1. Taxonomy (GTDB): domain Bacteria; phylum Planctomycetota; class Planctomycetia; order Planctomycetales; family Planctomycetaceae; genus Fuerstiella. The sequence continues at coordinate 78,682 of JAAERP010000009.1, read as the reverse complement.
AGTGATTCTCGATCACTGTCTGGACATCGCCAACATCCGCTTGTACCTCCATAAGCGGTACCACATGAATTCCAATTCGTTGCCCAACCTCAGGAACAGAAAAATGCAGTATCCTGCCCCCGATGCCTACAGGTATCGCCTCCGTCGGCTGCCCCGCCAAAGCGCTTCGCAGCAGTGTCATGCGTCCGTCGAATAACCGAATCCCGGTGACTTTGCTCTTCAACGCAGCAAACAGCGATGAGCCGCGAACGATGGTTGACCAGCCACCTTGATGGTTCTCGACGATGACGGAGTACGGTTCCGCGATACCTACGACACGTGTTTGCATGACAGAATTCCAATCCGTCGCCTGTTCCTCAACCAACGATGTGGCCCAGTGCCACTGTGCATCGTCGGGACTGGAGATGATCGTCATGGCGTAGTCGTCCGTCAGGTGAAGTTGCTGCGTCGGGGCAGCCGGCGAGAGCTGTCCTGCGGTCGTCAGGTCCTGCATATCCGCGGGATCGGTTTGCGGTTCTGGTTCGGACGAATCTTTCGGCCCATCTGGTACTGCCGAGTTCTTGTTTTCGGCCACCACGACGTCTTCGGGCTCACCGGGCAGTGCCGGGTCTGCAGGATCTTCGGAGGTGGAATTGATCGATTGCGCCGTTGTGGACGGCTCAGTTAGTTCGCCGGTGACTGCGGGCTGTCCATCGATCCTGGGCAACGGATTCTGATCGGCAGCCGGTGCGGGGGCTGCCAGTGGATCCGGTTCGTTGACCGCAATTGCCGTGGTCTCTGAGGGGCGTGAATTGAACAAATCTGCATCTGTCGCCAGCAAGCCCAGCCAGCCCAGCACCATGATCGTCAGCAGGATCATGGGCGAGCGTTTCGATGTTTCCAGTTGGGGGGCCAACGGCTGCCAGTCAGTTCCGGCCGTGCCGAGCTGCGCATCACTATTGCCGTCGTCCAAATTGCCGGCAGCCGGATCCATTCCACTGAGACGCTCTCTGAGGCTGGGTTCAATCTCCACCGGATCACTCAGAAGCCCCAGGATCTGATGCGTGGCGGCGACTTCCGCCAATGAATGGTCAGACGCCAGGATTTCCTTCTCAATCAGTGCCACAAGCTCCGGCGTCAGTTGATCATCCAGGTATTCGGCTATCAGGTTGGCGTCTATCGTTTTCTGTCTTGCGGCATCGTCAGCCAATCTGCGCCGCCGCACAACTTCCTTGATCCTGTTCGCCAACTCCGTGGCCAGTGGGCTTGAGGCCAGTTTCTGTCCCAGTTCACGGGCATTTGCTGACATCAATCGGTCATCCAGGTACGCCAGCAGAGTTCGTAAAGTCAGTCGCATTATTGTCCTTTCTCTGCAGGGACGTCAGAGAACCTGGGAATGATGGAGCCGACAATATTCCGTGACGAGAAAATTCGTTCGGGTTTTTCGCGGTCTCAGCCTTGTTAGTGCCCCATTAGCACGAACTTCGTACAGATTTCTCCGGAAAAAGTGCAAAAAATATTCATTCAATCTCACCGAAGAACGCATTTCTCCGCGGAACACTGACGAGCCGGATGGGGCGAATTACTGCCCGGACTGGCCCCACAACCGCCGAGTTCTGTAGGCACTGAATGTTGACGGACGACGATCGGGAAATTGATTTCGAGTCACCGGCGTGGAAAACACCTGGGTTTCAGGAAGATGCAGTTCGACACCGCGATGCCCCGGGTCCGAATCTGACAATGGTCTCGACCCGGGCAACCTGTTCGACCTTGCTCTTAGCAGTAATGACGACCCTGGCCTGGATGGTTCGTGGCGGCCCGGGTTCGAAGTTCGATCAGGTCGCAGGACGGCTACGGGCGATGGATTCGTTCCTCAGCGGCCAGGTTGATGGCGCCCGTGCGTTCGTCAGCCGTCATATTGTACACCGTTCTCAGCAGTTGCTCGGCCGCCGGTGTCAGTTCGCTGCCACGTCGCTGCATTGACGCCCGAGCCGTCTGAATGCTCTGTTTCAGTGGCCAGTCCGCCGACACGTCGCCGAAGCTGACGTTGCAGAAGGATGGAATGTGCCTGGGAAGAAGGCGACCGCCGGGCAGGACAAGCGTCATTACTCCGATCGAAGAACCTGTGTTGAACATGCTGTCGATGGCGGTTTTTGTATGGTCGCCAATGAAGGACCCTACTTTGATGATGCCCGAATCGATCATCTCGCCCTGCAGCGGCACTTTAACCGTGCTGTAGTCACTCTTCAGGTCGGACGTCGTAGTAATCGCACCCAGATTTACCCATGGGCAAACGTAACTGTGTCCCAAAAACCCCTCGTGGTATTTGTTCACATGCCCGTGCAGTATCGATTCCTCGATTTCGCCGCCCACGCGACAATGTTGGCCTATGGTTGTTCCTTCACGGATGAGTGCGCGAAACACGCTTGTTCCACGACCAACGTGGCAGGGCCCTTCGATACGGGTAAACGATTGTATGTGAACGTCACGATCAATGGACACCGGGCCGCTTCGTGTGTCAATCACCACGTATGGATCGATTTCCGCCAGGTCGGATATGTAAACATCTGCCGGACTGCCCAGGCACTGCACATGCTGTGACTGCGGTCCCTGAGAAACGCCTTCGTCCACGTAATCCCGTTCCAGTTGTCGGCCGTTCTGGTTCACAAGATCCCACGGGCGATTGATCATTGTTCCGGACGCGTCAACCGCCCGACGATTTCGTGCGATTCCCAACAGAATGTCCTGAAAGTCATCGTGTTCGAGAAGACGGGTTTCTTTGGGTTCAAGTCCGATCCAGGCCAGGTGTCCGTCGATGAACCCCGCGTTGTCCATCGTAACATCATCTGCCGTCAGTCGAGCCTCCGGCATCCAGCGGCCATTGAACAGAAGAACGGGGCCTTCTCGCAGGGCCTGCAGGTCGTTCACCGCTGCCTCGGGATGTTCTTCTGCGTAGACAGGAGCGAGCCACGGGCGAACGAAAGCGCCCCAGCTCTTTGCCGGGAACCATCGTTGCAGTCGCCGTCGCAATCCTTCTCGGCCACACAGCAACTCGAACACAGGTCGCATCAACGCAATGGGCGCCAGTTTCTCAGCACTACTGTCTTCGTATACAAACCATCGCATTTTCGGGCCTGAATTCTGTCGGACCCCAGCGGCCTGGAGTGCACTCAATCGCATGTGTTACTCTACGTTGGATTCTGCAGGGTGAGCGATTCTTCGTGAATGGGCAACCGGGGATTCGGCACGAATATTCAACGCGTCAACACGTCCAACGCGTTCCGGCCGGCGGCTCCTGCGTAAGTTACGTGGTGAACCGGTGATTTCTGCCGGTTTGTGTTTCGGGCGAGTTCGCGTCAGCGCTGGCTAATTGCATCCAACTGGTCGAAGTCGCGTGCGATAACTAATGTCTCGATCAGAGCCAACAAACCAAGGGGTTTCGACAAAGCTGAAGGTATCCACTTCAATGCTTAAGAGACGGTGAGATGATCGAATGTTGGCTCATCTCGGAGCACGAATCGTCTGGCCGAAATCGAAGTCGGTGGCATTGGCGTGAGCGTCAACATGTCCGCCGTCATCGGTACCGTTCGGGCCAACGCTCCACACGGTGGCGTTTCCTGTTTCGGCGTTGAAGCGATATCGCATTCGCTCTTCATTGTCACTGAATGGATCTCCCGGCCAACCGGGCAGATAGTCGCTCAGAAACTCTCCCGCCGTCCTCGGAAATCTCTGATTGGTCCTGAAATACAAATGAGCTGCTGGACTCACCTCCAACTGCAGTTGCCTTGTCCGTTCACGAGTGATCGAAGATCCAAACGGTCGGCCCCGACCAATCTCTCTTGTGGCGACAGAGGATCTGCTGCAAAAGTATTCGATTTCAACGGGCGAAAGTTGGTCTCATTGACGTTCAGCATTTCCCGGTCTTGTCCGCTGGTATCGATACCAGCCAGACCAGTTTGCGAATCAGTGAAGTTCGCCAATGTATCGGTGGCGTTTCTGATGCCCGGCACTTTACACGCTTCGGCCGCCACCCATTCCGGCTCATCAGGACTGCCGACGATGCGCGCTTGCCTTCTTGGATGGGCGGAATGGAGATCCGAGTTGTCCTTCTAGTTTTTGAATTGCCACGCGCGGCCGTAATTCGTCGCCCTGCGCGACACAGTAGGTCTCGAGTTCTGACGTTGGCGATCGCTTTCCGACCGTCGTCTTAATTCGACAATTTCCGCAACGGATGGACCGGCAGTATCGCGGTGTTTCCGGTTTGCCATGGCCTCGAGCAACAACTGGTCAATATACGCCATCGCGTCAGCTTCATCGCACCGACTTGTCGACGGCGGCCACAAGAGCCGGCCGCAGGTTTTTATAATCTTGTCAACTACGACCATGAATTCTCTGCCTGTTGTGCCAAATCGCTCACTAAGGTGAAACGCTAGGTCACTGTTAACAGCAGGCAAACCGGACAGCTTCAAATGATCATGACCACCCCTGCTTACACGACGATTCCTCTGCGTTAGCGGATTATGTGAAACGTTCGTGATGCCGAATGTCACCATCGCGTGATGTCGTTTCACCACATTGGCTGTCCCAGCCGCGTTCCGGACTGCTTGCCGGAACCCCTCGCTACGCCGCACCGGAACAGATGTTCGGCGAACGAATAGAAGCCAGCGACGGGATCAGACGCTGCCCATGCGATCGGGACAGTTCTCCGGGACAATTCGGTATTCCGCTCCCGAACAGCTGTCGGGCCATCCACTGGTTAACCAGTGGAATTCTCGTGCGGTTGGGTGTTGTTTCGTTTCTGTAATTCGGCAATCTCCTTTTCCAGCAGGGAGATAGTTTTAATATGAATGGCACCACCGGCGATGACCATGAACGACCCCACCACGAGCACGAGAGCTGGTATCGCCTCATGGAAATGTCCGTCCGAAAGCTGCAACGAATAACTGACGGCTATGAGGCCACCAAACAGCAGAACGAGTGCATTGCGTTTCTTGGTTTCGTGCTTCAAAGTTGGCTCCAGCTTAGTATCCCTGGCTGGTCGAATTGCGATCTACGTGGCGACAGCGATGCCGACGTATACACCAGTACATCCTGAACCCGCACTACCTGTCAAGCAAGCCCGTCGTCACGACACCCTACGTATCTGCGCAACCAACAAACCGGTGTACCGATCGCGACTGATTTCTTGTGTTGTGTGGGAGCCGCCCTTCGTGAGCTGTTACATCTGAGCTACGGAAGGCGGGTCAGTAGACGTCGCACAGAAGTCACAGGCACACAACCTCAGGAACAAATCTACTGTCTGAGGTTCCGTCAAATAGACACAACACCTCGATACATGTGCATGGGAAGCTGCCTCGACCAGACAACGCACCCTCGGACTCACAGAGCATTCAATGTGAGTTCGTGGCTGCACGGTCGGGAATCCTCCCACCAGATTGGTCTTGCGGCTGCCTGCGAAGAGTGCGCCATGCTCTCTTTTCTCCGTTGGCGCAAACGCACCAAACTCCCAGGTGTATGATTCACCCAGGTCCGGGAGAAGATCACCTCGACCACTGACGTCAGCACACGTTACCCAACAGATCAAATGTCCCCGCTGGGCGGGAAACCAGGTTATAGGAAGTCCGCGACACCGCGAAGACGTGGCGTTTGCCGGGAAACGTTTCGCCGGCGAATCCATCAGGGAGCATCACGGTCGGCCGGAACGTCCACATCCTCCCCTGCGTTGGCAACCGCCGGTTCAGCACTATTTTCCTTCGCGACGGATTCGGCGGATGAAACGACGTCTCCGGCGTCGACCTTCAGTGTTCGACCGGGGACTTTCGGCAAGAGTTCCACCAGAGCGTTGTCGACCCCTTTTCCGCGAACATTCTTGAACCGAATGCCCCCTTCGTGATCCAGCCAGCAAGTTGTCGGCCATCCACTGACGCCCCAGAACGTCGCGATAGGGCCGCCGGTGCTACCGCCATCATAAAATGACCGCCATGTAATATCTTCCCTTTCGATGGCCTTCCGATATTGCTCTTCATTGTCAGAATTCACGCCGATGATCACGAATGGTTCATCTTTCATTTCTTCGACGAGCGACCGCTCGTGTGGGTACATTGCCCGGCAGCGTGGTCACCAGTCTCCCCAAAAGTCGAGCAGGACGATCTTGCCACGATAGTCGGACAACCTGAACGACTCGCCGTCAATGTCGTGGCCGATCATGTCCGGTGCGACCTTGCCAACAACAAGATTCGTCGCATTCAGATGGCCGGCCGCCCGAGCCTGCAAGGTCGAGTTTCGGTACGGAAGATCACCAGCGTAATCAGCAACCTCCCGCATCAACTCCATTCTTTCCGGCTGGTCTTTCAGACGATAGCCAAGCCAATACTTGGCGGTGAACCGGGTTTCATCATTTGGTGATTTGTCCGCAATGCTTTTCAGAACGTGTTCACCACCGTTGACCCGGTAAAACGACATACACATACCCGGCAACTCAGAACTGTCCAGATGATGCCGAATCAGCAATTCTCCGATAACCTGGATGCGATTCCAGTTGGGACTTCGCATATCCGTCAGTACCAGTCGAGCCGCCTTGACGACCAGCGGATTTTCAGGGTCTTCAGTCGACAGGTCCACCAGTTGTTGCGACTGGCTCATTGAAATTCGCCTGCCGCCATCCAGTTCCGTCAACAGATTCTCGAGAGTTGCTTGGGGCACATCGACTCCTGGTTCCGGTGCGGCCTCACGCTCCCCTTCATTCCTGGTGACAGGCTCCGGTTTCGTCGCAGCGACTGTCGCTTCGCCTTGCGAGCGGTCGCCTCTATTCGCCGCAACCGGTTCGGAATTCGGCGAACTGTTCGTCGCAATACTGGTATCGGATTCATTCTCCGACAGTGGCTTAGCAGATGTCTGGTCGGTGGAACTAGTGCCACAGCCGATCAGGGCAAGCGACAAAATCCAAATTGAACTCGATAGAGTCCGTCTGGCGGTCGACCGCATGGGCGTCTCCTTCAACGGGAAATGGAACGTTGACTAGACCTGCGGTACTTTACCTGAGGAACGTCCCGAACCATGGACGCCGACAGCCTCACACGCTGAGTTGACGCCACGGCAGGCGTCTTGCCGCGTGCGGCAATCGCTTACCAGGAGCTCTACGACCACATCGCATTGAAAGCTGCTGCAGCCGGCTGCACACCTGGCACCACTGGCTGCGCAACCATGCCGAATCCGGGCATGGCCTTGAGTCGCAGCCAATGACTGCTCACCTCAGAATGGCGATGCCTGAACTGCTGTATGCTTCAGGCACCCTGCTGTGGTCCGCGTGGCGACATGAGTGCTTCGCTTTTCACGGAAGCACGATGATGTTGACAAATGACAACGTCGCACCTTGAACGATTTCACGGATTCTTTACTGAATTCGCTTTCCCGGCGTGTAGTGTTGATCGTTCGAGGGTCAGTTCCCGTGGTTTGTCAGGAACCTGAATAATGTACTACGGTTTTGATGTGGTCGGCAGAGTCATTAATATCCTTCAGCAGATCGACGTCGACCTGGACGCCGTGACCCTTGAAGAAGCGAAACAACTGACAGCGATCGTGATTATCGAACGTCGTCGAAGAACGGGCTACAGTACGAATCGGGCATTGCGCGGGATGTCGAGCACTCCCATGCCGGATGTTTGCGTGGACATGTTCGCGTAGCCTCAGTCATTCACGTGCTTCGTGATCTCATGCCGCTGGCACGCGTCGCCGACACCGCACCGGAACAAAGAAGAGACACGTTCAGCAATTGGGTGGCGCCCCTACGTGATCAAGCGCCGAAGAAGAACGAAGACGTTCCGGCCTGAATGCCGGAAGCTGATCCTCAATACCGGCCATCACACATTACGCCTATCGAGCCGTCCAGCCACCGTCGACAGTGACCATGCTGCCATTCATAAAGCTGGCAGCAGGACTGCTGAGCAGAATTGCGGCGCCCTGGATTTCTTCCAGTTCGCCCCAGCGTTCCTGAGCGACGGCGCCGATGATGAATTTTTTTGCTTCTTCCGTATCGGCGATGGGAATGTTCATCGGCGTTAGAAACGGTCCGGGGCAAATGGCGTTGCACGCAATTCCGAATGTTGCAAGTTCAAGTCCCAGAGCTCGAGTCAACTGGACGACGGCCCCCTTGCTGGATGTGTACGGCGTACGATTGGCCAAACCGACAAGCCCCAGTGTGCTGGCCATATTCACAATGCGGCCATAGCTCGCTGCCTTCATATGTGGAGTCACCGCTTTGCAACACAGCCACGTTCCATCCACATTCGTTTTCTGCACCTGCTGAAACTGATCATAAGTGAGATCATCCATGCTGCCGCGAATGTTGATGCCAGCGCTGTTAATGAGAACGTCAATTCTGCCAAATTCAGCAATCGTCTGAGACACCATAGCTTCGACGTCGGACTGTACGGTCACGTCGCAGACCATTCCAATCGCCTTTGTGCCGAAACCATCTGAGATCTCAGCGGCAGCGGCTGTGGCTTCGGAGAGATTTCGACTGACGAGCACAACGGACGCACCGGCTGACGCCAGTCCCGCCGCCATCGCCGTGCCCAGGCCCTTGGAACCACCTGTCACCACAGCAACCTGGTCCTTCATGTCAAACAGTTTGATACCAGCCAGGGACTTCAATTCAGGAGCAGACATATTATTGACTCGAAAACAGGCAAAAAGCGGGACACAGAATTCTGCTGATCATCGTGCAGGAACGCAAGTGGTCAACTCTCTACCGTGACAGAAGATCGCAGCCTCACCTTGCGAAAGGTGTCAGAAAGCCGGAAAACCGGTCGATTGGAATAGCAAGCACCGATTCGCGTCCACGGCGGGCGATGTTGACGCCAACGCAACGTCCCCTGCGGTCGACCAGCGGCCCGCCCATTTGCAACGGCGACAGATTCACGTCGTGTTGAATGACACTCCTGAATCCGGTTCGGCGACGACTTAGCTCTCCTGCTCGACCATCCAGAAAGTTCTCTCGTTGCAGCATGCTGTCCGCCGGAAATGTCAAGCGGCCAATTCGTTGGAGCTTCTGCTCGTTTCGTTCCACGTCAAAAATGACACGGTCGCCAGGTTGATAATTCGAAAGTACGTCGGCGACGTCATCCAGGTCTTTGAGATCCGCGTCCCCGAGTTTCACAAGACGGTCGCCCGGCAGAAGTTCGGCGTCGCCCGCCGCGTCCAGAGGGTTCACTTTCTCAACATAGATGTTTCCCGATTGAATCAGCAACTCGACACCCAGACGCGCGACCACAGCTATTTCGCGATGCGCTGTTCTGGCAACGACACCTGGCGAAGCCTCGGAACCGCCAAAGACGATGCTTCCGACAGAAAGGTCCGTGGAATCCGGCACGCCGATCGGAGGCACAGTGGGAACATCAGTAGCGTCCGCCGACTCGTGCAGCTTGACGAACACGAGATCCAGCTGCCGGTCGACTGCAACCTTTGTGAATCTGACTGCCGTTTCGCCCGCGCGACCACATGTCAACATCTCGATCTCGGTTGGCAGTTCGCTGAGCTTTGTTGTCACCAGAGACGAGGTGAGCCATGTGCCGGCCAGAAACGGATCCGCTTCGCCGGGCGTATAGAACCATGCGGTCCTCAATCGCAGCTCGCGCAACACCTGGTCCGACGGCCGTGGGTCGAACCGGGCCGTCGATGAGGCGACGCCCTTCAGCTCCGTCAGTTCTCCATGCCTGCTGGCTGCGGCGCGAACAACGCTGACCGGAATATGCACGTTGACCTGACGCCTCAGCCCAATACGTCGATGCAGTCCGATCAGCCGTCCGGCGGGGTTCACCAGCGGCCCGCCGGAATCACCCGCGGTCAGCACGCACGACGAGCGAATGGCATTTCTGTCCTGAACTTCAATTCGGCCCATGCGCAGCACTGGAGACTGCCCGCTGGATTCGCGTGCCGGATAGCCACACGCAAACACTATCGGTCTTTGTTCGCGGACCGATGGCCCTGAAATATCCCGCTGCAGCGCGATCGGCTGCGGAAGCCTTTCGTCAGGGCCGGCCGTGATCTGAATCGCGGCGACGTCCAGGTCGGCATTACGAAATCGCACCCTGCCCTTAAAGGATCGTCCGTCGTGCAGAAAGACGGACACCGTTCGATCTGCAGCGGTCACACCATGTGCCACCGACAGAATCAGCCCGTTTGATGAGACCAGTACGCCGGAACAAAGGTCATTCGGAGTCTCGATTCGGACGGTTGCGGCCCGCAATGTTGCCGCAAGATGCCGTGTATTCACACCGGAATCAGTGTCCTGCGAGACGCATTGCCTGAATTGAACGACAAACGAGAGTGTCAGGACCGCCAGTAATCCCAGGAGAGACACAATGCGACGTCTGTTGCGTCGTGGCAGCAGTCGACACAATGAAAAGCAGCCGCTACTGAAGCAGGGAATTAGAACGGACATATGGTCATAATGCGTCTTTTCGACGCGAATGGAAACGCTGCTCACGAAAATTGTGGCCCCATCGGCGCGACGGGGTGTCCAGACGTATATTGTGGACCGCGAGAGTCAGGATTTACGTGATTCGGATGAATCTCCGTCAGTCCGGGGTCGATCGTACCCAAACCGCTTCCTACACTTTGCCCTGAATTGCGAACCACGGTGGATCACGATCAATGATGGTCGCCCCGGAAGCCTTACAGGCGTGAAAAAAGGCAGACTTTCGCGAATCACGTTGCAAACATACAAATCAATCCTCCGGACTTGTGCAGGCAGCATGCACCACCCGGCATCCTGTAACTTGAACAGCGTTTCTAAGGTGACTGAATTGTCCACGACCGAATCTGAAATAGAAAACTCCGTCGAAACCATCACCGGCGCCGAAATCCTGGTAGAAATGCTCATTCGGCAAGAGGCTGAGGTCATTTTTGCCTATCCGGGGGGATGCAGCATGCCGTTGCATCAGGCTCTGCGAGCACAGCGCGACCGAATTCGCACGATTCTGCCAAGGCATGAGCAGGGCGGTACGTTTGCGGCTCAGGGCGTGGCCCGGACTACGGGACGTGCAGGTGTGTGTATGGCCACCAGTGGTCCAGGGGCGACGAATCTGGTGACGGGAATCGCGGATGCCAAGCTGGACAGCATTCCGATGGTTGCTATTACCGGACAGGTGCCTCAGCAGATCATTGGAACAGATGCATTTCAGGAAACGCCGATGGTGGAGGTCTGTCGGGCGATCACCAAACACCACTACCTGATCACCGATATCAAAGACGTTTCTCGGATCGTGAAAGAGGCGTTTTATATTGCCGAAACCGGCCGACCGGGTCCGGTCCTGATCGATTTTCCAAAAGACGTTCAGCAGACCACGTTGCCGCTGGACGAAGTTGACTTCGATCCTCCATTTCGTCTGCCCGGATATCATCCAGAGATTCGCAAAGCAGCTCCCGAACAAATCAGTCAGGTTGTGGCAGCTATCCGACGCTCCAGGCGACCGGTCCTGTATGTCGGTGGCGGCTGCATTCTGAGTGACGCATCCGAGGAGTTGCGTGAATTCGCTCTCCGCACGGGCATCCCCGTCACAACGACCGTAATGGGGCTGGGAGCATTTCCGGGTGACCATGAACAGTCACTGGACATGTTAGGCATGCACGGCACGGCCTACGCGAATTATGCGGTTGACGACTCCGATTTGCTGCTGGCGTTCGGTGTGCGTTTCGACGATCGCGTGACCGGCAAACTGGAAGCGTTTGCCAGACACGGCAAGATCGTGCATATCGATATCGACCCATCGGAGATCCACAAGAACAAGGAAGCGCACATTCCGATCAATGCCGATCTGAAGGAAGCACTGACAGCCCTGAATAAGACGCTGACAGACAAGGATATTCCTGAAATATCGGAGTGGACGGCGCGGATCGCGGACTGGAAGAAGAAACATCCATTAAGTTATTGCGATTCCGGAGATGAGATTCTGCAGCAGTGGGCGATCGAGGAACTCTATCGCCAGACCAGGGAAAAGGATCCGTTCATTGCAGTCGGTGTAGGACAGCACCAGATGTGGGCGTCACAGTTCTACAAGTTCAACAAGCCACGCCGATGGCTCAGCAGTTCGGGCCTGGGCACGATGGGCTTTGGTTTGCCCGCGGCCATGGGGATGCAGGCAGCTAACCCGGATGCTTTGTGCATTGACATCGACGGTGACGGTTCGTTCCAGATGAATATTCAGGAACTCGCGACGTTGTACTGTGAAAAACTGCCGGTCAAGATTCTGTTGCTGAACAATCAGCATCTGGGCATGGTGACACAGTGGGAAGATCGCTTCATGGAAGGCAGACGAGCTCACACCTATCTGGGCCCGGTAGATCACCCTGAAGCTTTGGGAGATGGCGACGGCGTGCAGTTGGAAGAGACGTTTCCGAATTTCGTGCAGATTTCAGAAGGCTATGGCGTCAAGGCAAGGCAGGTACGCACTAAGAAGGACCTTCCGGCAGCACTGGAAGAAATGCTTAAACATGACGGGCCCTACCTGCTGGACGTTATCTGCACCTATCAGGAGCATGTGCTGCCCATGATTCCATCCGGCGGGACTGCACAGAACATGATTCTGGAATAACATGACGGATCCGCAAACGCTCTATCAGGAGCTTCTCGCCCGCGTCAGCAAAGCTGCCCTGCTGGAATCCTGCGGTGCCGTTCTCAGTTGGGACCGTGAAACCTACATGCCGGTCGGCGGCAACGAGCATCGTGCCAGCCAGCTGAGCCTGCTGGCGGGAGTCGGCCATCAGTGGTCGACGGATCCGCATATCGGTGAATTACTTGATCAGCTGGCAGACAGCGAACTTGCCGACGCCCCGGATGCAGACTCGACCGTCAACATCCGAGAAATCCGACGCACATACAACCGATCCCGAAAACTGCCGCAACGCCTGGTTGAAGAACTGTCGCGCGTCACGGCCCTGGCACAACACCATTGGGCGGAATCCCGCGGCACGGGCGACTTTGACAGCTTTGCGCCGTGGCTGTCACAGATCATTGATCTAAAGAAGGAGGAAGCAGTGGCCGTGCAGTTCAGTGATGGAGGCGAGCCTTACGACGCGCTGCTGGACGAATATGAACCCGGCGCCAGCAGTGCCGAAGTCGCCGGTGTCTTTGATGCGCTGCGGCAGGAACTCGTTCCCTTGCTGGACGCCATTCGTGGTGCCGAACGTCAGCCGGACGCGTCGTTGCTATCGAGAACTTACCCGAAAGCGCAACAGGCGAAACTGGGACGCAGAGCCGCTGAGGCGATCGGATTTGACTTTCAGAAAGGCCGACTGGACGTCACCACACATCCGTTCTGCAGCGGATTCGGTCCGGGAGACTGTCGACTGACGACTCGGTATGACGAGTCCTTTTTTCCATCCGCTTTTTTCGGCACACTGCACGAATCCGGTCACGGTATGTACGAACAGGGATTGCCTGTCGACGCATTTGGCACGCCTATGGGAAGTTCCGTCTCTCTGGGGATTCATGAATCGCAGTCAAGACTCTGGGAGAACCTTGTCGGTCGCAGCAGATCGTTCTGGAAACACTTTTATCCACCCGCACAACAGGCCTTTCCCGATGCCCTGGGCGAAACATCGCTCGATGACTTCCATTTCGCCATCAACGCCGTGAGTCCATCATTCATTCGTGTGGAAGCGGATGAGGTGACGTACAACCTGCACATCATGCTGCGATTTGATCTGGAGCGGGATCTGATTTCCGGAGACCTGAAACCCGTTGACGTTCCGGAGGCATGGAATGCACGATTTACGTCTGACTTCGGCATTACTCCTTCAAATCATTCTGAAGGTTGTCTGCAGGACGTTCACTGGAGTGCAGGGTTGCTGGGCTATTTTCCCACGTACGCTCTGGGCAACATGTACGCCGCTCAGTTCTTTGCCGCGGCCGAAGATCAGATCGGTGATCTGCAGCGCCTGTTCGCAGCCGGCGACTTTGCACCACTACTGGAATGGCTGCGTCAGAACATTCATCAGCACGGACAGCGATTCTCAGCGAATCGGCTGGTCGAAGTCGTAACCGGCACCCCGTTGTCCAACCGCCCCCTGATCGAACAACTCAGCAACCGGTTCCGGCCGCTGTATGGTGTTTAAATCAGTCTACTCTTTCTCGTAAACCGTTCCGGATCGTCAGCATGCCGGTTTCCCGGGCCGGCACACGCCGTTCGCGGCGGGAACCAGCGCAAGAGACGCTGTGACGGGGACTGTCGCTGACAGTGTTACTTGCCGAACATGCCGCCCAGCATGCCCAGTAGGCCGGAGGCGTGTTCACCTGGCTGAGTCCACAGCCACATCGTGCGTACGAGTTCGATACCGACCAACGCACTGAACACTGAAAGCAGAGCACCGATCGACACAAAGGAAGTCCACAGGGCACCCCACGGCTGCTCCTGAACCCACGAACCAACACCGGCAGCCGCAATTCCAGTCGCCGTCCCGTCGTCGTCGCCAACGTGACTTTCACCGGCATCAAAGTCGTGGTCGTCGTCGTCCTCTTCCGCATCCCAGACGTCGTCCATTTCGTCGTCGTCAAATCCTTCGTCCAGATCATCTACCAGGTCGTCCTCGAAGGCGTCGTCATCGGCAAACGTATCATCGTCTGCGTCGTCGGCGATTGCGGCCACGGCAAGATCATCATCACCATCATCACCATCATCATCATCATCGAACATCAGAACGCTGGTGTCTGTTCCAAAGTCATCGTCGTCATCATCCAGGCCGGCAAGTTCGAACTCGCTGTCGTGCCCCGCGTCCTCATCCGGAATTTCCATGTGTAATGTGTCTGCTCCGCTCTGGGCAAGCGAATCTGCAATTCCGCCAGAGGACGTCATGGGCTGTGTTGACCCCATGTCGTCCATGCCTTCCAGCGTAATACCGCTGTCGTCATCGAACAGTGCAATGCCACTGTCGGCGGCTTCCAGACTGATCCCCGAATCCCCGGCGTCAAGTGTGATCGCACCATCGTCCAGCAGCGCGGTATTGCTGTCCAATGATTCCAGAGATATCCCGGAATCGTCTGCCTCAAGACTGATCCCACTGTCATCCACTTCCAGAGACACTCCACTCTCGTCAGCATCCAGAGTGACTCCGTCGTCGTCGAAACTCAATGAAATCTCACTTGAGTCACTGGGATTCGCGGCCGCGTCAATAAGTTTCAGATCGCTGTCTTCCGGCAGCGACAGTTCCTCGGTCGCACCGCCATCAGATCTTTCACCATCGCGCCGCACGTCACTGTCGCTTGGCAGCGACATAGCGACCGTTACGTTTTCATCCGGGGCGTCGTCGAACGCGTCATCATCAAGACGAATACTGCTATCGGCAGCGTCAAGACCAGAGGAAATCACCACATCACTATCGCTGTCGTCTTCTTTCAGTCCCGGAACATCAACCAGGTGAACATCACTGTCCGAATCGATCTCCGGCAACTGACCGGAGCCCTGCGTTGTCGTCGCCGAATCAGGAACCATGACCACATCGCTTGCGGTATCAACAGTCGCATCCTTTGGCACGTCCGCACTGCCGTCCGGTTCGTCTGCGAGCCTGACGTCACTATCAGAATCAGAGATAAACAACTCGCTGTCGGAAGCCAGCTCAAGGACCGCATCATCGTCGCCGACATCCGACTCAGAATCATCGGCCGTTGCTGAGCTGTCACTGTCAAGTCCCAGTGCGGAAAGAAACGCCGAGCTATCCTCGGACTCTGATTCATCCGGGTCGGCCGATGTCGCGGAAGTTTCGTCAGACTGATTCGGTTCGTCGGTCAGACGAATATCGCTGTCTGAATCAACCAGCAGCACGTCACTGTCGGGATCCGAATCGCCATCATCGAACAGAGTAGACGCCAGTTCAATGTCGCCATCCGTCTCTGACCCCGTCAGGATCACCGAGCTGTCGTCTGAAGGCAATTCCGTGGCGGAGGAAACAAGTTCGATGTCCGGATCCGTGCCCGCACCGACCATCGTCACATCGTTGTCGGAATCTGAGTTCACGAGTGCAACGTCACTGTCCGAGCTGGCAGCGTCGGACGGATCATCAAAGTCAAGCACTCCCGCACCGCTCGGTTCTGCAGCAGCATCTGCCACATCGATCGCAGAATCATCGGCAAGCTGGACGTCACTATCGGAAACGGGAAGTTCCGGATCAGAGTCAAACAGAGAATCGTCGAATGCCAGACGTACGTCGCTGTCCGATGCGGCCAGTTCAAGATCCTTTGCTCCTGCGGGAGCATCTGCCACAATTGCGACGTCGCTGTCTTCATCAGCAACGGTCAACTCTTCTGCCTCGTCGTCGTCGTCGTCGAAATCAATTCGTACATCGCTGTCGGCATCGGCAGATTCAAGTGAGCTGTCGTCATCCTGGGCGACAATCTGCACGTCAGGAGCTGAATCGGTCTCCCGGCTGCGTGCAAATTCCTCGATTTCCTGCTCCTTGAACTTCCAACTTCCTCTGTCAGCGAAGCCACGGATCTCTCCCTTTTCGCGCAGTCGCATTAACTGGTCCGTAGAAAGACCAAGACGCTCGGCTGCTTCTTCAAGGGTCAAGTACTTCTTTGCCATCGTTCCATAGACTCCAGACAGAGATGCGATTGCAGAACTGAGATTCGCTCTCGTTGATGTAACAGACCGGGCTGGACCAGGTTACGTCACCTCACGCTACAGCCGAGCAATTTGGCCGACTGGGCGCAGAGACAGCGCAGATTATCCAACTTCCGTAATTCTAAATGTCAGCAGGGTAGATGCAAGTTCTTTGTTGTTCATGAGTAATGAGATCCTGTGGTCACCCGGACGAACTGTTCAGTCAGGCCGATTACGCCAGAAAACACGCTCCCCGATCCATTCGTTACAAGTGGATCAACCCCTGCACCTGTGCCGCTGCGACTGTCTGTCGACGTACAAACAATCCCTTATCAATGGCGCTCGGCAGTCTGGACGGCATGTCTCTATGAAATCCCCACCCAGCGGTTTTCTGCAGAAAATACCGATTCTGTGGCACGGCCCGGCCGAATTGTGGCCCGCGACACGTACCGCCACCCCAGGGATCACTTCGTCGGTTGGCTCAACATTCCACCACAGCAACGGTATTCTGTTTCGAGAAGTGGTCACATCGCCACGCGGTAAAGGGTTTCTGTCCGTCAAGACAATATCGCAGGTGGTAGAGCAGTTTACTTATTTGTCGTGAACGATACTGGCTCGTGGGAGTGGCGAAACTGCTATTGAAATACGCTCTTCGCGGCCACAAGTCAGCGTGAAACGCTGTAGTGCAGCAACCAGTCTCGCGCCGACGCCGGGAATCATGTACGGCGTTCTCACGGATCGGTGCTGAAACCATGAAAGTGCCCGAATGAATCGTTTGTTTTCAGGCTTAGTATTGTTTGTGACGTGCAGCGCAGGTGCTTCAGTCGTCGCCGATGAGACGGACTTCGGGACCGTGACCGAGCAGCATCAGATGATTCCGATGCGAGACGGCAAACATCTTTCGGCGTATCTGTACACACCGATCGGTGCCGGCCCGTGGCCGGTCGTCTTCGAACAGCGATATGCCAGCCTGCGCGGAAAGGCGACTCGTTTGTTCGCTGCGGAAATGGCTGAGTCCGGATTTGTTGTGGCGCTGGTGAATTTTCGCGGCACACACCTGTCACAAGGCAAATGGGTCGGCTACCGGGCGTTGCAATGGGGCGAACTGCAGGATGGCTATGACACGTGTGAGTGGCTGGCGCGACAGATATGGTCCACCGGAAAAGTCGGAACGTTTGGCAGTTCCCAGGGTGGATATGCCCAGAACTATCTTGCCGTCACTCAACCGCCGCACCTTGTCTGTCAGTACATGATCGATACGGGACTAAGCCTGTTTCAGGAAGGCTACCGAATCGGCGGGGGCACACGTCCTGAACGATTCAAAGGTATGGACGGCGTTTGTGCCAATCCGCAGGATAACCGTGACCTGCTGGCCGAATGGTTCGCCCACCCACACTATGACGACTACTGGAAGGCCGAGGATTGTACGCTGCACTTTGACCGGATGAACGTGCCGTGTTTCACGATCGGCAGCTGGTACGATTTCATGAACCAGGGCTCGATCGCCAGTTTCATCGGACGACAACACCAGGGCGGCAAACATTCACGAGGTACGCAACAACTCCTGATTGGCCCCTGGCTGCACGGACGAACCAACAAAAGCAGTCGAGTGGGAGACATGACATTTCCGGACAACGCCACCTGGCCGGTGATGGAACACATGGTTCAGTGGTTCAATCATCACCTCAAGGCCCAGCCGAATGAAGCCGATGGTGCTGACACAGTGCGGTACTACGTTATGGGAGCCGTTGGAGAAGCCGGTGCTCCAGGGAATGTATGGCGGTCGGCACAGAACTTTCCGCCCAAATCGACGGGCACATCCCTGTTCCTGCAGGCGAACGGAGGACTCAGCGGTCAACCGTTGAACAGCGCGAAGAAATCAACCAGCTACGTCAGTGATCCTTACGCCCCCATGCAAATCCCCGGCCGCTCATTTCCCGGGGCTCGCGATGCGAGAGCGTTCGAGACACAGGCTGAGGTGCTGACATTTACGACCGAACCTCTCACCAAACCAGTTGAATGGACAGGGCGAGTCCACGCGGAGCTATTCGTGTCGTCAACGGCACGTGACACGGACGTCATTGTTCGCATCAGTGACGTGTATCCGGATGGAAGGTCGATCCTGATCGTGGATTATCCGTGGCGAGCTCGTTACCGGGACGGTTTTGACCACGAGGTACTGATGAATCCAGGAACCGTACATAAGATCGCATTTCCCATCGGCTGGATGAGCCAGATATTCAACGCGGGACATCGAATCCGAGTCACCGTCGCAAGCACAGGCGCACCGTTGTACGAACCCAACCCGCAAACAGGAAAACCACTGACCCTCGAATTTCCTGACGACGCGGTCAAAGCGACCAACACCATTCACCACAACGCCAAACATGCTTCCCGGATCATCGCACCGGTCATGACCCAGGCCAATTAGCGCCAATGTCATGAAGAAGCGTCCGGATGGGACACTCACACCAAGCTCGACGCGCAAGCGAGTGTATCTCGTGCAAATGTAGGATACACTTGCTGGTGCGGCCTGCCTGTATCAAGAACGACTCCAGGCATTTTTCCGTGACTGGACACGCCCGGGTCGCCCGGCAAGAATGAAACGCCTGTATTTCAGTGAACGATGATTAGCCCCGGAGTCAGCATGCGTCACAAGGCCACGGTCAGGTTTCTGATTGCAGCGATCACCTGCACGTCCGGCGTCACCATCGCTGCGCAACAGGCACACACTAATTTCGTATTCTTCCTCGTCGACGATCTCGGCTGGGCAGACATTGGCTGTTTTGGCAGCACATTTCATGAGACCCCGCACATTGACGCGTTGGCGGCGGCGGGAATGAAGTTCACGGCCGGTTACGCCGCCTGCCCCGTGTGCTCACCCACACGTGCCAGCATCATGACGGGGCGTCATCCGGTTCGTGTCGACATCACCGACTGGATCCCAGGCTCCACCGCCGCCCGAGCGTACAATCCGCGATTTCAGCAGATCAGTGACCGCGACAATCTTGCGTTGCAGGAGGTCACCATCGCCGAGGCGCTGCGGGAACAGGGCTATCAGACATTCTTCGCCGGCAAATGGCATCTGGGCAGTGAAGGCCATCTGCCTACCGACCAGGGCTTCGACATCAACATCGGTGGTCACCACAGGGGCTCACCGCCCGGCGGTTATTACTCGCCTTTCAGGAATCCGTACCTGAAGGACAAGCCGCAGCAGGAATATCTCACAGAGCGATTGACAGATGAATCAATCAGCTTTCTGAAGCAGCGAAATCCAGATGAGCCGTTTCTGCTGTATCTGTCCTATTACAACGTGCACACTCCAATTCAGCCGTACCGCAAACGAATCGACCATTACGAAGATAAGGCGAAACAGGCGTTTGACGATCCACAGCAGAGCCCCATTGCGGAACATCGAGGCTTATCCCGGTCACGCCAGGACAATGCCCAACTGGCTTCGATGGTGGCAGCAGTCGATGACAGTGTTGGACGGATCGGTGCGGCTCTTACTGACATGAAGCTGTCTGACAATACCGTCGTCATCTTCTTTTCAGACAATGGCGGACTGTGCACACTGGCTCGAATCGGTCCCGGCTGCAATTTGCCGTTGCGATCCGGCAAAGGCTGGCTGTACGAAGGTGGTATTCGCGAACCAATGATCATCAAAGCGCCCGGCATCACCAGGCCGGGCAGTGTCTGCGGTCAGCCGGTCATCAGCACGGACTTCTTCCCCACGATGCTGGAACTCGCCGACATTCCGTTGCAACCAAAGCAGCACGCTGACGGCACCAGTCTTGTTCCCCTTCTGAAGGGAGAAGATCACATTGCACACAATCCCCTGACCTGG
This sequence comes from Fuerstiella sp., assembly GCA_024230215.1. Taxonomy (GTDB): domain Bacteria; phylum Planctomycetota; class Planctomycetia; order Planctomycetales; family Planctomycetaceae; genus Fuerstiella. Next base: position 58,261 of record JAAERP010000009.1, on the reverse strand, counting down.
CACTACCCGCACTATCACGGTTCCACGTGGACGCCAGGTGCGGCCATCCGCGACGGGGACTGGAAGTTGATCGAACTGTACGAATTTGGTGCCACGGAACTCTACAACCTCAAGGACGACCTCGGTGAAACCACGGACCTGAGTGACTCTCACCCTGAAAAGGCAGCAGAACTGAAAGCGAAGCTGAAGACGTGGCAGACGAAACTGAAGGCTCGCATGCCGATGGCGAACCCCGCCTACAATCCGGACGCCCCCTTCATGCCGCCAGCGAAGAAGACTCGCAAAAAATAATTCGCCTTTGACGCCTTTGTGTACGCATCGTTGCAATGATCGACCAACAGGATTCCAGCATGATCTTTCGAACTTCAATCGCAGTCATAATCGCAGTGACCATTTGCCACCAGGCCGCCCTTGTCACGGCCGACGACACGTCGGCATCAGGCATTTACGCAGCGGATAATCTTGTCGCGTGGTGCATTGTTCCGTTCGACGCCAACAAACGCGGTCCGGCCGATCGAGCGGAAATGCTGGCGCGACTGGGGATAAAACACGTTGCCTACGACTGGCGAGCCGAGCACGTGGCGACGTTTGAAGAAGAAATCCTGCAATACAAGAAACATAACCTGAACTATTTTGCGTTCTGGAGCTGGCACGATGCCATGGAACCGCTCATCAGGAAGTACGGCATCCGACCTCAAATCTGGAGCACGGCTCACAGCCCGACGGCGGAGACCCGGCAGGAACGCGTTAAAGCTGCGGCCACGGCCGTCCTTCCGCTGGTAGAAAAAACCCGGTCACTGGGCTGTCGATTTGGTCTATACAACCACGGTGGCTGGGGCGGTTCCCCCGAAAATCTGGTTGCTGTCTGCCAATATCTGCGTGAACACCACGATGCCGACCACGTTGGCATCGTCTACAACTTCCATCACGGTCATGAACATATGGCCGACTTCAGCAACCACCTGCAGATCATGAAGCCCTACCTGCTGTGCCTGAACATCAACGGCATGGAAGACGCTGCAGCCGTTGCTGCCGGCAGCAACAAGATCCTGCCCGTCGGCAGTGGCAAGCACGAGCTGTCGATGCTGCAAACCGTCAAAGCCAGTGGCTACAACGGCCCCATCGGCATCCTTGATCACCGCAGCAACCTGGACGCAGAAGAAAGCCTGCGTCAGAATCTCGACGGCCTGAAGAAACTGGTCTCCGGCGGTCTGTAATTCTGAACAATTCTGAGGAACAGACATGCCACACCCGCGACATCATTCTCGCCGTCATTTTCTAAAAAATGCGTCTGCCACAACCGCCTCACTTGCATTGGCTTCGCAGTTGGCACCAGCGTCTGCGAAGCCAACTGACTACAGCGGCCTGCAGACGGAACGTTACCTGGGCACGGTTGAAGTTCTGGCCAAAGTGGAAGACGTGGAGGTCTTCACAGAGGGGCCAGTCGTCGATGCCGCAGGCAATGTCCTGTTCACTAATGTGCCAGTCAGCAAGATTCACAAATGGGACCCTCGCACAAAGAGGCTTTCGGTCTATCGCGACCGCACCAACGAAACAAATGGGCTGTATTTTGCTCCCGATGGCAGCCTGCTGGCCTGTGAAGGTGGTGCCGCTCGGGTGACTCGCACCGACGCCGCGACAGGGAAGATTGAGGTCCTGGCCGAGGGATTCAAGGGCAGGCCCTTCGCCAAACCCAACGACCTGTGCATGGACGGAAAGGGGCGCATCTACTTCACCTCGCGTTCGGCCGTCGATGATCCTGAAGGCGAGAATGTGAAGGCCGTCTATCGTATCGATGCGGACGGCACGGTCAATCAGATCCTGGCCTTTCCCGATGTGCACATGCCCAATGGCATCGTGACTTCACCTGACAACAGTAAGCTGTACGTGATCGAAGCTCATCCTGGTGCCGGTCACCACCGAGACATTCGCGTCTACGATCTGAACGACGACGGCAGCGTGTCAAATGGCCGAGTGCTGATTGATTTTTATCCTGGCCGCAGCGGCGACGGCATGTGCATCGACTCCGCCGGAAATCTGTACGTGGCGGCGGGATTGCACAACACGCGAGAGACGAGTGAGACGCTGGACACAAGACCGGGGATTCACGTCATTTCGCCGGCCGGCATACTTCTGGCGTACCGCGAGACACCGGAAGACACTATCACCAACTGCACCTTCGGTGGAACGGACTTAAAAACACTGTACGTCGCCTGCGGCACTCTGTTGCTTCGCATCCCAACGCAGATTCCCGGCAAACCGACTTATCGACCGGGTGCATAGAGTAGTTCGCGAGAACAACTAGACTGTTCCACGGTCACAAAATGGCGACCTGCTGCGTTCCGCTGCCTCACTTTTAGCCCCGCCCCATGACCAAAATCGATCTAACATCAAGAACGGCAGTCATCACCGGCGGGGGACAGGGACTGGGACGGGCGACTACGACTGCTCTGCATGCCGCCGGAGCTAATGTTGCGATCACCTGGTTCGCCGATCCGGACGGAATCAATCAGTCGCGTGCGGAGGAGACGGCGCTACAACTGGGGGCACGCGCCATTGCCGTCGAAGGTGACGTACGCAGTCGCGAATCGATTGCTGCGATGCTGAACCACGTTGTTGAGCAATTCGGTTCTCTGGAAATCGTGGTAAACAATGCTGCGATTCTGAAAGATCGCTCGCTCAGAAACATGGAGGACGACGAATGGCAGGCCGTGATCGACACCAATCTTTCCGGCGTTTACAAGGTCTGCAAAGAAGCGGTCGCTCGGATTTCTGACGGGGGACGTATTGTGAGCATGGCATCGATTTCGGGATTTGTCGGCTTCTTCGGTCAGACAAATTACTCAGCGGCCAAAGCCGGCGTCGTTGGTTTGACGAAAGCACTGAGCAAAGAAGTTGCGGGTCGTCGGATTACCGTGAACGCGGTGGCCCCAGGTGTGGTCATGACGGAGATGGCGGAAACGATTCCGGATACAGCCCGCAGCGAAATGCTGAAACAGATTCCGATGGGTCGGTTCGGTACGCCTGACGAAATCGCCAATGCCATACTGTTTCTGTGCAGCCCGCTGGCCGACTACATTACCGGCCAGACAATTCACGTTAACGGCGGATGGTGGGGATAACATCAGCGTCGTTCTTCTATTACGTTCAGCCAGAGCGATGGGGTCTGTTTCATTATGATGGATGTGTGTATCGTGGCAGCCAGACGCACTCCTATTGGCCGGTTTCTGGGATCGCTTTCCAGACTCAGTGCCGTCGATCTCGCGGTGCACGCGGCCGCAGCCGCGCTGGGTGAACTGCCAAGGGATTCTGTTGACCAGGTCATCGTGGGCAACATCTTAAATGCCGGTCAGGGAATGAACATCGCTCGCCAGATTGGCGTGCGTCTTCAACTGCCGATATCAACGCCCGCGTTTTCCGTGAACATGATGTGCGGCTCCGGCCTGCACGCCCTCATTCTGGCGGCCCAGGCAATCCGTGCTGGCGACGCGAATGTGATTCTGTGCGGCGGAACCGAATCAATGAGCAACGCGCCACACATTCTGCCTCGGTCACGCTCCGGCACGAAGTTCGGCGATGCCAGACTGGTGGACACGATACTCCGTGACGGACTGCTGGATGCCTTCAGTGGCGATCACATGGCGCTGACGACAGAACGACTGGCCGATAAACAGAACATTAATCGTCAGGAACAGGATGCGTTTGCGGCCCAGTCGCAACACCGATACGCAGCAGCCATGGACAACAGGGTTTTCGACGCGGAACTGGCCTCGTTCGAGGAACTGAAGAACGATGAACATCCGCGCCCGGAAACAACCGCCGAACAGCTTGCGGAATTGAAGCCTGCGTTTGCTGAAGACGGAACAATTACGGCCGGTAACGCATCTGGCATTAACGACGGAGCGGCCATGCTGGTCGTCGCCAGTCGAATGGCAGCAGAAGCCAACGATTGGCCCGTGCTGGCCACAGTTTCAGCGGCCAGCGTCGTCGGTTGTGCCCCGCAGGAAATGGGACTGGGACCGGTTCATGCCATCCGTAAACTCTGCAGCAGCCATGCAGAAACGCTGGCAGAATTCGACACGATCGAAATCAACGAAGCATTTGCGGCCCAGACTCTGGCTTGTATGCAGGAACTGCAGCTGGACTCGGAGCGAGTCAATCCCTGCGGCGGAGCCATTGCTTTAGGGCATCCCATCGGCGCCAGTGGTGCGCGATTGGCCGTTCATCTTGCGAATCGCATCCGATCCGGTGCGATTCGCTCGGGCCTTGCCACGCTGTGTGTCGGTGGTGGCATGGGTGTCGCGGTGGCACTGCATGCGCCAAACTGATTATGGGACCATGTCAAGCTGACGAAGGCGGCATGTGAAAGCGCGCGGCTGGCAGCCGCCACTGCGGTACGTTAGATTTCCCTGTGTCGGGCTGTGCCCGACATTCCCGAAACGATTCTCTCAAATTGACTACTTGTGCAGCGCCACCTGTTTCGCTTGATCAGTATTTTTCATAACACGAAACCTAAGCGAGGCGATCACCCAACGTGGCACCTCACTTGCGCTTCGGGCATAAAGAAGAAGCTGGCGCCATCCAACTAAGCTCAGGGCTTTCAATGACACAACACCGTGAACGTCTGGAATTCGCAATCTCACTTTCTGAGCAGGCGGCTGGCCTGATTCTGCAGCACTATCGCTCTCAGACACTGGGTGTCGAATCAAAAGCTGATGATTCGCCAGTGACGATTGCGGACAAAGGTGCAGAGCAGTTGATTCGTGATGCGCTGGCTGCCGAATTCCCGGAAGACGGGATCCTGGGCGAAGAGTTCGATGACGTTCAAAGTCGCAATGGATATCGGTGGATCGTGGATCCGATCGACGGAACAAAACCGTTCATCTATGGCGTACCATTGTTTGGAACTCTTATCGGCATTGAATGGGAAGGACGAATGGTTGCCGGCGTCTGCCGTCTGCCTGCCCTGAACGAGGTAATTTACGCGGTCGAAGGCGACGGCGCATGGTGGAAGATTGGCGACGCAGAAGCTCAATGTGCCACAGCGTCTTCAGAAACCAACTTAAAGAACGCCCGACTGATGTTCACCGAACCGACATCAGATATTCGTTGCGGTCGCGGCGATGTGCTGCCGGACCTTTGTTCTCGAGTCAGGATTGCCCGAGGCTGGGGAGACTGTTACGGGCACATGCTGGTCGCGACCGGCCGCGCTGACATTTCCGTGGATCCGCAGATGAGCCCGTGGGATATCGCGGCGTTAATTCCGATTCTGCGCGAGGCGGGCGCATCCTGCACCGACTGGCAGGGTGACGAAAACATCAGCACCGGTGAAGGCGTGTCCGTTGCGCCTGGCCTGAAAGCTGCCGTGATTGAACTGCTGAGGGACGCACCGCCATTGAACAGGTAGTCGTAGTCAGCGACCCGTTTCAAGCCGGCTCATCACGCCCGGGACGCAGGAGCGTGTGAGGTTCGCAGATGGGGCCGTACATTTCGGGGCGGCGGTCCGCCATACGATCAATGATGTGTCTTCCAGGAACACGCACAATGCGTTTTTGGCGTGCGGCAGCCACGTCAATGGTGGCGCGAACAACTGCATCCTGAGTGTGCTCAGCGGCATCGATCGTGCCGCCAACGGTGTCGCAGATGCGACTTCGACCGATGAACGAAAAACCTCTTTCTGTCCCAACTCGGTTGATGGCAGCAAAGTAAATCCCGTTCTCCATTGCCCGGCAGTTCACGGAAAAGGACGACATGTATTCTGCTCCTGGTGGCCAGTTAGTGGGCAGCAATACAATGTCCGCCCCTTTCAGTGCCAGTGTGCGGGCGGCTTCGGGGAAGCCACCGTCGTAGCAAATCAGCATTCCAATTCGGACACCATCCGCTTCAAACACCTCAAATGGTCGGTCGCCTGGTGTCGTAAATCGATCAACGCCAAGAAAAGGCAGATGAATCTTACGGTAGCTGCCGATCAGCCCGTTCGGGCCAACCAGTACGGCCGTGTTGAAGAGCTGATCGCCGGCTCGTTCCAGCATGCCAAAAACCGTAAAGCAATTCTGGTCATGACAAACAGCGGCGGCTTCCGCGACGGCTTCGCCAGCCACAGGTTCTGCCACGGCCATCGCTTCGTCAAGAGAATCAAAGCAGTATCCGGTTGTGTAGCACTCGGGAAACACGATCAAACGACTGGACTGCTGTACTTCGTCAATAATGGCCGTCCTCATCCGATCAAGATTTGCAGCTCTGTCGCCCAGAATGACGTCCGTTTGTATCCCTGAGATTTGCATGATTGCCTTCTGTGGTTCTGAATTCCTCGCCATCTGATCAACGTTTCACGACCGCCAAACGGCAGATATTGCCATTACGGAGTCGCATCTTAGTGTTCCGATTGGAAAAGATTTAGCGATTGGAGCGGTTTTGCAAATTCTCCGGGACGTAACGGCCGATAAACCAGACGGATACCGATCTTTGGTGTCGTTATGCATGATCCTCCCCAGCTGGACGGTCCTGCTCTTTCGAAGAAAATGTAGAAGGCAAACACCCGTGAAGGTACCTGCAGGAAGAAGTCGGATTCTGCTCTCCTTGATGGCAGCAATATCATCCAGTGTTATTCTGACTGGATGTCAGACTTCCATCGGCGGGCAGACGCTGCCGTCTGCCACATACCTTGACGATGACGTGCAGTACTTCCCGGCAGGCCCCGAATTCAAGCTGACAAAACAGGTTGAAGCCACTCGCAAGTACCAGCTTGAGCAGGAACAACTTCGGGGTGACGCTGGTTTCTAAGTGCTGCGTGCTGCCATTGGTCGATAGATAAATACAAGAACAAACGGTTTGAGGCGGGCGCCTCAAACCGTTTTTTCGTTTATTGAAATCCGCTCACAACGGCGACCTGCGATCAGCCAACAGCATCTCCGCCGTGCAGTTTGCGGCAAGGATTCATATCATGGATTTCTGGCCCCCTCCGCTTCACGTCAGCAAAGCACGACATGATTGACCAGTACCTGCCTAATGAGATTAACAGTGGCCCCTGGATTTCCAGCTGGTCACTTTTTGAACTCAGAAAACTCCCCGCCGACACTGAGTTCGTTCTGCCAATCTGTTCGATTGCCACACCGTATAAGCGGCTGACGGAACTCGGACATCGACTCTTGCCTCCGTTGTTTCATGAAGCCCTGACGAATGATCTTCGGGAGCGAATTGTAGCTCAGATTCTGAAGTGCTTTCCAAAGTACGGAAAAGATGAAAGCAATGCCAGGCGCGTTCGAGTCGTGGACGTGCCTCCGGAAAGCCCAGGGCCCATCACCGAGCCTCGTGTATTGGCGTTCAGCGTGGACACGGCCGTCGAGGAACACGGGCCCCACCTTCCATTAGGCACCGACACCATTCAGAGCTACAGCGTTTTGCGGGAACTGGCGTGCACTGTGGACGGATTTGAAGTCGGCCGGCCTCTGGAATATGGTCAGCTGACGTGGGGGCTGCCATTCGGATTCAGCATCGACCTGACTACCGAATTATTGACCGAGTACGTGGCGGGTTACGTCAAGGCGTTGACCGCATGGAAGAAGCCGGAAGCCGTCTACGTTGTCGACGTGCATGGGTCGATCACACACCGACAGGCCATTGTCGATGGACTCAGGCAGAGTGGTATTTTGAACTGGGCGTTCCGCTGGCTGCACGAGCCGCTGGCCGAATTCGCGTCGAAACGGGGCGATCAACATGCTGGGGGCGTCGAGACGATCCTTGTCGAGCGGTTCGCCGCTGAGCTACTGGATACAAACTGGTGGCCCAGTCGCGAACACGACATCGCGGCAGGCTGCATGACTCTGGAAAAAGCCATCGAACTGACGCCGGATCTTGCCGCATTTGAATCCTATGCTCAGAAACATGGGTGCAATGGCATCATCGGCGATATTGCTAACTACCACGCACTGGACGCCGACGTAATGTTCACGCGCATGCTGCAGGTCGCAGCCGGTGATGTCGAGGCATTACTTGACGGAAAGCCCGCGGGTGGTCAGCAGGCCGGGCAGGATCTTTGGTGAGGACGTGTCTGGCGGATCCGTGTAGACAGGCGGCCTGCAGAGCCGGCGCAACGCACGAGGTGTCCTGGCATCAATCTACCATTCGTTCGGAATCAACCCGGAAACCAACGTGTACAACCATGTGAACTGGTTAAGGCGGAAGCTGTCAACGCGTTCTTCGCGTGAACGCTGACCGTGCCCGGAATTCTCAGCCTCGCAGAACATCAGCCCTGCGGGGCTGTTTTCGTTTCCGGCACAGAGATTCGTTGGATTGATCAATTCCGGGAAGTCGTTGCGAAACCCGTCCGTCGGCGATAATCTGCAGGCACGAATCACGTCTACAAATTCCTGTATCACTCCAGAGGACATCCATGACCGGCTATACGGTTCACACTGGCACATCCAAGAAGTTCGTCTCAGGCTGGGACAATATATTCAGTGGCGACGACTCACCTGCGAAAACAAAAGCGCCAAAGGGCAAAGGCAAGGCAAAAAGGAAGACGAAGGCCGCTAAAAAGAGCAAGAAGGCGAAGAAGTAATCCGATAGCGGCCGACAGATCGAAGGCACGACGGCTGTCCGTGGTTGCTCACTCTTTCGCTTCGGCGTCTTCCTTCTGTTCTGCTATGGCCTCCTCTTTCGCTGGCGCGGCGATCACTGTCAGCCAGATGCTGCTGGTCGTCGCTCTTGAGTTCTGAATAGGCGATACAGCGATCACCACCTGAGTTGAAACGATCCGTCACCGTGACGGTGTAAACATCGTCCGCCGGAATAGTGACCTGAGCGGGTGAATCCAGATCAGCGCGGCTCACGTCGTCCGCTTCCTTCAACACCTTGCCATCTTTCGCAGTGACCTTCAGCACAGGATCCAGTGGCCAATGCAGGGATCGCGCGGCAACTCGAAAAGTAAGCATCTGCACCTTCGCCGGGATTCACAACTGTCGGCACCGTATGATCGATGACTGCCCCGGTCGTCATTGTCAATCGGTAAACATAGGTCGCTGCACCCGCCAGCCAAAACGGTGGTGAGATCGCGGGCACACGTTCTGCGTTCACAGTAGCGAGAGGCGGCCCTTCTGCAGAACAATCAACGGTCGAGTCAGTTGCCTGAAGCAGGAGCGTTGCCTACTCTTCTTATGTTGAACGCCATCAGATCATCGGGAATTATCACTATGCGCTTTGCCGTCTTACTGTTGCTGACCGCTGCTTTCGTCTGTCCGAAACTGGCTTCGGCCGAGCCGCTGAGTGGTTCACGGCCCAATATCATTCTGATGATTACTGATGATCAGGGCTACGGCCCCGTCGGCCGACACGGACATCCATGGATAGAGACTCCCGCCATGGATGCGATCTATGATGCCAGTACAAGGTTCACTCGTTATCTGGTCGCCCCAACGTGTGCTCCCACCCGTTCGGCCCTGATGACGGGGCGGCATCCCATGCGGAACGGTGTGACGCACACGATTCTTGAACGGGAACGTATGACTCTGGACGCGGTCACGTTGCCACAGGTGCTGAAGACTGTCGGCTACACCTCTGGTATCTTCGGCAAATGGCATCTGGGTGACGAAGAACCCTATCAGCCGCACCAACGTGGCTTCGACGAGGCTTTCATTCACGGGGCTGGCGGAATTGGCCAGGCCTATAAATGCAGCTGTGCAGATGCTCCGGGCAACAAGTACTTCGACCCGGTCATTCGCCACAATGGATCCTTCGTGAAGACGAAGGGGTTCTGCACAGACCTGTTCTATACCGCCGCGATGGGCTGGATTCAAAACGTCAAGGACGACGACAAGCCGTTCTTTGCCTACATCACCACGAACGCGCCACACGGACCTTTTATCGCCCCACCGGAAAGCCGCAAACGCTTCGAAGAGATGGGCTTTGAAGAGAAGACCGCTGGCTTCTACGGCATGATCGAGAACATCGATGACAACGTCGGCCGTCTGGTGAAACAACTTGACAAATGGAAGTTGCTCGACAACACCATGCTTATCTTCATGTCGGACAACGGCATGACGGGCGGCGGTTCCGGACGAGCAGGGCAGATGATCGGCACGGGCGAAGATGGCGAAAAACTGTTCCCCTACAACGCGGAAATGAAAGGGCAAAAGGGCAGCAGTGACGAAGGCGGCTGCCGCGTTCCGTTCTTTGTTCGCTGGGATGGTCACGTAAAATCCGGTCAGGACGTAGACACGATCGCGGCCCATATCGATCTGTTGCCCACACTGGCATCCCTGGCTGGTGCTGCTTTGCCCAAAGATCAGGTGGAAGGCCGAGATCTGCTGCCACTGATTGAAGAACCAGGCAACGAATGGGCTGACCGTTATCTGTTCACACACAAGGGCCGTTGGAAGACGGGAGCCAATCCGGACGATCATCAGTGGAATGGCTTTGCCGTACGTAATCAGCAGTATCGTTTTGTCGACAATAACTCGCTGTACGACATGGAAAAGGACCCGTCTCAGAAGTCAAACATTTTCGACGACCATCCTCAGATCGTTAAACAAATGCGAAGTATCTATGACTCATGGTGGCAGGAGACCCGGCCTTTGATGGTCAATGAATCGGCTCCAATGTCACCGGTCCGCCCCTTTCATGTGCTGTTCGAAAAGCAGATGAGCGACGGCGGGATTCCCGACTGGCAGGCGCCGGACTTTTAGGCATGGCACCTCGATGACTACTGAGGGCCGGGCTCCTGCCTTGAATCCAGACGCGCACCGCTGCCCACGAGCCAACGCCGGAAATGTTCGCGTTCATTGAACGCCGCACTCTCGAACACATTGAACGTGTTCGAAAGTGTCTTTCTGCAATAGCCACGGTCACGCCTTATGGCGACGCATTGAACGAACGCGCCGAAGGGCACGACTTGTCCAGGTTTGGCCCGGAAGAACGAATTGCCCTAACTGCTCCCCCGGAACAACACCTGGCGACGGCTCGATAGCTCTCCATGTCCGGCAGCGATATCATCGAGAGGTGTACACTCTCCATCCTCCCCCGGGAGCCTTTCGATGAAACTGATTTCCTTCGTCACAATATTGGCGGTCTGCGGATCCGTGTGCCCAGCCGACGACGGTCTTAAGGATAGAATCAAGGACGAGCATACAAGGGCGCCGATCACTGGACCTACAACGACATTGCCGCCGGGTTTCGCGAAGCCAAACGTACCGGTAAGCCGCTGTTCGTGACCTTTCGGTGCGTGCCGTGCAAGGACTGCTTGAGTCTTGATGGTGAAGTCGCCTTCACGGTTTTGAAAAAGGGTCAGGAACGAGTCGTGAAACTTCCACTTGTTGAGTAACTGCAACCACAACACGTCCACCGATCCGCCCGTCGGAGTGCCGGTCACAGCAGTCTGGCCAGATCCTGCGGCAGCGGCGATTCAAATTCCATCTGGTCCCCGGTTGAAGGATGTATGAAATTCAGAGACGCCGCGTGCAATCCCAGTCTGCGAGCGGGATTCGTGCGGGATTCATATTTTTGATCGCCGATGATCGGGCAATCTGCATCGGCCAGATGCACGCGTATCTGATTGCGGCGGCCGGTCTCCAGCGTCAATTCCAGCAACGTGCGGGCTGCCTTTCGCTTGATCACGCGGTAACGAGTCACGGCGTACCGCGTCCGGTCGCTGCGAGGGGCGCTGAAGACCTTGAAAGGACCATTCTCATCCAGGTGTGATGTCAACACGCCCTGATCAGCGGGTGGCTTCCCTTCCACAACTGCAAGGTAGCGTTTGTCGACGTCATCCCAATCTGCCTGTAGTGCGTGTTTTGCAGCCTCCGTCTTCGCAAACACCATCAACCCGGACGTTTCTCGGTCCAGCCGGTGAACAATCCACACCCGCTGCGGACTCTGTCGTTTTCCACGCCGCACGTAGGCAGTCAGAAAGGCATAGGCGGTCTTTTCGCGTTCCGTCGCGCTGGCCATGCTTAGCAGATTCTGGGGCTTTTCGATCACAATCAGTGACGCATCCTCAAACAACACCTTCATTCCCGGAGGCAACAGACCTGCGGACCGCACTTCGCCGCCGCCAACCGACACCACATCCCCGGTCTGCAGGGGGTGGTTGGTCCGCGTGACCGACTGTCCGTTGACCTGCACCGCTCCATGTTTCAGCCACTGTCGCACCTTTGTCCTCTTCACCTCCGGGCGGCAGGCAAAAAGAAAGGGGAGAAGTTCTTCAGGACGTTCAACAGTCAGAGATGTGGGCATGAGGCAGTTTTAAAGTCCGTTGGATGCGACGGGGCAGGACCAACGCCTGCGAAGGCACGCGAGAATAATGCTTCCGGTAGACATTCGCTCGTTTAACCGCGTAGGCAACGCCACGCGATTCGCGTGCCAAAAACGCGGCCCACTGGGCACTCGGTTAAACGAAAACGCATGGTCCGTTTGCGATTCTCCGTGATCGTCGCTGTGACACGCGGAATCGCGAATTCACGAGAACTTGCATGGCGGCCCTACAGCGTTTCACGCTGACTTGTGGCCGCGAAGAACGCTTTTAGACAGCAGTTTCCTTACTCCCACGAGCCAGTATCGTCTGCAACAATAAGTAAACTGCTTCAACTGCCGCACCTCAGAATCTATGTGTTACTGGCCGATGCAATACAGAAACCTGTCACTCCGCAGGAACAGTTTTCCATTGGCCACGATCGGGCTGGCGTTAAACGTACTGCGGTCTCCGAGTTCGTTGTGTGCCAGTTGCTGGAATTGCGGCCGGGCGGTCAGCACGTACGTGCCGCCGTTGCGAGTGACAATATACAGCTTTCCGTCACCCACCAGTGCAGACGCATAGGGCTGAGCGGGGAATTTTTCAGCATAGACCACCTCGCCATCAGTAAGCCTCACGCAATAGGCCACCTTGTTGCGGTCACTGACCCAATACAGGTGACCGTCGTGAATGACCGGAGAACAGACGTTCGCTCCGGCCCTTGCCTCCCAGAGCCGATGCGAATCCGTCACGTCGCCTCGACCTCCGGTCCGAATAGCAATGGCTCTCGATTGGCGGCCGCCAATGACGTAAACAATGCCGTCGAGTGAAACGACGCTGGGACAAACATAGTCCTGAATTCCGTCACAGTTCCAAAGTTCCTGACCCGTTTCAGGGTCAAACGCCAGGATGCTGTTCTTAACGCTGACAATCAACTCCTGTTTGCCGTCGGCGGTGTTGACCAGGTGAGGCGTATTCCATGAGGCCTTCATCCCTCCCGTCCGCCAGACTTCTTTGCCGTTGCCCTTGTCAATCGCTACCAGTGAACCACTTTCAACACTGGCGTTGACGATGACCAGATTCTTGTAGAGAACCGGTGACGTTCCGCTGCCCCAGCCGTCTGTGTCTTCCCCCACGCCGGCCTGCCACAACTGGTTGCCCTGGAGGTCAAGTTTGAACACACCGGTCTTCCCGAAGAAGACGTAAAGGTGCTCGCCGTCGGTCACCGGAGTCTGCGCCGCGTAACCGTGGTCCCGCACGCGTTCAGATTCGGGTTGACTGGGCTGAATCTGTTTGTCCCAGGTGATCTTTCCCTGATCACTTAGGCAAACGACGTGCAGCATCAGGTCGTCCAGATCGCCGGAATCCTGCCGATCCAGACCGTAACCGCTGTAGCAGGTCACATACAGACTGTCGCCCAGTGCGATTGGACTGGAGGAGCCAAAGCCCGGAAGTTCTGTCTTCCATGCGACATTTTCTGTGTCACTCCACGAAAGTGGCAGGTTCTTTTCGCTGGTCGTGCCCTGACCGCCAGGACCACGAAACTGCAGCCATTCTGCGGCCATCAGTTGAGCCGTAACAGTGATTGAAATCAGTATCACGGCGAAGCAGGAGAGCATTGTTTTCATTAGATAGTCTCGTTGTTGCTGAAATATTACAAAGGCAGGCGTGGGGTGCAGGTCAATCTTATTCGCCGAAGCAAGCGGGGAAAGCCTGCAGGCCAGTCACCGCTTGTGTGCAGCCGGTCCAATCAGGCTACGCGCACAGAGGGTTCGTGATTCTAGCATCGGCGGGTACGGGTACGAGCCAGGGGGAAACTAATTCTGCACAGAGACTGTTCAATCCAGCCAGATCTCGCCGCGGCCGCATCGGACACGGCCCAAAGGCTCAATGTGCCCGGAACCAACACCCATACGAGTCAAGACGCCACGATAACATGGGAGTCGTCGACGTCAGCCAGGGGCCCACCGCGCCACAGCAGAATTCGCCCCATCTTTCAGAAATGTTGCATTTTCGGGGAACCAACTGTGCACGCGTCCCACTCTAACGGTACCCGGCTTACTACACGTTGCGGATTCTCGTGCAAGATCGATTTTTCGATTTGGAGACTATTCGATGGTCACTCGACTCACCCTGCTGCTGGCGTTGTTTGCATTCACGACCTCCGCAATGGGGCAGGTACCAATCATAAACCGCGTGCCGGGCCGGCCTGTGAGCACCGAATTTCGCATTGGCAGCGTGGACGTAACGGCTGACATCGTCGATCAGGTGGCGAAAGTCCAAATGGCTCAAACGTTCAAGAACATCAGCCGTCGAACCCTGGAAACACAGTTTCTGTTTCCCCTGCCCGACGGAGTTGCGATAAACGGTCTAACGCTGATTGTCGACGGAAAAGAGCTGCCAGGAGAGCTCAAAGCGAAAGATCAGGCACGCCGCGAATACGAAGCGATTGTGCGAAAACAAAAGGATCCGGCTCTCCTGGAATACGTTGGACAGGGTCTGTTCCGCACCAGCGTCTTTCCGATTCCCGCAGGTCAGGAACGACGCGTCGAAATTCGCTACACGCAACTGTTGAAAAGCGATTCCGGCCTGATCGATTTCACGTTGCCGCTGGGGACCGTGAAACATACAGGACGGCCGATCGACGAGCTGAACATAACCGTCCGAGTAAAATCGAAGCAGGAACTGAAGAACGTCTACAGTCCCACTCACGACTTTGACATCACTCGCGCGAATGACAACAAAGCTGTTTGTCGGCTGACTCTGAAGAACGTCGCTCAACCGGATGACACTCGTCTGCTATACGGACTGCGTGGCGGCGAGTTTGGGATGAATCTGGTCAGTTATCAGCCCGATGAAGCTGGACAGCAGGGATGCTTCATGCTGCTGGCCAGTCCAAAAGTCAAAGCAGAAAAGGGCCAGGATATCCCCAAGACAGTCCTGTTCGTGGTTGACCGATCCGGCAGCATGTCCGGACAGAAAATCGAACAGGCGAAGTCTTCCCTCCGCATGATGATCAACCAGCTGGGAGATAAAGACACGTTCAATATTATTTCGTACGCGTCGGAAGTGGACCTGTTTCAGTCCGAACTGGAGCTAGTCAGCGACGACACTCGTAAGGCGGCATTGAATTACGTCGAAGACATCTACTCCGGCGGTGGCACGAACATCGGCGAGGCACTCACTCTGGCGTTGGGACAGTTGCAGGACAGGGCTCGCCCGGCGTACATCCTGTTCTTTACGGACGGGCTTCCGACCGTCGGCGAGACGAATGAAAACGCCATTGCATCCGGCGTCGACAAAGCAAACAAAGTCAACGCCCGAATCTTCAGCTTCGGAGTCGGGTACGACGTCAACAGCCGACTGCTGGACCGGCTGTCGAAAGATCAACGCGGCACATCCGTCTATGTAAAGCCGGACGAGGATATCGAAGTCGTGGCCAGCAATTTGTTTCGCAAAGTCAGTTCGCCGGCAATGACTGACGTTCGAATCTCCTTTGCCGGTGCCAACTACGACGGACCAGGAAACCTGGTAACTCGAGTTTATCCTTCGGATCTGATGGATCTGTTTCGGGGCGAGCAGTTGATCGTGGTCGGTCGTTACCGGAAAAGCACGCCTGTTAAGGTGACACTCAAGGGAAAGGTTGGGGGCAAATCACGAGAAATGAGCCTGGAGACGAATTTAGGCAACGCAGCGGAAACCCGAAAGAATCAGTTCGTTCAGACTCTCTGGGCCACTCGCCGAATCGGTGCAATCATCGACGACCTTGATTTGAAGGGACAGAATCAAGAACTCATTGACGAGTTGGTCGCTCTGTCTTTGAAGCACGGTATCATGACACCCTACACGTCGTTTCTGGCGGACGAAAACACGTCATTCGGTGATCGACGTCGGTTAATGACGCAAGCCGAGAGTCGATCCGAAGGACTGTCCATGAGTTCCGGTTTCGGCGGATTCTCTCAACGCAGCTTCAAATCCCGGCTGAAGAGTGCTCCCCGAGCGAACTCGGCGGATCTTGAAGAAGCATCCGACGAAGCGGCGGCTGAGATACTCGCAAGGAAATTCGGTATCCGTTCAATGATCGGCGGCAGTGGCGCACAAACTCAGGCGCCCTCGAACAGTGGGCGAGGTGGATTCGGCGGCGGGCTCGGCGGTGGGGATGCCAGCAGTGGGCAACTGGGCGCCACACCGGCATTCCCTCTGGCGAAGAAGGTCGCGTCCGATGTTTACGGCAGCGAAATGATACGAAACAAACGCGAGGTGGCGCAACGTGTACGCCGTATCGGCACGAAGACGTTCTACTGGAAGAACAACGAGTGGCAGGATTCGGAGTACGGCACACTGAAAACAGAGGTACTAAAGAAGGTCATCGAAGTAGAACAGTTCAGCGACGACTATTTCAAGCTGACCAGGCTAAGCGACGGCCGCTACAGCAGATACCTGAGCGTCGCCGAACCGATGCTGATCCGGATTGATGGCAAGAACTACCGTATCGCGCTTCTGAAGAAGAAGTAACACCTTGTCGTACCCATGATGAGCCACATCTCGTCTATTCTAACATTACCGGTTCCGCGCCAAGCAGCTGCGGAATCTGCGGCTCGGCGACGTCTTCGTGCAGCCACCGTGAGACGAACCGTGTGATCAACACCGCCACCGCGGCGACCAACAGACCTCCGATAACATCGATGCCGTAGTGCCAACCAGTGGTGACGGTGGAAATTGCAACGCCAACGTTCAGCAGAAGCATTGGCACGAACAACCATCGATAGTGGCGCAGAGAATACGCGATCAGCAGCGCCCACGTTGTGTGAAACGACGGAAACGTCACCAGGCCCTCGAGATTATTCATGGACACAACGGAAAACTGCCCGGCTCGCAACGCGTGAAAGTGTTCGATGAAGCTCAGCTGAGCCGCCGTCTGATGATAGCCAAACGCCTGTGCGGGCGCCTCTGCTGGTACCAGAAAGTAGATGAGCGTGGTGATGAGACCCGCCAGCATGTAATGCAGGATAAACTCGCGCAAGCGACGAACGTCAGGGTCCAGGCCAAGCACAATCAATGCCACCAGCGTTGACGGCAGGACAGAATAGTAGATCAGGTGAAAGGTCGTGTTCAGCGTCGGATGCAGCTGAAACCAATCCACAATCGACGGTAGGTGAATTCCCAGGGCCGCGTCGTATCGCATCAGCAGCGAGTCAGCCAGCGGTAGGTTCAAGGGAGTTCCGGCGTACGTCAGAATGGCCAGAAACAGATTGAACACCACCATGCACAGAAAGCCGGTCAGCAGATTCGAGAACGGTCGTAGATTTCGTCCTTCAAAACTAACAGCGAACGGCGCCAGCAGCCCGACCAGACCCATTGCGGTGCTGGCTGAGTAAAAGTCAAAGCGCATCCGATGTCGAATCAACAGGGCAAACGCAGCGCAGCCAGTGACGGAAATCAGCAGCACTTTCAGCTTCAGGTCTCGATTCCACATGCCCGGAAGGCTTTCGCACAAGTCGTCGGTATCTTTCAGAACAACTATGGTCTGTTGGCGGCATCTCTTCGGATCAACCAGACAGCAGTGGCCCCGCAGTATTCCAGCGGAGGCCCGGTCTTGGTTGCGACCATACCGCAGGAGACGTTGCTTTTTCGAAACATAGGCCGATTCCAGTCTGCCCGAGCGGATTACTTGCTGAACGAGCAACACGCTGTCGAAGATCTGTCCTGTAGACGGGACTGTTACGCGTACAAGTCGCACATTCATCAGAATCCCACGTCACCTGGTGGCTGACGTTGCCTGACTGCTGAATTCGAAGGCCAAATTCACTATTCTGTCGGCACAGCGGTCCCGCGACGAATCGATGGGCCCTGTGTCGATTTCCAACACGCAAACGGAAGTGCAGTGATGACAGATCCTCAAACCGGCCCGCTTTATCTGGGCATCGACGTCGGCGGAACCAATATCAAGGCGGGAATCGTCACCGACGAAGGCAACGTCATTGCACAGGCGAGTGTGCCCACCGAAGCCGCCCAAGGGCCGGATAATGGGGTCGGGCAAATGGCTCAGGCATCTCAACAGGCGCTGAAACGGGGGTCTCTGACGATCGATCAGATCTCTGCTGTGGGCCTGGCGACTCCCGGCACGATGGATATTCCCGCTGGCCTTTTGTTAGATCCTCCAAATCTGCCAGGTTGGAATGACTACCCCGTGCGGCAGAAAGTCTCAGACGTACTCGGACGCCCCACCATTCTGCAAAACGACGCCAACGCCGCAGCCTACGGTGAATACTGGGCCGGATCTGCCAGCAACGCCGATAGCCTGGTATTTTTTACGCTGGGAACGGGACTGGGCGGCGGACTCATTGTGGACGATACGATCGTGCAGGGAGAACACTCGCACGGGTCAGAACTTGGGCACACCATCATTGAAATGGACAACGGGCGCCTGTGCAAGACGGGGCAATACGGCACGTTGGAAGCCTACTGCAGTGCCACGGCGCTGATCGAACGCTTTCACGAGGCGATGAAGGCAGGACGTTCGTCGTCAGTTTCTGACCGAATGGATGACGTCACGGCGTTGTCACCGTTGTTGATGGCCGAAGAAGCCGAAAAGGGCGATGAGCTGGCAATCGAGTTGATCCTGGAAATGGCTCGCTGCCTTGGTGCGGCGACCACATCGATCGTCCATGTGATCGATCCAACGATGGTTCTGCTGGGCGGTGCGATGACGTTTGGCCGTCACGAAACACGAATTGGCCGAGACTTCCTGTCCCGCGTCCGGGACGAGTTCCGCCGCCGTGCATTTCCGGTGTTAGCCGAGCAGGTCACGATTGACTACGCGGAACTGGGAGGCAACGCTGGTTTCATCGGAGCCGCCGGCTGCGCCCGCCGTGCCGTCATTCGCGGTTTGATCTGACGGTTTCGACGGCCCGTTTCAATGGGCGGAAATCCAGGACATGGTCAGTGGCTGGTGCATTCGACCTTTCAGTCCGTAGTTGTCAGCGCAACTTCTTTGATCGCTGCCCCTCCGGCATTGTCCTGAGGCGAGGGAGCCCTTGCGAAATCGTGAGCCGTCAATGGTCGACGACGATGCCAAACGCACATTCTGAAGGGATTTCTGACACCTGACGCCTCTCACCAGAAACCCCCAAAAATCGCTTTTCTTCACTTTTTTGCTGTAAAAATGTGAGGAAGATTAGTGCTGGGACATGCGGAGAAACCGCCTTTCACGATCGTCGCCAGATTCTGCTCTTGACGCCGAGCTCAGGTTTCTTATCTTTGGGAACTACCTTTCATTGGTTCGTCACATTCTCCACGTAGAGAGAGCCGTTCATGTCGTGATCCGTCCGCCGCACCGTGTGGTGGAAGCCCCCCTCCTCCTGTCGCTGTAAAGGAACGTCCCATGACCAAAAGCTTCCATGTTTCACAAATATCCACGCTCGCACGGTGCAACGAGTTTCAGTACTTACTGTTAGGGGACGTGCGAGATCTACTTGAAGAAACTCCCGACGAATCGACACGCAGGTGGCTGCTGGCGGTTCTGGACACGTTGGTTGACCTGATGCCGCGAGAACGCCAGTTACATGCAGACGGTGGCGGCTACTTGATGGAGGTGCTGGAAGAATTTCCCAACTGGAACCGTCAGGTCATGCGGCTGCATCTGAAGACGCTGCATTTGGACTACGCGCTCAGATCACTGAGAAATCGCATTCGCGACGAGAAATCGTGGCGTTCCGTCGCCGACCAACTTGGCTGCGAACTGCGCGATTGGATGCAGTTGTTCACCGATCTTCACCGCGCCGAGACATCACTGGTGGTGGAAGCCATGCTGTTGGACATTGGTCCGGGAGATTAGTTCGACGACCTGTCAAGTTCGATGCAGAGCGGCAGGTGGCGGTTGATTGCCCGTTGAGCTGGTTCACGAAGTTGCGCGTCTTTCGTCATTCCAAACGCCTCGCACAAGGTGATAGAGGAATCAGACAGTTTACTTATTGTCGTAAACGATACTGGCTAGTGGGAGCAACGAAACTGCTATTGAAAAGCGTTTTTCGCGGCCACAAGTCAGCGTGAAACGCTGTAGGCCACTATTCGATACCGTGTCCGTGTCGTTTTTAAGTGACTAACCCTGGAATGACTACTCGCACAGCGGCCGTTCACAGCCGGTCGAGCATTTTCATGCCGGAGTCACACGATGACCAGACCCGCCCCGGAACCTGTCGATATTCAACGGTTGCCGGAACTTGCACATGCCGTTTTGCAGGCAGACCATTTTCCCTGTCTCGCATCGATGGACGGAGATCAGCCGCGACTGAGACCGATTTCTCCGGTCCGGACAGACGGTTTCACGATCTACGTGGCTAACCTGCGGGCCTATCACAAAACAAGGGAAATCGCCGCCAACCCAAGAGTCGAGCTGTGCTACCTGGACAAAACGCACAATCAGGTGCGCATTACCGGAACAGCCGTGATCGTTGATGATCGCGAATTGCTGCAGGAAATCTGGAACGACAATCCGTTGTTAAGGCAGTATCTGGGCACTGTCGACAACCCGGACCTGATCGTTTACCGCATCGACCCCAATCGTGTCCGCTACATGCGTGAGTGGGCCCTGGAGTATCACAACGTGCCCCTGGATTCCTGAGGCGTTCAGGACGACGGCGTGGTTGTCACCTGTCGCGCCGGACTCGTAGTGGTCTTGAAAGAGGATCACTACGGCACGTCGGCGGCGAATAACGTTGAATCCGAATGCCTTGTACGTTTGTGTGGGCGGCAGACGCTGTCAGATTCTGACGTGCGCCCGCAGTCCAAGAACGACTGCCGTGTCAAGCCTCTGAGCCGCCGGCTCGACCGCCTGCAGATCAAAGGTCAGGTTGAACCATGGTGTGATTTGCGCGTTGTAGTAAACTTCACCACCCTGCAGATCACCGACGGGCGTGACGGCACCGAACGCACTCTTGAAGTCGTCGTTCAGACCAGTGTAAAAGTACGCGATTCCCATGCGGTCATTGGGCCGACTGTCGGAAAGGCCAAATGCCTCAACCGAGACGGACGTAGTAATCCGGAACGGACTATTCTCGTGGTCAGAAAACCCCACATAGCCAAACAGCTTCGCATATCGCTTTTCGTTGCAGGGATCGACCCACAGTCGCTGTTCTGCCAGGTACGTAGCCATCCACGTGCCGGTGCTGGTCGCCGGAACAACACCGCCTGGGGGAATGATATCCCATCCGGACGTATCAAACGATGTAAAGTCGCCGGTCCCATAGGTTCCGATCAACGTATGAGAACCAGGCAGGCCACCAAAATCGGTATATTTCCTGGCCAGGCCGAGGAGTGTCGTGCCATTCGGAAAATCCAGTCCGACCGTGGTCGGCGAGTTCTGATTCTCAAGGACGACGAAACCACTTTCCAGTCCGCGTTCTCCCATCTTAAGGATTCCTGCGACGTTGGAGACGAAGGGCAGAGTCATTGCCGAGCTTAGTGGGATCATCGTCGAGACGTTCATGAACCCGTCGACGCCTCGACCGTAGTCGGGGTAGAAGGTGGCCCACAAGTCAGTGGCGTTGTACCGACCGGCCGCTGCAACCCAGCCGTCACCAAGTTGCTGCATCAGAAGCAGATTTGTCAGACCGTATGCAGGCGTGACCTTCGGCGTCAGCAGGCTTGTGTTGACGGGAGCCATTCCTGCAGCGTCCCCGATGGAGTTCTCTCCGAATTGCCAGTCGGCAACGTGCACCTGAAACATGCCTCCTTCCCAGAGGCCGAGCTTCCCTGTGTCTGCGATGAGGAACAGGTCTGTCTTGCTGCCGTTGCGAAACGTCTGATTGATTCCTCCGCTTGTCACTCCCTGTGAGAAATTCGTATATGAGGCATCCACCATGACACCGTGCTGTGCTGCGGCAGGTGCCAGTCCGAATAGCCCGTTTGTCAGACTGGTTCGGCTCAACAGGTCATCGCAGCAGCCGATATGACGGCCATCAGCTTCACCACAGGACGCACCGCTGTCGACGCAGGGGCTGTCGTCGGCACATTGCAGGCTGACCGTTTGAACCCAGGGATCAGATTCCGTGAACAGGTGATCTGCAGTGATCAGGTGCGGTGATTCAGAACGAGACTCATCACCGGACGCAGGTTCCGCGCACATTGTGGCGGCACATAAAACGACTGCGGACAGCCAGAATCCAGGTGTTTGTCGTTTCATCGTCTTTCATCCATGAAAGGTGATCGTGACTGTGCGACGAGATCGCCCCGCCTGCGGTCAGGCCGCCTCAGGAAGGGAACCCGGGATTCCAGGTGGCTGCAGTGCCACTATCCGGTATCGACCCATCCAATTCGTTGGGCTGCTGCGAAACTGAGGGTAGGTGTGTTTGAAACAGACTGATCCTGCCTGCAGCTGAGCATCCTAAGCATGCGCAAAAGCGAACGAATGCCACATAGTCGTCAAATTCGTCGAACGCAACGTCTGCAGAATTGACAAATCCTTCCCAGCCGCGCCCGGCGCCCCCATGCACGGCCGCACAAAGTGTGAGTTTGACGATTGAAGAGACTGGGGCCAGACACGTCCTCCCATCCCGCCGACCGCGCACGTCAAGCGTTTCAAGAGGTTACGTCGCTGGTAAGGCGGTACACGACAATGCACACGCGGTGCCGTTCCGCGTTCGCTGTCCGCGATGCACGGCAAAGCGTTCCAGGGGAGAGCTGAGCACCCTGAATCAGACAGGCACGCTTCTCTTGATGTCTTTGCCCACCGCTCGCGATGTTCGTCTTTGCCATCGATAGTTGTTAACATTCCTCTTTCCGCCCAAAATCCCCACCAACTGGTCACTCTCCGAGCGAAGTATGAATCGATCGCTGCCTCTTCTCGTTCTGTTCTTCGTCGGAAATCTCATCCCGCCCCCCGTGCCGGCAGCCGATTGGCCGATGTGGCGGAATACGTCCGGACGTACGGCGGCTTCCACGGAAACGCTGCCGGACAACCTGCAGCATCTCTGGACGCGCCGTTTTGCCCCACGAAAGCCGACCTGGGACGACCCGCTCAACCTGGATCTGATGACATACGATCGCGTTTTCGAACCGATCGTGCTGGACGGTCGCTTGTTTGTGGGCTTCAACGATCGGGACAAGCTGGCTGCCTTTGACACGGACACCGGCGAGGAGCTGTGGTCATTCTTCACGGAAGCACCGGTGCGGCTGCCGCCGGCTGGCTGGGACGGCCATGTCTACTTTTGCAGCGACGATGGTTTCCTGTATTGCGTTGACGCAGAGGACGGGCATCTGGAGTGGCGTTTCCGAGGAGCACCGAACGCTCAGCACGCCATTGGAAACCAACGTCTGACGTCCGCGTGGCCCGCGAGAGGAGGCCCGGTAATTCGTGATGGACACATATATTTCGCCGCCAGCATCTGGCCCTTCATGGGTACATTCCTGTACGCACTCGATGCACGCACGGGCGAGGTAGAATGGGTTAATGACAGCACGGGTTCTCAGTTCATCAAGCAGCCGCACAGTGCGCCGTCGTTCGCGGGAGTCGCTCCTCAGGGAGCATTGGTAGCGACAGACGAATTGTTGCTCGTGCCCGGAGGACGTTCCGTTCCGGCAGCGTTTGATCGGCGTGACGGCAAGCTTCGCTACTTTGAGATCAATGCCGGCGGAAAAGGAACGGGCGGCACATTTCTTGTCGCCAACGAACAGTCGTTCTTCGTGCATACACGACTGAAGGGGACGCGTGAGTTCAAGCTGAAGACCGGCGTCAAGACGGCATTCATGCCGAACGAACCGGTCCTGCACGACGGCCTTATCTACTCGGCAGAGACGGACAAAGAGCGTCACGTCGTCCGGGCGTATCAACAGGATCAGAAGGTCGCATGGCAGGTTGATGCCGATGGTCGCGGCGATTTAATCCTCGCAGGAGACCATTTGTATGCGGCGGGACCGGAGTCCATCTGCGCCATTCGTCTGCCGGACGAAGACCGACAGGCGAAGGTGTCATGGTCGTTGCCGGTCGATGGCCGGATTGGACGTCTGCTGGCAGCCGATGGAAAACTGTTTGCCGTCACCGTGGAAGGTGATCTTTTGGCACTGGGAGCGGGCGACCCGAAATTCACTGATCCCGTCACGGAGTCCGGACAGGAACTGGATGTTTCGCCGGCGGCGAAGCTCCGTGTTTCGAAGTTGCTCTTGAAAGAGAACTCGGAAGGCTATGCCTTTTGGTTCGGGGCATCGGACGCGTCACTCATCGACGCGTTGGCGGCGGATTCTCCGTTTACGCAACTAGCGGTTGTGGATCAGAACGCAGCGACCGTTGCCAGTCTGCGCCGGCGACTGGATAAGGCGCACCTGTACGGACAAATCACCGCTCATCACTCTGAGCCCCGTTCGTTTATGCCCCCCAGTTACGTCGCGAACCTTGTTGTCGTCGGGACACAACTGACGGCGATGGCGGACGAAACACTGCTACGGCGACTGTACGAAGCGGTGCGTCCCTACGGCGGAGCGATGCAGCTGCTCGCGGAAGAGAACCAGGCACAACTGGCAGCCATGGTCAAGGCCATGAACATGGAACAGGCCCATGTCGAAATCACGGATCACAGTGTCGTCGTGCGCCGAGTCGGAGCGCTGCCGGGGTCGGCGGACTGGACGCACCAACACGGTGACATTGCCAATACCATCAAGTCCAACGACAAGCGAGTGAAGCTGCCGCTGGGCGTTCTGTGGTTTGGCGGCAGCAGCAACATGGATGTCCTGCCGCGCCATGGCCATGGTCCGCCCGAACAGGTGGTTGGCGGGCGGCTTTTTATTGAAGGCATGAACAGCCTGAGCGCCCGCGACGTCTACACCGGCCGAGTACTTTGGAAACGCGAATTCAAGAGTCTAGGCACTCACGACGTTTACTATGACGATACTTACGAAAACACTCCGCTGAATGCACAATACAACCAGGTTCACATTCCGGGTGCCAACGGCCGCGGAACCAACTACGTCGCAACCGAAGACCGACTGTACATTGTCGAAGGGGCGATCTGCCACGTCCTGGATCCAGCGACAGGAGAAACGCTCCACGACATAGCCATCGGCAGCGACGATTCAGGCCGGTCGGAACAGTGGGGATACATTGGCGTCTATGACGACGTTTTGATTGGCGGCCTGGGCTTCGCCATGTATCGTGACCGGCTGAAGGTCTCCAGCGAAGCAGACGCGAAACTGAAGAAAAACCGAGCTGGATTCGGGCTGAAGAGCTTTGACCGTGCGGCCAGCGTGGCCCTTGTCGGATTCGATCGCCACACTGGCGAGCGGTTGTGGAAAATTGACGCCAATCACAGTTTCTGGCACAACGGTATTGTCGCCGGTGGAGGTCGTTTGTATTGCCTTGACCGTAACCCGAAACAGATTGAAGAATTGCTCATTCGTCGAGGCCAATCGAGGCCCGAAGGCTATCGGATCGCCGCCTTTGACGCTCACAGCGGCAAGCCGCTGTGGGAATACAAGGACAACATTTTCGGATCGTGGCTGGGCTATTCGGAATCACAGGATCTTCTGCTTCAGGCAGGCGCTGCTGCCAGTGACCGGCTCTATGGCGAAGTCGCTCAGGGGATGGCGGTCTATTCCGGAATCGACGGATCGCAGAAATGGCAGAACGAATCGATTAAGTATGCCGGCCCGTGCATCCTGCACAACAATCTGATCATCACCAACGCCAACTCATACACCGAATCAGCGGGGGCGTTCCGCCTTTCCGACGGGCAGCAGAAACTCGTCCCCAATCCCGTCACCGGTGAACTTCAGCCTTGGAAACTCACCCGCGCGTACGGTTGCAACAATATCGTCGCGAGTGAAAACCTGCTGACCTTTCGATCCGGAGCTGCGGGTTTTTACGACCTGCTGACGGATTCCGGCACCGGAAACTTTGGCGGATTCAAGTCCGGCTGTACATCCAATCTTGTTGTCGCCAACGGTGTGCTGAACGCGCCGGACTACACAAGAACATGCAGCTGCGCGTACCAGAATCAGACGTCGCTGGCTCTCGTTCACATGCCTGAAGTGGAAACATGGAGCGTCAACGCAGCCGCCTCTGCCGAAACTGAAGGAACTGCAGGCACCAGAATACGCAATTTGGGGGTCAACTTCGGAGCTCCGGGTGACCGCCGTGACGCCAACGGACTGCTGTGGCTGGAGTACCCTGTCATCGCGGGGCCCTCACCCCCGCTTTCCATCGTACTCAATGACGATGCGGTTCCTTACCAGCATCATTCGTCCACCATGTCCGCAGTCAACCAACCCTGGATAATGGCGTCCGGTGTTACCGGCGTCACCTCCCTGAAGATTAAGATGAAGCTGCAGAACGAAGACAGCTTCCGTACGGGCCTTCCGGTTGCCCACATCAATGACGACGCGGAGGAAAACGATTCGGGTTCCGTGGCTGTCGACAGCAGTGACCTGGAACTTGTCGAAGATTCCGGAAGTCAATTGGTGGGCCTGCGTTTCAACGACCTTAACTTGAGTCGCGGCACAAAAATTCGAGGAGCGTACATTCAGTTTACCTGCGACGAACCATCCGACGATCCCGCGGCACTTCTGATCAGCGCACAGGATGTCGACAATGCAGCCCGATTCAGTAGCGACCAACATGACCTGTCCTCCAGGACGCTGACAAGACAGCAGGTTGCATGGAATCCTGGTAAGTGGGCCAGGAGCAAGGATGCGGGTGAGGCGCAACGAACTCCCGATCTGGCCGAACTGGTACAATCGGTCGTCAATCGCGCAGACTGGCGGCCTGGCAATTCGCTTGCATTTCTCATCAGTGGCACGGGCAAGCGCGTCGCAAACGCGTCTCGTGGAAACAAGGACGTCGCGGCGCGGCTGGTCATCGACGCGGACGAAGCACCTGAGGTCCGCACTGCCGACGAGCCCTCCACAGAGTGTCGCGTGCGACTGTTCTTTGCCGCGCCCCCCACAACCGACGTCGATAGCAAACACGTGTTTGACGTACAGCTTCAGGGACAGCTTGTCCTGAACAATGTGCACGTTGATTCCAGCAGCGCCGGAGATGCTCGTTTCGTCGTTCACACGGTCGACAATGTTGCCGTCGCCAACGAGCTGAACGTGCAGTTCGTTGCCATCCAGGGTTCACCTGTCCTGTCCGGAATCGAGCTACTGAGCCGCGAAGACGACTAAACGTGAGTTGCGGGGGTAGTCGCCTGGGCGTCACGCAGCGGCAGGCAGGATTTCTGAAGCCAGCGATTCAATCTCACTGGCCGTTACCTCTGACAACTGATCAGCGTATCCAACCAGAAGAGCCATATCGCACAGGCGGTTAATCCGCCGCGGATTGCCCGCACTCAGCCGCCAAATCGCCTCAATGGCCCCTGCCGCAAAAATCGATTGTTCTGCTCCCGCAGCATGGATGCGCGACTGGATGTATTCAGTCGTCTCATTCGAGGTGAAGCCATCCATGGTCGCGGTAACAGCAATGCGGTCGCGAAGCTGCGCGTTCCTTGCGATGTGTGCGGCCAGCGATGGTTGCCCCGCCAGGACCACCGTAAATGAAAGCGACGTATCCATATCTCCGACACTCAAGAGCGGCAAAACCACCTGATTCAGAGCATCGTCGCTCAACAGATGTGCCTCGTCGAACACGATAACAGGATGCCGGCCATCTGCGGCATGCCCGCGCAGCGCCTGTCGTAGTCGCAGCAATATTGTGTCCGGAGAATCGTTGTTGTCGACTGAGGGTTTCTCAAGAACCTCCGCCGCCACAACCCGCTGCAGTTCTGCACAGGACAATGTCGGATAGACAACATGTGCGAAGGGGCGCAGCTTCAAGTCCTCTGCCGCAAGCTTCTTTAGCGCACTGGACTTCCCGACGCCGGACTGGCCAATCAGGATTGCGGCGCCAGCGTCGTTCCGAAAGCAGTATTGAAGCCGCAAAGATGCGGCACGTGTTGCACGGGACGAATACAGCTCTGTTGCCGCAGTGCGGTAAGAAAACGGCTTCTCGCTCAGTCCCCAGTAATCCTGGTACATTTGAAACTCACGTCCAATTGAGGCTGACTACTGAATCGGCTGAATACCGCCGGTAAACCGAATACCTGTCGCCGCAGGTGGGTGATCGGAACGGTCCGAATGGAAACCATACGTCTCACTTGCCGGAAATGTCGATTGCGGCCGACCGTATTCGGCGCGCCCCGTTGTTGTTTTCGCCGACGATTGCCCCGGAAACGACACCGTGCGGGCCGGAACTTCCGTTGCGGTGTCATCCGAAGGAATCAGCAACGGGAATGACTCGTCGGCAGCGGCCAATTGGCTGCTGCCCCCGGACTCTGATCCTGCTGCGTTGGGCGTTTCTTCATCGTCACCGAATTCTGCAAGGATTGACTCTATATCTGAAAACGGGTCGGCTGCCTGTTTGCCGTCTTCAACGGAACCGTCAGGGCTGAATACATGCAGAACCTCTGACTCGAAGACAAGAGTACCGATGGTGAGTAACACCACGACGACTGCCAGTTTGCGCCGTACTGGAGTGACAGTCAGTTTGATTCCAGGCTTCTTTTTTGTGAAGTTGCGTTCACCCATGACGTCTGTTCCCTTTGAACGACACCTCGGTCCGTCCCGATTGCGGCGTGCAGGAGCGTTTTCTGTGCACGGTCCTGCATCGATAGAATCGGCGTCACGGCGGCATGAACTTTACGGTTCTCCCCACTCGGCAAAATCCGCTGAACGCACAGGTGTACATTCGGCCGGCAAACGCACCAAACCACCGGAAAAGGCAGTTTCAGCAGCCAGACAGCCGCCACTATCCTGGTGCGGCAGGCATATCGAGAAAGAAAGCCGGCGTCTGTCCAGCATCGAAGTCGCAATCACAGGAGGCGCGACGTCCATATCCTGACGTGCTCACGCACTCCGACTGATTTGCGGGCACGCTCCGTCAGCGTGGTGTCGACATGTTTCAGGGCCGAGGCAAACCTGGCGGCCGATTGAAATCGCTTGTCAGGATCCGCTGCCGTCGCTTTCTGTAGAACATTCGCCAGGCATCGAGGCATGCCGCCGACTCTCCAACGCAGAAAACGACGGGGCGTCGACCATGTGGAGCTCCCGGTCTGGTGCGAAGGCTTTGTGTCGGCGGTTGAAGACTGAGTCGCCAGCATCAACAATGTGGTCCCCAGCGAGTAGACATCAGACCGTTCGTCACGACATCCTTCGAAGCTTTCGGGTGGCATGTATGGCGCAGCCTCTGCGTCGTTTTCGTCGCAACCTGCTCTGGACGTCGTCTGTGCACACTGCTCGAGTCGAAAATTCTGTAGACAGGCGTTGGCGGAGCGGGAGAAGAAAATGCTGTCTGGCCGAATATCGTTGTGCAGAGTGCCCATTTGATGGGCGTAATGCAAAGCACCGGCAAGCTGTGACCCGATTCGAGCAAATGTTTCCCAGTCGCCGCGTACGATTCGTCCCCAGCGCTGCGCTCCGCCGGAAAATCGCTCCATCAGCGCCGCACCGTCGATTCCCGAAATTAGTGGAGTGACGTAAAAGAAGTAACCACCGTCACACCCAACATCCAGAACGGGCACAATTCCGGGATGTTTCAGCCGTCGCGCAATGGCAGTCTCCCGTGCCAGCTGCAAGTGCAATCGTGGGACATCGTCTGCCTTCCAGGGCAGGACCGTAACCGAAACAGTGTCAGTCGTGTTCATGTCCCTTGCGCGATAGACGATGGTTTTCGCCGTTCGATGTGTCTCTGTTTCCAGCTGATATTGCGCAAGTTTTCTGATCGGCAGGCTATGTGGAAATTGTTCGTCTCTTACCCGAGCGGCCGCTGCGTCAGTGTTACGTTCCAGGTCCAGCAGAACTGGAAAGACTTTACGAATGGAATCAGCCTGATCTCGATGAAAACAGGCGTAGTCTTCGATGCTCGGATTCAGAAGTCGCCGGTGATCCTCAAGAAACTGACTGGCGATAACTTCCAGCGTGTCGCGGTCCCGATTCACATCTGATGTGACGGTGCGGAGACCGTCCAGGACAAGTTCCGCATGGTCGGCATGGTCAGGCATGTGCTGCGAATCCTTCGCTACCGACTGGTGACGGTACGTCGCGTGGAGCTTCAGCAAGTTCGCGAATCACATTCATGTAACGTGTGCTGACGCCCTGTGGCGAAATCCCGGTGATGATGGACGTTTCCTGATTGGTGAGTTCTTCGAAGTGCCGCAGCAGCAGTATCTCTCTGTCAATATCCGCAAGTGACTTGAGATAAACAGCCGAAGGTGTCGCAGTCAGCGGAAGACAACCGGTGCCGTCGAAGTCGGACGACAGCCTTTTCTGAACGATGTCAATCGTGTGTAACAGAATCTGTCGCAGCCACAAAAAATGTGACCGAGCCGCCGCCACCGCGAATTCCGTCTGTCGACGAATGGCCCGCATACGAGTCGCCATCAACAGGTGATTGATACTCATCGTCCGCCGCAGTTCGGGCGGCATGCGAAAACCCGCAATCCGGGAAAGGCGTCCATGCGACAGGTCAAAAAGCGTCTCCATGGCGGTAGCGTCCCCTCGAACGACCAGCGTTTCCAAGTGCCGAATCTGCTGTTCGCTCACGCTCCCTGACATTCGTAACGTCCCTTCCCGCGTCCGCGTTGTTGTCTGCAGAAACAGAAAGGGTGTCAGAAACCAATGGCCGAAACGGCCGTTTCAGGTGCTCCGCACTATTGGTTCCCGCCCCCTCCTCTGTCCCTGGCCTTTGTATAAACGTCTTTCACGATTGTGTTCTACTTAACAACCATCTATCCGTAAAAACGTAAGCCGCTTGACTACATAAGCTGCCGAAACCAGAATTTTGCGGTGGGTGACAAAGATTCCCTGATAAAAACCGGAACGTGGCGAGTCACCGGGTGATGCCCCAGCGAAACATCTGAAGTTTTTCAAGTCCTGTAGTCGCGGCAAAGATTGATCTCATTCCCAATGTCAGACCACCGGGTGCACGCAGGTTATTCATTCGACAGCCACAGCGAAGCGGACACCGACGTGATTGGACGACGACTTGCTGCCGCTCTGCTGCCGGGTATCACCGTGGCGCTGGATGGCCAGCTGGGGTCAGGGAAAACGTGCCTTGTCCGTTCGGTGTGTCGCGGGCTTGGTGCCGACGACTCCCAGGTGAACAGCCCCACGTTTGTTCTGATGCAGACATATGCCGATGGTCGGCTGCCGGTATTCCACTTTGACACCTACCGCCTGGGAGACGTTGACGAATTCCTGGCGATTGGTGCTGAAGATTACCTGCTGGATCCGGAGATCGTCTGCTTCGTGGAGTGGGCGGAACGCGTGGAACCGGTTCTGCCGGCGGACCGTCTGACAATTTCAATTGAGCAGACCGGTGAACATTCACGGCATTTCGTGTTCAGGGCATCGGGCAACCGGTCGGCAACTTTACTGCGGCAGCTCGGTTCGTCCGAGTAGAAACAGCGGAATCAATAATGCGGCGGTTTCTCGCTTTCCGGGTCGCGCACATCGGATTCCTCGGCTATCGATTCCAGTTCATGCTCGATGCGAGTAAACCGTACCTCGAAGCCCTTCATGCGACGGAAGTGTGTCGTCAGCGAGGCATTCAATTCTTCGACGTCGTGCTGCAAATGAGCCAGGGCAGACTCAATGCGAACCAGACGCTCCTCCACGCTGACCTGATCAGTATCCGACATTACATTTCCTGCCCTGTCAGGCGAGCAACTTCGTTGACGTCTTTGTCGCCTCGTCCGGACAAACAAACCACGACGATCTCATCCTTATTTCGTTTTGCCGCTGCCTTCATCGCGTACGCGATTGCGTGCGACGTTTCAATGGCCGGAAGTATGCCTTCCGTTCGAGCCATGACCGTGAATGCCTCCAATGCTTCTTCGTCACCGGCACTCACATAGTTGACTCGACCGGTGTCCTTCCAGTAACTGTGTTCCGGACCAACGCCGGGATAGTCCAGCCCTGCGGAAATGGAGTGGACGTCACATGTCTGCCCGTCATCATCCTGCAGAACATAGCTGTAACTGCCGTGCAGTATGCCAGGCTGGCCATACGTTAACGTGCTGGCATGATCGCCAGGTTTTTCGCTGCGACCGCCGGCCTCGACCCCCGTCAAAGCGACCGCTTCGTCATCAACAAACGGATAGAACATACCTGCCGAATTCGAACCGCCCCCCACGCAGGCGATCACTTCGTCCGGCAGGCGACCGATCATTTCCAACGACTGTTCACGAGTCTCACGACCGATCACCGATTGAAAATCTCGTACCATCATCGGAAATGGGTGTGGGCCTACGACGCTGCCGATGATGTAGTGGGTATCACGAACAGAAGCCATCCAGTCCCGCATAGCCTCGTTGATAGCATCTCGCAGAGTGCGACTGCCGGTTGTCACGGGCCTCACTTCCGCCCCCATCGTTCGCATATTGAAGACGTTCAACTTCTGCCGACGAACGTCTTCCTCGCCCATGTAGACCACACACGGGAAACCAAACCGGGCACAGGCTGTTGCAGTCGCTACGCCATGCTGGCCAGCACCCGTTTCTGCGATGATGCGGGTCTTACCCATTCGCATCGTCAACAGAGTCTGACCAATGGTGTTGTTGATCTTATGAGCGCCAGTGAGATTCAGATCTTCTCGTTTGAAGAAGATCTTCGCGCCGCCACAACGTTCTGTAAGTCGTTCGGCAAAATACAACGGGTTGGGGCGTCCGACATAGTTTTTCAGCAGATCACGAAACCGCTCATCAAAGGCGGGGTCCTTTTTTGCGTCTTCGTATGCCTGAGCAAGTTCGTCGAGGGCGAACATCAGGGTTTCCGGCACGTAACGTCGTCCGAATTCGCCAAATCGCCCCCGTTTGTCGGGAACGGAACTCAACGGGGCCTGAGTCGCACTGTCTGTGGCCATAGCGGCAGCATGTCCTGGAAGGTTGTCGGAAACGGTGAACTGTCTTAATTCTACCCGACCACGCAGGAAATCAAGCTGCTGTCCCAATCACGCACAAATTGCCGAGACAAACATTTCACAGGCAGACAAACGCACTGACACGCTGATGTCGCGACGGGTTCATTGATGCAGCGACGCTCATTGTGGCAAACACCGTTGCTCCGAAAGCCGGCTTTTCCTTAGATTTCCACAATACCGGTAGCAACAGCACGGCAATCCGATGCAGAAGCAACGGATTGCTGTGAGGAAACATTTCTGGCCCCCTGGGTATATTGATTCAGTGAGTAGCGGATATGGACTTAAAGTTTGCTCGTCAGTCGCTCCAGCTTCAACATCTGCTGGTCTGCGCGGGATTCCTGGGTCTGGTTGCCGCCGCTCTGGTGTCGATTGGCTGTCAGTCGGTGCCTGTTTCAGAGCGTCGACAGCTGGTGCTGGTGTCAGCAGCCGAAGAAAACAAAATGGGACTTACGGCCTATCAGGAAGTCCTGAAAAAGGAACCCGTCACCAACAATGAAACTGCCGCCGACCTGGTCCGGCGTGTGGGGCAACGCATTGCGGCGGTGGCAGATCGACCGGACTTCAACTGGGAATTCAACGTCATCGATGCTGAAACACAGAATGCATTCTGTTTGCCGGGCGGAAAGGTGGCGGTATACGCGGGCATCCTGCCGATCTGCCAAAACGAGGCCGGTCTGGCAGTCGTGATGTCGCACGAAATCGGACACGCAATCGCCCGTCACGGTGGCGAGCGAATCACTCACCAGATGGTACAGAACAAGGTCAAAGACGGTGTTGCTTTCCTGATGCGTGACAGCAAGGACACGACTCAGAAGATTGTGCTGACAGCATACGGTGCAGGAGCTCAATACGGAGCAATCCTGCCCTACAGTCGCAAACACGAATTGGAAGCCGACCAGATTGGCATCATGCTGATGGCCAGGGCAGGTTATGATCCGTCCGAGGCCCCAATATTCTGGGAACGATTTGCCGGGCAGAAGGACGCAGCTGCCCCGATGGAGTTTCTATCCACGCACCCGTCAGATGCTCGTCGCTCATCCGCCCTGCGTGAGGTCCTGCCCGAAGCGATGAGACTCTACGAGAACGCTGCGGAAAAAACCGGCACCGGACAATCACTGGATGACGTGATCGATTCCGGCAATTAGAGCGGATCAAAGGAATGTGGGCGTGCCATCTTCAAAGGCCGGAAAACGCGTCTCGCGGCCACGAGTCTGTGTAATGCACAGTTTGACCGCGTAAACAGTTCAGCGTCCTGCGTCAGCAAGCGAGCATACAGCGCGAATACTATTCTGCGGCTCTGTGAAATCGCAGAACAAATCCGCCGCCGAAATCGGGTATCGTGATCTCCTCAGCGTATGTGAAGCCAGCGTCCTCAACAGCGGCCTGAATCTCCTGCCGGCTGAATTCGCTGGCAGCAGTGTCGCCCTCAAGCTGGGGCAGTTCACCAGGCTGAACCGATTCGACGATGATCAATTCGCCGCCGGACTGCAGACTGTTCTGAATGGATGCCAGCATTGCCACGCGATCCTGAAAATCGCGGTAGGCGTCGCAGACAAAGACTCGGTCCACTTTGTTGCCGCTCAGGGTCAGTGACGTACCGTCGTTTCGTACAACGGCGACATTGGTGAGCCCGTTCGCTGCGACCCGTTTTTCAAGAAGATCGACAAGTCGGGGTGACGCGTCAGTTGCAAAAACACGCCCCGATGTTCCGACTTCCGCGGACAACAGGTCCAGAAACAGACCGGTCCCACTGCCGATTTCCGCCACAGACATGCCGTCGGACAGTCCAATCGCATCAACAATCGGTGACAATACCTGAGTGGCTTCACTTAAGGCCGCTGTGTCTGCGTCCGTTGCTGAATCGAGTGACGACGGCCCGTTTGGTGTCTCATCAGACTCCGTTGCTGCCGCAATGACCGCTGCGGCAGAATCGGCATTGTCTTCCCGCTCAGTTCCCACCACTCTTGACTTTGACACGGAATTGACCGGGGGCGCTGCCACGGTCAGATCCCCCGGTTCCGGTTCCTCATCGTCTGACGGCGGTACCGACTCGTCATCATCAACGGAGTAGTCAGAGGTGACGCCGACGTCGTCACTTGTGTCGGCGTCGTCTTCCTTATCCGGAAGATTCGTCGCATCGGACTGATCCGGCCGGGCGGGGGAGGCTGTTTCGATTACTCCTGCGTTGATCCTGTCGGCATCAACCGAAATCGCTGTCCGGCGTTCCTGCGGCGTTGGCTTCCATTTTGCCGGATCGCTTTCGATGATTATTGCCGTCGGTTCCGGTGCTGTCTCCGGCACATCGTCGACCTCAGGTACTTCTCGCAAAGGAACTGGCGGGACGGTGACCGGTGTCGTTGCTTCGGCTTCGGCCTTCACTTCCTGCGAAGGTGCCGTGCCCGGTGATTCCGATTTTGTGCCTTCGGCCTTCCGGCTATCGGCGACCTCGCGACTTTTTGTGATGCTGGTGACCGGAACTGACTTGAGTGGCGGAGTTCTTGTCCGACTGTTTCGGGGAGTCAGTTTCGCAGTTTTGGCCTCTTTCCGACCATTCGCGATCTGTTCAGATGGCACCATTGGGTTGACGCGATCCAGATAGATGTTCAGAGCATTGACGGAATGGTACAGCGGCGAGCACTTCACGTATGCCTTTCGATTGTTCAGCAGATCGCGAGCCATCGCCTCGATCGCCCGTCGAACCCAACGTTCACCAAGCTCGTTCTGTGGCAGGGCGATCATCAGGAATTCCAGAATATGGCCGGCACTGGCCATGCGTTTGTTGAAGTCCGGATTGTATTCCTTGCCGCGGAAGAAATTTGACGACAGTGTTCCGTCAGCGTTCTGCTGCATGCGGGCCGTATTTATGTATTTGCGAATCTTGTATTCCGCCTGAAGCCACACGCCACGTAATGGCTTTCTCTGCCGCAGGTAGACGTTTCTGGCGTGAGCCAGGGCGAACAAACCGTGAGTTCCACCGCACGGAGCCCCCTGCATCGGCTTGGCGGTCTGTGTCTGAACCAGTTTCTCTATGCTCCAGGACTCGCCATCTTCACTGCGCCATCGTGCCGAAGACGGCAGATAACGACTTAATGCCCACAGCGTCCAGGTCGGTTCATCCTTTTCCTTCACGGTCTGCTGGGCGTTATTGATCATGCCTCGCATCGTGATCGGGCCGGACGACGTGCCGAACGTGCGATCAGGTTCAACGCCGCACATGGAGAGAATTGCCAGGAACTGATTCGCGTGCCCTTCAAAGGCATATGGCCGACTGTAAGGATGTGCCCGGCCGCCATGACGCGACGACTCAAACCAATATTCATCGTCAAAGATCTGTCCCTGCGCGACCCAGTCCAGCCCGGAGATGGACTGACCCTGATGCAGAATCTGGAAATCATGACGCAAAGCCAACAGGCCATGCATAATCTGCCATGGCGTATGACTTTCGGTCGACAACAGGCGACGTGCTGTGGTATCGACTGATTCCTTGCAGAGTTTGATGAGCTCGTCGTTCGACGGCCGTCGCGACCGTGAAACCCGCCGGAACGGAGACCCACGGTGAACCTCGGGCAGAGCGATCCGCGGTTCCTCAACGTCAGAGTTGAGCTCATTGGGAAAACGTTCGTTCAACTCCTGGCTGTTTGCGGTAACAGGCAGCAGTGTGACAGACACCAGCAGAAAAAGCCGAAAATGAACGGTCAGCCTTTGCGGTTGCATCAAGTGGCTCCGGCAGTTGAAGATGAATCGAACGAAACGTTTCACCCCATAGGGGGCAAGTCTCTCTCATCTTCGGCGAGTCGTTGACGCGGCTTGATGCTCTCTACATCCGCCAGAAGGCAAATATCCGTTACAACGCGACCGGATTCCGGCCCGGTAAACCGGGTAACCTGTAACGCTTCCCAGGAAACGGCCGGATCGTACGGTCCCGTCGTTCTCCGCGAACCCCTTAGGCGTCACGGCAAACGGCAAATGACGCGATCGCTTCCAGCAAACTGCGATCGGGACCTGCGGGGAAACGTGCAAGGTCAGCAACGGCCCGCTGCGTGAGCGAATCTGCGGTGTCGATTGCGGACCGTATCCCCGCCTGAATCTCCGCATGACCAGCAAGATTTTCCGGCACTTCTTCAGCCAGCAACTGTCTGATTTCCGCGCGGTCCTGTTCCGGTACCAACTGAATCGCTCGAATGATGGGCAGAGTCCGTCGGTTGTTCTGCAGGTCGTTGCCCGCATCTTTTCCGGTTACGTCTCCAGCACCTTCCAGATCGAGTACATCGTCGGCAATCTGGAATGCCATTCCCAGACGCAGTCCGAATTGGCGTGCAACTCGCTGCTGAGCGACAGTTCCACCAGCGGCACGACTCCCCAGCAGGCAACTCAGCCCAAACAACTGCCCGGTTTTGTCGCGGACAATGCGAAAGTACTCAAGTTCTGACGTGGCATCTTCCAGCCTTGCCGCCATCTGGTTCAATTCCCCTTCGCACGTTCGATTGGTGGCAAGGCCAATCAGACGACATGCCTCAGCGTCTCCTGTCGACGCGGCCAGCTGAAAGGCTCGGGAGAACAGGTAGTCACCAAGCAAAACGCTGGTTTCCGTATTCCAACGACGATGAACGGTCGCCACGTGACGCCGAGTTTCCGCCTCGTCGATGACGTCGTCATGTACCAGCGTTGCCGTATGAATCATCTCGACCGCGGCAGCCAGCATCCGGGACTCCGTTGTCACTTCGCCAGCGATCATGCGATGCGTCAACAACAGCAGCATCGGCCGCAGTTGCTTACCCCGATATCGCGAGACGTGTTCTGTGATATCCGAAACAAAGGCGCTGGATGTACGCAGTTGCTCAGTCAGGGTGCGGTTGACGGCGTAAAGATCACTCGCCAGATGCTGGCGCAGCTGAGATTTCAGATCCTCAGCTGACAAAAAGGTAGCGGACATGGTTTGGAATCCGGAACGGAAAGCATCGGCCTGGTGGTGCTGATCAGCAAATTGCCTGGTCAGCACACACAACCGCAGCCGTGCCCGCATCTTAACTGCAGCAACTGACTATCTGGAAGCCGGTGCCACAAAACACGTGAGCAATCGCTCGAAACACAGAACGCGCTCCCGTTCGCCGCTCAACCCGACTCATCAGCAGCGCGTTCTCATCGAAAGCAGAAATCGCTCGCTATGCTTCTCGAGCGTATTCGAACATTGGCGTGGACAGATATCGCTCACCTGAATCCGGCAGAATCACGACGATCGTCTTACCTTCGCTTTCCGGTCGAGCGGCGACCTTCAGAGCAGCGGCCATTGCAGCCCCGCAGCTGATGCCCGAGATAATGCCCTCTTCCCGGGCCAGTCGAGGCGCCATTTCAATTGCCTCTTCACCGGATACCTGAACGACTTCGTCAATCAGACTGGTGTCACAGTTATCGGGGATAAAGCCCGCGCCGATTCCCTGGATAGGGTGTTTTCCGGGATCTCCGCCTGACAACACCGGACTTGTTGTCGGCTCGACGGCAATTGACTTCACAGAAAGACCTTTGTCCTGCTTCAGAAAGCGACTGACCCCGGTGATTGTCCCGCCGGTCCCAACTCCTGAGATGAAAATGTCGACGTTGCCGTCCGTGTCCTCAAGGATTTCTGGTCCCGTGGTTTTCTGGTGAATGGCGGGATTGGCCGGGTTCGAAAACTGCTGCGGCAGGAAGGCGCCGTCCGTTTCAGCGATTTCCGCGGCTTTATTGATAGCCCCCTTCATCCCCTCCGCGCCCGGTGTCAGCACAAGATTGGCCCCAAATGCCCGAAGCATCATCCGCCGTTCCACTGACATCGTGTCCGGCATTGTCAGTGTCAGTTTGTAGCCCCGCGCCGCACACACATAAGCCAGTGCAATCCCCGTATTGCCACTGGTTGGTTCAACAACTTCCATTCCCGGCTTAAGGACTCCCCGCTCCTCAGCATCCCAGATCATGGCCGCCCCAATGCGACACTTGACGCTGTAGGCCGGATTCCTACCTTCAATTTTGGCCAGCACGGTCGCACTGAGCCCCTCTGTCAGCCGGTTGATTCTGACAAGTGGAGTTCGACCAATGGAAAGAGAATTGTCCTGAAGGATGGGCATCCGTCCGCCTTTCTGCGACGAGTCTGTGGAAATGAGAACACACAAATGGACGGAAGCCGATCTTGCCCCGCCCTACTTACTGCGATGGTGTAGCAGATTCTGCAGCGTCTGCTAAGGGCGGGCGACGCACTTGACACAGGTTTGAACCAGCTCCAGCTACGAAACACCGACCAAACGCATCCTTTCGGCAGGTTAAGACGCAAAAACAGGCAGATGGCTGAAGATGCGACACATAGACAGCCCTGAAGATTCCAGGGAAAGTGCAAACGACAGAGTATCCCGGAACGCTCAAGCCAGCAGTGGCAGGCCCGCCGGCATCGCCGACTGGCGGCGGCCTCACACTACCACCTGGCCTGCAGTTGGCAACATACTGCGAAAGCTACTGAAAAGGCAAATCGATCTCCCCAGGTGCAACGAAGTGTTATCACAGGCGGTCGTGCCGGCCTATGGCGACAAACGCTCCAACATCAGATCAAGCTCCTTCCGATCGACGATTCGCAGACTCTCGGACGCACCCGCCGCCGCAAAAACCTGCACGGCAACGGACGGATCTGATAAGCCGGCGACAGAAACGATATGCGGCGCACAAACGCTCAGCAATCCGGCGACGTCAAGATACTTGACTGAACCGGGTACAAACATGGGATCATCAGGCCTGGTCAGCTGGCTGAATTGAAAGCCGTCCAGATCAACGAGTGTTACATCCACCGCGTCGGCCACCTGGCTGCGTGCCGCCAATGCAATTGGCCCGGTAGTCCTGTCCAGGCCGATCAGATGAGTCCTCTGATTGCTCGAAATTGTGGCGGCGTATTTGACTAACGAAAGCACGTCGTGTGTACGTTTAACGAACAGTGAGTGGTTGTAGCCATAGGTGTAACCCGAGAATCGTTCCCACCCTTTGCTGCCGTCTCGTTGATACCACATCCGCTGTGCGTCCAGTTGATCGTCATTCGATAGAAATTCACCCTGGCCCGACAGGTCAGCGGACACGATCGTGTATCCTTCATTCAACAGTTTCGCGACTGGCGCAATGACTTTGTCGTCCTCCAACAAACCCGATTTACCGGCGTCCATCAGCCAAACGACCACACCCTTCTGACTGCCCCCAGTGTTGCGCAACGTCATTGCCGGAAGCTGTTCAGCTGCCGCAACGTGATTCAGCTGCCCCAGCGTCAGCGTAAACCCACCGTGCGGAACTTCCCGCGTGTCGGCGAATTCGACTTCTCCAACCTGATCCAGACGCCGACCAAGAATTGCCTCCCACGCCTTGCCGACGACGCTTTGAAATTCCTTCAGGCCCGGCGCCGCATTCGGAATGAGAGCCGATAGTCGTTCTGCGGAATCCTGCGTAGCCATCCCCAGCAATGTGACCTCGTGCAGATCGCCAACGTCGCTGCCGGACGGAGCAGGATGTTCGTCATTCCAAACCGTAAGTTGTTCCTTCGACAACAACTCAAAATCACGCTCAAGCACGGGTTCGTCAAATCCGAGTCCAAAATGTCGATTAAAGAAACCGTACATCACCGTGCGGTTCACGTGGTTGTAGTTGTGTGGGAAGTGGGTATTAAAAACTGCGGTCAGACGACTGCTGTGTCCCAGCATGGCGTACAGGTTCTGCAGTTCCGGGTAACCCTCTGTTTCCAGCTCTTTTGTCCAGTCATCGGCAGCGGTCAGCCCCAACGGTCGCGGAGCGATTGCAGCCGCGATGTCGATATTGCCCTGGTCAATTCTCATCAGTGGCGCGTTTTCACAAGTGCAACCGCCCTGCATCGACGTGGACACCATCACACAGGGCATGGCCGCAGTGATTCGATCGTCAATTGCCGCGATGATCATCGATTGTGTGCCACCACCGCTGGCTCCGGTGACACCGATGCGTTTCGAATCGACATCGGATAATTCCAGCAAAAAGTCAATCGCGCGGACTGAGTTCCACGTTTGCAGCCCCATCATGTTCTGCAAACGCAGTTCTGCCTGCACGCTCAGGAATCCCCAGTGTTCAGACAGGTCCAGATGATCTGACTTGTCGGGACGATGGCCGATTTGGATTGAATCGCAATTGCCGGTCATGTCATAGAAGAAAGCGATGCACCCCATACGAGCCAACTGTACACAACGAGCCTGGATGTGATTACGAGCGGCGTTCACGAAGCGTTCGGCTCCGCTGGCGACGCTTTTTCTCGCTGCGACGTCTCCGGCGTCATAAAAACGCGCGTCACGCCAATGGCCATGTGGACATAGAACCGCAGGAAATGGGCCTTGTTTTCCTTTTGGTCGATATAGACTGCCGGTCACGTAGTGGCCTGGTATCGACTGAAAATAGACTCGCTCAACCGTGTAGTCGTCATGTACGACGCGACCATGAATCGTCGCTCGCAGCCTGGTTTTGGTAGGTTCCGGCCACAGTCCCTGCGAAATCAGAATGCGTTG
The DNA here is from genome assembly GCA_024230215.1 of Fuerstiella sp. Lineage (GTDB taxonomy): Bacteria > Planctomycetota > Planctomycetia > Planctomycetales > Planctomycetaceae > Fuerstiella. Next base: position 16,569 of record JAAERP010000009.1, on the reverse strand, counting down.
TTTGATCTCGGCTTGGCGTTGAGACCACTGTTGTCTATCTTCAACGGGCGTGAAGGGAAAATAACTGTTGAGCGTTCTGAGTTCGCCGAGCCTTGAATCGGCAGGCAACTCACCGGCCGGAAAAACACGCGGCGTCTCAGCGACCAGCGGACTAGCACTGGCAGCCAGAAACATGAGAACGAAGTGGCAACGCATCAGGAACTCCGCAGGTGGGAAACAACATTGCGAGAGGGGAAGGAGAATTCACACCGATATCATAGAAACGGCGTCAGACAACCTCAACGCCGACGACTATTACACTCACGGACGAAATGCGTTACGGTTTGCGATGTGTGATGACCAGGCGACACCATCGCTATTGTTGATCGTTCCGGGCATTACGGACGTTTCGCACAAAACTGTATCGATCGCTGCCTGTGAAGACATCGTTGTTCGACTTTGAATCGCCGTTCGCATGGCTTCGCGACGCAGGTCACCAGGCGTGGGCTGAAGAACTGCAGCACTCCTGCCACCTTGTCATTGACGTCAACGGCCACGGTAATCTGTCGGACTGGATACAGTGCTGGGAAGATCTGCCGGACATCGACGGACACATTGATGCCCGGAACGATGGCCGAGTGACACTGGACGGACAGATTTCGTCCAGGACAGAAAGCCAACTCCGATCGGACCTGATGAAGTTCCGCCCCTGGCGCAAAGGTCCGTTCGATCTGTTTGGCATCCACATCGACACCGAATGGCGTTCCGACTGGAAGTGGAATCGCCTGCGCGACCACGTGGAACTGCGGGACCGCAGCGTGCTGGATGTGGGCTGCGGAAACGGCTACTTTGGCTGGCAGATGCTGGCTGCCGGGGCCACTCGAGTCATTGGCCTTGACCCGTTCCTGCTGTACGTGATGCAGCATGAAGTGATTAGAAACTTCGCCGGCGCGGCACAGAATTATGTGCTGCCGCTGGGTGACGACTGCCTGTCGGAACGGCGGCATCTGTTCGATGTAACGGTGTCAATGGGAGTGCTGTATCATCGAACCAGCCCCATTGAACATCTTCAGTCGTTGTATAACAGTTTGCAACGTCACGGGCAGCTGGTACTGGAGACGCTTGTGATCGACACAAAGGGTGAGCAACTGCTGATGCCCGAAGGTCGCTATGCGAAAATGAGAAATGTCTGGTTCATTCCATCAGTGGACATGTTGACAAAATGGCTGCGGCGAACCGGTTTTCAGGACGTGAAGGTCGTTGACGTGACCCCCACCACGACGTCGGAGCAACGACGCACCGAATGGATGACCTTCGAATCGCTGTCAGACTTCATTGATCCGGAAGACTCATCGAAAACGGTGGAAGGATATCCAGCACCAGTCAGAGCGATGCTGACAGCGCGACGGAAATAGAGCGTGTCGCACGGACATGTTGCGGTCCCGCCAAGCATTCTTGCAGCTGAAGTCTAGCGAAGGTTGCTACACCTCGGTAATGCGCCCTCCAGACCGGCCTCCGCATGTGTCGCAGCCAGAACGTTTTGTCAGGGATTCATCAAACGAATCTTCATGTAACAAAGTCTCGAGCGGTCGCGATACATTCGGAAGTCGTCCAGCATGTCTCTGACCGAGGCAACGTAGCGTTCCACCTGAGCGTTTCGTCCGGCAACTCGAATTGTGACCTTCTGTTCCAGATCCAGTCCCGGTATGTGCGGCGAAAGCCGGATGGCCGCATCTTTCGCGGGCATCGATGTGATGCGAATATAGTTCCCGTTTATCTGCGCATCGATACTGCCCGGAGTGCCCTGCGGACCATCATCATACCTGGTGGCGTACTCAAACTGCGCAAAACGCTGCGGCAACGAATCGATTTCCAGCCAGAACCATCTCAGGTCCGTGCTGCGAAGTACTTTTGCGTCAATCTTCTTCGGTAACACAGGCCGTGCCTGGACGTTAAGCCATCGAAAGAGGTTCGGCAGTTCTTCGGCATAAGATTCGAAACCGCGCTCTGCATATCGCACGAACAGAACATCACAGAACTCCCGATTCGCATCGCTGCGGCGAAACAGTCGTTTCAACAGCGGCATCATACGGCCGGCATAATTCGGCTGCCGGGTTCCGACCACCACATACCACGGTAAGGACGTGGAATTATGGGCCGACCATGTTACGTGCCGTCGGCCCAGGCCGGCGATAGAGACGATGCCAGCGAACAAATCAGGGTGCGATGTCCCAAAGTCCATCGCCGCTTCTCCGCCGATCCCGTGTCCTGCAACGAACACCCGGTCGTCGTCGATCGACAAGCCACTCTTCAGCTGTCGGAGTAGATTCAGCAACAGACGATGCTGTTCCGCAGACGCATCGTAATATCCGACCGTGGCCGGATAGAGATCGGGCACAACAAGCAGGTAGCCGTTGCGTTCCGCGTCGACGGCCCACCATGCCAACGTTTCTTCGGCTGACTGACCTTCGCGGGGCAGTGCAATCAACAGCGGGTATTTTCGCGTCTCGGCGTATTCGCGGGGGACGCGTCCGATGCACGCTGCCGTCAGTTCATCACCTTCAATCGAAAATTCGCCGGGTTCCAGCGGCGACCGCGAACCGACGGCAAGGGAGTTCGACGGCGGCAAATACCTGATGAGTCCCGCCACGCGGTCCGCACTGAAGCCTTCCAGTGCCCGAATTTCATCCAGCAGATTGCTCCGCAGGGCACCTTCACCGTCCGCCGTTTGCACGTAGTCCTGCAGTCGATATCGAATCCGAAACAATCCAAACGATTCGGCAAACCCGTCAATCGCTTCGTTCTCGCCCAGCATCCAGCCGGATGCGGCCAGAGCAACCTTCGCCTCGGGGGCCAGGTCGTCGTCCTGTGCCAACAGTTCGAAAGCAGATAACCTTGGCAAGGTGTTGAAGTCAATGTGACGATCCAGCTCGTTCCACATCCTCATGGCCTGACCGCGACGCTCATTATTCTCAATCTGACCAATGATGTGCGGCAATCGTACTCGAAGATCATCAATTCGTCGTTTCGTTTCGTCGTGATCATCGATCAACTGCTTCGCCCGAACTCGCAGCACAGGAGCCAGTTTTTCGTCCGGGTACGCGCGTCCGTATTTCACAGCCAGTTGATGTTTACCACTGTCCTTCAGTGCGGTAACTTCTGCCATTAAGCGGTTGCCGACTCTGTTATTCCATCCATCGATCAACGTATTGCATCTGGGCTCAAGGTCCGGAAACTCCTGGGGGATATCCTGGAGCATTCGTTTGGCGGCCACGTATTTTTCGGCATCCATCAGCATCTGAGCAAGGTTCAGCCGAGTTGCCCCGTCCTGATAATCAGTGACGTGAGTAACCAATCCTCCCGCCTGATCGGGAGAATACAGAAGGCCTTCCGGAATGGCCGACATCGAGACGCCGAATGTCCAGTTATGCGTCAGCCCGTCCACCGCAACCATGCTGCGATTCAACGACGTGATGCCGATCGGCAGCCGGATGATTCCGCCATTGAGTTGATTCAGCGTCACCTCCGCCAGTCCATTCATCTGAAATGGCGTTCGCGTGTGCAGCCCGATCTGGATGTTCATGGGGTGACGCCCCTGCCGCGTCTGCACAAGTTTAAACTCCTGATTCGGTACGGCGCGTGTGTCACCTACCTTTTCACTGCTGCGGCGAGTCGAAACGAAGTAGGTACGAAACCCCTGATCGATCTTTCGCAGCTCCAGGTGCTGGTTCTGAAGAAACGGGTCCAAAGTGTTGCTCAGGTCACACGTGCCGCGCAGGACAAGACCGTTGTTCAGGCGCACCGCCCCGGGGCCGGACAACAATGGCCTCTGGGCTGTGGCTGTCGGCACGCTGAAGCTCACGATCACCAGACACAGCAGATTCGTGACGACCATCGCGCGTACACAGGCGGCATGTCGAACACAGTCGAAATGACGGTAACGTAGCCTCACAGGTGTCTTGCTCCTCAGAAGTAATAATCAGCAATTGGAACGGTGTTGTATTCCATCATAAATCACAAAAAGCGACGTTTTGGCAATGCCAGGGCGTCAGGCGAAGTCAGCCTGCGAAGAAAAGTCAGTTGCTGGCAACGTATTCTGACGAGCGCCAGCCGTTTCACAAGATGACAGCAGGTGAGATCGCCCTTCCCTGGGTGAATCAGCAACGCCACAGCGGCAGATCCTGCAGCTTTCCGGTCTTCGTGGCCGATCGGTACTAAGAACGATTCGGCACGTCCGCGAAGCGTCGTTGACCCGGATTCCAATATTGGCTTACTCTTTGGAATGGTCGACGACAAAGCTCACCTCACATTCTTACCCGGGTCGTGTGTCCAGCATTATTGCTGCAGAGGCGTGAGTCTATATTTTGTTTCTTGAGTCGAACATCAGCGGCGTCAGATTTCAAGTCCTGGAGAATTCGAGGCACAGCGTGCCTTGAGCAGTTATCCACAAATTCGATGCAGCATTGCCACGGCGTTCGACACGAATGGGCCGCGTTGATTGCTCTGGTTTTGCGCCGTCGCCAGCAGAAGAATTTCGTCAGGAGTTAAGTATGTGTGGCATCGTAGGTTACGTTGGCTTTCGAGCCGTTTCAGAGTTGCTTCTGGAGGGACTTCATCGCCTGGAGTACCGAGGCTATGACAGTGCCGGTATCGCCGTGATGGCAGATGACGGCATTGTCCTTCGCAAGCGGGCGGGGAGAGTCTGTGAGCTGTCCGCACTGCTTGAAGAACAGCCGGTCCGTGGCTCAATCGGAATCGGCCATACACGCTGGGCCACGCATGGAGAAACAACGGACGAGAATTCGCATCCGCACATTGGTGGCAACGGCGAAGTTGCCATCGTGCATAACGGAGTGATCGAAAACTACATTGCCCTGCGAAACCAACTGCAGCAACTAGGCTACGTCTTCCAATCACAGACGGACACTGAGGTCGTCGCGCATCTGATCGCTCATCACCTGAGTGAGCAGACAAAACAGGATGGCGACGAACCATGCATGAAGACCTGCCTAAGAGCCATCAACCTGACACTGGACCGCCTGAAAGGCACATTCGGTCTTTGCGTCCTGTTTCGAGACTGCCCCGACACAGTGATTGCGGCTCGGGCCGGAAGTCCGCTGGTCATCGGTGTTGCCAAGGACGAATATTTTCTTGCCAGCGACGCCAGTCCGCTGATTGGATACACGAAAGAAGTCGTCTACCTTGCTGACAACGAGGTCGCCGTATTGCAGCCCAGTGGTATTCAGATCACCCATCGCACGTCGGGCAGTGTCAGACCCTCCATCCAGACGCTCGATCAGGTCTCGTCAGACATCGATTTGGGAGACTATCCACACTACATGCTGAAGGAGATCTTCGAGCAGCCACAGACCATCGAAAATGCGCTGCGTGGTCGCCTGAATGAAGAAGAAGGCACGGCGGTCATTGGCGGACTGAACCTTACACCGCAGCAACTGCGCAAAATTGACCGAGTAGTGCTGACTGCGTGCGGGACAAGCTGGCACGCTGGCCTGGTAGGTGAGTACCTGCTGGAAGATTTCGCCCGCATACCGACGGAAGTCGAATACGCCAGTGAACTGCGATACCGCAATCCGCCCATGACCGATGGAACTCTTGTGTTCGCGATCACGCAGAGCGGAGAAACGGCGGATACTCTGGCAGCAATGCGGGAATGCAAGCGAAAAGGACACCCTACTCTGGCGCTGTGCAACGTGGTGGGCTCAACAATTGCCCGCGAATCTGACGGTGGTATTTTTCTGCATGCCGGTCCGGAAATCGGAGTTGCGTCCACCAAGGCGTTCACGTCACAGGTCACCGTGCTGACACTGCTGGCTCTGTACCTTGGACGGATGCGGCACCTGTCCTATCCAGCGGGAAAACGAATCATCAGCCAGCTACGTGACATGCCCTCGAAGATCGAAGAAACTCTGGCGTGCCACGATAGGGTTCAGGAAGTTGCAAACAAGTACGCCCACCGTGATAACTTTCTGTATCTCGGACGACTCTGCAACTTCCCCGTCGCCCTGGAAGGTGCCTTAAAGCTGAAAGAGATCAGCTATATTCATGCGGAAGGCTATCCTGCGGCAGAAATGAAGCACGGACCGATTGCCCTGGTGGATGAACAGACTCCCAGTGTGTTCGTCGTACCTCGGTCGGGAATCCAGCCGAAAGTGATGAGCAATATGGAAGAGGTAAGGGCCCGCAAGGGACCCGTGATCGCAATCGCCTGCAAGGGAGACAACGCCGTTGCCGAAATCGCTGACGACGTCATTTACGTGCCGGACGTCGAGGACTACCTGCAGCCGCTGGTGTGCGCCATTCCACTACAGTTGCTCAGCTACCACATCGCCCTGCTGAGAGGCTGCAACGTCGATCGACCTCGAAACCTGGCCAAGAGTGTGACGGTTGAATAACTCCGCGAGTCGTCGTTGTTCTCGCTGCCAATCTCCGGGAAGCTCCGCTTCGCCTCGTCGTCGCATGCTCTCAATCAAGTCAGAACTTCACTGACAGGTCTTCCCTTGCAGTAAGATGCTGTGGTCATTGCGACTCATCCTGCTGCAACGGCGAGTACAAGAACGGCTGCTGCCCAATTACTTCAAGCCCTGCATCCACGCAACCAGATCCACGATCTGCTGTGGCGTGATCTGTTCATCAAGTCCCTTGGGCATGATGGAAACAGTACTGGGCACAAGTTCGTCGACATCAGCGCGGGACACCGTCACCGGGTCTCCCAGGGTTTGCTGAATGGTGACTTCCGTCGCTGTGTCACGAATCACCAACCCGGAGTACGTGCGACCGTCGATCGTCAGCAGTGTGTACGGTTCATACTGTCGGACCAGCGTAGATGACGGAAACACGATCGATTCCAGCAGGTCTTTGGAAGATCGATTCGCCCCGATGGTCGTCAGGTCGGGGCCGACACGTTTGCCTTTTTCGCCGACGATATGGCAAGTCGCACATTTCGACTTTTCGCTGAAAAAAACGTCCTTCCCTCTGACAGCATCGCCGGTCCTGAGCCCGGCGACCAGCGAATCCAACTTCAGCAGTTTCTGTTGTTCGGCTGCTTTCATTCGGTCCAACAGAGCGTTGGCGCGATCGTGCAGGTCCTGAGGAAATCGCTTCACAACTTCTGAAACATCAATCATCGGCAAGCTATTCAAACTGCGTGCGTGTTCAATGCTGTCCAGAAACGCCACAGCCAGATCCTGTGTCAGCGATCTCTTGAACAGTTTCACAAGATCGACCAACTGCTGCGGGCCGGTCTCCTTCAGTAGAGGGGCGACCTGGTGCAGTTGAGCTGCAGTGAGTGATGATGCTCCCAGCAACTGAGCGGCGACCTGTTGCTCTTCTGGTGCCCCGCCCTTCGTCAGACGCAGCAGCAGCGGAAAGGCACGTTCGCTGGACATGGCCTTTTTACTAAGCACGGCAGACCTCAATGCCGCCAAACGCACTGGTACAGGTTCCGTTTGGTCTGCTGCGACGGGAAGCAGCTGCGTGAGAAACTGCGTTGCCCCCAGAGAGCCGACCGCTTCAATCGCCGCAACTCGTTCTGGAATGTTGGGAGCTCGCATTGCTTTTAATAATGGCTCTTTCCAGCTGTCATGCAGCGGCAGTGAAGAATCGCCAGCGATTGCCTTCAGAACCGTTGTTCGTAGCGCAGCCGACGAACTCGAAGAAACTAACGGCTTCGCCAGAGCCTCTGCCATATCGGGGGAAGAACCAAAACTGCGAACCAGGGATAGCAGCTGGTCCGAGTTCTGTTGGACTTCTTTCGTGACGAGTTCTTCAACTCGATGAGCCGCCACCTGATGAAGCTGCTGGATCTCATCTGATTGCCACTGTCCCTGGGCAACGTGCTGCCGAGCCAACGCGGCCGCCGTCCTGACGACTGCTGGACTGCCTTTTGATATGCACTCCATTAGCACGGAGACAGGAAGTCCATTCGGTGTCAATTGGTCAAATACGGTCACGATTTCCGCGTCTGTTCGCATTTTCGAAAGAAGATCTTTTCTGACGGATCCTTCCGCAGGCACAGTCAGTTCATTCCCCGATGCCAACAATGCATAATTCAACGCATGCCTCTCCTCGCGATCGCGGTCCCCATCGAACGGAGCGGTCTTCTGCAGCCCGTAGATCCAGAACGAGCCTTCCAGTTTAAGTGCCGCAATGGTCGCATACGCCTCACGACGCACGGCGGCAGAAGATTCATGCTGCCACAAGCTGTTGCCCGCTGTCGTCCAGAGCAGTTGATCTGATTTATTCAGCGGACCGAATCGTTCCGTTGAGAGCATCGCTGCTGCACCAAGTCCATGCCAGGCTGCCTGACGAATACCAGCATCGCGATCGCCCAGTCCATGCAGCAGCGCGGTTCTTGCTTTGTCACTGGACGTCTGACCAAAGATTCTGGTGGCTGCCCAGATTGCATTTCTGCGGGCGAACACGTCTGCACTTCTTACTGTGGCGATGAGGCGATCAACAATCTTCTCTCCACGATCTGCACATTCCTGAATCGCTTTTTCACGCACAGCAAAACGCGTGTCTTTCAAATCTCGCATCAATTGAACATTGGTCCGGGCGGACCAATCGATACGAAGGCCTCGCGGATCGACCTGCGAGGTCATGCCGTCTCGGCGAATTCGGTAAATGCCACCAAGGACGTCTGGTTTGGCGATCTGTGATGTCGGACAGCCTCGGTAGAACCAGCCGCCGGTGTCGATTACCAGCAGACTGCCGTCGGCGTCTTCCAACACATCCGTGGGATGGAAGTCTCGGTTGTTACACGACAGGAACTCGCGCTCCGTTGTCGTATATGTGCTGCCACTGCGTTGCAATTCCAGCCGCACGACTCTGCCCAGGTTGAATTCCGTCGCAAAAAAATCATTTCCCCAGCGGTGATCCATTACGCTGCTGCGATAACGCGTCGTCCCGGATATCGCAACGTGGCCGAATTTGTGAATCGGCCCCAGTAGCTCGCCCGTGACCTTCAATTCGTCCAGCACGGCTTCCCGGTGCGGATACGCGCCCCCATACTGCCAGTGGACAAGACAATCAATCCGGGGCCGGGTGTACAGAATATTGACGGTGCCGATAACGTCGCCTTCTTCGGTGAAATCAACTTCGACAGGATTATCCATTCCGCCACCGCAATGAATTCGCACGTCGCTTCCATCCGGCCAGCAACTGAAAATGTACGAACCCTTTCGTTTGCTGACGACATTGCCATCGTCATCTTTGAATTCATGACCGTGGTAGCCGTCGCACCAGTACAGCCGACCTGTTGGACTGAAGAAGCAGCCGTGAATACTGGCGGCGTTTCCGGTATACCCGAAACTGTCGACGACGATGTCTCGTTTGTCCGCGACCCCGTCATCGTCGGTGTCTTCCAGCCTCCAGATGTTGGGCGGCGATGCCACGTAGAGTGCTCCATCGTGCCACGTTCCGCCCATTGGGAAAGTCATCCTGTCGGCAAATACGGTGGACTTGTCGAACACACCGTCGCCGTCCTGATCCTCCAGCATGTTAATTCGGTTGGGGAGATTTTCTTCCAGCTGTTCCGCCGACATATTGACCCCCGCACCATCGCACACATACAGGCGTCCTTTGTCATCAAAACAGCCCATGGTCGGGTGAGTGACCAGCGGCGCCCCTGCAACCAATTGCGAACTGAAGCCCTCCGGCAACGTGAATTCGTGCGGTTCGAAACCTTTCGGCAGCGGCGGCGGATCGATCGCTTCTGCCTGAGCAATTTCTTCCTCGACACCATCGTAGATGAATGTCTGAGACCCACCTCCCGCCCACAGGTCATACTTTGGCGACGCGTGTTCTGCGTAAAAGGCGTCGAGGCGTTGCTTCAGGCTGTCGCGTGTCTGCGCGTGCTGTTTGTTGTCGAACAGATTATTGAATTCGTCCGGATCGTTCTGCAGATCGTAGAGTTCATGCGGTCCGTTGGGAAAACGGTGAGTGTATTTCCAATCGTTTGTGCGAATGCATCGAAGTGATTCAAACTCGTAGAAGACGGCATCGTCCGTCGCATCGGTTGAGTCTTCCGCTGCCGCTGTGTCCGCCTGCATTTCTGCTTCAAAACTCTTCCCGGGGGACGCTGGTTTTTGCGGCAGGCCTTCATTCATCGACAGATGGTCCAGCAGCGTTGGCATCACGTCGTAGTTTCCGACAAGCTTCTGACTTCGCTGCCCTGCGGCGATACGACCAGGCTGCCGCCAGATCATCGGAATCTTCATCATGCCGTCCCGTGCTGTGACCGGACGAGTGTGGTCGCCCATGCCAAAGAAGCCACCGTGACCGCCAACCCATCCCTGGTCAGCCAGAAATATCACCACGGTATTCTCATCAAGACCATGAGCCTTCAGGGTCGCCATCACGGTGCCAACACCATCGTCAAGGCCGCTGACTTCCGTCGCCACCCGACGAATGGACAGGGGATTATTCTGGTAGTCACGATTGTGAAGCTGCCAGGGATGTGCGGCTTCGCGTGGGAACGATGCCAATTCCATCTCACGATAGAAATCGGCGTGACGATTTTTGCCTTCTCGCAACAGTAAACGGCTGAGCGAATACGGACCGTTGTAGGCAAGAAACAGAAAGAAAGGATCATCCTTCTTTTCCGCTCGTTGTTCGATGAAATTGACCGCGTGCTTCGTCCAGAAGTCTGTCAGATACTCAGGTTCAGTTCGCTCTTTGCCGTTCTCGATAATCTTCGCATCGTAGAATGTGCTGGTCCCGCCGTGCGGCATCGTGATCCAATAGTCGTCGAAGCCCTCCTGTGGCGTCATGTTGCCGCCAAGATGCCACTTGCCCACCAGCCCACAACTGTATCCGGCATCGCGAAGAACTTCGGGAAGCGACGTGAATTCATCCAGCGTGCAACGTGCGTCCGGTCCCACCTGCAGATGCCCGCCTCGCAGAAAACAGTGGACACCGTGTTGCGAGGGAAGCAACCCCGTCAGCGTCGTTGCCCGTGTGGGAGAACAGACCGGATTGCTGGCGAAGGCGTTGTCAAACAGCGTTCCTTCCTCGGCCAGTCTGTCGATGTTGGGCGTCCGAATATCCTCGTTTCCGTAACAGCCCAGGGTCCACGCTCCGTGGTTGTCGGTCATGATCATCACGACGTTCGGGCGGTCAGCAGCACTGGTTGCTGCAGCCACAATGGCCCAGAAGAACACGACGCTAAGAACGATTAAGCAACGGTTGGACACGAACATGCGGAGGACTCCCAGGAGGCAAGGTGGGCCGTCTATTCTGACAAGTAGCCACCCGGTTCCGCAATCGACCATCTTACTTTCCCAATCCGGTCGCCTGCCACAGGCTCGCCCGGACAGGATGTGCGGTGGCAAATGGTTATAGATTTGGAGAGTGTGGCCGGGGTTGGAGCGAGGAACAAGTGAAACCCGGGGCCGGCAGTGCCGGTTTGATTCTCCTTCGCAGGGTCAGTCCAGCCTCGGCCACTCACCAGTCGAAAGACCACGATCCGTGAGTGCAGCTCCGGACGCTGCTCATGGACAGACGCTTGTTCTCTTCACGTCCGATTGGTAGAAACACGTTGACGTGATTGGCGTTTAATGCTGACGTAATCCTTTCCTTGAGCGAGGTGTAGTATGAGAGTTGTTTCCTGGGGAATACTGTTTCTCACCATCGTCAGCACAACGCCTGCCGATGAAGCGACACCGGGCGATCATGCCTGGCGAGCCGGAGCCGCAACCGTCAAAATCACGCCGGAGCGGCCCTTGCACATGGCTGGCTATGCGTCACGCAAAGAACCGGCAGAAGGGAAACAGCAGGATCTGTTTGGGAAGGCACTGGCGATTCAGGACTCCGCGGGAAATTCCGTGGTTCTCATCACGCTGGACCTGATCGGAGTCATTGCACCACTGCGAAAGGCAGTCGAAACACAGGTTGCAGAGAAGTACGGCGTTCCGCCTCGATCACTGCTGATGAACGCCTCGCACACGCACTGCGGTCCGGCTTATGCCCGCGACGACGCCAAAGATTACTTTGATGCACTGACGACGAAGCTGGTGAGCCTTGTCGGTGAAGCGATCAGCGACCTTGAACCTGCATCGCTGGCCTACAGTTCTGCTCGCTGCAGTGTTGCCATGAATCGTAGAACGCCAACGGCCACCGGATTTCGAAACCACCCGAATCCCAGCGGCCCGGTCGATCATAGCGTGCCAGTGCTCAGCGTTCGCGACGAACACGGCGAATTACAGTCCGTCGTCTTTGGGTACGCCTGTCACAATACAACGATGGGATTCCGCTACTGGCTGGGCGACTACGCAGGATTCGCACAGCAGTATTTTGAAGCCGACAATGAAGATGTGATGGCTATGTTCATGATGGGCTGCGGTGCAGACCAGAACCCGTATCCTCGCAGCGAACTCAAGTACGCAGAAATGCACGGCCGTTCCCTGGCCACATCCGTCGAAGCGGCGCTGGAATTCAATCAAAGCAAACCGCTGCATCAGCGGCAGTTGTCCGGGTACATCCGCACGGCGATGGGGACTGTGGATCTGGAATTCGAACCGGATGACCGACCGGACTTTCCGTACCCTGTCCAGGTGATCCGATTCGGCGACGACCTGATGCTGGTCGCCCTCGGCAACGAGGTTGTGGTGGATTATTCACTGCGGCTGAAGGAAGAGCTGTTTCGCCCGGATGGCCCGTCCGTGTGGGTGGCGGGATATTCAAACGTGTACGACGGCTATATTCCGAGTCGACGTGTGCTGCTGGAGGGCGGTTATGAAGCCAGGAGCCGTCCATGGAAACCGGAGTTGGAGGAACGCATCATCGGCAAGGTGCATGCGCTGGTTGCAGAGACAGCAAAGGATTAGCCTTCTTCCGGTTATCATCTCGTTCCCAGGCTACAGCGTATTACGCTGACTTGTGGCCGCGAAAAACCTTTTCCGGCCTGCTATGGGTGCTTCCCACGAGCCCGAACGACCACATCTTTTCGAAAACTGGTCTAGACCGTGCATTGTCACAGACAAAAAGTGGGGTTGAATCGTTCGCCGGAAAAGGGGGTCAGGTAAAAAAATGCAAAGCACCCTTCGGGCCGTTCCGGTTTTTGGTACCTGACCCCGTTTCCCTCGCCAACCCTAAAACCTGGTCGTGACAAAGCACAAGAGCCGGGGAACGAGTTGATATGCGACGACGCTGCACAACGCCGCTGTCAGTTCATTTGTCCCTTGATGGTTCGCTGAGTCTGTTCCCAGCCGTCTTCCAGCACTTTGACGTACTCCACCGGGCTGAGCAGGTCAGCATGCGTTCGCATCGTATACAGCCAGCCGGAACCATAGTTGTCTGCATTAATACCGGCCGGGTCATTCAGCAGCTCGTCGTTGAATTCAACAATTTCGCCGGAACACGGCGTGAACATGGACGACACTGCCTTGGAACTTTCAACTTCGCCGATGTCCTGCCGGTCTTTCACTGGCGTGCCGGGATCAATACTCCACTCCAGAAAATAAACGTCCTGCAGCAGTCGCACAGAATATGCTGTGAAACCGACTCGATAGGTGTCACCTTCCGTCTTCTGCAGCCACATGTGTCTGGCACAGTACATTCGGTCAACAGGAATGATGGCCTTGTACTGGCCCATCATAAACTTCAGAGATTCAGACATGGATCTTCGATCCTGAGTTGGCGTGGCTCGCAGAAGGGATCGGGACGTAAACCCGCCGACGGGTGACCACATCCTGCGGTGAAGACACATCAATGCGGTACATCGGACAACAAACCGTCATTGTTTACCGGAAATTCGTACGGTTCGCCGATGAACTCCAGCGTGTCACTCTGTTCAACCAGAGGAAAGAAGGCAGCAGACACACGAGTGCGAGTCAGGTGCAGCGTGTCAGTGATCTGGATGATTCGTGCATCCTCGGGCGGCGTCATTCCAATCGTCTGAAGTGCTGCTTCGACAGTTTCGGCATCGGTCGGAAACGTGATCGGGATCATGGCGGCTTCGGGGTGAATGGCGGTGATGCAGTTCACGCGAGTCTTCACCATGTCCAGCTGGTCCACGCAGTGTTGCGTTGTGAACTCAGCCATTCCGATCCCCGTGCCGTTACCATGAGTTTCTTCGGTCAAAGAACGGATCATGATTCGGTGACAGTTTGCGACATCGTCGTCACCGGCAATATGGTCATAAGATTTGCGGCCGACGATGTTCGCGTCCATACCTGCACCGCTGATATTCTTGCCAATGCGGTCAATGATCAAAAGATCCGTCCGGTCAAACGGAAGCGTCGGCAGCCAGCTGACGGCTTGTTTAAGCAGTTCGGGTTCACGAGTTCCGAAGTCCTGCGGACGAACACCTTCGATAAGTGCTGTTTCATCGACGGGGTTTTCCAGGATCGCCAATCCACCAATCACGCTGCATTCCTGCAGCACCTTTGTCGCCACTGCCTGGATAATCTCCGGAAAACTGGCTGACAGAATGGCCTGGTGATAGATCTTCGCACCTTCGTGCTTTCCCAGTCCGATCAGCATCATCTTGTGCAGACCGGATTCGATTGGCCCGACAAATCGAGTGTGCGGTTTGACTCGCCCCACAATCAGCACGTGGTCTGCTTCGTGCGCGAATCGGTCGAAGTGAACGGGGGTTCCCCTGTCTGTCTCCGCAACAATCACGGTCTCCATGGAGGCGTGAATGGGAACTCCGACTGAATCTTCAGTGATTCCCAGGCCATGCAGTACCTCCAGCTGCCCCTCGACCGTTCCTCCGCCATGGCTGCCCATCGCCGGCACGATAAACGGTTCGGCACCCAGTGACTTCAGATGTTGTACCGTCTCACGCAGAATCAGCGGAATATTTGCAATGCCGCGGCTACCTGCCGTAACGGCAACGGACTGACCGGCCCGAATGTGTTCTGCCAGATTCAGACGCTGCATCTGCTGCTGTACGGTCGCGGCGATATCGTCGATTCGAGGTGAATCAAACCGTTGACGAACATCACACATTTGAGGAAAGACAGGCACGGGGCGGCTTTCATTAATCGCAGGTGGTTGAAAAGAAGGGACGCCTATTTTTCGTCAATCGGCAGTCGGTCAATCTTAGCCGCCAGGATGAAGTCGTTCAGCGAAAGACCTCCGATGGCGTGAGTCCGGATATCGATCGTAACATTGCGATAGCCCACCAGATGCAGATCCGGATGGTGGCCCTCGTCTTCCGCCAGGTCACCGACCTTGTCAAGAAACGCAAGGCCGGCCATGAAGTTCTTCACCGTCCACGATCGAGTGATGCGATCAGGCCCTGCACGCAGCTCCCAGCCATCGACTTGCTGCAGCTGCCGTTGAGCTTCATCCGTTGTGAGTCTTGCGACGCCCCCTTCGCAGGGCACACATTTGATGGAACATAGCTCTTTGGTGGTCGAAACTTCGGACATGACGTTACTGCCTGCTTGACACACTTTTAAGACGAAATCGGCAGACGCCCGTCTGTCAGCCAGGATCATCGTTGGGGAATCTTCGTGCGGCGCAGTCTACACGAACCCGACTCGATTCGCTGCCCGGTAATACCAGTTGCTCCCAAATGTCCACTCATTTGCGACCATGTTCACCGAGGGGACTGGTTTACGCAATAACTCAACGTCGACCATTTGCGTTCCAGGGATTGTGGACCACGTCCAGGTGCCGGGGGGGGCTTTACCACGGAGTCACCGAGCCCTGTCAGATCTAGTCCCTGCTCCTGTTGAAACAGCAACACCGCCGCAAACGTCTCTGCAGCGTGAATTCCGTCCAGCTGGAGAGGATCCTGACCAGCTATGAGCGTTAGTGTCCCGTTCGACTCATCAACGGCCCACTCCTTGTCGGAAAGATTAAGAATCAGCATGTCGCCGTTGAATTGCGCTCAGTGTTAGCAAATCCTCTTTGTGTTTCAGGAAATAGAGGCGGGGCTCCGACTCAGGTCTGTCCGAATTGGTTTTCTTGTCTTCATCGGAGAGGGGGTCCACGGCAGAGGTTTGTCGTGGGTGCGTCAGAGCTTCTGGCACAAGGAAACCGCTAACGGCGTGTCGGCGATGGACCGTCTCAGGCCGGATTACCGTCCGAATCGTCAGAATCTGCAAAGTTGATGACTTGGCGGCATCGAGAAGACCCGATGAATTCGTTTGGAGGGCAAGGGTCGATGCGGGCACGTCAATTTGCAGTCATGTTCATCTTTTGCGCCATTACGGCGTGTGGCTGCATGCTGGGGCCGAAAAGCCTGCAGCACAGCCGTCTGAACTACAATCGCGCCGTTCAGACGACGTCCCGAGAAGAATTGCTGCTGAATCTGGTTCGCATGCGTTATCACGAGTCCGAGGAGTTTCTCGGAGTCTCCAGCATCACGGGCCAGTACACCTATAAGGCAGATCTGGCGGGAAAGGGGCTCTGGCATGCAAGAAGCGAAGGGTCGGGTGTATTAGGCGCCCAGTCAAAACCGACCATCGTGTATTCGCCCGAACAGGCAACGCCGTGAAGGAAATTAGACAACTAATTCATTGCTGGAAATTGCTTTGAGTTTTTTCTTTTCATCGATGTTCAGTTTTCGAATTTTCGGTTCGCCGAGCGGTTTCTTATCGGGGTTGGGTGGTCTGT
>JAAERP010000008.1 GCA_024230215.1 Fuerstiella sp. | reverse complement strand
GGCAGCCAGATACACACCACCCAACCCCGATAAGAAACCGCTCGGCGAACCGAAAATTCGAAAACTGAACATCGATGAAAAGAAAAAACTCAAAGCAATTTCCAGCAATGAATTAGTTGTCTAATTTCCTTCACGGCGTTGGGATGCGGGGGTGCCCCCCCCCGTGCGTCTATTCACTATGGGGACGCCCCACTCTCGCCACTATTCCAGAGGAAAGGCGAGCAGCCTCACGGTGTCAGTCTTTGACGGTGCCGCCGAGGAACGGGGCGGGGCAGGCTGTCTTTGAGTTGCCTCTTTTTGTCGATCGAGGTTGGCACGTCAGGAGTTGAAACATTTTTTCGCACCCTGAGGGGGGAACATCACCACCACAGTGGCAATCACAGGTCATTTATTTTCACAAAAGTACCTGTCCGGACAACCAGGTAACGCAATTGTGAGTTTTGAGGTTCGATGAACTGTCGCGAACACTGGGTTGCTAATGGAGTAATTCAGCAAAATCTCAAAACACTCAAGGTATCGAAATGTTGGGTTTCATAAGACAGAATCTTCTCATCGTTGTTGTTGCCATCGTGTTGTTGTTGGGGGGCACTGTCTGGCGACTCTATGTATACATGGAGAACGGCACACGTCAGAACACGTTATCTGCCGTAGAGGCTACCGCTGTCCGCACAGTCAAACAGTACAAGTCACTGCGTGCCTATTACGCAACCAGCGTCGTCGACAAGGTTAAGCAGCACGACAGTCTTTCGGTGACTGCCACCCACCAGACCGATGACAATGCGATTCCACTGCCGGCGACCATGATTCATGACCTGAGCGAGAAGATGGCCGCGTCCGACTTAGGACTCAAATTGCGGCTGTACAGCCGTTACCCGTTTCCAATTCGAAGCGCCCGAAAGCTGGACGCCTTTGCCCAGCGAGCGCTGGATGCCGTGGAGCAAAACCCGGATGAGCCATATGTTGAGACCGTGTTTGACTCCGGTAACGAACACGTTCGAGTGGCTGTTAGCGATCGCATGATTTCCGAGAGTTGCGTAACGTGTCACAACACGCATGCGGACACGCCGAAGACTGGCTGGGCCCTGGGAGACGTGCGCGGTGTGCTGGAGGTCATCCTGCCGATCAACGAATCACTTGCTGAGAATCATGCACTCATTGCGGGGACAGTGCCCTATGTCTTCGTTTGGATCGGTCTGTTGATCGTCCTCGTTGGTACTCTCGGTGCCGTCTTGTGGGCTGGCAAACAGACCACGCAACGAATTCGCTCAGGTGTGCAACGCCTGGTCAGCTCATCAGAGCGTCTGATGGGAATCAGTGGCGGCATGAGCGAGTCAGTCGACGCGACGTCGCGTGACGCCAGTGCAGCGTCGTCGGAATCGTCCAGAGTAAATGGCCATATCCTTTCGATCTCCGGTGCCGTCGACCAACTGGGTACCAGCATTCGGGAGATTTCGTCAAACGCGAATCAGGCGGCTCGGATTGCCTCTTCCGTTGTCGACACCACTCGTGTGAGCACAGAGTCACTCGTGGGGCTTGGCAACAGCAGTCAGGAGATCGGGGACGTCGTCAAGACTATCAATTCCATTGCTGAGCAGACCAACCTTCTGGCATTGAATGCGACGATCGAAGCGGCACGTGCTGGTACTGCCGGTAAGGGCTTCGCGGTGGTTGCTAACGAAGTCAAGGAACTGGCCAAGGAAACAAGTCACGCGACTGAGGAAATCAAAACCAGAATCCAGACCATCCAACGTGAGACCAATGACGCCGTGGATTCCATCGGGAACGTCAGCAGCATTGTCGCAGAGATATGCGAGCTGCAACAATCGATCGCAGGCGCTGTTGAGGAACAGAGTGCAACAACCTCTGAAATCTCAAGAGACCTTTCGAATGTGTCGGACGGCAGCAATGAGATTTCCAATCGCATGACTGAAGTTGCGACGGCCACGACGACAGCGGCAGCAGCCGCGAAGGACACGCTGAAGACGGCCGGCGACCTGAACGAGGTCGCCAACGATCTGGGCAGCATTTCCGGTGAGGATGAATCGTAGACGTGCTGTCTGTGGGCGACAGCGGTCGGAACAGGCGGGCGAGAGCTCTCCTGTCCGGCGGCTGCATCGCTGCCATCGGAATGCCCTTCTGCAGGGATCTATCGCGTTCGGCCAACGGGGCACGTGCTGCACGTAGTCAGTCAATCACGGACGCCGAGTTATGCGAACGACCGCAAGAGGACCCACGGAAGAAACTATCGAATGATGTTCGTCAGTTCTTCCAGAACCTCATCGGTCACGGTAATGGTCCGGGCATTTGCAGAAAACCCTCGCTGGGCCACAAGTAACTTAGTGAATTCCAGAGCAAGATCCACGTTTGAACCTTCCAGCTGAGCAGCTCGAATTGCTCCCCGGTCACCATTTAGCGCCGTGCCAATCTCGGCATTGCCGCTCGCGAGCGACGATTTGTAATAGTTTCCGCCGCCGTTCAGCAGTCCATCCGGGTTACTGAATGCAGCAATTGCCAGTTGGGCTATCGAAAACTTCAGACCGTTGCTGCCAACTCCGGAAAGCGTGCCATCCGCGTCGATCTGAACCGCGACCAGTTCACCCGGGCCATAACCGTCTGCGAGGAACGAAATGCTCGCACCGTCTCCGATTTCCGATAGGCCATCAATGTCGCCCAGTGTTCCCAGATCAACGTCCATGGACTGTGCGGCAGTTGAGTTTTCAAACAGCACAGAAATATTTCCGTCGCCCACGCCGACGCCAGTGACCTGAGTCAGCGAACCATCCGCACCAAACTGAATGCCTTCGATCAATCCGTCAATAATCGTGCCCGCCGAAGGAGGAAGAGTCACCGCCAGCGTCCAGCTTTCGTCCACCTGTTTGGTAAGTGAATAGCCGAGAGTATGTTCAGTACCACGTTCGTCATAAATCGGCAGAGACCCACCCACTACCGTCGCATCGGCACCGATCGCAGTCTGCGTGAATTGATTGGTGAATTGAGCGTCCTGGAAACCCGTATTGGTGACGTCGTCCTGGATTGTCAGGCTTGCGGTAGTCATACCTGTGCCGTTTGCCGTAACCGTTACTGCCGACCCCTCCAGGCTGACCACGGACGCCGGATACAACGTGGTCAAGTGATCCAGCAAGTTCTGCACGGTGGTCGTGCCGTCCACGTTTAAACTGCTGATAATCTGTGTCCCATCGGCCTGCTGCCCGGTGATCAGAATTCGGTCACCGCCAATATATGGCGTCGTTGATGAATCCAGACTGTTCAGCAGTGTCGCTCCGGTGGCCGGGGTGGTCCCTCCGCCAGTCGTCAGAGCTGTACCGCCGATCACTCTTTGCGTCGGCCCTGTAGACGCGGCTCCCAGTTGTCCACTTAGTTCAATTTGCGTCGTGACCGTGCCGAGAATGCTGGCGCCGATCGGAATCTGGATGCGGGCGTCACCCGGAACCTGAAACGCCGGACCGTCTGCAGGATTCTCGCCGACCGTTCCGAATCTCTGTAACAAATATCCCGTTGAGGGGTCCACAAGGAATCCGCTTTCATCAATGCTGAAGGATCCGGCTCGCGTGTACACACGACCACTTCCTGATTCGGCAACAAAGAAACCGTTGCCGTCAATGGCGGCATCCAGATCCTCGCCAGTGGATTCGAGGTTTCCCTGTCGGAAATTCCGGTCGACACTCGTCACCTGACTACCAGTCCCGATCTGCAACGGATTAATACTTCCCAGGGTTCCAGCCGTTCCGGAGGAGGCGCCTCGTTGCCCCTCGTAGATCAGGTCTGAAAACAGAGTTCTGGAAGATTTGAACGCGGTTGTATTGACGTTGGCAAGGTTATTGCCAATGACTTCCAGCATCTTCTGATGTCCGCGCAGTCCGGAAATGCCGGTCAATAGTGAATTAGCCATAGCTGTGATCCGTTCTCGTCAGAAAAGTATGCGTGCCTGGTGAAAATAGAATGTTCTAGGTGCCTGCGACGGCAATTCCGTTCACGTCACTCATCGGGATAAACTGTTCGCCGACACGGACGAGTATCTGCCCGTCATTTCGACTGACCTCGTCCACAACGCCCTTCTCGGAATCGCCGAATGACACTTCGCGGCCAAGCAGCCCCGCACCGACCGTGGCCAGCTGATTGTGATTCGACTGAATTTCCAGATCGAGCAGCTCCTCAAATTTGGTATTGAGATTAGTGCTGGCTTCCAGCTGGGAAAACTGGGCCAGTTGAGCCAGGCTGTCCGTCTGGTCCATTGGAGACAGAGGATCCTGGTGCTGCAGTTGAGTCACGAACAGATTAAGAAATTGTTCTCGACCCAATTCGGGTGTAAACGCTTCAGGCATCACTAAACCCTTTTCCAGTCGCTAAGCGCGAATTCTCGAACGTGTATGAACCTGGCGTCGTTGACGTATACCACCTGGGCTCTGTCTGCGATTCTTGTCCTCAGATTCCAAATCCGACGACGTACCCTGATTCTGTTGCTCCGCATCGCTGTGTTGGGAACTTCTTTGTTCGAAAGCTGCCGATTCGCCGCCGCCACGAAAAGATTCTTCACCTGCGATTTCCACCTTTGATATATCGATGTCCAGGCCACTCAGGACTCGGCTGATTTCGTCTCCTCGAGACAGCAACATTTGAAGGGTCACCGGCGCCCGAGCTGCCAGCCGCAGCTCGACACCCTGTTCGCTCTGGCGAAATTGAACCTCCATCTCACCCAACTCTGGTGGGTCCAGCCGAAGCGTCAGCGAACCGGAAGACTGTTCTTTGACCACCGACAGATTCTGAGCCATCGCCACCAGTACCTGGCTGGTCATTGGTTGGGGAACGCCGGAATGCTGTGCGGAAACCGTATTTGCCGAACTCGTATTTGTCGCAAAAGATGACAAAGCCGCTGGCGCAAATCCTTCACTTTCAATAGCAGGACTACTTGTTACTTTCGGGGAGTCTGCTTGGAACGCCTCGTCCGGAGCGGCCGCCGCCATAATAACGTCCGACGGAACAATCCCGGAGCTCGCTCTGCCTATGGGCAAGCTGTCCGTTGGTGATGAAACGACTGCCTGCAGGTTTTCAATCGATGGTGTGAGTCTGGTCGGCACGCTGTCTGTTGCGGACGGCAGCACTGTCTGCACATTGTCTGCCAATGGCGCGGGTATAGACGGCGTATTGACTGTTGGTGCCGCCAGGACTGTCGGCACACGGGCAATGGGCGGTGTTAGTATCGTCGCAGAAATCGCTGTCGATGGCGTCTGTGCTGTCGGGATGGTTTTCATCGGCACCGCCGGAACACTGGTTTCCGATGGCGTCAGGACCGTTGGGACACGGTCAACCGATGGTGTCGGCACAGCGGGGGCTGGCACAATTGACGGCGTCAGCACAGCGGGCGTCGGCTCGATTGAGGGCGTCAGCACAGCGGGCGTCGGCTCGATTGAGCGCGTCAGCACAGACGGGACACGATCAGACGGGACACGATCAGACGGGACACGATGTGTCGATTCCGTCAACACTGTCGGCACGGGGCTGGTGGCCGCATCAGCCGGAGTTGTTACGGCGTGTTCAGGAATTGGTTCGGAAGGCACCACGTGATCACCGGTCAGGCTGGCAGCATTGGGCGGGACCTGACTACCGGTGACCACAGAACCAGGCGTTGCGGCTGGAGTCGGGGCAGCGATCACGGCGGCAATGGTGTTGGAGGATGCTGCGGCGTTTGTTTCGGCATTATTGCCGGACGAGATCAAACCGGTGTCGGCTTCATTGGCCTGCGGGATCGACGCGTCTGCTGCTGGTTGTCCGGCGACAGCCGTCTCGGCAACGTCTGAAGGCAGTACCAGCGTTGCATTTGCCGGCTCCGCCAGGGCGTCGGGCGTCGGATGGACGTCGCTGGCTGAACTTTGATCTTCCTCTTCACCGCCGGTTGGCTTCGCCACGTGGGGTGTCTCAATGGCCGGTAGCGGACGATGGGCGAAAACAATCCCGGATTCGCCGATAGTCCAAACAGCCTGAGAATTATTCTCCGCGACCTGGTCTTCTTCGTGCTCCAATACGCTCTCGATCGGGAGACCAGCCGCACCCTCGGCTGCCTCAGTGTCGTCCGTCGTCTCGCCAACGATGCTAACATCTGCAGCGGTGTCATCCGTGAGGGTGTCATCCACTTCCGGCACGTAGATTTTCAACGCGGCGGCAAACTCTGCGTCGTCCACAGGCGTCGGCGTCGCATCCACGGGATCCGATACCGTTTCTGTTTGCGCACTTGACGTTGTTGTGCCGGCGATGGCAAGAAGTGAGAGCTCATCCATGAGCAATGCTAACCAATTTGATGAAAGTATAGATTCGGCCGAGTCCCTGAGGGCACAAGGCATGCCGAACACGCTACCGATTTACCCTCACCGGTCCCCGGGCTCACTGATTCTATTGGTGAAACTCTTTCGTTCGCCGTTTCAGCGTGTCGTGCCGCCGCTGGTCTCCGGAAATATTTTCCGGATTGACGAAAGAAATGCCAGGGCTGCACCAGGGATTCGCAGGCGCCCTCATCCGAAATAGAGTGCCTGATTGAAGTCAGATTCGGACTCCGGTACCGCGGGCCTGAGTGTCCGGGGCATATGAGGCGCAGCGATACTGGTATGCGCAGCATCAATGCGACGGTGTTGACAAGGGTCAAGTGGCACGAAACGCCAGTCACAGCAGATCGCGTCGTCACCGCAATTGACACTCCATTCGGGCGGGTTCTGGTCCCCTGAAAAGAAAGAATCAAAATCGTCGTCATTCAGAGATCGCATGATCATCAGAACTATTCTCCGAGGTAAAGCGTCCCCGGGCACAACAGGGCCCGGGCTGAAAAACCCGCCGAACATTCCGCTGCAGCAGGTGAACAGGGCTCCCGCCCCGCGTGAATAATGCGTTGGGCTGACGTGGCCTTGTCGGTGCAGCGATGTCCGGACACTCTCTGCACCTGCCATCGGCACGAACCGGCAACTGTTGACAGGTGCCATTCGTGGAGTGGCAGGTTTTGCTGCATGCTGCGTTCCGGTCGGAGCGGTCGAGTCGTAAATAGGGGCCGGGAAGGCGGGGGCCTGCCAGTGAATGTTCCATTTTTTCCACTTGTCCCGGTGGGATAATTGGTGAGAATAGGGGCACCTCTGTGTTGGAAAAAACGCATTCCAGCATTCGGTCGCCCGGAGCGGTAGAGCTTCTACAGGTTGCTGCGAAGGGGAACTTTATTCTTTAGAAAGGAGGTGTCTGGTGAAAGACAACTGTAGTCCTATTCGAGGTGGTGCCGCCTATTGACGGCCGGCGGGCTGTCCAGCTGGCAGCCACCGTCTCAAATTGGATCGCCAGATCTGTTTGAGAAACAATCGACGGCCCTGGGTGACGCGCGACGTTGTCCAGGGTCGTTTTTTTTTGGGGAACAGCGGCTGCAGCGAAGTTCGCTGTCTCATGGCCGCGGTTCACGTGTCTTGACAGCAGAACCGCCGTCCCCACGAGCCAGAACCGGTTCCGTCATTTCGCAAACCGCATCCACGTATGACGTCTATTTCACGGTCGGATACATGGCTTTACCGTCAGTGGCGGTATACGCTCGCGCCTGGTCGCCGTTGCAGTTTCGAAACGGATATCGTGGCTGCGGATTCATGACGTCCACGATCAGCTTTCTGCCATCGTCCAGATGCAGCTCGTTCCAGGCGTGGGGCATCGCCTGCCCGGTACCGTTGCCCAGGTTTCCACGTACCAGAGCGACGTCCAGTCCCGCTTCGTCCGCCATCAGCTTGAACAGAAGTGACCGGTGCCGACAAACGCTGCCATCAAAGACGACAGTGGCATCACCGATCAGCATTCCGAGTGATTCGTATTCCGCATCCATCAACATGCTGCTCAGCAGACTGAAGTGACGCCCATCCGATGGTGTCATGAGCTTGTCGACGTAGCGAGCGATCCTCTGAGCTCGCAGTAACGGTTGCATATTCAGGACTTCCAGCGAACCGGCAAACGCCAGGTGCAGCCGCAGTTCCGGATCGCGGGTACGATTCACAACAATGACCTCCCGATGAGATATCAGCTGGTTCCCGTCTCCCAACTTTGTGCTGCGACCACCGTCGGCAAAGCCGTCCGGCAGGGAAATGCGGGGTGGCACGTAGTGCTGCTGCAGGTACATTGCCGATACGTTCTGCGCCGTCGCCGACAGCGTCACCGGGCCAGGCTTGTTCGTCGGACCGTAGATGCGAAGAGCCAGGTCAAAACGAATGTCACTACTTTCAGGATAAGCCTGGTGAAGCTCCACGGAGAAGATATTACGTCCCTGTCGAAACTTCGCTGCAGCCACATCAAAACGGTGGTACTGCAGTTCGTCGGGCCCGGCCACTGTGTGGCTGGCCAGCGTCCCGTTCGTGACCGCGCCGGCAACCATGTTGTGTCGCACCACCTCTTTGCCATTCAGGTAAACCACAGCCCCGTCATCAACACATAACATCAGCACGGCCGAAGTTTTGGCGCGTGTGACAGCGTGAATCGATGTCGAAAGTACGTCGTAATGTATTTACTGCCAGGGTCTCCGGATTCGACAAGCGTCCGGAAGCCCCCGCCGCCATACCCCAGCGGCGCGATTCCTGCACGCCACTTTGAATCATCGAAATTCGCCAGACGCCAGCCCTCGTCGGGGATCGTTCCGTCATCGAGAAACTTCCAGATACTGCGACTGGCTCCCCCGACAACGTGGTCGAAGCCCTGGACCCGGCCGCAACTGGCCGGAATCATGCTGAGAATCACCAGACTCACACGCAGGCTCGCCGGCCCGATCCCAATCTGTTTTGACGTCATCATATGGCAGTACGATCGTTAACGTTGTTCCACAGACCTGTCCCCTGCGGCGTCAGCATATCACGATCCGCGGCGCTAGTCGTCTCGCTGAGTCTTCACCATTGTTAAAAGCGATTCCCAGCCGTTCAACTGTTGCTCCGAGAGGGACACCGGTCTGCCCACGCTGGCATGATGCCGCACCGCTCTGAGCCAGCGCCGGGTTTTTCGAGGCAATGCAGTCTTCTGGTTGACAACCAGCCCCAGGACCTGCTGACGTTGATTTCGACGAAGGACTTTCAACTTTGTCCCGCCGTGCATTGTGTAGCCGTAGCTTTTAAGAATTCTGCGAACAACCTGGGTTAGCCCCCGCACGACTCGCCCCCTTCGAATATCAAACGACATCGTGATATCGTCTGCGTACCGTGAGTAGGCACCATTGTGTCGGCGGACCAGACGAAGTAATGCTTCGTCCAGCGGCGCGTTGACCAGATTGCTGATTTTCGGACTCGTCGGGGCGCCCTGTGGAAGGTGGCCGTTGTGCGTTGTCAGCCTCAGCAGCACGTCGGCGCTTGCAGCGTCCCAGCCGATTTCCCGGAAGTATGCGAAAATCCGGGCGGACGTCGTCGATTCAAAAAAACGACGAATGTCCATTTTGACAACCACCAAACGGCCTTCGTGTGGCGTCGCCGCATCAACAATGGACGTCCCCTGCTCGAAGCCGCACGCGAATGGATGAACATCCAGCGACGTCAGCAACCGACGCAGAATCGTCCGTTGGAGTTTCTTTGTTTCTTCGTTGGGGATCTCCAACCGACGCACACCGCCGCGTGGTTTCGGAATTTCCGCGGTTCGGTAACCAGTCTCAAAACGCTCAAGGACAGCGCGGGAGACACCCAGTCGTCGGCCAAGTTCACTGAGGTCGTACTGACTGGGCGGCGACGAATCCAGGAGCTCTGGCGCAGCCGGACGTTGCGTGTCGTGATCACGTGCCGGGGAAGCACCGCGCCGTGCTGCGGCCGCAAGGCCGATCAAAAGAACAGCGGCCACGGTGATTACCAGGCCGATAAGAACAGGGACCGAAAGCATGTGACGTCAGCATCTCGCAGGTGGGACAGTGCCAGTCGTCTGCTTTAAGGTCAGGGGCGCACAGACCGCGTCAGAACAGCAGCTCAATTTTTTGTCGCCGTACGGTGACGTTGAAAAAAGGCGAGGCCGAGGCCTCGCCCGTCCTGCCCAACGATCGAAGATCGTTGCCGAAAGGTTTCCGGACACACGTGGTGTCCCGGCTGACGAAACATCAGCCCGTGCAAAAGCACCGCCAGGACCTTCGTAGGTTCCCACAGAAGCTCCGGCCAAGTCAATGGCATCATGGAAACACGGAATGGCACAGATTTGACAGTTGGCCTGAGGTACCAGATGGCTACTGCTGTTCGTCATTCTGCGAGTGACGGACCTTTTCCGACTTTGTCGTTGCCGAAGTGTGATCGTGCTCGAAGATCAGAGACTGTGTGACAGCCGCAACCCGGATCGTAACCAGATTCGTTTGGTCAGGCTGGATATCACACAGGACCGTGTTGCGAATTTTGACAGTGCGGTTTCCGAACCGACCGGACGCTGCGAAGCCGCTCTTTAACGCATTATCAACGACAAACAGCTCGTTCCACGTTCTGACCTTCCGGCGTTTCCCCGACTGTGGCGTGTCCTGTTCGTTTGAAGCAGGTTGTACACGTTCCGGGCCGGGTTCTACTTCAAAGTACAGCCAGACGTCGTGTAGTTCCAGCTCCATTCCGACCCATCGCAGGCGGCAATTCCCGTCTTCCGTAAACGTGACACAGAAGTTTTTCGTCAGATATTTCAGAATAGCGTCGGCGGGCCTGCCGGTGTGCAGCGGCATTCGTTTCTGCTGTTCGGCGGAGATGGCGTCCTGCAGATCTGCGATTCGCAGCTTCATTGCGATCTCAAACCGCTGCGAATCTTCGTTCCACTCCGCTTCTGTCACTGAAGTGTGCGATGAATGAGCTTTCGCAGCCGGGGGCGCCATCAATAAGAGAAATAAGAGAAAGAGTGCCACCGTGGACAGTCGAAACGACATCACCATCACTCCTTTTCCTTTGCGCCGTCAGTCTTCGACTTCTTTTCGTCAGCCGCCTTTTCGCCATCCGCCTTTTCGTCAGCCGCCTTTTTGCCGAGCCCCGCTTTTTGCATCTCGTTCCTTGTCTTGCCTTCCTTGTACAGCTTGAATCGACTCTTGTGGATCTGGGGCGGAAAGTGATTATTGGAAGTGTCGACGTCGGCCGTTTCCAGATGAGGATCCAGTTCCATTGAAGTGATGGGTTTCTTCGACATGATCAGGCGTGATGTCCTCAATGAACTCTTCACCCACACTTCGGCCGGCAGACGAATCTCACGCGTGGTCTTGTCGCTATGGGTCACCTTCAGAATCACAGGCATCACCAGACCACCCTTGTTTTCAAGGTCAACGATATAGAAGTGCGTCTTCAGGCCCAGCAGTCGCCGCTGTTCCGGTTTCAGATCCTTCAGGTACTTCTGGAATTTCTTCTTTTCATCGTCCGTGACGGTCAGGTCATCGTAGCTGTTGTAGAAGTCTTTCAGCTCAGGAAACCTGTCGACGCGTTTCGGCAGAGGTTTGTTTTGTTTCTGTGAACGAGTTTCGGGTTCATCGTCGCGTTCCTCGCGTTTGATCCTGCTGTTGCTGACTGGATCACCGTTGTCGATCTGATAGTGGCGAACGTTGCTGATCGCTATGTCGACGTGATCCGTACTATAGAACCAGCCGCGCCAGAACCAGTCGAGGTCAACGCCGGCCGCATCTTCGACGGACCGAAAGAAATCCGCTGGATATGGCCGTTTGAACATCCAGCGACGCGAGTATTCTTTGAATGCGAAATCGAACAGGTCACGACCAAGAATCGTTTCCCGAAGAATGTTCAGAGCCGTCGCGGGCTTGGAATAGCCGTTCGGGCCGAATTGAAGCAGCGATTCCGAATTGGTCATGATTGGCACCTGATTGGTACTTCTCATGTAGCTGGTGATTTTAGCCGGCTCTCCCCTGCGGCTCGGATATTTGTCCTCCCATTCGACTTCGCTGAGATACTGCAGAAACGTATTCAGCCCCTCGTCCATCCACGTCCATTGCCGTTCGTCGGTGTTTACGATCATCGGAAAATAATTATGCCCGACTTCGTGAATGATGACTGAAATCAATGCGTACTTCGTGCGTTTGGAATACGTGCCGTCGTCTTCCGGTCGCGGCCCGTTGAAACAGATCATCGGGTACTCCATGCCGTAGACGGGGCCGTTCACTGATATTGCGACAGGATACGGATAATGGAACGTGTACTTTGAATAGACCTTCAGCGTGTGAACGATGGCATGGGTTGAGTACTTGCTCCATAGTGGTTCTGCCTCGTTTGGGAAGTACGACATGGCCAGGACCTTCTTGCCACCGCTGTTGTGTCCCACGGCATCCCAGATGAATTTTCGCGAGCTGGCAAACGCGAAATCTCGCACATTCTGAGCCTTGAAGACCCACGTCTTCCTGTCCTTTGATTTCGTCTTCTGGTTTTCCAGCGCTTCTTCAGGTGTCACGATGAAGACAGGCTCCTCCGCCGATCGAGATTTCCTGAGACGACTCTGTTGTTCGCTGGAAAGCACATCCGCCGGGTTCTGTAGTTCTCCGGTTGATGCCACAACGTGGTCCGATGGAACGGTCAGGCGGACAACGTAGTCGCCGAACTCCAAAGCAAATTCTCCCTTCCCAAGAAACTCCTTGTGCTGCCAGCCAGATGCATCTGAGTAAACGCACAACCTGGGAAACCACTGGGCGATTTCGTAGATGTTGTTGTCATCCTTTTCGAAATGCTCAAAGCCGCCCCGTCCGCCGATGACGGTGGCATTCGGAATGTTATATTCCCAGCGAACTTTGAAACTGACGGTTTCACCCGACGAGAGCGGTTGTGGTAAATCCACACGCATGTTGCTGCCGACGATCTGGTGGTTCAACTTTCGGTTATTGCTGGCGTCGGTAACGGATGTGATCTTTGTGCCACCCGGAAATCTGTCCGCCTTTAGCCAGCCGTCAAGTTGCTTGAAGCCGACTCGGGTGTTTAACGAAGGAGCCGTCTTGTGGCGGCGCGCTGCCGAATCAGGATGGAATCGATTGGCGTCCAGCTGCAGCCAAAGATATCTGAGAGTGTCTGGCGAGTTGTTGAGGTACGAAATCACTTCCGCTGCGGTGATGCGCTGCGTGTCATCGTGCAGTTCGACATCGATGTCGTAATCGACCTTCTGCTGCCAGTATTCATGACCTGGCGCCCCCGATGCTGTGCGATAGGTATTTGGGGTCGGCAGGACCTCGTTAAGTTGACGGAATGCGTCGGGGGCCGGGTTCTTTCGGTTGACGACGATTTGGCTGACGCCAATGTGCGGAATCAGAAAAAGAACGGTCCAGAGGGCTGCGAAGAACGTACGGCTGCGAGCAAGGCTTTTCGGGAACATACGGTGGACCTTTAACGACAACGACAACAACAGCCCAGAACTCATAAACTGCCACGTAGCTCGCAGGCTGCCTGCTTTCAAGATACTGTTTCTCGGGAAAAGAGCAAACGGGAGGTCTCGCGTCGGCGATGATTCGGCTCAGGTGCAAGGCTGGCCGACGGTCAGGTCGCCGATTTCCCGTAGATCTGCACAAGCGGGGGAGCTTTCCTGATCGGTATAGCGCTCGAATTTGCCACATGGGCTCACATGGGCTCACATGGGCTGAGTTGACGGTGAAGCGAAGCCGCGATTCTGGTCTGAGCACAGCAGTCCATCAATGCCCCCGACGGAAACAGTCTCAGAATCTCCAGCGTTCGAACAAACCAACGTCTGGATGTTCCGCGACACCAAACGGCGCGGCATTCACGCTGCCCACCTGAATCCGTCCGTTTCTGATTTTCAGCGTCGGAAAACCGAGTTCAGCCAATTCGTAAAGGTCCGGATGATTGCGCAGCGTCTTCTGCTGTTCTGATTGTGGCAGCATGCTTAATCCGCAGAAATAGTGGTGGCCGTTGCGTTCGACGTGATCTACGCCGACACATGCCGCCACTGCCAGATCCTGCAACAGAGCCACTGGACCGACATTCACCAGATCCTCAGCCGACAGCAGTGCCTTCTGTTGATTATGTTGACGGTGGTATACGTCCGCGGCGTTCAGAATCCCCTTCATCACCCCCTTGCAGTTCTTGTGACTTGTACCAACGTATCCGCGGGACACAGCCGTGGGAAAGCTGGCGAGTTCTGCATCGGATTCGTCAATGATCATTGACGGTGGATTAATCCAGGCCTCGTCCAGACGCAACTGCTGGCTGAGTGCAAAGTTCCGATGAATTGGCTGTTCGACAAACAGCAGAGACCTGGTGAAAAAGTCTCGCAACACGGGATCCGCCTGATAGGTATTCCAATGCTCCCGAAAGCCTTCCGCGCATTGAAAATTCTCATTTCCGTCGAGCGTAAACCTGGCGGCAGCTCCCACTTCATTGCCGATGATCTGAGCAGCTTGACGCAGACGGGGCGTGTCGTCCGCAAGATTTCCGGTTAGCTTGATCTTGAAGTGTGTAATCCCGTACTGACGAATAGTGGTTTCCAGCGAGTGTGGCAGTCCATCGTTGATTCGATCCGTTTCCTTAATTTCTCCATCTGTCAGCGGATCTGTCAGTCCAATCGTGTGTCGCACGATCAATTGGCTGGTCGGCCTGGTGGCCAGAAAATCTGCGGGAATAATTCCCCCCAGTTGTCCACGAAGCTGCCCGACGTCCAGTTCCAGCAGGTTGCGAACCAGGACTGTGTGGAGTGGTTGTTCGGCAGTTCTGCAGAATGCGTCCAGCACTGCGCGTTCCAGCAGGCTGGCACCGAAACCGGACAGCAGCGGCGGAATATCTTCTGTGGCTGCCCAGCGGTGCTGCTGTTCGTAATGGCACCGCCACCAGTCAAAGAAGCTGTGGCGCGGGCCGATGTGTGTGGCGGCATCGCCGGCGTGACGGATCACACGCAGCATCCCGGGCAGGTCTTCTTCAAACGTGGTGGCGGGGTCCTTGGTGAACCACTTTGGTGGCAGTCCGTCGGCGCTCATGCCAATAGACGTTTTTCCATCTATGTCGACAGCGGCCCGGACAAACAAATGCGGCAATTCTGTCATGCTGGCGATGCCGTAGC
Source organism: Fuerstiella sp. (assembly GCA_024230215.1). Taxonomy (GTDB): domain Bacteria; phylum Planctomycetota; class Planctomycetia; order Planctomycetales; family Planctomycetaceae; genus Fuerstiella. The sequence continues at coordinate 89,080 of JAAERP010000008.1, read as the reverse complement.
AGAATGGAATTCGAGTCTTCATCGGCAGGCGATAGAAGTCGACACTCCGGACGTTGATTTTCATGATGTCGATTCTGATGAGGTTTAACCTGGTCGACAACAGCCAGCGTTGCTTAAGATCAAGAACGTCGGCGAATCGGCCTGCTCCCGTGGTGTCGAATTCCCCTGAGCACGTCGCGGATTCAATGGCCGCAATTGTTGTGAAACAAACTTCGGCGCGCGGTGGTTTCTCTAAATAGATGCTTCTTGAATTGGGGTGCACTCTTCTGGTGGCGGGCGTGAATATCTGCGAATCAAACTACGCTCACTGCATGCAACGGAGGGGATTCCGCTCTAATTGCCAACAAAAACAGGAGCGTACGTCAGTTTTGAGGTTTCAATTTGACGATCCTTAGCCGCCCCGAGTAGGATTCCTACCTGCTTGCCTGTCCGTGCGGAGGATGCAGTCTGTTGAGTGCAGGTCTACGGGATTCTCGATCAGACAGAACAGTCCGGACGGACAGATTTCGAATTCCGATCAGCCCCTTCCCAATCCTCCCGCCTGAATCCGCCTGGTTGACCTGAGGTACTTCCTCACTAAAGCTACTTTTATGAAATCAGAGATTCTCACCTTCCTGACGCCGGTTCGCAGTCGACTGCGAGCTCAATCAGTGGTCGCAACGCTGGGCACAGGGGCCGTCATCGGCGGGGTGATCTGCATTCTGATGGCTCTTGCTCGAGCAGCGTCTGGTTTTTCGGTAGCGAATTCTGCTCTCGCTGTCGTTTTTCTGACCGGTGTTGGAGTCGCCGCGATCATCGGCTTTGTACTGAAGCGATCATGGCATGAAGCCGCCGCCGCTATCGACCACCATTACCGGCTGAAAGACCGAACGGTGACAGCGCTGGAGTTCACGAATCAGTCTACGACGACTGCGCTGCAGCAGCTTCAGGTCCAGGACGCCGCCAGTCATCTGGGAACGGTCAACGCCAGGGAAGTCGTACCGATTGGTGCGCCTCGCCGATGGGGATGGGCGGTGCTGTCCGTCACAGCGGCTCTCACGTTAATGTTGTGGCCGCTGGGTAGCGAAATTCAGGCTGACGTCTCTGATCATGAAGGCATTGGCCAGGCAGCCATAGCAATTCAGACAGAGCTTGATGAGATGGAGCAACTGGCGGAGGAATCCGGTATTGAAGAACTGACCAGGCTTGTCCTGCGGCTGAGGGAAGACGTCAAACAACTGGAAATGCCCGAAACCGATGTCAGGGAGTCGCTCGTCACCATTTCCCAGATGCAGCAGAAGATGCAGGAAATGATGGCTCAGATGAACGTCGCGGGCATGGATGCTCAATTGAGCGCCCTGGCCGAAGCCATGGAGGGAGCTCAGGCGTTTAAGGCCGCGGCGGAAGCTCTGGAAAAGGGAGACCTTGAAAAAGCGGCCGAAGAACTGGAAAACGTCAATGCGGAAGACATGGATCGCCGTGAATCTCGTCCGACGAGCGAAAAACTGTCGAAGCTTGCAGCCGCCGTAAAGAAGCAGGGGCTCAGCAAGATGGGCGAAACGCTTTTGCAGTTGTCAGAAGCCGTGAAGGCCGGCGATAGTGAATCGACGCGAGAGAACAGCAGGATTCTGGCCCAGGAGGTGAAGCGACACAGCCTTGCGAAGAGTCTGCACAATATGTTGACCAGCAAGAGCGACAAACTCGGGGCGTCCAAGACATTGTGTTCAGCTAACAGCAATAGCAATGGAGAAGGTCAGGGTGCCGGCGAGGGCCTGAATCTTGCGGAGGGGCAGTCCGACAGGAAAAGCAACAGCGCCAGTCAGAAGGCGGGCGCCAAATCCGCTGGCAACATCGACGGAGAGAAAACGAAACTCGAAAGTCAGCGTCAGATGGCCAACCTGACAGGGCAAATGGGTGAAGGTGGTGATTCCGATTACGAAACGACCACGTCCCCGGAAGCTCAGGAGCAGGCCCAGCGTCAGGCGCGGGAAGCCTTCGCCAAGTATCAGAAGATGTCAGAAACCGTGCTGGAATCCGAACCGATTCCACTGGGGCATCGCCAGACAATTCGAAAGTACTTCGAATTGATTCGCCCGACATCCGAAATCGAGTCCATCTCGAAAGCGAGCGCGGTGCAATAGTTGGCGGGCGATCTGTCATTCCACCAATGTGGAAATCGTTCAAAGGCGCAATGACGAACGTATCGTGAAGCGGAATTATCGGTTCCAGCGGCCGGTATTGCGCACACATGGCTGCGGTGCATCAGGGAGCCAGCGATGCCTACAATGCGGGCGGCACTGGCGGTGGGGCCCAACGTTCCAGGTTTTGCGCCGTTGTCGAGGCGACTCCGACGTTGGCCTTTTCCGAGGTCCGTGTCGCCGTTCTGGTTGACGAACACCCGCAAATACTGGCTGTGACGAACAAACACAACAACGTAAACTGGATAAACCGCATAACAGAGACATCCTTCTCGTAAAAAAACAGCACGGATTCCACGTTTCTGCCGATGGCGGAAACTCCCATCTGAAGGACTAATTCGAACAAACGCCGCCGAAACTTTTCCCGTAGGGGCAGAATCCGCCGAATGGAAGGCACGTTGTGTGTAGCTTTCTGCTGGTGTGGCAAAAAGGAAGTATGCTGTTTGTGCCGGATCTTCAGGCCCGCCGGATCGTTGGACGAACATCCCCGGCACGGAACCTGCCTGCCAGACACAATGGTCCCGGAAGTTGCCCGATTGACGACAACGCACTGCTGCGGTGCACCCATTTGCCCAGCCCAATGACGTGGAACCCGTATTGCATGGACAATCGTGGTGTGCACTTTGCTAATATGTGTGTGTCGGTTCAGAACGGCGGCGCTATTCCCAACGCCAGCTCATCCAGCGCAGCGAGTGAATTTCGGCATGCATATTCTTGACGCTCTTCGACTTGAGCAATCTCGTCGCAGCTTTCTGAGTCGAACTTCCAGTGGAATTGGTACGCTTGCCCTGAGCTCAATCATGGCCCCTGATCTGCTGCACGCGCAGCAGGGTGACGGCGTCACCCGACCGAAGTGGGAAGGTGTCGTGCAGCCGTTGCACTTCCCTCAAAAGTGTAAACGTGTGATCCATCTGTGCATGGCGGGCGGTGCATCTCACCTGGAAACCCTGGATTACAAAGAAAAACTGGCCGCGTTGGACGGCCAGCCGATGCCGAAGTCGTTTACCGAAGGGCAACCGATCGCTCAGCTGCAAGGCCAGCGGGACAAGCTGAAATGTCTGGGTCCGCAACACAGATTTGTGCAGCACGGGCAGTCCGGTCTGGCCGTCAGCAGCATCCTGCCCAACATTGGTTCCATGGCGGATGATTTGTGCATCATCAATTCGTTGCACACCGATCAGATCAATCACGATCCCGCACACACGCTCATGAACACCGGCAGTAGTATTCCCGGACGCCCGTCAATGGGCTCATGGATGTTGTACGGCCTTGGCAGCGCATCAGAAAACCTGCCTGGTTACGTTGTGATGACGTCAGTGGGAGGCGGACAGTCTCAGCCGATTGCGTCGCGGCAGTGGCACAGCGGTTTTCTGCCCAGTCGCTTTCAGGGCGTGGAATTTCGTTCGACCGGAGATCCGGTGCTGTACGTAAAGAGTCCTGACGGCGTGAGTCTCGGACAGCAGCGTGAAGTAATCAACGCTGTGCAGTCGCTCAATCGGATCGCCAATTCCGCGTTTCAGGACCCCGAAGTGGCGACGCGGATCGCTCAGTATGAACTGGCCTTCAGGATGCAGACGTCGGTGCCGGGATTAATGGACGTGTCCGGGGAGCCGAAACATATTCTGGACATGTATGGCACCCAGGGCGGCGACGGCAGCTACGCGTCCAACTGCCTTCTGGCTCGACGTCTGGCGGAACGGGGAGTGCGATTCATTCAGCTGTATCACCGTGGCTGGGACCACCACGGCGGTATTAAGAATGCCTCGGCGGTCACCGCAAAGATCGTGGATCAGGGAACGGCCGCTTTGCTGAAGGATCTGAAGCAGCGAGGCATGCTGGACGAAACGTTGGTGATCTGGGGTGGTGAATTTGGTCGCACCCCGATGGCTCAGGGTTCCGGTCGAGACCACCACATTAAAGGATTTTCGACATGGATGGCTGGTGGCGGAGTCAAGGGGGGAATTCGTCACGGTGCCACAGACGAGCTGGGTTATGCGGCTGTTGAAGATAAGGTCCACGTCAACGACCTGCATGCCACCATGCTGCATCTGCTGGGGATTCACCACGAAAAGCTAACGTATCGGTTTCAGGGCCGCGACTTCCGCCTGACCGATGTCGCCGGTCACGTGGTTGAGAAAATTCTGGCGTGAACCAGGAGCGGTGGTGACCGGTTTTGCCGTCACGTAAGCCTGAAAACCACGCAGTGTGACAACTAATTCAGACAGCGGTTTGAAGTTGCGGCGTTTCTTCTGGTAGTCTCCCCGACTTCGACTCTGATCACCATTACCATGACCCTGTGGATGACGGTGGACCTGCTGCTCTGTTGCCGACTAAATCGTTCTCATGCCCAAAGATTTCCTTAAAAACGCCCGCGACGAATACGACGTCGTCGTCATTGGCAGCGGTCTCGGCGGATTGACGTCGGCCAATATTCTGGCTCGCCAGGGATACTCTGTGTTGCTGCTGGAACATCATTACCAGCTGGGAGGAATGGCCACGTGGTTCAAACGCCGAGGCGGACATATCTTCGATATTTCCCTGCACGGATTTCCCATGGGAATGATCAAGAGCTGTCGCAAATACTGGACGCAGGAGATCGCGGATTCCATCGTGCCGTTAAAGGGAATTCGTTTTGAGAACCCTCAATTCTCTGTACGGACGACTTTCGACCGCGTCGATTTCACCAACATCCTGACGAATCAATTTGGCGTCACCCCGGAATCCGTCACCGCATTCTTTGACAGAGCGCGGAGCATGAATTTTTACGATGATCAGGCGACGACCACGCGTCAGCTGTTCGAAGAGTTCTTTCCGGGCCGTGATGACGTTGTGCGCCTGCTGATGGAGCCGATTACATACGCGAACGGTTCTTCTCTGGATGACCCGGCCATTACCTACGGGATCGTGTTTTCCAACTTCATGCACAAGGGTGTGTACACGTTCGAAGGCGGCACGGACGCTCTGGTCACCAAGATGAAGGAAGAGCTGATTCGCAACGGTGTTGACGTTCGAATTCGCACGCTGGTTGAGAAAATTGAAGTCAGTCGTGACCGACAGGTACAAGCGGTTGTGGTGAACGGACGCCGCATTAAGTGTAAGGCGGTCATGTCCAACGCCAACCTGAAGTCGACCATTCTTACGCTTGCCGGGGAAGAACACTTCGACAAATCATACGTCGAAGCTGCCCATGCCGTACGGCTGAACAGCAGTAGCTGCCAGGTGTATATGGCGCTGAAGCCTGGCGAAGGCTTTGACGAAAGTGTTGGCGACCTGCTGTTCCACTCAGAACACAGCGGTTTCGATATTGATGCCATGCTCAGCATGAACGTCAGCAGCCGCACCTTCAGCTTCTACTATCCACGAACCCGTCCAGGCAGCAATCGCTGGCTGATTGTGTCTTCCACGAATGCCAATTACAAAGACTGGGCCGACCTGTCTGACGAAGATTACCTTGCCGCAAAAAAGGATCTGGAAGAAACGACATTGGATTGTCTGGAACAATACGTTCCAGACGTTCGCGCGAAACTGGATCATGTTGAGGCTGCGACGCCTCGCACCTTCGAACACTATACCCGTCACCTTGCCGGGTCTTCGTTTGGTACCAAGTTTGAAGGACTTCAGGTCAGCAAAGATCTGCCACAGCAGGTCGGCGGCCTGTTTCACGCTGGTTCTGTGGGCATCATTATGTCCGGCTGGCTGGGTGCCGTGAATTACGGAGTCATCGTCAGCAACGACGTAGACAAGTATCTCACCCCTGCCACAGCGATCATTTAACGCCGAACAGCCAGGCTCCTGATCATCCTGCAACCACGACTATGACGACAGGCTACACAAGCCGGTCGACCTGAACCGTGGGACCGCCCTTGATTTTTGCGATCAACGGGTCGGAGTTCGCAGCCAGCTTCACTGACAGCGGCAGCAACACCGGAAAGCTGGCACCGGCAGACATTGACCGTGAGGTTACGATCGGCAGCTCTTCACTATCCTGAGCATTGGCGGCGATGGTCGCCCAGCCTTTATACAGTTTGCGATTAACGTGACCCATCGCATCCAGTCTGGCAATCGGTTCCTGTCCCAGATAGCAGCCCTTGTTGTACGAAATTGCCATGCTGTTTCGATCGGCTTCCGGAGCCAGGTTGTCCCCTGTCAGGTCCGTGCCAATGACCGGGAAGCCTTCCAGTATTCGCAGGTGGTGAAACGTACTGTCCCCTGCTGCGGTGGCTACCGTCGTGAGTTGAGTCCATGTTTGCACTGCGGCGCCGTTGCTCACGGAAACGAAGGCTGTTGGCAGTTCATTCCACGTCGTCAGCAACATGGTGACATTGCCCCGTATGCAACATCCAGCGTCAGGGAAACGTTCCGAATTCCCCAACGTGCTGAGCACACTTTCCGTCTGTGGCCCGGCGACGGCGAAGGTTGTTCGTTCCGCAGAAGGTGCTGTCAGTATGACGTCCTCTGTTATGATATACCGATTGAGATGATTCAACAGGACTTCTGCGTCACCGGGCAGCATTCCGATTTCGTGAGCTTCATCGCCGGCCAGAACGTATCCATGTGCAATGACCTTTGCGTTCAAATCGCAGAAGAAGGCTTCGCAGAACTGCCCTGACTCAAGATCGTTGACGTTGTTTGTGCAAAAGTTGTGCAGGAATTTTGCTCGATCCTGTCCGGTCCCCCGGACGCAGATGTGATCGGGCAGCGGACACACCACGGCAGATTCGTGTAACGCGTCGATTTCCTGTTCGACGTCACCGAAGTGGTCAATCGCAATTCGGCCGTCGGGTGCTTCAGAGATTCGGGCGTTCTGCTGTTTGAGAAGATTAACCAGGTCTGGTGACATGGAATTCAGTTTCTGTTCGTTGTTGCCATGGAACTGCGTCGAAAGATGGGGCAGGAGTTAGCGCCAGCATCTTATGATGGCGTTTCATGCCCCTTTGAAATTGAAGCGACACAATAGTCGATTCTGCTTTCCATATGCGCAAACGGGCCAGGGTTTTACTCCATTTTGTACGGCCCGTTTTCAGTAAGCTCTTCGCCGCCGACACGGAACCCTGGACGGATCAGGCAATGCGCCGCTGCGGCAGCTGCAGCGTACACCAGCCAATCCGTTTATTCGATTGTGTGAGCATCGTCGCTCCGCTCCCAGGTTCGTCCTACTCTACTGGTGCAGGACGAGGGGGCGAGGGGGAAAAGACGCTACCGCCGATTTAGTATTGATGTTCCGATTGTCAGACCGGCACACCCGACGCCGATCAGGATGGCACACGGCAAGGCCATTTCGATGAATCCAAAGTCTCGCCAGATGGCACCTTCGATTGCCAGAATTCCCCAGCGAATGGGGCTCAGGACACTGAATCTCTGGATCACGGCGGGCATGAACATCACGGGAATCATCGCTCCGCCAAACATGGCCATGATCATGTTGATGACCCAGCCGACTCCGCCAACAGCTTGTTCCGTCTTTCCCAGGACGGCAAATGTCATCATGATACCCACAAAACAAAACGCCACGCTCACGGCTGCCGTGAACAGACTTGAATAGCTGGCAGGTCGCATTCCCAACGCAACTCCCAGGATTGTCATAAACGCGATTACACCGATGGCGGTTGTGAAGCAGGCCAGGGCTTTGCCGGCCAGAATCTGAAACTGAGTAATAGGAGCGACTTTCAGACGCAACATCGTCCCCATCGTCCGTTCACGCACGATGGAAACAGCAAACCCAGCAACGCAGCCCAGCACACCCCACATCATCGCCTGTGGAAAGCTGATGTCCCATCGTGAGAGAAGTTGTTTCAGCTGTCCCGCCTGACTGTTCGGATCGAACTCGCGAGTGACGTCAATCGACTTAATGTCCACAAACTGCGGACCGCCTGTGACGTTCAATTGGTCCGCCGCTTCGTCGTGCGATTGCAACTGACCTGCCGAATCGATCATTAAATTGACAGATCCCAGGAATGCGCGCATGGTTTGTCTTGTGATCGGGTCGATGTCCTCGGCATTGTCGATTTCTTCCAGCCCCCTGGAGATCATCGGCTTGAATTGATCGGGGTTCTGAAAACGCTCGCCTGCCAATCCAGCGATCGCTTTCATAACAAAGCCCTGTAGCATGCCCGATTCGGCGGATCGCGAAGGGTCCATTCCCAGTTGCATCTGCGGCGGATCGCCCCAGAAGAGTCCGGCCGTTTCGCCAAATCCTTCGGGCAGAACGATCATTCCAACTCGCTTACCTTTCCGCACGCTTATTCTCGCGTTCTCTAACTGATCAACTTCCAGTGTGATGCTCTCGTTGGATTCGAGCAATTCGATGAATCTGCCTGACATCTCGGATTGATCATGATCGACGATCGCGATCTTCATCTTACCCCGCTCGCCACTCGATATGTCTCCCATGATCAGGCCAAAGAATAGCCCCATCAGGATCGGAAAACCGACAATGAAGAAGGCTCCGGTCCTGTCACGGAACAGAATTCGCAGATCTTTTGCGGCAATGTAGAAGATAGAACGCATCAGTCGCGGAGGCTCCTTCCGGTAAGAGACAGAAAAACGCTTTCCAGGTCGGGGCGGACAATATTCAACGTTTGAAATTCGACGCCAAGTCCGCTCAGTCGTGCGATCTCTTCCAGCGGAGCATCGGATTCGAATCGAAGCTGATCGTCGTCGAGTCTGCCAGGGAGTTCCTGACCATTCGCACTCTTGAGTTGGGCGGTTACGACGGACAGCCTGCCATGGGCTTCGATGAGCCTGTCAACCGTGTCCAGCGCAAGCAGCCTGCCATGGTCCATGATGGCGACACGATCGCACAACCGTTGGGCCTCTTCCATGTAATGCGTGGTGTATACGATCGTCAGGCCCGCATCACTGAGCGATTGAATGCACTCGAAAATATGATTTCGAGACTGGGGATCCACGCCGACGGTCGGCTCGTCGAGAAGCAGGATCGATGGCTCATGGATCAACGCCGCAGCAATGTTCAGCCGCCGCTTCATACCACCCGAGTACGTTTCAACGCGCTCCTGTTGCCGATCCGACAGCCCCGATAAGTCCAACACACACTCACGACGTTGTTTGAGACTCGAACCAGTTAGTCCGTACAATCCGCCAAAGAAATCAAGATTCTCACGAGCCGTCAGCTCTTCATATAGCGACAACGCCTGCGGCGCAACGCCAATCTGCTGGCGAATCCCGGCGTCGCTGGGGGAGCCCACCGAACTCGATTCCGCGCCGATTTGAATGCTACCCTGATCTGGCTTCAGCAGACCGACCAACATACTGATGGTTGTTGTCTTTCCCGCTCCATTCGGGCCGAGCAGGCCGAATGTCTCGCCAGGAGCAATCGCGAAGGTCATGTCATCGACGGCCACTCTCTCACCAAATCGCTTGTGAAGGCTATCCGCAGTGATCATTCAGCATCCTCATTCTCCAGAACATTGGGGACCCAGAGACGTCATCCCGGGGCTCAGCGGCCGTTTGCAGCAGGTTACATACCATTGCACGTGACGTCACGTATTCGCACGGCGTGTGTTTTTTCTGGCAGGGGACTGACGAAATCCTGGTGTTGGCCGAAAACGGAGTTCTCTCTACTGAACAGAGGTCACCCTTTTGCCAGGGGCCTGCGACTGATATTCCTCGAATAGTCTTAAGATATTCGCCTGCTCGGCAGATCCGCGATGAATCACCAACCGGTAACGCAGGATAACAGGAGTCGTTGGCAATATCGCTACCGGCTTCGCCCCCGGGTATTTCGCATTTTGCATGCTGCGTTTGGCCCGTAGGATCCATGGCTCAGGAAAACCAGGGTTAGACGGATGGCAGAGAATAGCGACCCCGTGTTTACCATTTGAAACATCAATCCACGGTCCAGCCTCCACTGCAGTTTTCTGCGGTTCAACCTCGCCGTCTCTTGATACGAACTTCTGGTCATTGGAGAGTTTGATTCGGGGCGAGAATCCGCCGTAGCCTTTAACATCTTCCGAGCCCCCGATGCGGACGTTCTGTAACAACGCCTGCAGCGTAATTTCGAAGTCCAGTAGTCGATACTCGGTTTGGGCAGGGTGAACGATAACGACTGCTTGCTCGGTGACGATGGGGATCATCTGTCCATTCGGTTCAGCAAGTTGGGGCGATTTCCACTCCACGTTGGCAGTTAATCTCACGTGGCCGTCGGCACAGTATTCCACACCTTTCGATTGAACGTCCCAGACGAAGTCCTTGCACTGCCAGGCATCGCCGACTTTTCGATCACCTACCCACACCTGATGCCACGCCCAGAAGATTCCTCGATGATGTCCGTGGTCGTCGGGAAAATCCTCTGTGATGACGTCACCATCCAGATTGTGTAGCGGATGAATGTAGTTGGCTCGCGGCCATTTCCCGTCCCTGTCCTTTGTCTTCAGCTGGTAGTGAAGGACCTGCCGACCGGCTTCAGTGACAGTGATCCCATCGGGAGTGACCTCAGCTGTCAGGCCAGCGCCTTCTGCTTCCTGACCAAAACAAGGACCACTGGCCGTGACTACGAGGATCCAGCAATGATATTTTAAGCAGTTCCGCATGTTTCACAGCCAGCTCAGGAGGAGACGAACGATTCATAAGTGTGTTGTGTGCACATCGTCTCCGGCCGCACTGGCATTCGTCAAGCCACAAAAAAACCTCAACGTCCTGACGGACGTTGAGGCGATATTCGTTCAGCAGGTGCCCAGCAGGTTATGCAGAAAAGCTGCTGCCACAGCCACAGCTCTTCACGGCGTTCGGGTTATTGAATGTAAACCCACGTTTGTCCAGGCCGGTGTAAAAGTCGATTGTTGTTCCATCCAGAAACAAATCGCTTTTCTTGTCCACAACAACTCCGACACCGTGCTGTTCACCAAAAACATCGTTGGTTTCGTCGTATTCGTTGGTAAAGTTGAAGTCGTACTGAAATCCGCTGCAGCCGCCGCCAACAACACCCACACGAACGTACTTCAGTTCGGGGCCGTTCTGTTCGTCCAGCACTCGTCTGATTTCGATGGCTGCAGCTTCGGTCAGCATAATACCCATTTGAAACTCCTGATTTGGTTTGCGATTCTCTGTCGGCCGAAAGAATGGCAGGAACGAATGTCCGGCACCGCCACCATAAGATTTGGTTTTCAGACACTACGTTAGTCGAACAACCACCTCTCGTACAGTTTATTCGACGTAAGGTACTGAGTGTCAAGTACGTCCTTTGTGCAAATAGACGTAATTCCCGCCAAGTTCCGGAATTCGCACTTTCAAGGAATCCAACATCACATGTCCCTCCGCCAACCAGCGAGTTCTGACAATTGGAACGGTATTGTCGCCGCAGTGGCCCTGTTTGCCCTGGTGAGTGTCGCTGGCTGTTCCGACCATGTGATCGTGGATCCTGCTCCGGGAATCAACGGCACCGCCGAGCGGTTGGCAGTTGGTGAAAACTCCAGCGTCACACACGTACCCGTGGAATTCAGCGCCGCGTTGTCTGAGGCCGAAGCGTCCGGAAAAACGCTGGTCGTGGACTTTGGGGCGGCGTGGTGCGGCCCGTGCCGGATGTTGAAACCTGAAATGGAAAAAGTGGCTGGTCGGCTACAGGATAAAGCCATTGTGTTGACGGTCGATGTCGATCACGAACTGGAATTGACCGCCCATTTTCAGGTGGGGGCAATACCGGACGTCCGGTTTTTTCAGCACGGCAAAGCCGCAGGCGGAGTCATTGGATTCCACACAGCCGAGCAGATTATCGCGAAGCTTCCGTCTAATTAGCAGGACGGGCAATGTTCCGGCTCATCGGCATTTACGTTGTGCCGTGTTCTTGTCGATTCTGCGGAGTCACGCGGAGAGATCGCCTCATTAGTCAGCTTCGGCCCGCACGACCGTGTTGGTTCCATGGCGGCAAACACAAATTGAGACTGACGGTGGCAGCAAATAGGAAATCACGCTGCATTTGTGCGGGGCTTCCGGCTACAATTCGCAGTCACATCTGACTCTCATGCCCGCTTCCATACCCACCAGATGGGTTCCCATGAACAGATTTCTTTTCTGTCTTTCCGTTCTGTCATCCACGAGCGTTACAGCGGTCGTGGCCGATCCCGAGCCAGTGGTCCACTGGACGTTTGAAGAGGGATTGCCGGGAAAGGTCCACGGAGTTGCGACGTTGCACGCAGCTGGGTTGGAAGAGCCTCGCTATCCTGGTTTCTTAAAACAGAATCCGGCGTTGACCCTGGAGGCACCGTCGTGGATTCAGATCCCGGACGATCCGGAAGACGGGCGCTTCGACTTCGATAACGGCGACGCGGTGACCTTTGAAGCGTGGGTCAGAGTGGCGTCGATGAATGACAACGCGTACATTGTTGGCAAAGGGCGAACGGGGACGTCGGGGGCGAAAGCCGTCAATCAGAACTGGGCGTTCCGTCTGCGAAAAAACAAGGGTCGCGCCTGCGTGAATTTTCTGTTTCACAGTCGGAAGACCGAAAGCAGCAACGGCGACTGGCACCGCTGGACGTCGAACACCGGTTTCTCCCCCGGCGGTCGCTGGCACCACGTGGCTGTTAGCTATCGTTTCGGTGATCCGAAGAGTATTCGTGGATTCATCGACGGTAAACAAGTCAAAGGCATATGGGACATGGGTGGCGAAACGACTGAGCCGCCGGTTGTCGACGACGATGACATTTGGATTGGTTCTGCCCTGGGGGGCAACAAAGGCAACTCTTTTCACGGATCAATTGACGACATCCGAATTCACCGTCGAGAAGTTTCGGCCGAAGAATTGATAAGTCGTTTCCAATGGGTGCCTCCGGAATTAGAGCCCCCTTCAATCCCCACGGGAAAGGTTGTTGTTCAACTTTTTGGCTCTCTGGACTCCATTAGCGAAATCCCCGTAGAAACCGATGCTCCACTGACCCAATGGACTCAGGATGAATTGGGATTTGTTCGTCTGCCTCACAAGTATGATTCATGGGGCATACGTGAGGATTGGGGGACCACGCTGCTGGTGCGTGCGTGGATTGAAGTCGATCTGTCGGCTGGCGACTACAGACTGCTTGCGCGTTCGCGAGGCATGTCTCGTCTGACGGTTGACGGCAAAGTGCTGCTGACCACCGCACCTCAGCCGAATCGTGGTGGGGCCCATCATGTGGTCGATGAATTGCCTGAGGTTCCGGTTTCGGGCATGCGGCCGCACTGGATGGGCGATAGTGAACAGGTCGCAGCATTCCACAGCGACGGAAAAAGACACCGGCTGATGTATGAAGTCATCCTCGGTGGCCCCGGCTTTCGCGCAGAATTTGGCGAAACGTGCGTTGCCGTCGCACCGTCGGACGGCATGTTTCATATTCTGTCAGAAGTGTCCGGGTATCCGTTAACGGATGATGGTTGGAAGGCATTCGTGGATCAGCAATCCAATCAGCTGGACACGTTGGATCGAGAAACCCGTCAGACGGCCAATCTGATTCAAGCCGATTACTGGGCCAGGCGCCACACGCGAGCTCGGCAGTCACTGCTGTCCGGAAACGAATACGCCTCGATTGACGAGTTGATCGGCAGACGAATCAGTGCCCACAATTTGAAGACCGGCCAACAGCAACAGCCGTCGGATTCCTCTTACTTCCAGGACCACATTCAGCCGATTTTTGACGCCCACTGCACTCGGTGCCACGGCGGAAAGGAGCAAGGCGATTTGCTGATTGTTGATCGCCAGCGTTTGCTGGACGGCGGCGAGTCCGGCGAACCGGCGGTGATTCCGGGCCATCCCGCGGACAGCCAACTGCTGCAACTGGTCAGTGCCGCTCCAGACGACTATCGCATGCCACCGAAAGGAGCCGGGTTGTCGCCGGAGGAAGTGAACAGGGTCCGCCAGTGGATTGCGGACGGTGCCACGATGCCGGCAACCAGGGCAACGCCGATTGCGGTGTCAGCCATCATCGATGATCACACATTTCTGCGACGTGTGTACATCGACACCGTTGGCGTACCACCATCGTTAGCCGAGGTGCAGGAGTTCCTGAACGCCGACCCGGATATCCGCCGCAGGCACGTCGTCGATCGCCTGCTGCGTGATCCGCGGTGGGCCGACAATTGGGTGGGGTACTGGCAGGATGCACTGGCAGAGAACCCCAATTTGCTGAAACCGATGTTGAACAACACCGGTCCGTTTCGCTGGTGGATTCACGAAGCGTTGGCCGATAACAAGTCCATCGATCGTTTTGCAACAGAATTAATGTTGATGCGTGGCAGCGCCTGGGACGGCGGGACCGCGGGGTTCTCGCTGGCATCGCAGAACGACGTTCCCATGGCGGCGAAGGCTCACGTGATTGGATCCACGTTTCTTGGTGTGAACATGAAGTGTGCCCGCTGCCACGATGCTCCATACCACGCATGGAAACAATCGGACCTGTTTCAAATGGCAGCCATGCTCGATCGAAAAGATCTGAAACTGCCGGCAACCAGCACTGTGCCGCCAGCGTTTTTCGAAAAACAGGCACGCAAGTCGCTGATTGAAGTCACACTGATACCTGGCCAGCAGATTGCGGCGCATTTTCCGTTTGAGCAGTTCGCTCCGTCCATTGATAAGGAACTGCTCACCCGACCGAATGATACTCGCGAGCAACTTGCCGCCCAGGTTACTTCATCGCGTCGGTTTGCCGAAGTCATCGCCAACCGTCTTTGGCTGCGTTTTATGGGAGCCGGTCTTGTGGATCCCGTCGACGACTGGGAAAGCAATCCTGCTTCAGATCCCGAGTTGCTGGCGATGCTGGCTGACCTGTTGATCACCTCAAACTACGACGTTAAGGAATTTGCTCGGGTTGTCTTCAGCAGCAACGCCTATCACAGAACGGCAGTGAATCCACCGACGGATGGCCATCCCTGTTTCGAGGGGCCGTATCGTCGCCGCATGACGGCGGAACAGATTGTCGATTCCGCATTCCACGCGGTTGGTCAGCAGATGAATACTGAGCCATTAACGATGGACATCGAAGGGACACTGAGCGCCAGCCAATTTCTGAACTTCGGGCGTCCAAAACGATCATGGGAGTTCACAAGTCTGGCCAACGAGCGTGATCGTCCTAGTCTGGCACTGCCACGGGCTCAAGCTGTCGCTGATGTGCTCAAGGCATTCGGCTGGCGGAACTCCAGGCCGGAGCCCACTGTCGCTCGGGAAGAAACACCAAATCTGATTCAGCCGGGAGTTCTGGCAAATGGGACGCTGGGAGTCTGGCTCACTGGACTTTCTGACCACAGTGGTCTCACTCAGCTGATGTTGCAGCCGCAAACAGTTGATGAACTGATCGATAGTCTGTTTCTGCAATTACTGACGCGTTCGCCCACAGGCGCCGAACGACGGGAATTCACGGAACTCCTGGAGACGGGGTTTGATGATCGTGTCGTCCCGGCCAAAGACATTGGAACTGCCCCGAAGCAGAAACGGTTCCGTTACGTTTCGTGGTCAAACCACCTGAATTCCGAAGCCAACATTATCAAGATGCAGGTTCAGGACCTTGTTCGTCAGGGGCCGCCACCAACACGATACCTTCGCGATGATTGGAGAGAACGTGCCGAGGACGCCGTTTGGTCGTTATTGAACAGTCCGGAGATGATCCTGGTGCCGTAAGAACAGTCAGGCAACCTTCGGTCTTTGAAGTTGCGACATTCCGTATCTCGGTGGACGCTGAGCGGATCGAAAACGACGTGAATATGAACTACGAAATGTCACACTCTCCCGGCCGATACGGCGTCCGACTCTCCTGCCAGGGTGAGGGCAACAGAACAAGCGACTTCCATTGTGGCCGTAACTGCGTGAAGCTTCGCATCGCCGCGTTTCCATCCTGTCTATCAACCCATAAAGTCTGAATTCGACGCCATGAAACGCCGCAACTTTCTGATCGACACCACCTCCGCAGCCTCAACCGCCGTGTTTGCATCGCACGCCGGGGCCGTGCAGGATTCCAGGAAACACTCTGTCCCATTTGGCAAAGCCGAACACTGCGTCATGATCTGGCTGGGCGGAGGTATGGCCCAGATTGACACGTTTGACCCCAAGATGATGGGAGACGCCAAGGCAAAAAAGGCCGGTTCGTATTATTCGTCCATTGATACGGCGGTCGCAGGAATACAGGTCTGCGAACACCTGAAGCACACGGCTGCGGTGATGGAGCACGTCACCGCATTGCGAACTGTTAATCATAATGTCGTCGATGAGCATGCTGCAGCCACCAACCGCATGCACACCGGTCGTCCAACCAGCGGCACCGTGCAGTATCCGTCACTGGGGTCAATCATCGCCCACGAACGAGGTGCCGCCGCCGCTGGCGTTCCTGCGTACATGCTGATCGGGTATCCAAACCTGACACGCGGGCCGGGGTTCCTGGGACAGCAGGCCGGCTTCGTCTATATGACCGATCTCGACACAGGTCCTGCCGGACTGGCTCGGCCGGCAGCCATCCATACGGCACGGCAACGTCGCCGCGAACGTGTCCTGTCAGCTGTGAGGAACGCCGGTCGGGAACGGTTCGCGAACGACCAGCTGTTCGCAGAGTATGACGCGGCCGTCGGCGAAAGTCTGAAACTGGCCGGGCCGCATTTCATGAAAGTCTTTGATCTTGCGACAGAATCTGATGACCTGCGCAATGATTATGGTGACGGCTTTGGCCAACGGTTGCTGGCATCGCGACGAATGTGCGAAGCGGGAGTTCGATTTGTCGAAGTGTCTCACAACATGAACTTCCGCAACGGCACGGGCTGGGACACACACAGTGCCGGGCAATTGAATCAGCACCTGTTGATTCAGGAACTGGACCTGGCGCTGGCGGCTCTGATCAGGGATCTTGAGGCTCGGAAGATGCTGGATAAGACGTTGATTGTCGTTAACAGCGAATTTGGTCGACCGGCACAGTTCGATTCCGGTGGTGGTCGAGGGCACCATTCCAGGTGTTTCTCCATGGTGCTGGCCGGCGGCGGTCTGCGTCATTGCGGAGGCTACGGCGTGAGTGACGAGCTGGCAATGAGCCCCGTCGAAAACGCTGTGGGCGTTCCCGATGCATTTGCGACGATACTGGCTGCCATGCAGATTGACCCGCTAAAGAATCTCTTCGATGGTGATCGGCCGGTACCCATCACAGATCGGGGTCAGGCAATCGCGGCCCTGCTTACGTAGCCGTGGACGTAACCTCACAGACGAGCCTGGGCGGGCCAGCAAATCCTCAGCGTCAGCTGGTATAAACAATCGAAGACCGTAGCCTTAGGATATTCTCCGCCGCTGGAATAATAGCCATTCGATAATTGTCAGCAGGAAAGCTGCGATAACGAGGTAGAACCAAATCGGTCGGCCCCCGAAAGCGGCGCTCAGAATTTTCTGGCGGGGTTGAATGGTCTCAGGTACTCGCAGATCGCTTTCGGACCGGTCCGCCAGATTACAGGCGATCAGCAGAGATGGGGACCTTTCTGCTGCCGAATTTTCATCGGCGATCTCGACGTCGCTCGCGGGTCCCCGGAGGGTCCATATGCCAGCCTGTTCCAGTGGCCCAATCACACAATGTCCGTCGATCACGCGGATGTTCCGGCGTGCATGGTCCGGCGCTGTCAGGATGAATTGGTCATTGTGGCGCCGGGCGATCTTCTGCAGTTCGGGTGGTACCAGCAGAACGCTGGTGTTTCCGGCGGCCATTGCCTTACTGAATTCGCCTTTACCTTCAGCGAACCACGATAGTGCGTTCGTCAGCATGATGGGAAAGGCCGTTCTGAGCGGCAGGTCTCCCTGATCGATGTTGACGGGCAGCACCAGGGCGTGACCATCGTCGTGGGGAATCTGCAGGTACAGCGGTTCTCCTGATATCGATTCCACCAGTGCTGTGTAGTCCACCTTTGGAATCAGCTTCAGAGCTTCCGGCATCAGCACGTTGTCCAGCCGAATATGCCTCATCAGGTCGCTGGACGTGTCCTGTTTGTCGACCAGCGGTTGTTCAATGGCTCCGGCAATATCCCACAAGTCGGTCGCTGTAGTCGGTTGCACGATGAACACATTTCCAGCAGGAACCTGCTCGGGGATATTGCGGTGCAGAATCAGAACGCCCTCCGGCGAAGGTTTCTGCGGAACTTCAGCAGCCAGCGTCAGGTCAACAATGTCGTTCGCTTCAAGGGCTCGTTGCAAGAACCAGTTTCCATCGGTGACCAGGGTAACGGGGATTTTCAGGCGTGCCGGCAGGATCGCTCCGGCAGTATTATCCGCAGCAAGATCATCTACCGATTGAAGGTCCGCCGAAACAACACCTCCGACGATTGACGTTTTTTCAAAGACGTCTGTCCAGATCTCTCCAGCGGCCAGTTTGAGCGGAACTACGTCCAACAGTTCGCCGCCAAGGCTCAGGTCGAGGCCACATTCAACAGCTTTGTCGCTGAAGTTCCCGACTTCAATCAGAATCTGATACGCAATTGGATCCAGCAGACTGCGCCTGACCTGAAACCGCGTGATGCCGACATTATTTCCTGACGATGCGCCGACCTGAGACCAAACGACGTGGTCTTCGGCTGCGAGTCCGGCCGCACCCGCGAAACAGCCGTCGGTCACAACGACAATCTGCGTGTTCTCTCGGCTGGCCGCCAAACGGCGGCCGATCTTAACCGCGTCAATCACTCTTGTGGGGCCATCCGTCGGTACAATCTCATCAAGGCGGTTTTGCAGCGTTCTCTGGTGACTGGTCAGTCCGCATGCAACCCGCGGTCGGCCACCCGCCACAAGCAAGGCGATTTCGTCACGCGGCTTCAGTGACCGGATCATCTGCCCAATCTGTGATTTGGCGGTAACCAGACGACTGTCGCCGTTGTCTGACAGGGCCTGCATGCTGGCTGATGTGTCGACGACGACCACCAACCGTCGCTGCTCACGAACATCGCTTTGCAGAAACGGATCCGTAACGGCAGAGACCAACAGACTCAAGAACAACAGTTGCAGAAGCAGGGAAAGCAGATGGCGCAACTGTCGCCAGACAGACCGCGGCTGTTTTTCGTCAAACACCTGTTCCCAGAACATCAGCGTCGACACCGGCATTCTGCGCATACGGATCTTCAGGAGATAGAAGATCACGATGGGCACTGCCAGCAATGCCCAAAGAAATGCTGCGGGGGTCGAAAAGGACATGTCAGCTATTTTGTTCCTGCGGCTCGCATCATGCCCAAAACGAGTTTGTCATACGTGGCATCAGTGTTGGTAATCGTGCAACCAAGTCCGTAGGTCGAACAATACGATTTGATCGACGTCAGAAACGTCTGGAAGACTTCACGGTAGTTTTTCAGCTGGTTTTCAGTGACCGTGATCTTGCGGACATCACCGGTTTCCACGTCCTGCAGTTCAACGTCGCCCAGCATTTTCGGTTCTGCCTCGGCGCTGTGGTGAAACTGAACCACGTGTGTTTCGTATTTGTGATGACGCAGCACATCCAGGCCGTTGCGGAAGCCGCCAGGGGCGTACAAATCACTGAGCACCAGAGCCAGGCCGCGTCTTGGGGCTCGGAGGACGAATTCCTCCGCAAGTTGAGTCATGTTCGTGGCATCGCCGTCGGCCTTCAGTGATTCCAGAAACCGCATCAGGCTCAGGATGCGGGCTTTGCCGCGAGTCAGGGGGAAGTGATTCAGCACGCCGTTGGCAAATGCATAGACGGAAATGCGATCCAGATCTGCCAACGCAATATACGCCAGCGCCGCCGTCACCTGACGAGCAAGGTCAAATTTTGCAGGATCGCCAGTGGACATGCTGGCCGAACAGTCCAGCAGCAAATAGACGTGCAGATCTTCTTCTTCCTGGAAACGCTTCAACAGCAGCTCATCGTGTCTGGCGTACAGATTCCAGTCAAGATAGCGGAAGTCGTCTCCGGGCGTGTACTGTCGATGATCAGCGAACTCGATGCCGCCACCCATCTGTTTGGTACGTCGCTGAGCCATCAACTGGCCGCGAAACACCTTTCGCGAAACGATTGAAAGGTATTCCAGGCTGGTCAGGAAATCGTTGTCAAACAGCGGCATGGACGAGAGCTGGGGGAGATGGTTTAGGGCCCCGGGCCTGGACCCTAAACGGTTACACGAAGAACAATTCACTTTCAGAGTTCAGGCAGCGCCGGACAACAACGTGTCTTTGACTTCCAACAGACAACCGGAATCCAAGAGTACCAGGACGACCCTGTCATGCAGCAGCTGACGAATCGTTCGCATTGCTGATCAGGTCGGCGATGACGTCGTCGGGCGAGATGTTCTCCGCCTGACCTTCGAAGTTAAGAATCATGCGATGCCTCAGCACGGCGGGAGCTGCAGTGTTGATGTCTTCTTTGGCGATATGAAAACGGCTGTCCAGAACCGCCAGGATCTTGGCGTACAGAATGAGTGCCTGAGCACCGCGTGGACTGGCTCCGAACCGAACGTATCGTTTCACCATCTCGGTGGCAACAGCCTGGTCCGGATGTGTCGCCAGGACCATGTTGATCGTGTACCGCTGCACGTCCTCACAGACCGGTATCTGCCGGGCCAATTCTCGAAGCTCCATGATCCGTTGGCCGGTGATCACAGCTTCCGCGTTTGTTTTTTCAGTGCCGGTCGTGCGATTCAAAATCGTGGACAGATCGTCAGCGGTCGGATAAGTCACAAGCAGCTTGACGAAGAAGCGATCCAGTTGAGCTTCCGGCAACGGATAGGTCCCTTCCATTTCCAGCGGATTCTGGGTGGCCAGCACCAGAAATGGTTTTGGCAGCGGATACGTCTGTCCGGCAAGGGTCACAGACTGTTCCGCCATCGCTTCCAGCAACGCCGACTGCGTCTTGGGCGTGGCTCGGTTGATTTCGTCGGTCAGCACAATGTTGGCGAAAACCGGCCCCTGCTGAAATTCGAATCGGCGACCACCCTCCGGTGTTTCCACAACGACGTTGGTTCCGACCAGGTCTGCGGGCATCAGGTCGGGGGTGAATTGCACTCGTGAGAACTCCAGGTGCAGCGCGTCCGCCAGTGTCCGGACCAGCATCGTCTTGCCAAGACCAGGAACACCTTCCAGCAACACGTGCCCTCCGGCAATCAACGCGGCCAGCGTGCCGTCCACGATATCCTGTTGACCGACAATTACTCGGCCGACCTCAGTGCGAAGTTTCTGAAAATCGTCACGAAAGCCGACGAGTTGCTCCCGAATTAGCTCAGATTCCGACATTTATGTTCCCTGTATGATCCTGTCCTGCTGTCCAGGACGAATTGTAATCACCACGCACCACCAGTTGGTAGTTGCTTCGGGCTTCTGGACTCAGAAGCGGGCGTATTACAGTCTCTGTGTTCGCCTGGTCAGTCGAAGTGGTAATTCCACGTCAGGAACCGACTGCGAGTGTTACAAACGGACGTCACGATCCCTTGCCGGATCCAACCTTGCCACGGTGCATGGCGGACGTCCTGTCGATTCATCGCCCCGGTCGAACTTAACTTCTGTTCCGAAAACGAACGTTTGATACAATCCAGACGATGCAGAATCACTTCTGCCAAACCATACGTATCCTTCAGTGCCTTCACCAGGCATGACACGCGAACCGTCACAACGCTATTAATACGGTCATGACCTCCATCAAACGAGAGTTTATTTCGGCCTGCAGAATGCTGCTGTTCGTGTGTCTGCACGTCACCCTGGCAGCATCAAGCCCTGCTCAGAATAACCACGAAATCGACGAAAGCAGAGCGGTCGCAAACAACGATCGATTCCTGAGCCGCCTGTTGCAGCGGCCGCGTGAGGGAACAGTGTTCGATCGTGTATATGGTTTTCACGTCGATCGAGGCACGCTGGAGCAATACGTTGAGTCACTCGGTCTCCGGACCAGGGCTGACGACGCCGACGGCGCAGCGTCGATCCTGCTGGGAATGGTCGAAATGCGACGCGGACGCGACGCGGCTGCGCGAACAGCATTCGAACAGGGCGAGACCATCCGCCCATCAGATCCAATTCCATCGTGGTATCTCGGAAAGGCTCTCCTGGCGCTGGGGGAATCCGAACGCGCTGCTGAGGCTCTGGAGCGAGCTCTGACATGCCGGCCGGAAAGGGCTGAACTGGGGGAAATCTACCAATTGCTGGGCCGCATCTACCAACGCGCGCAAAAGCATGAACAGGCGCTTGGAGTGTGGAAGCGGTTTGAAGCCACGTTTCCGGACGATGAACGAATTCACGAACAGATCGCCACCATTCTTATTGACGAGCAGCAATTGGAAGAGGCTTTGGAGCGTTTGACAGTTCTGGCGAACAGCGCGTCGGATCCCTCTCGACGCGTGAAATTCGGAATTGACGCGGCAGAGCTGAAACTTCGAATGGGGCGTAGGGCGGAAGCCCTGGCGGATTTTGAAAAACAGGTGGCGCTGCTGAAACCCGGCAGTTGGCTGTTCAACGATGTCCGCCAACGTATCGAAGGCTCATTTCTAAGAAGCGACGACTATGCGGGTCTGGTCGATTACTACGAAGCGTGGGTAGTGCGACATCCGGACGACCTTGATGCAATGGCTCGAATCGGTCGTTATTTGTCCGTACAGGGCCGCAGTGAGACCGCGTTGCAGTGGTACCGCAAGGCAATCGCCAGGGCTCCATCGGACAGGAAACTTCGCGAAGCACTGATCGAACAGTTAATTTCCGGGCATCAATACGCGGAAGCGATCAGTGAATATGAACGGCTCGCGGAATATGATGGTGGCAATTCAGACCATATCGAACCCTGGGGAATGCTCTATCTGAAACGCGACGATTTGCCCGCAGCGGAACGCCGTGCCAGGGCGGCGGAGATCTGGAAGACGCTATTGCAGGAGAAGGCCGACGATGCTGTGCTGGTGAGCCGCGTGGCGGATCTGTTTCGCACGGCTTCCATGGCTGATGAAGCGATCACTCTTTATCAAAAGGCTGTTGAACTGGAACCCGCGAACCCCCAGTACCGCGAGTATCTTGGCGAATTTTTCCACGTGCTTAAACGCCCGGACGATGCTATCCAGATGTGGGAGAGCATGGTCGCCGGCGATCAGAGAACGACAGAGAATCTGGTGCGCCTTAGCGAAGTTTATCATGGCTTCGACTATCCCGGCGACGCACTGCGGACGATGTCCGCGGCATGCGACATGGATCCTGAGTTCGGAGACCGAATCAGGTACGGCCAAATGCTGCGAGATGCCAGCGTCATCGAGGACTCGCTGGCACAATTGACTCTCGCCGACGAAATGGCGGAGACTCCTGAGCAACGGCAGGTTGTCCTGGACGAACGGATCAAGACACTGCTGGAAGGCGGGTTGCTGGCTGGCAGGACGTCACAACTGGCGTTGGAACTCAGTGCCACAGAAGGCACAGCGGACCAATGGCGCGTGTTGACGATGTATCAGGAAGCCCTGGGACTGCTGCCAGACGCGTCACGATCGATCCGAAAGGCCACGCTGCTGGATCCCGAATCGATTTCTGTGTGGACGACGGCGGGGCGAATTCTTGAAAAGTCGGGAATGCTGGCCGCTGCCTCGGCAGCACATGTGAAGCTGGCGGGGCTGGATCGACGCTATCGGACGGAGCATCTGAAAATGATCGCGGATCTCGAAAAGCGACTCGGCCGCAGCGACGCAGCGCTACAGGCCGGCAGGGATTTCATCACCGCAGCTCCCGGAAATGCCGAAAACTACCAGTTCTTTGCCGACCTGTGCTTTCAGTTGGGCCGGTCGAATGAAGGGCTCGAGGCGCTGCGGCGTTCCGTGCGATTGAATCCGTCTGACGTCGCGTCGCTCACAGCTTTGGCGAAGGCGCTCGCGGAACAGTTCAGGACACCGGAAGCGATTGAATTAAACTGGCGAGCGTTCGATAAGTCAGACACTCTTGATGAACGGATTGCCACTGTTCAACCGTTGACCGAATTGTACCTGCGCACAAACCATTTCGATCGTTTGGTCACCCGACTGCAAAGTCATGCACGACAGGTGGACCAGCACCGGGATATGACGATCTGCCTCGCAAATGCCTATCTGTTTGCCGGCGACATAGGAATGGCTCGCGAAGTGCTGAGGAAGCTGCTGAGCGAAGAGAGCGCAGACATTCGGTTGCTGGATGAACTCGGCAAGCTGGCCGAACAGGAAGGTGACTACCCTGCGGCCGTCGACTACCAGAAACAGTTGAACCAGCTTACGCCTTCGGACGATGGCACTGTCAGGCTGGCCAATCTACTGGTTCGCGCAGGTGAACTCGAAGCCGCGGACGACCTGTGGGCGGGACTATCCCCAACTGATACAGAACCTCATCGTCTGATCAAGTCCATCGACAACCTGATCACCGTCAACAATCCCGACACCGCTGGTCGAATCTGCAGCCGGATGTTGCAGCAGAATAGTCGGGACTGGGAGGTATTACTGCGGTTGGCGGTCATCGATTGGAAACAGGGACGTCACGCCGATGCCGTCAGAAAATGCGATCAGCTGCTGGCATTGGACGTCCCAGGTGATTCGACGTCACACGAGCAGAAGTATATTCGATCACGCAGGTCGACGCAGGCAGCTGCAAAGACGCGCAATTCCGATTCAGGCCAGTCGTCCTTTCCGGGGACTCCCGGGATGTTGCAGGACGTTGCCCGATTACAAACGTTGGCACAGAACCTCAATCTGTCTGCCCGTCGAGCACAGTCGACGTTCAACCAGTCCTCGATGTCGTGGTCAGCTGATATCTTCGCCGAGGCACGTCACTATGCACTGTTAATAAAGACAGCGGGCGCTGTTCGAGAGAACAGCAGAAATGCTCTGTTCGAGGAACTTCGTCAGAAGGCTGAAGCGGTGATCGCAAATGATGCCCGGCCTGCCTGGGACTGGTATTTTGCAACAGCGTCGCTGCAGGCGATGGGACGTCCATCGGCGGCAGAGATGTTCTCGGCAACTTCACTTTTGGTTCAGCGTCCGGAACCGGAAGCCAAAGTGGCGTATCTTCGTGCACTACGGGAACGGGTGGCGACGAACGCCGCCACCGCTGCACCTTCCTCCACTGCGCCGCTGACAGACGCGCAGCTGGATCGGATGCTTGAAGCATGGCAGGTCGTCCGCACTACGAAGCCCGAGTGGATTGAGTCCGTGTCCGTGACCACCGTGATTGCCGAACTCAATCGTGGTGGCAGAACGGACACGGCGAACGAAGTGTTTGCACATCTCGTTCGTGAAGGTGCCAATGCAGCCGAACTTTCTGCGGCTCTGGCACTGGCACTGGAAAAAGATGATGTTGAACAGTTTTTGAAACTCGTAGCCCGTGTCGCGAATGATAAAGGGCCGGTCGCATCGAGCGCCCGGCAAGTCACGGCAATTCGTCAGTTCGGCACAATGTTCGCCAGGATCGCATCGAAGGCAGTTGCCCGACAGGAACGGGACGCGGTCCGTGATCTGCTGTTTGCATTTCTGGAACTGAAGGCAGACATGCACGCCGATCCATCAGTAACTCCCGTTAGTCAGCAGACCGCAACTTCGTATGTTGCCGTCGCCCGCGTACCAATCTTCTCGGCGGGGCAACAGGTCAACTATCAGCAGATCAACATGCTGGCGACGGGTAACTACTGGTCGGGCACCGACACGACATTCCTGGTGAACCTGCATCACTTCTACAAAAACGAACGCGAACAGAGTCTGCGCGACGACCTCAATAACTATCGACGTCGTGTTTCGCGTGTGGCCGCAGTGTACGCTGAACTCGCATTGGCAGAGTTCAGCTTTCTTCAGAATTCGTTGGACCAGGCGGCGGTTCATCTTGTTCGCACCGCTGAGCTTGCTCCCGATGACACGTTCCTGCGGATGAGCATAGTGCGGCTTCATCAGAAACTGGGCAACGAAGCAGACGCGCTGGTCTTACTGGAGACCATCCAGACGGTGGATCAGAACATGTTGAAGGAACGCGAAGTGCTGGCGCTGCAACTGGCGGCAAAGACGGGTAACGTGGCCCGAGCAAAGAAGGCGGCAGAACGCCTGTTCGGACTGCGGCTGGATTCAAAGACGCAGATCACTTTGGCTACCCATCTGAAAAACTACGGTATGCAGGAAATGGCCGAGGCCCTGCTGTCCCGCACTCGTCATTCGGCCGGCCGCGACATGTCGACGCTGACGACGCTGATGCATGGGTATAACGACCAGGGCAACACCGAGGTGGCCAACGAGATCGCGCACCAGATTCTTCGACAGAGTGCAAACATGGCGCCATCGCGGACCACGACCTCCGTGCAGACTGCTCGGCAGGCTGCCGTTGAGATTCTCGGTATGTCCGGTCAGCTGGGACAACTGATTCAGCGTGTCGAAGAACAGCTGGTACGATCACCTCAGTCCGTCCGTCTGCACCAGACACTATCGGAGTACCTCAAGGCAGCGGGCCGCACTGCTGATGCCGCACGAGTCGACGCGCAGCTGAAGGTCATGACCCCGGAGAGTATTGACACGCTCGTGAAACTGGCAGAGCAACTGCAACGTCGGCGGCAATATGATGAAGCAAGCGAAAAGATTCTGGAAGTTCTGAAGAAGGACGTGCAACGATTTACTCAGGACTACTACCAGTACCTGCGAACCTTTCAGCAGGCAGGAAAACTGCCACAGCTGGCTGACGTTCTGTTGGCATCTGACATTCGCAAGCTGAACAACAACTACTTTGTCATTAACGAAACCATCGAATATCTGTTCCGCGAAAGCACGCGCGGTCGCGGAGCAATTGAGCGGAAAAAGGGTCTTGAATTGTTCGCCGCCGCATGGAAAGCGTTTCCCAACAATCGCACTTACATGCTGAGCAATATCAGGGATCAGAGTATTTGGGAACTGCCCCTGATGTTCGACTATGTTCGAGAAGGAATGGTCCCGAAGAACATACAGCAGGTGACCGCAAATCCGTGGCAGGGAATTGCGGATGCGATGGTACACACCACTGAGGGTGAGATAACGGCTTCGTTTTCTCGCCTGTCCAAAGCGCTGAGGGACGACGAGAAACTTGCGACGTTTTCCGAAGAGGTCGAAGCCGCAGTGGACAGGTTTGAAACATGGTATGGCGGACAACTCATTCTTTGCGTGCTGAAAGCCAAGGCCGGCGATGTCGACGGCGCCACCGAATTACTTGAACGGCTGACCGCGGATGCTGATATACAGTTTATTCCGACGAATGTCGTTTGGGTGATTGGAAGTGAACTTCGTCCGTTAGACAAACGCTTTCGTCCATACATAATCACCCTGATGGAGCAGGCGTTGAAGCATGACGGAAGCAACGCTGTAGCCAGCTATTCTACTTCACCGTCGTTCTGGCTGGCGAATCTGTATGCAGAAGAGGGGCGAACGGAAGATGCGAGGCGGATGGTCAAACGCGCACTGGCATCTGTTGATTCGCCCGTTGCGATGACTGGCAACGCTGGCGTTGGCCAATACAGGGATGCTCAAAACTACGTTGCCGCGGGTGAAAGTCTGCTGGTATTTGGCTTGCCGTTTGACGCTATGAAGATGTTTCAGAAGGTGACACCCGAACTGGTTTCCAACAGTGGAAGATACAGGGCGAACGTTGAGAGATTGCAGAAACAGGCCGATGCGGGAATCCAAAAGGCCCGGTCCCGCATGACTCCGGAAACTGTTTTGACTTATCTGCAGAACCACTCCGCCACCGAAACTGCTTCGGAACTGAAGCCGCTGGACCTGATGCTGGTGCCTCCGACTGGCGGGATGCAGAAAGCGTCGATTCGGTCACTGCTGGTTGAAGGGTTGCTGAAGATCCACGCCGGTGACACAAACCGCACGGCTCAAGTCGTTGAACTGTTGAGCCGCATGGCGACCAACGCCCCGGACAATGATCCGTCTGCGGCCATCATCGCGGCCGCCTTCGCCGACCGTACCCGCAACGAAATGCTGTTGAATACAAGTATGACCCAACTCAACAGGCACATGGTGACCAGCGGTGAAGCGGCCACGATAAGTTCCACAGACAGCCCGCCGGTCGATTGGATCGCATTATGGATTCCCGCCCGGATCGCGCTAAAGTCTACCGAACATATCACCACCGGACAGCAGCTGGCGGATCTGGCTGAGACCGCGGCGAAATTTCACCCTGAACACCCATGGCTACTGGCCATCCTGAAGGAACGCGGCGATCTTGCCCTTGCAACGGGAGACAAGCCAGCTGCCGAGAATGCGTGGTCCAGAATGCTGGACGTTATTCTTGCCGATGGTTCCGGAAGACGCGCCCAGTCGACGACACGGCCAACCGTCACGTCCTCAAAATCCGCCACCTCCGAGTTCTCGGCTTTGGATGAGCTCCGAAAGCGTTTGCTGCATAAGACTCCCGATCCGCAAGCGGTACCTTAAGCGGGGTGAGAACCGATGTAGCGGCGTCTGAAACCACCTTCCGTCGCCACGCATCCGGACTCAACACCGTCTCGCACGTGCGTCGTGACGCTCGCATACGCAGGGATGCTTGCCGCGGTTTCTTAGTCGTTTGACGGTGCCGTCCAGCTGCCTCAATAGCCGCCTTAATAGCAATTGTTACAGTCACTGTAACAATTGCTGTTGCAGCGCAGGTTGCAACCTCCAAACAGCCACTGATTCTTCCGTCGTTCCAGTTCGCAAAGACGATCGAAACATCGGCCAAGGCAGCACCTTGGGGGAGGGCAACAGTCGTTGCAAGGGTCACAGCATTGTGAGTAACACGGAGTCGGAGGACAGCACGATCCCTGAGACATGACAACGGGATAGTTGTAGGCAGCGGGGGCTCCGCCGTTACACGACGAACAATAGGCTCCCACGTTGCCGGCGCCGTTGTTGTAACTGGCCGTCATTGCGGGTGACGAAGCGATATTTCCGTACCGCTGGCCAAAAGCGTGCTGCGACGAACAGATGAGGACAAACAGGATAGCACCGCTGGTTATTGATCGCATCGAAACGCCTTTCACTAGATAGGTGGTTAACACGGTGATCGGCGGATTCTGCCGCCCGGTGTAGTGGTGGGCGTCAGGGCAACGGAATTTTTGGGTGCTGCATGCTGATTCGGAAAGTATTGCAGGCCGTGCTCATGAACCGGATGTAACGTCTGGGCCAGTTATCTGTTCTGCTGACGATTCAGCCAGCTGAGTCAATTTCAGGCACATTCTGCGGCTGCACGGCCGTTGGAGTTGCAAACTGAATCGAAAAAAAAAACCGGGAATGTCTCTGTCGATTCCTCTGATATCCGGCGTGTCACCCATAGCGCCAGGCCTTGATGGATTTCCATTGGGCCGAACGCTGCGCTGACAGATGCGATGGCCGCCCCAGCGCCATTCGCTTTCTGAACAGTGCTTTTCGGGTGCTCGAACATCGGAGTTGTTCAGCCTGCTTGACCTCCGGGAGCAACGTTGTTGTGATCAACGTATTCAGACTGGTTTCATCAGGCCCCAACGTTACCCACAGGCATTCACCATGGCGGCATTCGACGAAGATACGGTGGAATTCAATACTGCGGAAAGTTTTGCAGAACGTTTCTTCGCATCGTCGACGCATCAGCTAAAACTTCAGACAGCCGCAGCGACCCACGTCGGCAAGGTCCGCGTTCGCAATGAGGACCATCACGCCGTGATCCGCAATCGGCGCTCTCGCGAAGTGTTGTTCACGAATCTGCCAACAGACGGTCTCGCGTTTCCGGACGACGAGGTCTATGGCATGGTTGTCGCGGATGGAATTGGTGGCGCGGCCTCCGGAGATGTCGCCAGCGAACTGGCGCTGCGGACCATGTTTGAATTGATGGGACGTGCGACAAGTGTTGTGATGCGCATCACCGACATGGACTCTCAGCAGGTTCATGAGCGGGTGGATGCGTACATCTCTGAAATCCAAAAGACTCTGCGTTCCTGCGTCGAACAGAACCCTGGTCTCGCCGGGATGGGAACGACCTGGACTTCTGCCCACGTGTTCGCAACCGACACGATCATCGTCCACGTGGGCGACTCACGAGCGTACCTGTACAGCGATTCGAAACTGCAGCCTGTCACTCGTGATCAAACACTGGGCCAGGACATGGCGGATGCCGGACTGCCCGCACGAACTGCCAGAGGATTTCGAAACGTCTTGACAAACAGCCTGGGCGGAAGCGCGGACGACGTACAGGCTCAGGTCTATCAGATCTCCATAGGGCCTGGTGACCGACTGCTTCTGTGTACCGACGGTTTAAGCGACATGGTGACAGATTCGCAGATTGCGGATGTGTTGGCAGACGCCCCTACGGCACAGGCTGCCTGCGATCGGTTGGTGGAACGGGCCCTGAACGGCGGTGGCAAAGACAATATCACTGTTGTGCTTTGCGATGTGCTGGCAACCGTATGACAGACGTCAACCGAACAGGCATACCGATCTGCCACGGAACGAAGATCGACTGGTTGGCACCGGTCTAAACTACAATCCAATGGTGCGGCACGCTTTGAATGTGTCCAATGTTGGCTATGCTGCCGAACGGCGGACATCTTTCCTGTGGAATCCTGTTGTCGTGTCCGGCGCAGCGACGAACGGGGGCGGGTTGGGGAGTCTGACCGTTGCCTTGCACGGTCTGAGGCGCTGCTGCGTTTGAATGATTGTTTTAACAGTTGCGGGGTTTTCGATGAAGGTTCTGGTTGTCGGTCAGGGTGGTCGTGAACACACATTGGTCTGGAAGCTTGCTCAGTCGCCAGTCGTTGAAAAAGTCTACTGTGCGCCGGGAAACGCCGGAACGGCTGTTGACGGCGAAAATGTCAACATCGCGGCGGATGATCTGGGCCGTTTGATGTCGTTCGCCAAGCACAACGATATTGGTCTGACCGTGGTTGGTCCGGAAGTACCGCTGGTGGCAGGCATTGTCGATGAATTCAAATCCCATGGCCTGAAGGTCTTTGGCCCCAGCAAAGCGGCCGCCCGTCTGGAAGGAAGTAAAGCTTTCTCGAAGGAAATAATGAAGAAGGCCGGCGTCCCGACTGCGGCGTCGAAGAGTTTTACAAGACTGGAGGAAGCACACGCCTATCTTGACGCGCTGGATGACGTCCCTATCGTGGTCAAGGCGGACGGTTTGGCGGCAGGCAAAGGAGTTCATGTCTGTAAAAACTGCACCGAAGGAAAGGCAGCGGCCACACAAATGTTGCAGGATGGATTGTTTGGTCCGGCTGGACAGACGATCGTCATCGAGGAGTGTCTTGAAGGGCAGGAAGCCAGCATTCTCGCGATTGTTGACGGCGATACGATTATTCCACTTGAGACATCTCAGGATCACAAACGAGCACATGACGGTGATCTCGGGCCGAATACCGGCGGTATGGGGGCGTACAGCCCGGCTCCGTTGGTGACTGACGACATCATGGACGACATCATTCGCCGGATCCTGGTGCCCACTATCCACACAATGCGTGTGGAGGGTCATCCGTTCTCCGGTGTGCTTTACGCGGGACTGATGTTGACGCAGCACGGGCCCAAAGTCATCGAATACAATGTGCGGTTCGGCGACCCGGAGGCCCAGGCTGTGCTGATGCGGTTGAAGACCGATCTCACACAGATATTGTCGCTGGCCGCTTCCGGCCGACTGGCCGAACTTGAAGGACTGGAGTGGGATGAGCGACCGGCCGTCTGCGTGGTGATGGCTTCCGAAGGCTATCCGGGCAGCTATCCGAAGGGCAGGGCGATCAGCGGTATCAACGAAGCCGACCAGCTTTCAGACACGAAGGTGTTTCACGCCGGAACCATGGCAAAAGACATGGACGTGCTGACGGACGGTGGTCGGGTTCTGGGCGTGACTGCGATGGGAGACAGTATCGCGGATGCAAAGCAAGCGGCCTATCAGGCGGTTGAACGAATCTGTTGGGATGGGGCGTGGAATCGGTCTGACATTTCTGACAAGGCCTGATGGGCGGCACGACTTGTCAGTTCAATCCACAGCCGCGGATGCAGCATTCGCATCAAGTCGTGCAACGATGCTTGTGTCCGCAAGACTCGACACGACTCGCGAAGCCTGCGAAAAGTCACCGTGCTGCGTGTGTCGATTGGGGACGGCAAATACAAATGTCCCGGCAGCGGCGGCCGCACGCATGCCCGTCTCACTGTCTTCCAGCACCAGGGTATTTTCCGGCATCACGTCCAGCAGGCCTGTCGCCGCCAGGTAGATTTCCGGGTGGGGCTTTCCTTCGGTGACGTCCTCGGCCGCAAGTGTGATGTCGAATCGCTGGAGCAAACCGAACCTGTTCAGCAGGTGAGTCATGTAATCACGGGGTGACGACGTAGCCACCGCTTTCGGCAGTTTGCGGTCTTCGATGTCAGCCAGCAGCGACAACAGTCCGGGCATGATTTTCAGGTGATCTTCAGCAATGGCCTCGAATAGTTCGCGAGTTTCCTGCTTCAGGTCCTCGATGTCATCGGTAATACCGGACAGATCCTTCAGAGCCTGAAAAGCTTCATCCGGTCGACGCCCCAGCATGCGGTGACGAATGGCGTCCGTCATTCGCAGTCCACGACGCAACATCAGCTCGTTTCCGGCGAGGTCGAATACGTCCTCGGTGTTCAGCATCAGGCCGTCCAGATCAAAGACGACAGCTCTAATTGGGGGGAAGTCGGTAAACATCAGGCCAGTTCAGTCAGCGGTGCGTTTCGGTAGCTTAGATCGAGCAATTCCATCGGATGCAAAACAGGGACTGCGTGGCCGGCTTTTCTTAACTGAGCCTGAAGCTGCAGGGAACAGCCGGCATTGCCAGTGACGATAACATCAGGCTGGACTTTGATCAGTTCTTTGACTTTGCGCTGACCCAGACGATCTGCCATGTCCGGCTGAGTCAGGTTGTAACTGCCGGCGGCTCCGCAGCAGAGTTCCGCTTCGGCAACGGCGTGCACGGTAATGCCCGGAATCAACGACAGAAGTTGCCGAGGTTGCTCGAGTATTCGCTGAGCGTGCTGCAGGTGGCAGGCATCCTGATAAGCCACTACGGCATCGATTGGTCCAATGGGCGGGCGGACTTCGAGTTTGGCAAGAAACTCGGACACGTCCTTCACCCTGGAAACGAAATCAGTCGGATCAAGACCTGAATCTACGGCGATTTCTTCGGCGATATGGCTGTAGTCTTTCAGCATCGCCCCGCACCCCGCGACGTTGACGACAATCGCATCAAGGCTGTCATCGTTGAATGCCGAGGAATTCTGTTTGATTAACTCGATCGTGGGCTCTGATGCGCCGCTGTGATAGTGAATGGCACCACAGCATGCCTGAGCCCGGGGAATGACGACGTCGCACCCGTTTTCCTGCAGCACACGAGCTGTCGCCCAGTGGACTCGACGGAACATCGCGTCGGCCACGCAGCCGATGAATAGTCCAACCCTCGCGCGACGTTCCCCCTTTGCGGGAAGGAATTCTGGTAGCGGAGGCAGGGACCTGCCCAGCGACGGCAATTGCTCCTGCATGCGACGCACACGTTCGGGCAACAGTCGAGGCAGGCCGATGGTCTGCACGAACCGGTCCAGTTTCAGCCGCTGCATCCAGCGAGCCGGAGCAAGAGCCCATGCCATCCGTTTGCGATAGGGAAACAGACCGTGCATGATCCAGCGATGAAACCAGTCGGGCCTGGGGGGCGGTGCTGTGTCGGTTGCATTGTCCGCCGCCGTCGACTGCTGGTGCATGTCGACGCGAAACGGTTCAATCAGTCGTCCATACTGTACCCCGGACGGACAGGCGGTTTCGCAACTGCGGCAGTCGAGACACAGATCCAGATGTCCCTGCACCTTGTCGGTCAGGTCCAGTCGCCCATCGACGACGGACCGCATCAGATAAATGCGTCCCCGCGGGCTGTCGTTCTCGTTGCCGGTTTCAACGTATGTCGGGCAGGCGGACGTACAGAGTCCGCAATGCACGCAGTCCAAAAACCGTTCGTACGGGATTGACTGACCGAGGGTAGCGACTTCGGGTTGTGATTCACGTTCCGACATAGGGTGGTAACGAAACTTCCAGCGGTAACTTACGGTGTAAAAATGGAGCGTGGGTCAAACGTGCTTCTGAGTTTAGCCGATAGCGGATCCGGGTTCTTTGCCGGGTGATCGATGGCCCATTCGGACACCGTGCCACCGTGACGAGATGTGATATCCTGGCAGAACGCTCGGATGTCGTCGTCGCCCGTTGCTCCCTGGACAAACAGCATGCCATTGCCTGCATGCCCCTGAGAAGAATGCCCCCTGGCGCTAAGTTCGGCGGCGACCGCGGCCAGTCTTGACGGAAAGGTACGAATACGGATCTCCTTGTCCTTCCAGCCATATCCGGCACTGCGACAATGGTGTTCAACGGACAGATTCAATGATCCATCAGATGCAACTTCTTCGCCGCCTGCACATTCGTGCCTGAGCTGATCGATCTGCCAGCTGCAGGTCTCCGGCGTGCCTTCCACGCCGATGTGCAGCGAGCAGGAAAACTCGTTCTGAACGTACTCCGTGTCACCTACGGGCTGCTGAGCAACTGGTGCACAGGCAAAATTGAAATCCAGCATTATCGGGTTCGCAGCAGACGCGTTTAATCCGGCGAGCGCACTTTCGAAGTCGGCTACGTTATTGAAGCGAAAACTCCGCAGCATGGATTGATCGGGAATCGGTTTCAACTTAAACGTGACCTGAGTCAGAATCCCCAACGATCCTCGCGAACCCACCATCAGGCGGCACAGATCATAGCCCGCGACGTTCTTGACGACTCGTCCGCCCGCGTGAAAAACCCGACCTTGTCCATCAACCGCTTCAATCCCAATAACGTAATCACGCAGCGTGCCGTAACCGTATTGCCGCGGTCCCGCAATGTCGCCGGCCACCAGAGCTCCAATGGAGATCGATGGATCAAATTCATCAATCGGAAGCTGCTGCTTTTCTTCGGCAAGAATCTTCTGAAGCTCCGAAATGGCCATGCCAGCCTGCACTGTGACGGTCATGTCTCGTGCCGGGTAATCGACAATCGCATTCATTTCCCGGAGATCAACACGTCTTACGGACTCGCGCGGCGGTGTCGTTCCCCCAACCATAACACGATTTGTGCTGAGTCTACTGTCACCTGCGAAAGCGGCGCGCAAAAGTTCCACGACTTCCTCAGTAGAAGTGGGTGTCAGCACTTGTTGGCCGGAATCGTCAGGCAAGGTGTTTGTCATTTGCAATTTGTCATTAGTCACAACCGGCACTGGTCACCGTAACATTCATCATGCTCGGCGGCCGCAAAGTCTCAGGTCCGCCCGTCCGCTCGCCACCGCCTGCCGGGGCGTCCCGGCTACATGGCTGCTTTTCTTCCGGGGTGTGTTTTTTCGATGTGTTCCATGCCGCACGCGCCGGCGGTGGGTAGTAGCTTTCCGGGGCTGCAGCGTCCGTCCGGATTGAACACTCTGCGAACGTCTTCCATCACGGTCAGGTCTTCGTCGGTGAACAGACGATTCATGAAACTGATCTTCTCGACACCGATTCCGTGTTCACCCGTCACGCTGCCACCAAGATCGATGCACTTTCCAAGAATCTCGTCGCTGGCCAGCATTACTCGCCGCACCTGTTCCACGTTGCGTTCGTCAAACAACAGGATGGGATGCAGATTGCCGTCGCCTGCATGAAACACGTTAACGATACGGATGTCGTGTCTCTTGCTGACATCTGCAATGAAGCGAAGAATCTCGGGCACCTTTGTTCGAGGGACAACGCCGTCCTGAGTGCAGTAACTGGGACTCAATCGGCCAATCGCACCGAAGGCCTGCTTGCGACACTTCCACAGCAATGCCCGTTCTTCTTCGCTCTGAGACAGCCTCACTTCGCGTGCACCCGAGTCTTTGCAAAGTCTGGTGATCGTTTCAGCTTCTGCGTCGACGGCCACTTCCAGTCCATCCACTTCAATCAGCAGCACGGCTTCAGCATCCAGAGGGAAACCGAAATGAAATGCCTGCTCCAATGCACCGACGATCCCTTTGTCCATCATTTCCAGAGCGGCGGGGACGATACCCGCTCCGATGATATTGCTGATCGCCTGCGTTGTGTCGTCCACAGAATCGAAAATTGCCAGCATCGTGCGGTACGCGGCGGGGTTGCGAGTGATCCTGACCCAGGTTTTTGTCACGATGCCGAATGTTCCTTCGCTGCCAACGAACAGGCCCGGCAAATCGAACCCGTTGCCTCTGCCGCACGGCCCGCCAATCTGAATCAGCTCACCCTGAGGCGACACAAATTCCACTCCGATCACGTGATTGACCGTGACCCCATACTTCAGCGTGTGCGGCCCGCCGCTGTTCGTGGCGACATTGCCGCCGATCGTGCACGCGCCCTGACTGGACGGATCGGGTGCGTAGTGGAAGCCGGTTCCGGAAAGAGCTCTTGTCAGATTAACGTTTACGACGCCCGGTTCAATAACGGCATAACGGTCACGAAGATTGATGTCGACAATCTGCCTCATCTTTGTCAACGCGATCATGACTCCGCCACCTACCGGCAGGCACCCTCCGGCAAGACTGGTTCCGGCCCCTCGGGGCACGAACGGTATGTCATGTTCTACGCAGGCACTGACGATCGCGACAACTTCGTCCGCATTGGTGGGAAAAACAACAACGTCGGGGACGCTCTTCTCGACAACATACCCGTCGCACTCATAGACGAGCAATTCGTCTTTGGTGTCGAGTAGCCGCGCAGGTCCTACGATCGCGGCCAGTTCCTTGAGAAACTCCGCGGTGATCACACAATTGCTGATGGCGATGTCGGCAGACGTCATGTGTCATTCGCAGGTCGAAAGAGGTGAAACTTAGTGTTCGCAATGAGTGAACGGTGTCCGGCCGGTGCTGGGTTCGCTCCGATCTGGTTTAACCAGCCAATCTGGTAATCTGTCATCTTAATAGCTGAATCCGTTCTTCCGCACGTGAACAAATGGATCAAAGTCCGACGCATCCTGATGAGCAGTTGCTGCGGTGATGGCAACCAGGTAGATGATGTGATCGCCTGCTTCGATCCGGGACACAATGTTTCCTTCCATTGAGGCCATGGCTGCCTTCAGCAGCGGCAGTCCGTTACTACCGTCCACAATCTCAACACCTTCGAAGGCATCGGCATCGGGCTCAAATCCTTTCCCAAAGTGTTTGAACAGAACGCCGTCGCCTTTGGCCACCTGATTGATGGTGACCGAACACCCATTGGTAAGCCAGTCGTTCAGATATCGTGACTTGTTGACGGCAATCGTGACCTGAGGCGGTTCAAAGGACGCTTGTTGAATCCAACTGGCCAGCAGGCCGGTCTTTTGATCGCCCCCATCCCCGGCTACAAGAATGAATACTCCACTGGGAACTCGTCCCAGGACCGGAGCAATGGCGTCTCTAGTTTCCTGATCGATCATGCGGAATGCACCAATTGTGCGTCAGATTCGTTGACTTGGGCAGTCTCTGATCATAGCCAGCTGAGGTGCTGGACGGAATGCAGCCACCGTTCTATCGCACCAAAACAACCGCCAGCACATTATTTTGGCAGTACTTGCCCACATTCAGACGCCCACGCCTTTAGATGGGACACGGCGTCGATTATAAAGCCCCTGATGGCAGATCCTTAACGTTTGCTGCAGAACCCCTGCCTGCTGATTAAGCACTGGGCAGCAAGATGGCTGTCATTTTAGACAGGATGTTCAAAAAAGGGGCAGAACCGCGACTGCCTCAGCGAGTCTTCGATGTCCAGCAGTGATGGGATGAATGGAATCATTGGCCAGAGCTCTCCGATGCAGGAGGTGTATCGAGTCACGCGAAAAGTGGCCCCGACCTCCGCTACCGTTTTGCTGACAGGGGAGACAGGCACGGGCAAAGAACTGGTGGCCCGTGCATTGCATGAATTGAGCTCACGTTCCACGGGGCCGTTCGTTCGAGTCAACTGCGGAGCTTTGTCTGAAAGTCTGCTTGAGAGTGAATTGTTTGGGCACGTCAAAG
The DNA here is from genome assembly GCA_024230215.1 of Fuerstiella sp. Lineage (GTDB taxonomy): Bacteria > Planctomycetota > Planctomycetia > Planctomycetales > Planctomycetaceae > Fuerstiella. The sequence continues at coordinate 51,045 of JAAERP010000008.1, read as the reverse complement.
GAGCGTTCACCAGTGCCCACGAGACTCGAACCGGGCGATTTGAGGCGGCTCATGGCGGAACGGTATTTCTGGACGAGATTAATTCCGTCAGCTACCAGCTACAGGTCAAACTGCTGCGGGTGTTGCAGGAGCAGGAATTTGAACGCGTTGGCGAGACGAAAACGATTAAAGTCGACTGCCGCGTGATTGCTGCCACGAATGTTGACCTTATGGATGAGATCGAAGGAGGCCGTTTTCGGGACGACCTGTATTATCGCCTGAACGTCATTCCGATCTATCTACCAGCACTGCGAGAGCGTCCCGACGACATACCGTCGCTGGTCAGGTTTTTTATGACGCGGTATGTCGAACAGAACAATCTGTCCATTACCAGAGTCACCAGTGCCGCGTTGAATTTCCTAACACAGTATGACTGGCCAGGGAATGTTCGAGAACTGCAGAACTATATCGAACGGGCGCTCGTGCTGTCTTCTTCGGACGAGCTTGATGTTGAAGATCTGCCACAGCACGTTCGGGGCCTGGCACCTCTGCGAATCGGCCGAAAGGACGTCAACAATATCGATTCTTTGTGCACGTCACTGGTCAGTCTGGGGATTTCGCAGATCGGCGATGAGTCTAACGACGTTTACGGGACTGTCGTCAGTCGTGTTGAACGTGAGGTGATTCTGCAGGTCCTGCGCCAGTGTCAGGGAGTACAGACGCGCACTGCGACGCGACTGGGTATCAACCGCAACACGCTGCACAAGAAGATTGACGAGCATTCGCTGCAGGACGAGGCTCGGTAGAGCACGCAACATCTCTCGTGAGCCGTTCCGGCTCGTGATAAAGTCGTTTTCTTCGGGCGGCTCGCGTCTGTCACAGCCGTGAGTCAGCGTAATACGTTGTGGCGAGTATCGCACCGACGTGTTGCGGGGCCGGCCAGCAATGTTGCAGCGCAACGTCGGCAATAGCCGCAAAACTTCGTTCCACGACGCCCTGGCAGCTTCAGGCTCGTTTTTGCTGGCGATAATACTTCAGGCCCGGTAGAAAGAACGCCAGCCCTGAGACGACGCCAAACAATGTGATACTGAAATTCGGCGTTCCCTGACGCTGTATGGCCGCCATCACAATGGACGTGGCGAACATCGCAATTGCGTGGATGTAAAACCGGCCGGACAGCATGCCTGCCTTGGCAAGGAAGACGATTCCGGCAATACATCCCAGCACCGGTGAGAATTTCAGTACTGGCTCGTTCATCACGGATTCAACTGCGAATAGCATCGACGACGCGACCATGCTGCCACCCCACACATGAGCAACCTGTCGCTCGATGGACGTAATCGGACCGGATCTGCTGCGCAGATTCCAGAAGATTGCGGCCCACAGACCAAGGCCGACGACCCATAGGCCAACGTATGGCAACCGAGACGTGACGCCCGCAAACTGGCAGGCGTTCGTGAGCAGGCAAAGCATCAGTAAGACCATGCTGTGCAGCATCCACAGCAAACCCCAGTTCCGCAGAATCGTCACATGATGTGATTCGCGAAATAACCGTGACATCACATTCATGATCGTGGATCGACGAGCACTGACGGGCTCCCGATTTAGCCATGCCGTCAAATCCTCAACCAGCTCGCGGGCAGACGAATAACGCAGGTCGCGAGGTTTCTGCAAACACTTCAGGACTACCATTTCCAGATCGACATCAACCTTGGAATTCAGAACTCGAATGGCAGGCGGATCCTGTTCCATGACCATCAGCAGAGTGTCGAATGGCGACGCCGCCTGAAACGGTGGTCTGCCGGTCAGCATGGCAAACAGAATGGCACCCAGACTGTAGATGTCGGATGTTACATCGATGGCGTCCGTCTGTCCGGCGGCCTGCTCCGGAGACATCCAGGATGGCGTGCCCAGGATGGCTCCGCTTTGCGTAAGATTCGCTTCGTCGCTGCCCCCCGAAATCACCAATGAGTCATCCGCCAAAGGGACACGCTTGGCCAGTCCAAAGTCCGTTACGAACGGCTCGCCCGCTTTTTTGATAAGAATGTTGGACGGTTTAAGGTCTCGATGCAATACACCGGCCTGATGAGCGGAGTCAATGGCTCTAACGACGGGCAGCAGCAGCCGAACGGCGTCTTCCGCGGTCATCGGCCCATCTGCGAGCCGCGTGGACAACGTGGTGCCTTCCACAAACTGCATACTGAACCACGGCTGTCCATCGTACTCACCGACTTCATAGACCGGCACGATGTTCGGATGGCTAAGCCGGGCGGCAGCCATCGCTTCGGCGCGCAGACGGGCGAGATCATGGGATGCCGCGAACGCTGCGTTCGGAATCATCTTGAGGGCAACTGTACGATCGAGTGATTGCTGATATGCCCGGTACACGACCCCCATACCACCGCGCCCGATCTCTTCACGCAGTTCGTACTCACCGATCATTAAACCCACAGGCGACGTAGATGCGGGCGCCGGTCCTTCGTCCGGTGTCTCGCCTGCAATCATGCGACTGACTTCATCGGACTGCAGCAGAGCAACATCGGCTGCGATCATCGCCGTTGCATAAAGTCCCCTGATGTCGGATTCCAGATCGGGGTTTTCGCGAACAGCTTTGTCCAGCAGCCCTGCTGAAGAAGCACTCTGTGAATCGTTAATCAGACGATCCAGGACTTCTGCAAGCCGCTCGTCACGATCGTCGCCTGAAGTTTCCGTTGATGCAGTCATCAGGTCGCCAATTGAATGCAGAACTCCGGGCGATATGGATTTCGACGTCCAGCGCTGCCACTGGAAGCCTCAGCAACTGTGTCCGTCATCTTTTTGTTCGGTTTGCGAAAGCTATCCGTTCCGCATTTCATTCTGGCAGCGGAATCACTCCAGGCCAGGTCACACGGAAAAGGAGTTCAGATACGGCACGGTTGCCGCATGCTCTGTGACGGCATCCGCAGCGCTCAACAGCTGACCCAGATAGTCCCATTCGCCGGTGACCAGTGCCTCGCGAGCGCTGCACGGCATTTCGACGGGAATGTTCAGGTCCCCCGCTGTTGCTTTCAGATCCTCAAGCCCCACAACGACTTCCAGGGTTGGATTCGCTTCGATGGCAGCCGCCAGCTGGTCCAGGTCGTCACGAGATGCAGTGACTGCGGCGATGCCCAGCGAACAACAGTTGCCGAAGAAGATCTCTGCGAACGATTCCGCGATCACGGCTTTGATTCCCCACCGCATCAGCGACTGGGGAGCGTGTTCGCGAGACGACCCGCAGCCGAAATTTCGACCGGCAACCAGGACACTGGCGCCGCTGAATCTTGAGTCGTTAAAAGGATGATTGGGGTCCTGCTGTCGATCGTCTTCGAAGGCATGTTCGCCAAGCCCGTCGAACGTCACACATCGCAGATAGCGAGCAGGAATGATGCGGTCGGTGTCGATGTCGTCCAGCATCAGAGGAATGCCGCTTCCGCTCACGGATTTGACTTCGTTGGCCATCGTTAGGTTCTTTCAGTAACTAAGTAAGACAAGAGGACAGGAGGGCTGGCTTTGATCTCGTTCGAGAGGGCAAGGTCCAATCTTCTGGAAAACACAATCCGCTTCACAGTTGGCGAGGCATTAGACGGCTCTTCCAGGAATGTCGCCGAGACCTAAACGGCAGCCCCGGCGAATTCGCGGATGTCTGCCACTCGCCCTTCGACCGCTGCCGCCGCAACCATGGCCGGACTCATCAGCAACGTTCGCCCGGTAGGGCTTCCCTGGCGGCCCTTAAAGTTTCGATTGCTGGACGACGCACACACCTCGCTGCCCTGAAGTTTATCGGGATTCATCGCCAGGCACATGCTGCACCCGGCTTCACGCCATTCAAAACCTGCTGCCTGGAAGACTTCGTGCAGTCCCTCCTGCATCGCCTGCTCGCGAACCAACTGTGAGCCAGGTACCACTATGGCTTTCACGTTATCCGCCACTTTGTGCCCGGCGACAATTCGTGCGGCTTCCCGCAGATCCGACATTCGTGAATTCGTGCATGACCCGATAAACGCAACGTCAATCTGCTTGCCCTTGATCGGCTCGCCTTCAGCCAGGCCCATGAAGTCCAGAGCCTCTTTGATCAACGTTTGCTCACCGGCTTCACACTCGGCGACCTTTGGCAGCGGCTGACTGACCCCGACGGACTGAGCCGGTGTGATGCCCCACGTGACAGTGGGTTCGATGTCAGCAGCGTTGTATACAACTTCGTCATCGAATTCTGCATCGTCACCGGACGCCAGTTTTAGCCACCAGTCAGCGGCTCGCTCGAATTCATCGCCAGTCGGAACAGACGGGCGACCACGCAGATACTCAACGGTCTTTTCGTCCGGATTGATGTAACCACAACGAGCACCGCCCTCGATACTCATGTTGCAAACGGTCATTCGCTCCTCCATGGACATAGCGTCGATGGTGGTCCCGGCATACTCGTAGGCATAGCCGACTCCGCCCTGCACGCCCAGCTGCTGAATGATGTGAAGAATGACGTCCTTTGCATAGACACCTGGCGCAAGCTCGCCGTTCACGACGATTCGACGCACTTTGGGGCGGCCAAGAAACATCGTCTGAGTCGCCAGCACCTGTGCCACATTGCTGGTGCCGATACCGATCGCGATACTACCGAACGCACCGTGTGTGCTGGTATGACTGTCACCACACACGATGGTCATGCCCGGTTGTGTCAGTCCCTGTTCCGGACCAACAACGTGTACAATCCCCTGTCGGCCATCCTTAAGGTCCAGCAGAGTCACTCCGAATTCGTCACAGTTCTGCTCGATGGCAGACATCATCTTCTCGGCCAGGCCGTCCAGGAACGGTCGTGACTGATCGGACGTGGGTACGATGTGATCGACAGTCGCAAGTGTCCGATCCGGATAGGCAACCTTCAGGTTGCGATCCCGCAGGATCTCAAATGCCTGCGGGCTGGTAACCTCGTGAATCAGATGCAGCCCGATGAACAGCTGAGTCTGACCATTCGGCATCGTGCGAACATCGTGAAGGTCCCAAACTTTATTGAACAGATTTCGTCGATCGGACATGAATTATTTCGCCGGAGATCATGGAAAACACGTTGCGTTCACGAGTTAGCGACACCTGCCGCCAGTCTTTGGTTCGGGAGTATAACGATGCAGATTGCCGATGTGACCGCCCTTCGGGCGAACGTGTGCCGAAATCCGGAGATCGAAGATGGCAGGGCGGATTGCCGGAACTGACATGGCCGGACGGGGGGCCTGTCAAGCACGTCTGCAGTCCGTGCATCTCGGTGACGAACCAATTGCGCACCACCGCCTAGCAGGATGACCGCTGCTGCTGATCGGTGTCTTCTGGCGCCGACCACCGAAAAACGGTCAAAATCATCGACCAAACATCCTTGAAGCCTGGTCGGCGAGACGGATGTTCTTGACGAGCGGTTTTGAGCGGTTTACACTTAATCATCGTAAAGACTTTCTGTGACGGGTTTTCCGTCGATCCATCAACGACCGAAAACTGTGATTCCTGCGCGACGACAATCTGCGGTACAAGGCGATCATTCTTCGATGGTTACCGAGTTCTCTCCGTCCCCAATAATTCCCCAGACTACGATTGCGTTATCAATCGGTATCGACGAGGTGCCAGATGCTGACGATCCTCGGAAACAAGACTAAGTACTGCGACGGTGTTTCGCGCCGCAGCTTCCTGAAGATTGGCGGATTGTCAATGGGGGCCGTTGGCGGTACGACGCTGACCGACCTGCTGCGGGCGGAATCCGCTTCACCCACGCGAGACACTCAGAAGTCTATCATTAACATCTTTCTCGGTGGCGGTCCGCCTCACCAGGATATGTGGGAAATCAAAACCGAAGCTCCTGCTGAGATTCGCGGTGAGTTTTCTCCGATCAGCACGGCGGTACCCGGAATCCAGATAGGTGAGTGTTTTCCAAAACTGGCAGCGATGATGGACAAGCTCGTCGTGATCCGATCAGTTGTCGGCTGTTCCGGTGGACACGATGCGTTTCAGTGTTTCAGCGGCTGGGACCGTCGCAGCCTGGCTTCGATCGGGGGCCGTCCCAGCATTGGCAGTTGCCTGGCAAAACTCCGTGGTCCGTCTGATCCGGCCATTCCGCCGACGGTTGCACTTGCCAGTAAGACCCGACATATTCCCTGGTCCGAACCGGGTGCGCCTGGTTTTCTGGGCGCTGGCTATCAGGCGTTTCGCCCCAGCGGTGACGGGATGGATGACCTGAAGCTCAACGGGGTCACATTGGAACGGTTGCGGGACCGCGAAAAACTGCTGACCGGTCTCGACGGGTTGAAGCGAAACGCGGATGCCACCGGGATCATGGACGGCGTGGACGCGTTCACTCAGGCGGCCTTCGGTGTGCTGACCTCCAGCAAGCTCGCCGATGCTCTGGATATATCCAAAGAACCAGCTGAAGTTCGCGAACGATATGGCGACGGGAAGCCCTACAAATATCAGTACGACGGAGCCCCCACCTGTAACGATCATATCCTGATGGCTCGCCGTCTGGTCGAGGCCGGTGTGCGTTCCGTGACCCTTTCGTTTGGTCGCTGGGACAGCCATGGTGCAAACTTCGACCTGGTACGCGATCACGGCACCAAGCTGGATCAGGCCGTCAGTGCATTGGTCCAGGATCTGGAGGAACGGGGCATGCTGGACGACGTCACTATCGTTGTCTGGGGCGAATTTGGTCGTACTCCGCGAATTAACAAGGGTGCCGGTCGCGATCATTGGCCACAGGTCAGCTGCGCATTAATGGCTGGTGGCGGAATGAGGACCGGGCAGGCCATCGGAGCGACCAACCGGCTGGGGGAACGCCCCATCAGTCGGCCGGTGGACATGCAGGAAGTGGTCGGAACGGCATATCACAATATGGGGATCAACACCATGAACACTACGATCAGCGATCCTACCGGACGTCCTCAGTTTCTGGTGGACAAACGCGAGCCTATTCGTGAGCTCGTATAGGGACAATTCGTGACCTGAAAGTACATGCCCCGGTCGAGTCAGGCCGGGGCTTTTTTTCGAATGACTTCGCCGCAAGAACGATCTCGTTTTGTGATCCTGGAACACGATCACCCTTTCCTTCACTGGGACCTGCTGATGCAGCAGGGCGAGATGTTGGGGGCATGGCGTTTGCTGAGTCCGGTCGTAGGCGCCGCCTGGATCGCTGCAGAACCATTGCCTGATCACCGACTGATGTACCTGGATTATGAAGGTCCGGTCAGCAACAATCGCGGGGTCGTGATCCGCGTCGCCAGTGGCGAATTCTCCGTTTGCGACAAACGCCGGGAAGAACGTGTCTATCAACTGTTTAACTGTGACATCGGAACAACGGCTCGCTGCCGCAGGTTCGATTCGGCAACCCCGGAATGGCGATTCGAATGAGCAATGTGGAATTTCAGCGACAACTTCAGCAACGCCTTGCGGAACTTGCTGCCCTGGGACAACGACGCACCGAGCGTACAGTTGATTGCCTGCCGGGCGGCTTATGCCGCATCAGCGGACGTGAGCTGGTCAACTTCGGAGGCAACGACTACCTGAATCTTGCACACGAGGTCAGCTGCTCCGACAACGTTCGCGAAGTCTTCGCAGGGCAGGTTGGGGCAACGGCCAGTGCGTTGGTGTGCGGACGCAGTCAGTGGCACGACAGGCTGGAGAGCGCGTTGGCGGGCTTCGAAGATACGGAAGCAGCCCTGCTGTTCCCCACGGGATTCGCCGCAAATCTGGGACTCATCAGCAGCTTTGTACAAACGAATGACGCGGTTTTCTGCGATCGTGACAACCACGCCAGTATTATTGATGCGTGCCGATCCTGCGCGGGGCGAATGCTGGTGTATCGTGGAGACCGACTTGAGTCTTTGGACGAATCGCTGCGGCGACGTAGAGGAGAATACGGGCAGGTGTTCATTGTGACCGACGGCGTGTTCAGTATGGATGGTTGTGTCCCGGACCTGGGTCTGATCTGTGAGATCGCGGAACGGCACGACGCGTTGGTGATCGTCGATGAGGCTCACGGCACGGGTGTTCTTGGTGAGCACGGTCGCGGAGCGTGCGACTTCCACAACGTGGAACACCGCGTCCTGGCACGCGTGGGGACGATGAGCAAAGCACTGGGCGGGCTGGGCGGTTTCGTGGCAGCGGATGCGACCACGGTTGACTGGCTGCGAAACACAGCCAGGTCCCAGTTCTTTTCCACAGCACTCCCACCTGCCATCTGCGCGGCAATGCTGGAATCACTGCAAATCGTGCAAAGTGAACCCCAACGCCGACAGAATCTGGCCCAGCTCACTGCATTCGCACACCAGCAGATCAGCGATCTGGGACTGCAGACTGTCGAATCCTGTGCGGCGCCCATCGTCCCGATTCTGCTGGTCGACGAAGAATCGGCTGTCCGAATCTCGTCCCTGCTAATGGAAGCCGGCTGGTTCGTCCCCGCAATCCGCCCGCCCACGGTCGCCAGAGGCACTGCTCGCCTGAGGCTCACCCTGACAGTCGGTCACAACAGGGCACAGCTGGCAGAGGTACTGGCATGTGTCAGAACGTTGGTCGAATCTCACCACACGAAATGCACGACCGCGTGAGAGCGCCGTTTGGGAGTCCCAGGGTCTCGTGTGCACGGCCAGACGCTCAGGCGACACACCATCGTTCCGACCACATCAGTCCCCGATACGGTGGGTCGCCACGAGCTCTGCGCAAGGCGCACGGGGAATTCAACCGGCATGAGACGGTGCGGAACCCGCCATTACCCGGAAAACGCATCGGCAGGAAGTTGAGGGTCTTGTAGATTTTGCTAAACTTCCGCGTCAGCTGAACCCGATGTACCGACGTCGGGTCCCAACCGGCGGGATTGGTTATTGACCGGGGCCACATGTTTGGCGGTGTAGCTCAGTCGGTTAGAGCAGCGGAATCATAATCCGCGTGTCGGGGGTTCGAATCCCTCCACCGCTACTTTGGAGCGATTGAAACCCAGCAAAACACTCAGTTATACGAGTTTTGCTGGGTTTCGGCTTCGCGCCAATTCACTTGAACCGACATCGTGTGCTCCGGAATTGCTCCGATTTAGGGCCGCGTCGAAATGATGGTCGGCGATTTGAGCATAGTGCCTGTTCTGGACTTTGACCGCGTGCCCCATCCATCCCGCCACGACGTGGGCTGGATGTCCCAGGTCGAGGAGTTCCGTCTCTCTGCTCGCACGTAGGTTCTGGAATACTTTCGGCCAAGGTGCCAGCCCAGCACGCTTGATAATCTTAATGAACAAAGTCCGAAGATTTGAGCCGGAATCCCGGTACCGTGTGACAACGTACTCCGAACCGACGTCCGCCTCGTCCCAGACTTCTCTCAGTATTTCTTCAAGCTCCGGCCACATTGGAATTACACGAGTGTCCTTACCCTCGTGGTGTTCCGTCTTCTTTGAGTGAACGATAATCCGTTTCTTATCCCAGAGAACGTCATCCCATGTGAGCAAAATCAACTCTGAGGGGCACCTGAACCCACCGATGCGGCATAGCGTAAGGATCAGTCGCCACTGGAGATCAGGGCACGTTTCCAAGCACTCTAAGTATTCCTTACAGGTAACGAAATAGTCACGTTCTTTGTTCTCGATTGATGTACTCGGCAACTTACGGAAGGGGTTCTTGGCGACCAACTCTGCGTCGATGGCAGCATTCCAGAACATCTTTGCTAGCTGTATATGCTTACGGATTGTGTTCTCCGTGTTAATGCCATCCCGGTTGTCCAGCCAAACCCAGAACTTCTTCGCATCCGCAACGGACACCTTCTCCAGACCGCACGACTCGCCGAAGTGTTCGATGAGATAGGACGCTGTGGTCTTCCACTTACGAATAGTAAGTTTTGCCACCTTCCTGCCGGTGTTGGTTCTGCCTTCAGCTATGAATTCGTTGAGGAATGACCCCAGACGGCCTTCAGCATCGTTTCTTTTGATGATCCGCTGCGACACCAAGCCCCATTCTTCCAGCTTTCTGTGTAGTGTTTGGTCAATCGTAGCGAGCCACTGTGCCGTAATTGTCTCGACCATCTGTCCAGATAGGGCCTTTATGATCAGGTCATCAATGCAGCGGTCAACGGAATCAATCTGTCGTCGCGTCAGTCCCTTGAACCGGACAGAAGCACGGCTGCCGCCCGGAAGTGTGTAGAACAATCGCCACGACTTCCCGTCCTTCGTAATACTCCCCATAGCGCTGCCTCCCTCAAGAGTAAGCCAACAATCTGAAACGGCCACGTTGCCGGTGGTGGGCAAGGGCGGCATTTTCGGAACCGAAATGCAACGAACGCTAAGAATCTGCCCTCCGCTGATCCACCGAGGAAGTCCCTTGAATAGTTGAAAGAGTGACGGTTTCCCCTACGAAAAATAGTCTTCCGTGAGAGCGAACCATTCAGTTTCCTCTGAAAGGAGAAACTTCATTTCTGCAACTTACCGTCACTTCACGTTTTCGACTACGGACGGCTAGACTCGATCCACCCACAGGCGTCCGTCCTTGCGATAGTACCAACCCGGCGGCAGAGCGTCGTTTATCAGTGCATAAGTGTGTGACGCCAATTCGCGGCAGCTATTTGCATTGCGATCAGACTCATCACGTTTGGCCTTCAGACCGGCAAGGCGTTGGTGAGAATGTTCTGTATCAACAGCCCGTTGTCGCGCCATATCGACGTCTATGGCTTGATCAAGACGGTTCGACGCTTTGGCAATCTCCATGATCGCCCTTTTTGTGTCAACCACCTCCCCCTCGTATTTACGTGCATTTTTGCCTAGCCACTTCTGCAGTGCGTCCACGGCCTTTAGGAAGTTCTTCGGCACATTTACTTCCCTGTAAAACTGTTTGGAAAGTTCATCGCCCAGAAATGCCTTAAACGCTTTGCGATCGCACTTTTTGTTCCTTAGCAGAATCACTAATCTGGCACGGTCGGCCGCCTTCAGATCCTTCAATCCCGGATCAATCAGCTTCGCCAACTCGGCAAAAACAGTGACCCTGAAACCTCCCGGCTTGCAACGTTGTGACAGGCTCTTTCCCACTCTCATGGTACCATAGGGCGTCGTAATCGTGCCGTAGCTGTGACCTTCACGGGGTCTCAATTCACCAATTTCCCCTGAGGCAAGAGCCTTGATTACCGCCACTATCGTGGAAGTGTTTGGTCCCCTCAGCACGGTAACGCCAGGCTTGCACGGAACGACAAGCTCTTCAATGGGGCCAATATTTCGAATTTTTATGAAGTGCTCCGGTTGCGGACCGTTTTCACATACGTTTGTAAACGGCGGTGAGAAAGTGTGGCGCTTGGCGGTCGGAAAGTGCAGCGCTCTGGTTTTAGGAATCTCTCGTTGGAGCGTGGCTGGCATCTCACCAATTTCGTCCAGAAACAGAGTCCCGCCGTCTGCTTCCTCAAGGTAGCCGGTCCGGGCCTCATCTGCTCCTGTGAACGCGCCCTTCTTGTGTCCGAAGAGTTCCGATTCGATCAATTCGGAAGGGATCGCTCCGCAATTCACCTCCAGGAAGGGGCGTTCGCTGCGATCGCTCCCTTCATGAATCGCACGGGCAAAAAGTTCCTTCCCGGTTCCCGATTCACCCTGAATTAGAACCGGAACATCAAATTCAGCCAGCCGACGTGCTTTTGCAATCACCCGCTTCATGGGAAGACAGCGGTGAATGATAGACTCGAAAGCCGGGATTGGTGGCAATCCCTGAGTCATCGCGACGAGTTCATCAGCGGTCGCAGTGTCCGCGGTGGGGATGTACTCGGCTGAGATCTCGAAGGGCAGGGAGACGGTCCGAACGCCATTCTGAACGGAAGATTGGATCAACTCTGCCGCATGGGTGGAACGGGACAGCAAAATCCAGACGGCGCCCATCGCTGGTGTTCCCGGGCTGAGGTGGAACACGAAGGATGCTTTGGGTTCCGCTTTTCTAAGCTTCGCCAGCACGGACTCTGCTGCCTCATAGATTTGCCCAAAATCATTTGGGTTGTTCAGTTTGGCGTCGTGTGACTTTATGACTGTGCTTGTCTTGCCTTTGAGCCACCGGCAATAAGTCGTCACATCGGACTTCTTGCTGTTGGCCAACAGGTGTATCGCGTCGAATCCCCTGGTCGTAACCGTTTGGCCAATCGGCCCCAAGCCCGATTTTTCACCCTTTGCGCAGCCAAGATCCGTCAATCCAATCCAGGCAAATAATATCGTTCTAGACATTGCCACATCATGGGAAGATTTGCTGGAAACTTCAAACAATCTTGAAAACGGACTTCTGCCTTGACGCAGAATGGCTCGCACTATGACTTCCGTGTCGCAGCGTCACCTGCTTTCGCGGTCGCTACTCTACATGGTGCTGGTATCTGCTTAAACAAACACAGGGAAAAACGCCGGAAACGCTGGTCGTCGGGCTACCACCCTATTCGATATTGTTGTCCCGGCTGGCCCGCGCGATCATTCCTTTGGACATCGGATTCTGCACTGCACCCAGCCGGTGCTAAACGTCTATTGCGTCTGGCAGTACCCGCAGTCGCCAATCACAGGAAGACAGTCGAAGAAATGAACGTCAGTTAATGGCGTTCCATGCTACGAATCACGTGCACCGTGGGACATCAAGGTCCTCAGGAATTGCGTTCGTGAGGCTTCTTCTGCTTACCCAGCAGACATTTTTTGTTCGTGATCGGTCCCATCGCTAACGTCTGACATGCTGATCTTGTCAAGCCAATCGCGACCGATAGCGGTCGGGTCGCCCACGGGACGACTGGAAACAATCACACCAGTACCATTGCCACCCCAGTAGAAATCTGTCGGGCGACCCAGCGCCCCAGGCGAAAGGTCACCGTGATTTGCCACGTAATCGACAACGGCACCACCGGGAGCGAACTGCACCCCAGCGGGGCAACCACACGGTGATGTGATCCGAATGGTCTTGTCCGGTGCAACTGCCGAATCAGCACTGTGGCGTTCCGGGCAGAGAAACACAGAGATCGCTTGATTTCGTACGGACGCGGGATGAGTTCCATAGACGGAGTATTCATCCCAGCGTTCGTGGAGTGCTGACTGCTCTAGAAACGGAAGGAGTCGAACGAGCCACGATGGTTCATCCATGGCAATGCGTGTCGCTGTATCGTTCGTAGTTCTCGGAGTATTCAGTATCAGTCGCGCCGGTGGAAACGCTCCGTAGGTGTCATGGAACGAATGAGCGGCCAAGGCTATCTGTTTCAGATTATTGGAGCATTGCATTCGGCGAATGCCGATCTTGCCTGCTGAACGGCGGGCAAGGTCAATGCGACAAGTATTCCAATAATCGCAATCACGACAAGGAGCTCGATTAACGTAAATCCACTGCGACGCACTGCGCGTCGTCGGTGAAAGCCAGCAATTCGTTTCATGAACGCAGCCTTTTCATTCTCACGTTCGTACCCTCTTGCTTTGAATTCCGCCTCCAGCAGGATTTCGGCAATCCTGTGCCAGCACCGGTTTGTGCAGTGTTGCTCGCAAAATTCGGCAAAGCAACCTGATTTCTGTCGACCAATCGCGATTTAGTGAAGGATGGCTGTTTTCGGTATTCTACAGTTTTGAGAAGTATTCTCTCCCAGCGAAATGGTTCGCGCATGCGTAACAATATGGATGCGGACGGCGAATGAAATTGAAGATTGCGGAGACTTCATAAATCCGCATCATCAGTCTTGACCGTGCCGCGTTGCGTGCTGTTTAATGTTCAACGAATGGACCTGATCACTTGCCCTTGTTATTTGCATGACCACTCAAGCTCAAACATCAAGACTCTCAAGAGCCGGTCGCTGGTTAGCGATAGCGGCTGTGACAGTGTTGTTGTTTGGAAAACCGGTTCATCTGGGGCAGGAGTGTGGCGGATGCTGTTCTGCTTCGCATTGCCATGCATCTGGACAGGAATCCAGACCATCTGAACGTCCATGCCCGTTCGGTTGCGAACACCATTCGCACAATGGACCGAATGAGCCTTGTGACGATGAGCCGCCGAACGGCCATGACGAGCACGAATGTTCCGTATGCAGCGTGTTTTCGCACGTCACGGAGTGTCCCGGCATTGTGGGATTGCCTGCCGAGTCGGAATTCGTTGCGGCAATCGACTGCGCCCCCGAAGCAAAGGGGGCCGCTGAGGTCTTCTTTCCGGTTCATCCTCGTGGACCGCCGCGGCTCGTCTGATCAATCGCCCACATTCCGAGAATTGGTCTGCGCGGAACAACTGCAGCTTCACAGCGGCAGTCATTGCTTTAAGCGATGCATCCGTTCATTTTCCAATTGAGGTGACGGGCGTATTCTTGACTGAGCCGGCTCAGAGCCGCTGACTTGTAATGCTTTGAAAGCACCACGGTTGCGCTGTGATTCCGCAATTCGTGTATTACTCTTTCCTGCCCGCTCCCGATCCGACCAGACAGCTTACATCGTGCACGTGCGCGTTTTTTTGTTCACGAGGGGATTCTCTTGAAACGTACTTCTATTCGCCGTTCGCGCGGCTTCACACTTATCGAACTTCTTGTTGTTATTGCCATCATCGCTATTCTCATTGCTCTGTTGTTGCCCGCCGTTCAGCAGGCTCGCGAAGCCGCTCGACGAACTCAGTGCAAGAACAATATGAAACAGCTTGGACTTGCGTTGCACAACTACCACGATGTGCATAACGCGTTTCCGTCCGGTTGGATCGCAGTCGATCCGGCAACAGGTCGGCAGAGTCCCCACGATGGCGTGAATGGTGCCGGATGGGGAACGATGATTCTTCCAAACATGGAACTATCACCGTTGTACAACCAGTTCAACGCGAACCTTGCCATTCACGACCCGGCGAATGTTGTGTTTATCGACAACGTCATTCCGGCGTGGCAGTGCCCTTCTGACCCGAAGCCTGAAAAGTGGGAGATTGAAGAAGAAGGCAGCCCCGGAACCGTCCTCGCTGAGTTGCCCACCGCGAACTACATCGGTGTTTTCGGAACCCAGGAACTCGATGGCTGTGAAAATTCTCCGGGGACTGCTCCCGTCACGTCGGCCGGACAGTGCCGTGGCGACGGAATGTTTTACCATCACAGCAAGACTCGATTCCGTGACATCACCGACGGTACCACCAATACGTTCATGCTGGGTGAACGGCGAACGGATACGGACCTCGGCTGGTATTCGACATGGCCCGGCATGGTCTCGGAAGGCGAAGAGGCTTTTCAGCGTATTCTTGGTTCTGCCGATCATGTGCCCAACGACCCGGTTGCCCATCTGGATGACTTCAGCAGCCATCACGCGGGAGGAGCACAGTTTGTTCTCGGCGATGGCTCGGTTCGCTTCATCAGCGAAAACATCGATCACGGACTCTACCAGTCACTGGCCACGATTCAGGGTGGAGAAGTTGTCGGCGAATTCTGACAAACGCCCCACGGTTGCCTGAAAGTGTCTTTCCCGCTGTGTTTCTGAGCACAGTTCCATTCGTTGCGCCACCGGTACGTCCTGTGGCTGCACATGGTCGTGTCCGCTGAGGTTTCTCATGTCCGCTGTACCAATTGAACAGAGAACTCACAGATTCTCCGACGCGCTGTCGACAGATTTCTGTCCGTGGGCCAATCGTTATGTCTACTGGTTGAAAAAAACCTTCGCGTTGCTGGTTCTGGCGATCGCAGGGTCGATTGCTTGTGGGATCTTTCTGAATCCGCTCGTGCTGATCCTGACGGCGCTCCTGATGGCGATTGCGGGGATAGGTGTCGCGCTGCCGTGGATCGCAATGAAAGGAATTGTATGTCGAGTTGCCTTCGATGTTCCTCGAACACGTGTGGGGACACCGGCCATTGTTCGGCTGGCAGTGAAGAACAGTCTGCCGTTTCCGGTCTGGGGGCTGTCGTTGATTAAGGGGTCTGCAAAAAACGACAGTGCCGACGGGAACGAAGGTGTTGCGTTCGCGCGAGTGCCGGGCTGGTCAACCGTAGAATACTCGTGGCCTTTTGAAGCAAGGCACCGAGGACTTTATCCGAATTCCGCAGCAGGAGTGGAAACTGGTTTTCCCTTTGGTTTGTTTCGCGCTCGGAGATCAGTGGAAACAGAAGGCCGGTTGACCGTCTGGCCATCAACCGTTCGTCTGGAAGGAATGCCCGATGCATCGGAATCGCGGCGGACGGAAGAACGATTTTCCGAACACCGCGTGGGGGGATTTGGCGACATGATGGGCACTCGCCCGTTTCGCCCCGGAGACTCACTTCGTCGCGTTCATTGGGCTCAGACGGCTCGACAGCAGACGATGATCGTGACAGAACGCCAGGCACCGGCAATGACTTCTGTACGGGTGGTTGTTGACCTATCTGAAACCAGCCATTCAGAGCCGGTCCGCCAATCAACCGTAGAACTCGTTGTAAAGTCTGCGACCAGCGTCTGCGAATCGCTTCATAAGCAGCATGCACGAGTGGAACTGGTGCTGGGCGATCAATTGCTTGTCGCTGGTGACAGCGGCGGTTCGCGAAGTGACCGATCTTCCCGAGGATCATGGACACTTATTTTTTGTTTGAAACACAGTTCCGTCCCAATCAACCGAGCGGCGACGATAAAGGACTGTCCGTTCCCCACACGGGCCTGTGCCAGTTCGCACTGTGCGACGGATCCGTCCGAGCCATCAGCGAAAACATCGACGCCAGTCTCTATAACGCGCTGGGAACTCGATCCGAAGGGGAAGTTACTGGAGTAATTTTGACTCCATTCGGACCGACCGCAAAAATTTCTGTTGAAGTCCGCTGAGTACAAAAGTCGAGAAAAATCGGATTACGAACCGAATCCCGTAACACAATCTCCGCGTCCGGTCGTACACTGTGGTAACTGGTCGGATTCGGAGTTCTGCAAATGACTCTGATGTCCAAAACTCATCACAACTTTCGCCGAGCATTCGCATTCTGCGTCTCGGTTCTGCAGCTGGCTACGCTGCCTGCGACGTATTGCCTGCACTTAGGCTGCGAACACTCACCCAATGATGATGACCACAGAAGTGGGATCATCAGCACGGTTTTGTCGTGTTTTTCCGGGCACCATTGCGACTGCTCTCAGCACTCGACTGAAGGCAGTTCAAACAATGAACCGCCGTCACAGAACGAGCCTCACGATTCTGGTTCGTGCCCGGTGTGCCAAGCCGCGTTTGCGACGTCCTCTGCCGATTTCTTTGCCCCGCAATTGACGGCAACCGAGGCAGTTTCTGTGCTTTCTGAGCCCGGGGTGACTGTCCCTGCTTCCGCCCCGCAATATCGCCGCAAAGGCCGCGGGCCGCCACGACGGTCAACTGTTTCCTGACACCGCCGCCTTAGGTTCATGCGCCTGCTTTCTGTCCTGCAGGAAACCAGTGCGCACAGTGAACGGGCGGAGTTTCAAATCTCAGGTCAGTCGTTCACTGCAACCATCAATGATTGCAGTGCGACGCGCTCAGGAATCCTCGGTCGCGGCCCCGTCACACTCCGGGTCCGACCAGTCCTTGCGGTGCGCGGGTCGCGCCGAGGTTCCGTTTTCAATTGACCAGCAGCAGCATGCAAATGCTGCTCGCGCAGCGGAGGCCGCTGCGCGCTCGCCTCATCTTACATCGGGAAATTCGGCTCATGCCAAAACATAGTCTTCGCCCAAAAGGCTTCACTCTCATTGAACTACTAGTTGTGATTGCGATCATTGCCATTCTCATTGCGTTGCTACTGCCCGCAGTTCAGCAGGCTCGCGAGGCAGCACGACGAACTCAGTGCAAGAACAACCTCAAACAACTCGGACTCGCGGCCCACAATTACCACGACACCCACAATTCCTTTCCACTGAATTCGTCGTCCTCACTTTACGGATACTCGGCCCACGCTCAACTGCTTCCGTTCCATGAACAGGCCAACCTGCACAGATTGATCGACTTCAATCTTCCCGCGCAGGTTGGTCTTCCGTGGGCTCCGCAGATGAATCCGGCGATTCGGCCGGTGGCATCGCAGGCATTGAACGTGCTGCTATGCCCCAGTGAGGCCGGCGATCCGTTTCACGTGGACGCGAATGGGGACACATGGGCCGGCGGAAACTATCTGCTGAACGGCGGGTCAGGGAATGATGTGAATTACTGCTCTTCGAAGAACGACGGGCTATTCTGGCGAGGGTCTCGAACGAAGTTTCGAGACATCACCGATGGAACCAGCAACACGGTCTTCATGGCCGAATCACTATTCGGAAATCGTCAGGCGGCCACCACCACACTACAGGACGCTCAGCGACAGATGAAACGCGTGTCCGGCGGGCCGCCGTGTTTGCCGACGGGCGACGCGATGGTGGGAATGCCATCGACCAGTTACGAAGGCCGCCGCGCCGGGGCGTGGATTCTGAGTACCGGTTACCACGCTCTGGTGCATTCTTTCTTTACGCCGAACTCTGATCTTCCGGACATGACTCACCATGGCGAAGTCGTCTCGGGGCCACGGAGTCTACACATCGGCGGGGCACAAGCGGCTCTTTGTGATGGCAGCGTCAGGTTTATCGGCGAGAACGTCGATTTGGCAACATTTCGAAATACGTTCTCTCGAAACGACGGAGAGGTTCTGGGCGAATGGTGATGTTGTCGCAGCACTATCGCAGTCCGATGCAGATTTCCTTGCGGCTTCACCACGACTGCGTGACGCCGCCTCTTTCAATTTCACGGAATCAAATCATGAAACGATACAAAAACATACTGACATACATTCTTCTTCTGACGGCCAACACAGCAGGTGCATCGGCTGAGGATGACATGACTTCGTCGTGGACAGGGTTTCGCAATGGCGGTACGTCTCGTCTGTCTGGATCGCTGCCGCTTCAATGGTCGCCGAATGACGGAATCTCGTGGCAGATTGAGACAGACGGTTACGGACAATCGGCACCCGTGATTTCGGACGACCGGGTGTTCGTCGCCAGCGTGATTGGTGAGCAAAAAGACCAGTGTGCTCTCACTGCGTTTACATTGAAGGATGGCCAACGCTTGTGGCAGCATCGTTTCGATGCTGCTCATCAGGCACCGTCCAGTTACATGATGGCTCGATCCGCACCGACTCCAGTTGTCGATGGCAATGCGGTCTATGCCTTCTTTGAAAGTGGCGACCTGATCGCTGTCAGTCCACAAGGCCGTCAATTGTGGCATCGTGATCTGACAGCGGACTACGGCGCGTTCCAGAATAATCACGGTCTTGGAAGCTCACCCGCTCAGACAACCGACATGGTGCTCCTGAATATCGAACACAAGGGACCTTCATTTCTGCTGGCCGTTTGTAAGCGGACCGGTGAAACACTTTGGAAGACCGAACGTCCATCAGGGAGTTCCTGGACAACTCCGATCGTAATCGGTGACGAAGCATCTCAGCAGGTTGTGGTGTCGTCGGGCGGAAATCTTGCGTCGTACGATATCAAAGAAGGTGGACAGCTTTGGCAATTGGACGGGCTGGAAGGCAATTCCGTGCCGTCGCCGTGTGTAGTTGGCGAGTTCATCTTTACCGGCGCTCGCATTCCGGAATTCGGTTCGGCCAGCGAAGCGGCGAAGTCCAATCTGTGCGTGCGAGTGACTGGCGATGCCTCTGAACCGTATGAATTGTGCTGGCGAGCAGACAAAGCGGTCAGCGACTACGCCAGCCCCGTGGTGGACGGCGAACAGGTCTATTTTCTGAACAAGGTCGGGGTGCTGTACTGTGTTGATGCGAAGTCCGGCGAAACGATCTATCAGCAGCGACTGCGAGCTGAATGCTGGGCAACTCCGATCGTGACGCAGGACGGCATCTACTTCTTCGCGAAGGACGGCACAACTCGCATCGTCAAACGAGGTCGCGAATTCGAAGTGCTGGCGTCCAATCAATTGTGGGACCCGATGAACGCTCCTGCTCCGGAACATTATCGAGAAGCCAAAGGCAGTGGCCACGGTCACGGTGGACCAGGTGCTGTCGCGAAGCAGGCTGGCAGGGGCGAAGCCGCTCCTGAGGCGAAGACTGAATCTGCCGAGGACGCTCCATCGTCGCGCGGTGGACGTACCGCAGGCATGCTGGCTCGATTGATGAATGGCGACAGAAATAAAGACGGCATCCTTCAGGCCGACGAACTGAGTGCCGACTTTCAGCCGATGCTGAAACGAGTCGATACGAACGGCGACGGGGCATTGGATCAGGTGGAGCTGCAGGCGATGGCGGAGAGCTTCGCCACGCGTCGCGAAGGTTCGCAGGCATCGGCACGAGATCCCATCGTCTATGGGGTCGCAGCGGTTGACGGAGCCGTTGTCGTCCGCACGGGCACGCGACTGTATTGCATCGCCAGAAACAATTCGTCCGCAGATAAGGAGAGTTCACCATGACGATTAATAACTACTCGGTCGGTCGTTTCGTCGCACTCGCTGTCATTTTGGTTACGGCCTATGGATGTCAGAGCGAACTGGTGCCTCTGCCCGAAGTCACTGTCAGTATTCCGGACGAGTTTAAAGTCGGTGGGACAGCCTGGCAGAAGCAGACAACGCCACAGCAGGCGGACACCGACTGCCTGTCGAATTTCTTCGCCCGGAATCAGGACTTGGTGGGCAGCCCGGAATTCGAAGGGCAGCCGACAGTGTTCCATGCGGGCAAGCGGGATCGACGTTTCTACTGGCTACATTCGTCCATCGATGGTGTTCACTGGCAGTGTGTCGAATTCAAGAACCGAAGATTCTCAGTCACCGATGGAACGGAAAGCCCCTTCAATAAACTCTGAGAAACAGTCTTTTCCTTGCATGAGTTGTTTCGCATCCGTTGAACGTCTACCCCCAAATCTGATCAACTGCTGCAGCACACGCAGCTTCGTAATCACTCACCTGAAATCGGAAAATTAATGATTTATCACACTGGAAAACTGTGTCTAAATGCTGCGTTGGTTGTGCTGCTGACGGCAACCGTGGGCATTTCACGTCTGCACGCCCAGACGATTCGCGAGAAGGTTATTACCCGCATTTTCTGGCAGGATCGCGAAACAGACAAGCTTTCGTATGCAGATCTTGTGACGACCAACAAGTGGTCGATCAAACGCAACTGGGTGAAGGGATTCCCTGAACTCGATGCAGAGAAACAGGATCTTGTACAGATGAAGGCATGTGCGGGTGTCCTGATGGTGGGAGTTCGCGACCATGATGATGGCAAACATCAAAGCGGCTGGATCGCGATCGACACGGGTGTCTTTGAAGAACCTCACGGCAATCATACTCATTGGAAGTACACGCGACCTCCAACCGTCCGTCAGATGAGACTGGATGAAGACCAGGGCAATCCGGCTCATCTTTATGTGTACGACCGCAGTTTTTATCTGGCAAACGATACAAAGAACGGTTTCACGATGGCCGTACCGACAGGATTTCTACAAACCAGCGTCCGGGAAGTCGCGAAGTTCTTCCCCGGTGGCGGCAACCACATCACAATGGCTGCAGTCAACAATACCATGGCGTACAGTTCGTGGATTGATGGTGGTGGTCCGAATGCCGGAAGGGTCGACGTTGTGGATCTCCGCCAGGTAAAGCCAGAGATCGCTTACTCTTTCAATCTGCCGACGGGCGTCATTCACGGAGCTACCAGCAACTCCGGCAAAGTCTTTCTGGCCCCCACGGACGGAATCTGTTGGGTGGCCGCTGATACGTCGCTCACTCAGTCAGCCGACAGCGTCAAAGTCCACCATTTGCCGCTGGGAAAAGATGCCGAGTCCGACAAACCGTTGCGCACCGGAGCATTCGAGAACAGCCGAAACTGGGTGCTGTTTTCAACGGGGAATGCTGATCAGTCGGCACTTTGCCTGATCAACGCTGCTTTGACGGCACCAAAGATTGTCAAAGTGCCGATTACGGTGGCCGACGGACTAAAGCTGACGACGCCGAAGTGTATTTTGTCGCTAGGAAAACGCTACGCGTTTCTTTTTCAGGACCGCACTGATGCGGAAAGCGATGTTCAGGAACAACTGACCGTTGTGGAACTCGACCCAAATCGCGACCGCGACTTCAGCGACGCCAAAGTGAAGACCTCGATCCCGGTCGGAGACAGCAAAGTAGACGGCCATCATGGTCATCACGCAATCGCCTTCGATGCCTACGGTCGCTATGCGATCTTCACCGAACCAGCAGACGGAATTATCAACGTAATGTCTCTGCAAAACCTAAACATCGTCGCACGATTTCGAGTTGGCGGAGTCCCCGACAGCATCGTCGCCGTAGGCGCTCCAGAACACTTCCATTAGCCTCACAAGTTGAGAACGATAATATGACTTTCAGATACTTCTCAGTGTTCCCGCTTTCGTTTGTTCTTGCCTTCGCTGGATGTTCCGGTGAGACGTCTGATGTTGAGCAACAATCAGATTCCGGCAGCATGGAAGAGACGGTTGCCGAAATTGTGGATCTTCGGAACAAGATCCGTGATGGATTCGCATCCGGCGATGTTGATGCTGCGCACGGACCGCTCCACGAGGTGGGTGACAAGCTGGAATCTCTTTCGAAACTGGCAGAGAAAAGCAGCTTTCGTGAGGAGGACAAGCAGGTAATTGAAGAGCACATCAATATATTGTTCGCAGCCTTTGGTGAAGTCGATAAAACCCTTCACGGACAGGACGGGTCGACCTACGACGAAGAAGCCGACACTATTGACGCGGCGATGGACAAACTGGTTCGTATTGTCAAGGGGGTTGACGACTCAGCTTAGTCCTCATGATCACTGCGAAGACAGCAATTTTTTGTCTACCTTGGTGAGGCCGTGTGAATCAGTTTCCCGAGCGGTCCCAACGTGCTCTGGTGTCATCGACCGACGCAGCGAATTGTGAAACTGATGGCTGATTGGCGTGTCAGAGTGATGGCGCAGTGCAGCCAGTTTTGGTCCACCAAACCCACCGTCCTTGGTGACAAAGGACGAACCGTCCTGAGTTAGTAACCAGCAACGCAAAATACGTTCGTTTGTTGGCTCTGATCGAGACGTGACCTCAGTGCAATCGCTGGTCGAAGCGCTTGAACATCGACGCTGCTGAAGCCGTTGCCGCACTGCAGAAACACTACGAGCTGTATTGCGACATGCTGCACGGTCTCGACTACACGAAGTGGACGTCCGGCACGCCTGCAGATCGGCCATACCGTAGGCCAACGAGGGCCGTCAGAGCCGTATGAACGGCTGGATCCACCAGCTCGTTTTCGACACCCCATTTGAACATCCGTCGGATGCGGCCGATGTTCCGGTTGAGGCTGGTGCGAACGATGCCACCATCCACCATGGCCTGAAATCCACCAAAACGATTGGTGAGCACCGCACTTCGATAGGCCCTACTTTCCTGCAAGGGCTTTCATTCTACGCACGGCTTTCAAGGAAACTTTCTTGAAGCGTGACGCATGAGCCCAGTTGCGCAATCCATAGTACGTTTGTGTGAGTGTCCGGTGGACAAACCGATGATCGACGGTTCCCACAGCAATGTCGAACGCATCGGATGCCAGACTTAGCTTCGTCTGATTTTCGCCACGACCCAGATCGAATCGTTGAACACCTTCGTTGGCGGCCCACTCGGCCAGTTTCAGCTGCAATATGACACCCGGCGAATACTTTGCGTAGTGATGGTCGAAAGTGGGGATCCAGGAAGTCACAGCTGTGGGACTCCTCAGCCCAAGCTGCACGGCTACCAGTTCGTCGCCGGCATGGAGCGTTGACAGCAGCGGGCCGAACTCGTCTTCGTCTACAAAGCGGAGCTCCTCCAGCAACGCGTTAACCCAATCCAGCCTAAACATGTCGGCATAGCCAAGCCGAAGCAACTGCGCGCTTTTCCATTCGGCAAACGCGTCCCACGCAGACTTTTCGGTTGTGTGTGCAGTGACTCGCACCGGGCCGACTTCGCGTTCCAGCTTTCGTTGTTTGCGAGCTGCCTGCTTAATCACAGACGACCCGGCTACCTTTCTTTCGTCGCAGTAGGATTCGAATCCGTTCTGCAGATCCATGTAGAATGAATCGTCGATGAACGAATGATGCTGTTGGAAAGGTTCCTGTTCAGCGATCAGATGCTCGAACTGCCAAGCTTTCAGGCCGCACTCTCTAATCAATTCGTCGGCGTCCCATGTCGTGCTTTCTGCAGCGACAACACCGTGCAGCTCCGACAAAAACCTGCCAATCGGAAGAGCCAGGTCTCCGGGATGACGTTCAAACGGAAAGAATCCTACGTCTAATTCGTCAGCTGACAGAACGGCCACTTCGACATTCGGTAACACTCGGCCGACGAACAAGGCGTATTCCGGGCGAAAGTGCGGATTGCCCAATACGCCATTGGTCGCCAGCAGCGTAATCCAGCTGGCAATCTGTTGTTCGCTGAGCTCGGCAATTGGAAGAATGCTGGTTTTCATGTTTCTTTTACCTGGCTTGGTGGCAGTCGGTTCGCAGGATGAAGCGTTCGTGGGAATTGTCGGTCAGGAATCGGTGGTACGCGGTAGTGACGTCCGGGAGCGATTCACTGGTGAAGAATCAACAAACCCGCGAGTGCCCAATGTGTTGTCTTGCGAGGCTATTCCGGCACAGTGACCCGGCAGGGATGGATTGTGAGTCCAATTGCCACGGTTCCCGGTGATAAAAAGAACAACGACCCGGTGCTCACATCGTGAACACGGGTCGTTATCCCCGAAACAGGAGTCCATTGTTTTTCAGCGATGAAGGCGGAGGGATGAAGGCCAAGTCTGCCGAGGGGGTAGTCGATGTGGGTAGCATCGCGTCGACAGTCAGCATTCACCCTTCAGTCTTCAGTGTTCTCACTTCGCTTGCGTTGCTTGTATTTTGGTTGTTTCGATTGGCTCCTGGCCATGTGTGTCTCAGCGGTTGTTTGAGCGTTTTTCACCGCGTGGCCGTGAGTCACAGCTGATGTCGCTGCTGCTGTCACATTCGTCTCGATAGTCCGTGAATACGCTGCCAACGACATGGCCCTTTTCGCCAGAGGCCAGTGAGTAACAATAACTCTGGTTGATCGAACCGATCGCGGCCCCCAGGTCTTCGAGTTCCTGGTTCACTCCATAAGACAGTTCGGTCAGTCCAACAATGACTCCCAGAACCAGAATTGTTCCAACCAGTACAATTTCGGCGGATACGATGAAACCATTTTCGTCTTGAGCCAGTGCTTTAAGAATTCTCATCTCTACTTCTCCTGTTTCACCTGGTGAAGATTTGTTTCTGTCAGGCAGAGTTAAGTGAGTTCCGCTTGACTGATATTCTGTAAAGCATGCGGAATGCCAAACGTGCCAGGATGACAAGAATTGTTAGCGCATTTATCGCCCGATTCACTCCTAACGGCTTACTGGGTAAAGGCTTATGGTGCCTCGAAGGAGATGGGAAGTGTTAAGCAGTCTTAACACTTCTCGCGGAATAGTGTTTCCGAAATTCACCAGGATGATGCGTGGGCATCATCCTGGTGAGTCTTGGAGACAAAACTGCTCGGGATTGCACATCAGCGATCGAGCAGGCATCGTCAGACGGGACAATGAACGGCGGGATCGTCAGGAGCCGCGAATCCAGCAGACTGGATACAGTACGTCATCAACACTGCGTAGTGATTCCGTCCAGACTGCGTAATAGTGACCGCCAACAGTTCAGGACCACAACGTGAAAACCCTTCTCCGCATGTCACTGTTCATCATCGCCCGAGCCGGGTTGTGCCTGGTTGTGGCGGCGTGGATTGTGGGGCAGTGGCGGATGATGCAAATCATGATACCCACCGCCGACAGCACGACGGTCACCGGCTTCGGACGGTCTGCCACGTTCCTTGGTTTGGAAATGGAAGTGGGCGTGGTCGAGTTGAGCGTCAGTTTCTACGAACACTCACATCGGGTGTCAGCAGAGAATAGTTGGCTTTCGGACGACGCGGTGAAGGTAATGTACGCACGATTTGATGTTGAAAAATATGGACGAACTTTTCTTTTCTCATCGGTGGCTGCGAGAGATATCCTTCGAAGAAAGGCGGAGGAAGTCATCCATACACCTGGATGCGTCGTCTGGGGCTGGGATGGCGGTGCGCCCGGCGCTCGCGTCAGCCATTGGCTCATCACCACCCTCTTCACCGCCTTCAACATCGTCCTCCATTTCATCTACCGCAAACGACCGGAGGACAAGTCATGCGAAGTCTGATTCGACCGGCGTTGTTCATGGTGGCGAGGATTGGGTTGGTGCTGAGTGTTGTGATGTGGGGCGTTGGGCAGCGAATGGGGGTCGAAGCATCCGCAAAGTTTGCCAACACAAGGGCAACGTACGTTTTCGGCGATGTTGGCGTCGTGGCAGACGTTGCGCTTTTCGACACCGCGCCATCGAGATTTCACGTTACAGAGTACGCCGTTAAAGAGGGGTACTCCCCCATGAAGTTTTTCGACTCTGAGATACTCGACGAAATCGAAAGCCGGCCGACGTTCTCTGTGTTCCGCTCCGTTCCTGGAATCACGATTATCACACTTCCGGCTTTCAGTACAACTTGCGTGCTGTTCCACCACTGGCTCACCGTCACGTTCTTCGCCGTATTCTACGGTGTGCTGAAGTGGGTGTATCGGAAGCGGGGGAAGGTGGTGGCTGATGAGTGACGACCCATAGAAGGCGCCTGAGCACGCATTCGATCAACCATCGGCATCAGCACGGCGAACTAGGTGGTCGCTGATACTCGCGTTGCTGTCCGTCGTCTTGTTGGCAGTAGCCTGGTCGTTGACACAACCATTCGTCAGGCCCGCTCCAGTGCCAGCAGCTGTCCCGCCGGTTGCCAATCCGACTGCTGAGCCGCCCGCAGAGAGCGCTACAGGACGCTGAATGGGCACTGTGTGAATCACACAGTGTGGAGTTTGAGGGCAAGTAGGCCCACATGGTCGGAACTGCTAATGAGCCTGAATTGGTCGCGGCGGATGTGTGTGACATCTCGGATGTCAGCCGCCCCGCGAACACCTTGCGATATTTCAAAGCGGCTGGGGCGGCAGCCACAAGCCGATTGCACCGTGGGACTGGCGGAAGATGAGCAAGGATGAGTGGGATGAGTTTAGGTGATAGTGATTGCGATTCGTGTAGACACTGAACCAATCGGCGGCCGGTCGCGTCGGATGGCTATCGATGCGGTCGGTCCAGAATTCATCTGCAAAGTGTGGGCTGTGTTGTTTCCCAATCTCACATCCCACAAGGACAAACGTCTTGTCCGGATGCTGTTCCAGAACAGTCCCATCCGTTCCATCTCTCGGTCTACCCGCAAGTGAGGGTAAAGCAACTAGCTCCCGGCGGAAAACCGAGCCGACTTAGCGAACCTCTCGGCCGCACATTACTGCGAGGATGTTTCCAGTACCTTCCGCATATCGGCGGGATTGATTGCACTAGGCGTGATGGGGTGATCCAATCAAATAATCCACCAATAAATCAGGAACTCATTCAGGAGATGAACGACGGTCGGCGTGGCCACCAGAACCGGCACAAACGGATTAGAGAACAACACAGCGGAATGGCTCGACACAGCGAATACCGGGACACCATCACCCGGATTCCTGTTTTGATGGTGAGTACCATTCCGCACCAGCACGGTTTATCGTGTGCACGATAGCTGGGTGTGACATTCGCCGCCCAAACGACGCAACGATCACAGACCAACGGGTATCGCGATACCTGCAGGGCGATCAAAACATCTTTATCTGAACATTTGTTTGCGGAGAAATGCAATGTTTTCAGCGTTATTGTTCATCTTACTTGTATTCGATGAACCGTATCCGACCGCGAAGCAGGCAGAGCCAAAGCCCACACGCAGGCCCATTAAGGTGATTACTGAGCCGGACGTGCCGGTTCCGATGCGGGACGGAGTCATCCTGCGAGCCAATGTGTTTCGTCCCGACAGAGGCGGCCCGTATCCGGTACTTGTCCTGCGAACTCCTTACGGCAAACCCGGCGGCGGCATGGATCGCTACGTCAAAGCCGGTTACATCGTCGTGACGCAGGATGCTCGAGGACGATACGCGTCAGATGGCGAATGGGAATCGTTTCTGCGATTCAACACCCACGACGCTGAGGATGGCTACGACACGGTGGAGTGGGCAGCACACAATCTGCCTGAATCCAACGGAAAAATCGGAACCTTCGGCGCATCCTATAACGCCTTTTTGCAGTGGCGGTTGGCAGCTCTGCAGCCACCATCTTTGGTCGCAATGGCTGCGTCAAGTATTCCGGCACGTTACACCGACCTTGAAGGCCCTGGGACCATCCGCCCCGGTCGCAGAATGCATTGGTGGGTGACCAGTATGGCGCCAAACATGCGTCTTCGTTCAGGCCGCCCTGGAATAACGACAAAAGCTGAGATGAGAACATTGTGGAATAATGGTCAGGCCGACAAGTGGCTAAATCACATGCCCTGGCTGCAGCTGCCTGATTCCGCATGCGAAGAAGAAACCGAAGCTGTTCGCTACTGGCTGAAGAATCCGCACACTGATCCGTGGAATCTGCACAAAGATGTGAAGGATATCCAGGTGCCGAATCTCAACTTTATTGGATGGTGTGATCACTGCAACGGCAACATGCTTCTGGACAGAACCATCATGAACGAAGCTGCCACATTGGAGGCTCGTAGCGGTTCCCGTACAGTCGTCGGGCCGTGGGCACACTCGAAGAAGCGGCGCTACGGGAACATTGACTTCGGGCCGGAAGCAACCGTCGACGTCACCGAACTTCAGATTCAGTGGTTTGATTACTGGCTGAAGAAGAAAAAGAATGGCGTGGATCAGACATCCTCATGGAAGATCTTTGTCATGGGGGACAACAGCTGGCGCGACGAAAACGAATGGCCGTTGCAGCGGACAAAAGACAAATCGCTGTTCGTCAGCAGCAACGGGACCGCTAACACGCCAGCTGGCGATGGCACGCTGCTGTGGCAACAACAGCCCGAAACGGGGACGGACCGGTTCGCCTACGACCCGAACAACCCCGTCCCGTCACTGCATGGCCCAGGCCTGCAGGTCCGACCAACCGATCAGCAACCAGTCGCTGATCGAACAGATATCCTGGTCTACCAGACTGAGCCGTTGGAAGAGCGGTTTGAAGTGACAGGCAACGTGACGGTGGAACTCTACGCATCGTCGTCTGCCCCCGACACGGATTTCTTCGCTCGACTGATCGATGTTGCTCCGGACGGCATCGCCCGAGACGTGGCCCTTGGCATGGTGCGGGCTCGTTACCGCACAGGACTTCAGCAACCAACCCTGCTGGAACCAGGCGAAATCGTCAGATACACGGTCGAAATGGATCCCACATCAAACGCATTCCTGCCGGGGCATCGTATCCGTCTGGATATTACCAGTTCAGACTTCCCCAACTATGATCGCAATCACAACACGGCCGCCGACCAGAATGCAGACAGCGAACTGAAAACTGCTCAACAGACGATTCACCACGGCGGAGTCCATGCCACTCGACTCATCGTGCCGTGGATTCCGAATCAGACAAAGTGATCCCCAGACGTTTGCACGCATCCAGACTGGCCGCAGGATCGGCGGTGGAGCGACAATGAGCTCCGCGAAGCTCACGCCGGAAGTACTTACCCCCGGCCCCGGTACATGAGTGCACGGTCGAAACGCCTGCTACAGGATGTTTTCGTGCGTCATGGAGCGGCGTCGTTTGAAGAAGTCGCCAACCACGCCGCTGAGACAGATCACCACAGCGGAGCCGGGGCAAATGCCGATGTTGCCAGAGTGCAACATGCCGGAATCCTTCGCACGGTGTCCGCGACGCTCTGAGACAGCGTCGTGAATTTGGGTCGAAGAATGTGGTCCTGAGGGACCGCTCACCGTTATCCTTCACGAAAACGGCAGCTGTCTTGATCTTTCCACTCTGTGTTCAAACGCGACCGGGACCAATGGGCTATACTCTGCCGGGCATTCGCTCGAACCTGAATTGAACGGATTACAGCGTTTCACGCTGACTTGTGGCCGCGAAGAACACTTTTCCAGAGCAGTTTCGTTACTCCCACGAGCCAGTATCGTCCACGACAATGGGTCAACTGATTCCTGAATTGAGGGCACTGTCCTCATGCCCCGACCAAGTGCTTCGAGTCGCCGATCGGCATTGATTCGACGTTGGAGACAGAATGAAAATCAACAAAGCCGTCATAACGGCGGCCGGAGAATACCACTCGAATCTGCCGCTGCAGAGTGTCGTTGACCGCAGCGGTAATCAGCGAACGGCCCTGCGTTGTACGCTGGACGAAGTCGTGGAGGCCGGAATTCAGGAAATCGCTCTGATCGTTCGGCCGGGACAGTCCGGCCCCTATCTTTCGGCGGCTGGATCACACGCATCGCGACTTGTGTTCTTCGAACAGGATAACCCGCGTGGCTACGGAGATGCGATTCTGCGGGCCAGTGATTTCGTTGGCGAAGAGGCATTTCTGCACCTTGTCTCCGACCATCTTTATGTGAGTCGCAGCGGTACAAGTTGCGCCGCTCAATTGTGCGAGGTGGCTGCGCAGCATGAATGTGCTGTTTCCGCAATTCAGCCGACTCGTGAAAACGAGATTGTGTTCTTCGGCACAGTGGGAGGTTCCCCGGTTGCTCAACAGGATCGACTGTATGAAGTCACAACGGTCGTCGAGAAGCCCACGCCAACCATTGCCGAGCAGGAATTGATAGTGGCCGGTCAGCGAGCCGGCCACTATCTGTGCCTGTTCGGCATGCACGTGCTGACGCCGGCCGTCATGCATCTTCTGCGGCAGAATCTCCAAAATGCCGCCTCCGAACAGGCAGTAGACCTGACGTCGTCGCTGCATCAGCTGGCTCAGTCAGAACGGTACCTCGCCTTTGAGGTGGATGGGACGCGACACAACATCAGCTACAAGTACGGACTCACCCTGGCCCAGTTGGCAATCACACTGGGGGGCGACGATCGCGATCTGATTCTGACCGAACTGGTGAATCTGCTGGCCCGGCAATAACGATCACTGGAATACCTGACAACTTGCACTCGTTCTGACAACGCCGCGTTATGACTAATCTTCTGCAGGTAATCACCTCTGATGATCCCGCGATTCGCAATCTTCCGCTGGACCGTTGCTGCCGCGGGTTGTCCGCCGATCAGTTAATGTCGCAATGCGCGGAGCTGGATCAGTTTCGTCGTCGCTGCGACAATCTTTATGAACGCGTTCGTGCACTGTTCTTTCTGAACGCCATCTATCGTTTTCATTTGCCCGAACAGCTTGTCGGGCGGGAATCCGGGATCATCCCTTTTGCCGGCTACGAACAACTGCTGGGCCGGCGTTTTCCGGAGGCCATCGATACATTCCTGAGCGCACAGGTCGTGAATGGTCCGACCGTAACGCTGGCCAGTGCGCTGGCGGAGGCCTATCACCGGATGGCATTTCAGACGCTCGCCAACCAGGTTCGGCGCAGTGTTCGCACGGTGAAGGGGAATCAGTGGATGTTTCGCACAGGGCATCCAGCCGACGTGCCGTTGCGAATCCGACCGGAGCTGTTGCAGATCGAAACACACATCGGCTGTTTCCCCGCACTTCGCGAGCGCACAGCCGTGCGGATGGATTTCACGCACAGCGCCTGGAGCGACATTTTCTTCCTGGGAATGGATTTTCCCGAAGGCGCACAGGTCATCAATGCCAGTGTTGACCTTGCGGTGCGAGGCAAACATGCAGCACCGGAACCTCCGATTGACTGCAGTCTGCGAGTCATCGACGAACCACTATTGCGGCTGGTCAGCATCGATCTGGACACCAAAGCCGACATTCATGACATCAACGAGGTCTTTGACTTCGGGCGCGATTACCTGGGACTGCTGAAAGCGGCAGTCATCGCTGCCGGCCTGATACCACCAGGGATGGAAGGCTGTGCCGCTCCTGTGTCCGATGTGTTTTCAAGAATGATCGGACCGGGTAAAGGCCTGGAAGTGGTCAGTCGGGTGAACGACATCCCCAAAGGATCTCGCCTTGCTGTCAGCACGAATCTTCTGGGTTCGTTGATTTCCATGTGCATGCGGGCGACGGGGCAGGTTTCACAGTTGACCGGAACATTGTCGGAACCCGATCGGCGAATTGTTGCGGCGCGAGCCATTCTGGGGGAATGGATTGGCGGTTCAGGTGGCGGCTGGCAGGATTCGGGTGGCGTGTGGCCGGGAATCAAACTGATTCGTGGAGCCGTTGCGACCGAATCTGATCCTGAGTTCGGCATCAGTCGTGGTCGCCTGATGCCGCAGCATTCGGTCTTCGATCACGACACAATCACTCCGGAAACTCGCGAACGCCTGCAGCAAAGTCTGGTGCTGGTGCATGGAGGTATGGCTCAGAATGTGGGGCCGATTCTGGAGATGGTCACTGAGAAATACCTGTTGCGAAGTGAAAAGGAATGGGCCGCCAGGCATGACGCCATCGAACTTCTGGATGACGTGATCGGCGCATTGAAACGCGGCGACATTGCGGCGGTTGGGCGGGCAACTGATCGCAACTTCGCAGAGCCACTGCAGGCCGTCATACCGTGGTGTTCCAATGCGTATACGGAGGAACTGATCCGGCGTTGCCGCAGGAAGTATGACGATAGATTCCACGGGTTCTGGATGCTTGGTGGCATGTCCGGCGGCGGCATGGGATTCATCTTTGACCCGGCAGTGCGCAATGAGGCGCAGGAATGGCTGCAGTCAATGATGCTGAGTGTCAAACAGGATATGCAGGATCGGATTCCCTTTGCCATGGATCCTGTGGTGTACGATTTCTCCATCAACGATAACGGCACGTTTGCCGAGTTTCGTGCGGATGCAGAAATGCCGAAAGGCTATCGTTCTCTGATAGTGCCCGACCTCTTACGGCAGAACATCACTAGGCTGTCGCCGATGAGACGGCGTGAACTGGAGCAGACGGGGGATTTCTGTCGCAACGAGAGTCAGGGAAGTGAACTGGCTCAGCAGCTATTGATTCGAATTCTACCAGTGTCGGCCACTTCCCAGGACGCCGCCAGCAGTCTTGAGTCGATGCTGGCGGCAAATGGATTTGATGCGATTGCCCATGACCAGCTGCGTGAGGATCTGCGCTCCGGCCGTCTCGGTCTTTCTCAAAACAGGCTGGCGGCATCGGTAAAGATAGAAGACGTCACTGAAGACGACGTCTTTGATGCCAGGCGAAGCATTACACCGAAACACACAGAAGTGGGCCGCGCCGCGTTGGCAGACGGGAGAGTCGCGGTTGTTACGTTGGCGGCAGGAGTGGGCAGTCGCTGGACGCAGGGCGCTGGAGTCGTCAAAGCCCTGAATCCGTTCTGCAGAATGGCCGGACGATTTCGTTCGTTCCTTGACGTACATCTGGCGAAAAGTCGCCGAATCGGCCACGAAGTCGGCACGTCGCCACTCCACGTGGTCACTACAGGATATATGACGGACGCACCGATCCACAGGGAAGTCAACGCAGTGTATGGGGAGGAAACTGTGTTCGTTTCCAAGGGTGCCTCAGTGGGACTGAGAATGGTGCCGACTGTCCGGGATCTGAACTTCGCGTGGGAGGAAATGCCTCAACAGATGCTGGACGAACAGCAGGAGAAGATGCGATCCAGCGTTCGCGGAGCACTGACCAATTGGGCGCGGTCATCCGGTGAGGCTTCCGATTACACGGACAATCTGCCCTTACAGTGCATGCACCCGGTCGGTCATTGGTACGAGATTCCCAACATGCTGCTGAACGGTACGCTGCAAAGCCTGCTGCAACAACAGCCACAACTGCAGTACCTGATGCTCCACAATATCGACACGCTCGGGGCGAATCTCGACACCGGCGTGCTGGGTGCGCATATCCAGTCAGGAGCGGATCTGTCCTTCGAAGTGATCAGTCGTCGTCTGGATGATCGTGGCGGTGGACTCGCGCGAGTTGACGGCAAAGTCAGGCTGGTGGAAGGACTCGCGATGCCGCGCGAAGAAGACGAATTTCACCTGTCGTACTACAATTCTCTCACAACGTGGATTTCCATTGAACGGCTTCTGAGTATCTTTTCGCTGGAACGCTGCGATCTGAGTGATCGTACAAAGGTTGACGCCGCAATTCGAGATCTCAGCCGGCGTATGCCGACATATATCACTCTGAAAGACGTCAAGAAGCGTTGGGGGCGCGGACAGGAGGATGTCTTTCCCGTGTCGCAGTTTGAAAAACTGTGGGGCGACATGACAACTTTGTCAGAAGTCGACTGCCAGTTCATCGTCGTTCCTACTCAGCGTGGGCAGCAATTGAAAGATCCTGCTCAGCTGGACGGCTGGCTGCGTGATGGGTCAGCTGCGTACGTGGAATCACTTGTCAGCTGGGACTAACCGGCTGTGGCATACGTCAATCAATAGATGCTCGGGTCGGGGTCCCGACTCCCGTCCGCGTGCAGAAAACGAAAATCGCAGCCTATGTTGGCTTGAGTGGTCTGGTCGAAGTACAGTTTTCCGTAACCGCGTGAGAAACGGTGTTCCGGCTGCTTCCAGTTCGCCTTTCGCGACGTGAGCTCGCCGTCACTGATTTCCAGCTGCAACTGACGCGCCTCCACATCCAGCGAAATCATGTCGCCGTCCCGAACAAACGCCAGCGGTCCTCCGGCAAAGGACTCCGGTGCGACATGCAGTACACACGCACCATAACTGGTGCCGCTCATGCGCGCGTCGCTAATACGCAGCATGTCACGAACACCCTGCTCAAGCAGGTATTTGGGGATTGGCAACATGCCCCATTCCGGAATCCCGGGAGCACCCAGCGGACCGGCATTCTGCAGCACAATCACGTGATCTTTAGTCAGATTTAACGATGGATCATCGATACGTGCCTTAAGATCCGGATAGTTGTTGAACACGACGGCAGGCCCACGATGCTGGTGCAACTGCGTCTCGGCCGCGGAAGGTTTGATCACAGCACCGTCCGGACACAGGTTGCCACGCAGCACGGCCAAACTATTCTTTTCGCAGATCGGATTGCTCCGCAGGCGAATCACATCGTCGTCATAGACCTGGGCATCTTTGATCGCCTCACCCAGCGTATGCCCCGCGACATTCGGTGCGTCCAGCTTCAGCAGATCATCAATCCGTGCCAGCAGTCCTCGCAATCCGCCTGCTTCGAAAAAATCGCCCATGACGTATTTGCCGGCTGGCCGCAGGTTGCCAACCACAGGCGTGGTCTGTGAGATTTCGTCGAAACGTTCCAGCGTCAATGGCACCTGAGCACGGCCCGCCATCGCCATCAGGTGCACAATGGCGTTCGTGGAGCCGCCCATCGCCATCAATGCCGTGATAGCGTTGTCAAAAGCGTCGACGGTGATGATGTCCGTCGGTTTCACGTTAAACCATGCCAGTTCGACGGCCTGCCGACCGGTGGCCGAAGCCATACGTGGGTGTGACGAATGAGTCGCCGGCACGGACGCAGCGCCAGGCAGGGTCATGCCCATTGTCTCCGCGATAGACGTCATTGTTGACGCCGTCCCCATCGTCATACAGTGCCCGGGCGATGCGGCAATGTGGTCCTCCAGTTCGCACCACGCTTCACAACCCAGACGCCCGGCACCACGTTCGGCCCAGTACTTCCAGACGTCGCTGCCGCTGCCCAGCTGGTCGCCTCGCCAGGACGTCTTGTTCATGGGCCCGCCAGGCATGAAAATCGCCGGAACATCGGCACTGAGTGCACCCATCAGCAACGCCGGCGTCGTCTTGTCGCAGCCGCCCATCAGCACGGCGGCATCAATCGGGTAGGTTCGCAGAACCTCTTCCGCCTCCATCGCCAGAAAATTTCGATAGTACATCGACGTCGGCTTCATGAAGGTCTCAGACAGACCCATGACCGGTACTTCCACTGGAAAACCGCCGCCTTGCCAGATGCCGCGTTTGACCTCTTCCACCCGTTGCTTGAAGTGAGCGTGACAGCTGATCAAATCATTCCACGTATTCAGAATGCCAATCACGGGCTTGTCTTCAAATTCCTCCGTCCCGAAGCCGGACTGTTTCTGGCGTGAACGATGACCGAACGAGCGAAGGTCGTCGGGACCGAAGTACCGAGAGCTGCGAAGTTGATCGGGAGTGCGTTTGGTTCGTGAAAACATTGTCTTGACGTCTTTATCTTCCTGGCCACGTGTCAGCCGAATATCGTGGATTTCACGCCACAGCGCTCTGCCAGTGCGTGCCAACGTTAGCTGATTGCAATGAGATTACCGGCAAAGCCAGCCGGGGTTGAATCGTTGGTTGCTCACGAATCCGCGACAATGCCGGTTGGTTGTTCATAACACATCGTGAGCATTCGACGTGACGAGTTTACATGCCCACGAAGGACTTGACCACCACGATGGCATGACGGACGTTTGCACACCGGACAACGGTGAAGAATCTTCGGTCCGTCCAAATGTCAATTGAGCGGCTGAACCAGTTTGCGGTGCAGCCGCGCTAAAGGAATTTCACAAGCACCGCCCTCTTTGCCTGCATCGGGTACGAGCCTGCGTATGACGGTACACAATTCAGTGGGCAAAACCGGTGGGCCCTGTGAGCGGTGGTCTCGATGTCATTAACTCCTGAGTCATGAAAAGAAAATCACAATAATGGAGGGGATTCCCGCGCAGGCCTCCGCGCAACCTAAAGAGTCGACCAGGACTCTGTAACCGCAACTGTATATTTGTTCACTGCTGCCTGCATTAACACTTCCGAGAGGACTAACCAGCACTGGGTTCAGTTCGGTAGGTAATCTCACGGCCGCTGAAGACATCATGGGGAACACCCACATTGCATGGCCATATGTCCAGACTATCCTGAGACTCTGAATTTCCCCCTGAAGATTTCACCTCCGGATATACAACACATGAGCACACAGACGATCGCAACCCCGCGAATGACATGGGAACAGGACTATGAACAACGAGTTAATCCGGAGTTGATGACAGGGCTTCTCAGAACCGCAATTCCCGTTCTGGAAAACTCCGATTGGCGGATCGAAAAAGTGGAAGACGGGTTCTGCCAATCTGTGCTGCCGCTGAATTCGCCGACAACTAATCAACACGGGACACATCAAGCGGCCCTGATTTCCCTTTCTGCGGACTACGCTGGTGGCCTGGCGTTGGCCACGCTGCTTAGAGGGATTCCGCTGGCAGGTGTACATCAGTGCCATGACGACGATTCTGCGTCGCTGTGGCTGGCCGGAATGAATGTTAAGTACAAGAGTCCAAGTTCCGGTCACCTGACAGGAATCTGCCGTATTGATCCCGCAAAGGCCGAAGCCATTCGTCGTCGCTACTTCAGCGGTAGACGCGTTCTGGCAACGCTGGAGGTCCACTTCTATTCAAACGATGACCTGGTTGCTGTCGCTGAAATGAAATATTTTGCACAGCCGACAATCCAACTGACTCCCGCCCCGGGAACCCGTACGCATTCGGCCCTGTTCAGCCACAAACTGAAGGCCTCGGCCCGCATGATTGTCGGTCTGCGAGCAAAGAAGTCAAACAACTCCAGGCTCACGATCCATTGTCCTGACGCCGCACTGAGTGCCGGACCTCACGGCAAACTACTCGCGGCGCGGCTGCAAGTCGCGTTGCCACAACTGGCTGATATGGTGCTGGCCCGGACTCAACACATCGACGAAACACTCAACAGCATTGTGGATCTGAAGCAGGTTGTGATGCTTGGTGCCGGATTAGACATGCGTTCCCTGCGTCAGGCCGCCGTACGACCGGATGTGACATTCTTTGAAATCGACCTGCCCGCCATGATTGCCGAACGAAAACGCATCACAGCAATGTTGCCGGATGACTTCGCGGAGCGTCGAGTGTTGCTGGACGCGGACTTCCGCCACGACGACGTGCAGATGCTGGTGCGCAACCATCCTCGCTTCAACCCCGAACTGCCCACCTTGTTTATCTATGAAGGGTGCTCGATGTACTTCACGGAACAGGAAAACCTGCGAATGGTGCAGTCCGTGCGATCGCTGATGGAACACCCTCAAAGTTGCCTGTGGTGCGATTTTGTCGGTCTGGATGTCGCCAGTGGTCGCACCAATAATCAGAACATTGCAGCGTTCCTGGAAGGCATGGAGAAACTGGGAGAATCGTTCGTCTTCGGTCTTGATGATCCGTCTGACTGGCTGAATGAGGCCGGACTCGGACTAGTGGATACAACGCGCTGCGGCGATTACCTGCATGAAGCAGACATGGTGTTCAACACCTACTCATTTGCCGTCGCAAAACGTTGGTAGGTTTCCGGGACTGCTGCGTTCCGCCGGCGGTCGTTGACACATCGCGTAGTGAGCCTGACGTTCAGCAGTGCGTCGGGCTCGTTTTGCTTCCGATGTTCGCATGGCTTGTGACTGACACTCACAAGTAAGGAGCGGCGGTTTCTGCCGCGTGCCCGCCGGGTAACAGGTGTTGTGCCACCGCCGCGGCTCGTGCGTGTCCTGTCCTGGGCACAAAGCAGAACCCACGGTTAAGCTGGGTAAAAAACGAGGTGCTTTCTGCGTATTTCACGCTTTGACGATTTCGTAGACTGTTTCGTGTGCATCGGTTGTTCCGCTTGAGGCTCACGTGCCGACGTTGGAAAGCACACCAATGACATTGCACGGAACAGCACAATGAGCAAACCAGTAGCACTCCTTCCGGGTCTCTTTTTCCTTCTGGTAATCACCACCACGACGACAGCAAGTGGACAGGGCATCTTTGTTTCGGCAACAGGTCCGGTGAACCGTTCGATGGGCGGGGCCGCAACCGCAGCACCGCTGGAGTCTCTGGGCTCGCTGTTCTGGAATCCGGCTTCAATTTCTTCTCTGCCGGAAGACGAAATGAGCATCGGATTGGCAGCGTCACTGCCCGTGCTGCACACCGATTCATTCATTCCCGGACTTGGTGGCGATTCCAGCAGAGCCGAACCGGGAGTCACGCCACTGCCCAACGTGGGCCTGATTCACCGACCGAAGAATTCGGGGACAACTTTTGGGCTGGGGATTTTCTCCGCCGCAGGATTTCGAACAAATTTCCCCGCCAGTTTGACCAACCCGGTCTTCGTTCCGCAGTCAAACACGCCAGGCGTTCCAGGAGGACTTGGGCAGGTCTACACAGAAGCAGCGTTCCTGCAGGTGATTCCTACAGTTTCATGGCAGGTGACGGATTCGGTTTCCATCGGCGTCGGCCCCACACTCACGCTGGGGGACGTCACCATTGACCCGATGGTTTTCAACGCGCCCAACGATGCGGACGGAAGCGGAGCCCCACGGTACCCATCCGCACACGGCACTCGCACGCACTGGGGAGCCGGCGTCCAGGCAGGCATCTATTACGAAGGCCTGAACTACTGGCATTCGGGGCTGACCGTCAAGAGTCCGCAATGGATGGAAACGTTTCGGTACAACACCGAAGACGAACTGGGTCGCCCAGTGCTGCAAACTATGGGAATGGACCTGCCGATGGTGATTTCCCTGGGCACAGCGTGGTCCGGCTGGGAAGGTTTGGTTATTGCAGCGGACGTTCGCTACTACGATTACGCCAATACCGAAGGATTTGAATCCAGCGGATTTCAACCCGATGGCTCGGTTGCAGGGCTGGGCTGGAACAGCATTGTGTCGGTTGCTACCGGAGTTCAGTACGAAGTTAATCAGGACCTGCTGATGAGAGCGGGATACACGTTCAACGAGAATCCGATTCCGGACAGCCAGGCGTTCTTTAACATCGGCGCTCCGTTGTACTACCAACACGAATTGCACGTTGGCATGTCGTACCGGCTGACCAAGCGGCTGTGGCTGAATTTTGCGTATACGTATTACTTTGAGAATGA
Organism: Fuerstiella sp.; assembly: GCA_024230215.1. GTDB lineage: Bacteria > Planctomycetota > Planctomycetia > Planctomycetales > Planctomycetaceae > Fuerstiella. Next base: position 11,355 of record JAAERP010000008.1, on the reverse strand, counting down.
GATCTCGGGCCCCGTAGTGACACCAGCCGGAGCAATCCCGGGTTCAAGTGTAACCAGCCGGGAAACAGTACACATCGCGGATATTGGCTTTACCGTACGCTACTAGTTTTGTCACAGGAGAAAGGTGGGGTTGAATTGTTCGCCGGAAAAGGGGGTCAGGTACCAAAAATGCAAAGCACCCTTCGGGCCGTTCCGGTTTTTTTGGTACCTGACCCCCTTTTCCTCGTCAACCCTAAAACCTGGTTGTGACAAAGCAGTAGCTGCTGAAATGTGTCACATATCATCCAACGCGTAATAGCCGGCGGCAGAAAGACTGCACAGGAATTTTCGAGTCTCCGTATAGCGCGCGAATCCCATCTCGGACATAAGCGAATTCGTCTCCGTCTTCATTTGATCGGCCGTGGCACGAATCTCACGAGCAACCTCATGGTCAGGACCGTTTACAGCGATGTCAGACAGCGCTGACTCGATTTTGCTTCGCCCCTTGCTGAACTCTGCGCTCAGCAGGCTCTGTGGCCAACTGATTTTGCCAGAGGTCACATCAAGCTGATCGGCGTCCAGTCGAGGATACAAGGCCGAGGGCGGTCGCCCGGCACGCGCGAGGTTGCGGGCGCGGCGTTCCCAGCGTTCGTCGTCCTCTTTGTCTTTCCTGGCCTCAATCGCTTTGCGCTGCTCACGACGCAGGTCGTTGTAGAGAGCCTTGTTCTTCAGATATTGTTCACGCGCTTGTTCGACAGCCACCGGAGACGCCGCTCGTTGCCAGAAAGTGCTTGTGCTGCCATAAGCGGAAGACGCATAGAATGGAGAGACACCATAACCATAGTAACCTCCGTACGGCAGGTAGCCGCCATACGGAAGATAACTGTAGCCGATCGGAATCTGAAACGTCGCAGTAGCACCCCTTTCAGCGGGAGCATGCCAGCGCCAGGCATGTCTGTCCATTGTACGCTCACTGGGCGGCTGAGCGGCCACGGAGCGGATCACCCAAAACACGATCAGCACAGTGATTGCCACTACGATCCAACGGAACTTGATCATGTGAAGCCCCTTCGAAACGGAGAGCTCCCCGGGAAATATGACAACTAACGGCGAATCACCACGATCCAACGCACGCCCGGAACCGGGCTGATCGTAGATCTTGTCCACTAAATTATCGCAGTTTGATGTCTGTTGGACAGTGCGAATATAGGGGACAAAATGCGAATTTTCAGATTCACTATCCTCCCAGATGGGCACGCCAGCCCAGTTGTCCACACTGTGACTATGCTACAGGTGGCCTCGCCACGTCATCTCACGGCGATTGTGCGTTATTATGTGCAGCAACAATGCGGAGCCTTTGGCAATTGCTTCGCAGTCAATCCATCGTTTTTTCAGGCAGTCACATGAGACTCTTCTGCACATTGATGTGCGCCTTTCTGATTGTCGCGAATCGTGATCATGCATCCGGCCAGACAGGGCGGAACGGCGTAATTATCACGCCCCTGGTCAGCGGAGTCAGCGCTTCGTTCCGAGGTCTGGCGGTCCGAAACCGTCGAGAGGCCTGGATCACGGGTTCTCACGGAACGGTCATACGCACGACGAATTTCGGCCACACGTGGCGGCAAGTCAAAGTGCCTGAGGCGGAGAAACTTGATTTTCGCGACGTTGAGATTCTGGGCGACGGGTCTGTAGTGTTGATGAGCATTGGCAACGGTGACGCGTCGCGATTGCTGCGATCGACGGACGCTGGCAACACATGGAAGACTGTACTGGTCAACGTCGATCCGCAGGGATTCTTCGATGGCATGGCATTTCTGCCGAATGGTAAAAAGGGTGTGCTGTTTGGCGACCCTGTTGATGGGCGGCTGGATATGTATCAGACCAGCGATGGAGGCGCGACGTGGCATCGGTTCCCGCCGCAACAACGGCCGGAGTTAAAGGAGGGCGAATACGGATTTGCCGCCAGCGGTACGGGCATCGTTGTGAGTAATCAGCACATCTGGATTGCAACAGGTGGTTCCGTGGCCAGAGTCCTGCATTCACCAGACGATGGCGTGACGTGGAACGCGTACGACACGCCAATTCGAAATGGCAATGAATCGTCGGGCATTTTTTCCATAGACTTTATTGATCACAAAACGGCAGTTGTGATCGGCGGCAATTACTCCAAACCGCAACTCGACCGCGACAACGTTGCTACGTCTGTCGACGGGGGCATGACATGGATTACGCGACCGACCGTAAGAATGCCTCACAAGGCGTGCATCCAGTCCCTTGGCGGTGGCCGATTGCTGACGTGTGGGCGCACTGGCGTGGCATTCTCAGCGGACAACGGAGAAACGTGGAAAACGATTTCCACTGCCAGCTATTATACGCTTGCCGTTGAACGGAGTTCCGGGTCCGGTTTTCTGGCAGGCAAGGATGGTCAAATTGCAAGATTCGAACTTGCCCCGGTTGACGGCGATGTGTCAAAACAGGAATGAGGGGCTGGGCAGTGCTTCGAACGACGTCAGCTGTTTACTTATTGTCGTGGATAATACTGGCTCGTGGGAGTAACGAAACTGCTCCAATGGCATCGTGAGCGTGACAATTCCGTCAGAACGCTACGTTGTCCGCGCCTTTCAGAGCCAGCATGGCACGTGCTTCTGCGGGCGTTGCCACTTCCAATGACAGTTCGTCAAGTACATGACGGATCTTGCTGACCTGCGCGGCGTTGCTTTCGGCAAGTACCCCTTTGGACAGGAACAGATTGTCCTCCAGCCCAATTCGCACGTGGCCGCCCAGCATCGCCCCGGTCGTCACGAATTTCGTCTGATGACGCCCCGCTGCAAGAATGGACCACTGATAGTCATCGCCGAACAGTTTTTCGGCGATGCGACGCATGTGAAGCAGATTCTCCGGATCCGGACCGATGCCGCCAAGAATACCGAAGATGGTTTGCACAAAAAACGGTGGTTCCGCAAGGCCTCGTTCAACGAAATGCGCCAGAGTGTACAGGTGACCGACGTCGTAGCATTCAAACTCAAATCGCGTGCCACATCCTTTCCCAAGCCTTTCCAGGATTGTTTCGATATCCGTAAATGTGTTCCGAAAGATTCGGTCGCGGGAACCTGCCAGATAGCCAACTTCCCAGTCGTGCTTCCAATCGCTGAATTTATCCAGCGCCGGATAGAGCCCGAAATTCATGGACCCCATGTTCAGGGAACACATTTCAGGTTGCAGTGTCAGCGGGCCGGCGATCCGCTCCTCGATGGACATGGTTGCTGCGCCCCCCGTTGTGATATTGATCACGGCGTCGCTGGCATCTCGAATCTGTGGGAGAAACTGTCGAAAAACGTCCGGGTCCGGCGTGGGGCTGCCATCGTCCGGATTGCGAGCGTGCAGGTGCAGAATGGCTGCCCCGGCATCGGCCGCTCCAATCGCGCTGACCGCGATTTCATCGGGAGTCAGCGGCAGATAGGGTGACATTGTCGGAGTATGGATCGAACCGGTAACGGCGCAGCTAATGATAACTTTGGGCATAAAGAAGTCAGATCCGATTCAACGTCATTCGAAAAACACCGGCCGCATGACAGACGTTCAAACTCATTGGGCAGAGTTGTAATTCAGTCCTTCGTGGGGCGTTGGTCGTGAAGAAATTTTGAGAGCTTCAGCATCACGTCGTCGCGACGGGTATCAACTTCGTCCATGGATGAGGAATTGTAATCATGAATGCCGCGTCCTGTGCGTGTCCCGAGATGGCCTGCATCCAATAGCGTCTGAATCGACTCAGGCAATTCGTGATCACTTCGCAGTTCGGGCGTCAGCCGTTTGTAAACGGTAGACCAGATGTCAATTCCGCCAAAGTCGCAGATCGCAAGCGGTCCTCGCGTCGCCAGACGAAAACCGATGCTGCCGCAGATTGCCGCATCGATATCCTCTCGACTGGCGACCCCACGCTCATACAGGTCCCAGACTTCACGAATCATCGCCATCTGAACACGGTTCACCAGAAATCCCGGAATCTCACCGTTGATCCGAACAGCCAGCTTGCCGATTTTTCGATGCAGTGCAATCGTGGTTTCCGTGATTTCTTCTGTGGTCTCGGGCCCCGGCACCACCTCGACGGTAGGCACGATATGAGGTGGATTGAACCAGTGAGTGACAATTGCGCGATGTGGACGTCGCATGTTGACTGCCGATTCGGAGATGGTAAACGTCGAAGAGTTGCTCGCGACGATCGTCGTATCAGCCACCGCGTCTTCGATACGACTGAAAAACTCCTGTTTGACACTTCGTTCCTCCGCGATTGCCTCAAGCACGAAATGAGCATCCGCCGCGGCTGCGCCTTCTGTAGCCGTGACGCTAATTCGTTCAAGGATCGGATCCACGTCCGCGTGGTTCAGCATGTCGTTCGCAACGAAGTCGTTCAGGTTGGAGCGGACGCGTTGATGGAGGGACGCGCGGGCGTCCTTGTTGGCGTCGAACCCCCGAACCTGGTATCCAGCCGTGGCGAACGCCTGAGCAATACCATGCCCCATGCGCCCAAGACCGATGACGGCGATCTGTCGGATCTGTTCGAGTTGCATTGGATGACCGCTCGTGTCTTTGGTCCTCGGTGAGGACGCCAGCAGAAGGACGTAAGGTGACGTTTAAACGTTGTCGTGATTCTTAACGCGCAGACCAGGTCAGGCTGGCCGTCTTCATGGGGGACCAGGAATTTCGTCAGATTTCCTGCATCAACGCCGATTCGAGGCCCTGACGAATCCTGTCCGGGATCGGTACTGCCTGGTTTGTTTCCCTGTCGACCCAAACATGGATCATATAACCCCACGCCGCTGCCTCGGTTACGCCCCGTGAAAAGATGCCCACGTCGCAGCGCACGGATCGACCTCCGATCTGTACTACTCGAAACCCGGTCTCAACTTCATCCGGATGCGAGATTGAACGGTGAAACGTAAGATGGGTCTCGACACCCACCGGGATCAGGGGGGTATCCGGGAGCTGTGGTTCGTGTTTTCGAAAGAACTCCGTGACGGCTGTGTCCATCCACGCATTGTACACGGCATTGTTGACGTGTCCGTAGACATCGTTATCTTTCCAGCGTGTCGTGACCGTGCTGAAAACAGAGTATCGCTCGCGGGTTTCAATGAGCTGCGGTTTGGGCATAATGCTAAGCCTACTGAACGGCGAATAGTTTTCAACGATCTCATGCTATGCGAAATCATGACCGAGCAATTTGACAGAATCTGCATCGTCGGATCGGGCTACATGGGCAACCAGATTGCGCTTCAATGCGCAGCCCACGGTTACCACGTCAGCCTGCACGATGCAGATGAAGGGGCACTTCAGCACAGCAACGTCGCTTTTCCTGAGTTTCTGGACCGAATGATCGAAGACGGAATCGGTGCCCTTGATCAGCGGCAGGCGATCCTCGATCGCATCCATCGAACCACGGTTCTGTCAAAGGCAGTGGCGAACGCCGGTCTGGTGATCGAGGCAATCACAGAGAACGTAACAGTCAAACGAGAAGTCTTTACCCGGCTGGATGAAATTTGCCCGGACGAAGTTATCTTTGCCACCAACAGTTCGTCAATCCGAGTCTCACGCATTGAATCGGCGACGAAACGCCCGGACCGAGTGCTCAACGCGCATTTCGTGCAACCGATCTGGAAACATCCTTTCGTCGAACTGATGCGCGGGTTAGTGACATCCGATGCAACGTTGGCAGCTGTACAGTCGTTCATGCGATCTATCGGTGTTCTTCCCGTCCTGGTTCGAAAGGAAAGCACGGGGTTCATCTTCAATCGTATCTGGCGTGCGGTCAAAAAGGAGGCTTTGAAGGTTGTGGACCAGGGTATTGCGTCCGTCGAAGATGTGGATCGGACCTGGATGATGCAAATGGAGACACCCATGGGACCGCTCGGTACTATGGACATCATCGGCCTGGACGTCATCCTTGACATCGAGATGGTGTACTACGAGGAATCGGGTGACCCGGCCGACGCTCCACCACAGGTGCTGCTGGATAAGGTCGCCAACGGTGAACTTGGCGAAAAGACGGGGAAAGGATTCTACACCTATCCGAACCCCGGCTGGCAGAACACCAATTTTCTGGAAGTTCCCTCACCATGATGCACGCTGCTGACATCGATGACACTAAATCGGATCCGTGGGCAACGGGTTTCCTGGTGCTGCTGGCGGCGCTGTGGCTACTCGTACTGATCGCGCTGTGTACGCCGGAGGCGCCGAACGGCCACGGAGTGAAACATGCGACGATTCAGGCTATGGATCAGGGGGGCGACGGGAACGAGCGGCATGAAAGAGTTTTTGTTACCGGTTGGATGCTGGGTTCGGTAATGATTTTTCTGTTTACAGGCATGCTTGCGTGGGGGACCGTGCGTCAGCCATTCCATGTGCTCGGATCGGAGCAATGTCAGACATCAGGATCGGTCGGCCGCCTGAGGTGGTTCCTGATTGGCGGCCTGCTGTTCGAGGCTGTGTTTGGGATGCTTTGTTATTCGTACTGGAACTCGCTTGCCGATCCGAGAGGTGATTTTTCCGGGCCGTTTCCTCCGGGTGTGTCCTGGATGTTGTTTGGAGTGTGGCTGTTTCCGGCATTCTTTATCGTGCTGTACGTGGCCTGTTTTCATAGCTGGATCCTGCCACCAGAGAACGCAAGACGCTTTGCGGAGCTTGTTGCTGAATGCTCGTCCCCTGACACATCAGACACAGGGGATGCGTAGGATCCTTGCCCCGATGTGTATTACACCATCGTTTTAACAAACCATTCGTGCCGACCGAAAATGGAAAACCATCGCTCACTCATCGTTTTAATTTGCGTCGCTGCCTATATGGTAATGTGCATAGGCGTTGGCATCTGGGCGATGCGTCGCACAAAGAGCTCACATGATTTTTTCATGGCCGGGCGACATCTTGGCGTGATCGTCGCGGGTGTCGCCGTATTCTCCAGCACGATGAGCGGATGGGGTTTCGTGGGTGGCCCCGGGTTGGTCTACAAGATGGGGACCAGTTCCTTCTGGATGATCGTCTGCACGTCGCTGGCGATGACCATTACGTTCTTCCTACTGGGCAAACGACTGCGTCTATTGGCGGAACTCCGCGATCCTATTTCGCTGCCAGACGCCGTCCACGCAAGATACGGCAGCCGGTCCACCAGTCTGTTGACGGCCGTCGCGATCCTGTTGGGAGTCATGGGGTATCTTGCCACTCAGATTCTGGCCATGGCGACGGTGCTGCAGAGCATTCTCGAGAGCGTGTCCTGGGTCGGGCCTCTTCCCCTTGAAGTGTGTGTGGCGATCAGCAGCACTGTACTGGTTTTCTACTGTGTCACCGGCGGCATCATTGCCTCGGTCTATACGGATCTCGTTCAGGGAATCATCATGGTCATTGCGGCCGTATTGATTCTGGCCACAGCTGTCTTTGCGGTCGACGGTGGGTTATCCGGGATGTCGCGCACAATTCTCACCGATGATCCCGAGGCCATGAGCCCGTGGGGCACGCTGGGCATGATCGGCTGTCTGTCGTGGTACTTCATTTTTGTGTTGGGCGCCTGCGGGCAACCGCACGTGATTACAAAGTTGATGATGACGCGTCGCGTCGAAGACGCTCGACACATGCTTCCTGTTTCGGTCGTCGGTTATGGCGTGTCGGCACTGTTGTGGATCGGCATCGGATTGGCCATGCGTGCTCTCGTCCTGCAGGGGATCCACCCGGAACTTGCCAATGCCGACGACGCGGCCTCGGAATTCCTGCAGAATTACGCCCATCCGCTGCTATCAGGCGTTGTGTTCGCGGGTCTCCTGGCTGCAATCATGTCCACGGCCGACAGCTTCCTGAACATAGGTGCGGCCGCCGTGGTGCACGATATTCCCCGAGCTGTGCGGGGGCGTTCTTTGCATAACGAATTACTGTGGGCACGAACAGCAACTGTCGTAATCGCCGCCCTGGCCGCCGTTTTTGCTCTTTCATCCGGAGACCTGGTGGCCCTGCTGGGTGCCTTCGGCTGGTCCACATTTGCCGCAGCCATTGTTCCAACAGTCGCTATTGGCTTCAATTGGAAACGTGCGACGCCAATGGCCTGCAACATCGCCATCGTGTCAGGGCTGCTGATCAATTTTGGGCTAAAGCTATTCAACATCAATCTGCCCCACGGATTTCATGGCGGTGCGTTTTCGCTGTTGGTTTCCCTGACACTCTTCTTCGTTGTGTCGATGTTGTCTCCACGAAAACCACTCTCCGCTGACATCGAAGCGGTGATGGATCTGTAGAGCGATTTGTCTGTTGTCGTGAACGATACAGGCATAGTGAGAGTAACGAAACTGCAATTAGGAAGCGTCCTTCACGGCCACAAGTCAGCGTGAAACGCTGTAGCTCGACCGGCTCGGAGCGCAGGACGACCTCGGGGAAGCCACTTGCCTTCTCGTGCCATGTTAGTCTTTGCCCCGCTGCAACCATGCATCCCGCAGAGTTCGACGCATGATCTTGTTCGAAGCGGTACGGGGCAACTGATCGACAAGCACAACTTTGTGGATCCTGAACAGTGGGTTAAGCCGCGATTTGATCAACTGCTGCATCTGTCGTTGCAATTCCTCAGCCTGCACTGCGGTCTCAACGGCGGTCGCGGCAAAAATAACCAGTTGGTCCGGACCGCCTTCCGGTGGCAGAACGGCGACGGCCGCGACTTCGCGGATTCCCGGAATGTCAGCCACTGTCCGCTCGATTTCCGAGGTGCCGACTTTAATGCCGCCAAGGTTCATCGTGTCGTCGGCACGGCCCAGCGCTCGGTAGTAGCCTCCGCTGCGTGGCTGCAGACCAGTGGTTTCCGTGTGCGAATTGTCATGTTGAATGCTCGGTAAACGCTGCATCTGATCACCATGCCTCCGCAAGACCCGTCCGCCGGGATCAGTCGGCACGTCGGCGTAGTACACTTCATGGTGATCTCGATTAACCAATCGCCGCGAAAGCCCCATGGCTGGCGGAACGAGAAACACCTCGCCGATATCAGCTGTCCGACCCTGCTCGTCCAGAATCACCAAACTGCTGCCCAACGCAGGTGAGCTGAACATTGCGGGAAGGTTGGGCTGAACCAGGGTGCTGGTGATGTAGCCTCCGCCAACCTCGGTGCCGCCGCAATACTCAATGATGGGTCGACCACCGGCCACTTCACTTAGCCAGCGCATGTCATGCGGATTGGAACATTCGCCGGTCGAACTGAACAGTCTTATGGTCGACAGGTCCACGGACTCCAGAGAACCCGTTTCACGCCAACGACGAACCATGCTGGGAACGACACCCAGCATGTTGACGCCAACCGCCTGCACAAATGGCCCAAACGCGGCGTCAGCTGGAGCACCGTTGTAAAGTGCAATCGTGCCCTTGTTGATGAGGGTGGCATAGATCAACCACGGCCCCATCATCCAGCCCAGGTTGGTCGGCCAGGCAACCACGTCGCCCGCGTGAATGTCGTGATGAAAATGCCCATCTGCTGCCGCCTTGATCGGTGTGGTGTGGTCCCACACGATTGCTTTTGGTTCGCCGGTGGTGCCGGAAGAAAAGAGGATATTCGTCGCCACGTCCGCTGTAGCGTGGACCGCGATGTCGGACGCGTCGTTGCTCAGCAGTTCCGACAATAGGATGTCTCCGTCACGGAGCAGTGGTATGTCGCTCAAAGAGGCGTCACTGGTAGTGACGGCGTCGGCGATGATTGCCATTGGCCCATCCGCATTGATGACACGTTCATACACCGGCAATTCCCGATCGCCACGCCGCACGGATCTGACCGTGAAGACGGCCCGGGCCCGGCCGATCCGCAGCCGTGAGCGCACTTCCTCTGCAGAGAAACTGTCGGCGATTGACACGACAGTACAGCCCGCAAGAATGATTCCCAGGTAGATAGCAACCGATTCGGCGGTCATCGGCATAAACACGGCAACGGCCTGCCCTGGTTGAGTCCCTTGTGCCACTAGGCCGCGTGCCACTCTGTTGGCCAGTCGCCGCAACTGCGCATAGGTGAATTCGCGGCGGGAACCGTCCGGACTACCTTCGATCACGGCGCAGGTTCCCGCCACACTCGTAAAACAGCTTTCGGCGATATTCAAGCTGGCGCCCGGAAGCCAGTCGGGTGACGTTGGGCTCGAGCGGAGATCAAGGACGCTCTGCAGCGGACGGCCAAACTGAATGTTAAGAGTCTCGATCACGTAAGCCCAGAACTCTTCGGGTTCCGCAACTGACCAGTCGTAAAGCTGCTCGTAAGAATCGAACCCTCGGGCCTTCATCGCTGCGGCGATATGAGTCCTTTCCGTCGTCGCCGGATCGGGCAGCCAAATCGGGTCGGGTAAGTCTTCTGCCGATGGATTAGCATCACGATTGAGAGGCATCGGATACACCTGCCTGTACGTACGCGGCCGGTCGGTGCAGTTTGCGGCAGCACGGATGACACACACACGTCACTGTCTATATGACTTCCTCAAGTGGAAGAAACTGAGACTCGCCCGGACGGAATGCGGAAACGTCACCAGTTTCGAACTGGTAGACCCAACCGTGAAGCTTTAGATCACCTCGTCCCACGGCGTCAGCGACGGCAGGATGAGTCTTCAGGTTCTCGAGCTGAACCAGGACGTTCTCCTGGACGGTGAGCATCAGGCGTTTCGCGGGGTCGGTCATGTGTGTGTACTTCTCATCTACAATCCGGCGAGTAGCCTGCGCGTGCTCAAGATACGCTTTGACCGCCGGTAGCTCTTCTACGCTGGTTGGGTTCAGCAATCCTCCCATCGCACCGCAGTGCGAATGCCCGCAGACCACAATATCTTTCACTTTCAATACACTGACTGCGTATTCGATGGTTGCAGCCTCTCCGCCAGAGAGGGAGTCATAAGTCGGAATGATATTGCCGGCCGTCCGCAGAACGAACAACTCGCCGGGTCGTGTCTGTGTCAGCCGACCGGGTTCGATCCGCGAATCGGAACAGGTGATAAACAGCGCCACTGGATTCTGTCCGTTGACCAGTGTCTCAAATAGCTTCTGGTCCTTCCTGAATGTGTCTCTTTGGAATCTGTGTATTCCGTCTACAAGTTTTTGCATTGACTCTTTCCGTCTCAGCCCTGGCAATCGTGTTCCCGAACCATTTAGATCCAACGTTTTTGAAGTTCGGGCACATTAACAATATTTTGCCCCCCCAGGCAGTCACAGCATGCCAATACAGTGTTTTATCGAAACTCATCGCTGCTGGAGATGTTCTCCGACCGGAGAAGTCCGGTTTGGGTGCGCTCATAGTCGATTGCGCGAATAGGGAAGATAGACTATTGTGGCAACTTCAATAGTTTTTCCCATGGAGGTTGCACGATGAACTTTGCTGAACTGAGTCCCGCCGAACGT
>JAAERP010000007.1 GCA_024230215.1 Fuerstiella sp. | reverse complement strand
TAAACCGTCGCTTAGCACTGCGAGATCCTGTGAAGACGGACTGCGACCGGTGACGCGTCGGAACAACGACACAAGACGTTCGTTCGGGGTTCCATCTACTTTCAGTGTGCGTACGGCGAGAACTTTTGCACATTCTAAATGCTGCTCGTCGTTCAATGTGGCCAGCGCTTGAAGGGGTGTGTTGGTGGGTGATCTGCGGACACTGCAGCCATTGCGTTCTTGAACGTCAAAAAGACTCATCGTCGGAGGCGGACTATTCCGTTTGTGAAACGTATAAATACTGCGGCGATAAAGGTCGTCGCCATTTCCTCGGACAAAAATGCCTGTCGTCGAACCAGGATTGGCCTTTTCACTCCATAACCCGGGGGGTTGATAGGGCCTGACCGGCGCTCCGCCCAATTTCTCCACCAACAATCCTGAAGTGAAAAGGGCGGCATCACGAATCTGCTCCGCGGTCAATCGCTTTCTAGGAAAATGTCCAAGCAGGCGGTTCTCGGGGTCCAGTTGGGCTAGATCAGGACGTGCCGCAGACGCTTGCCGGTACGTCTCACTGGTCAC
>JAAERP010000006.1 GCA_024230215.1 Fuerstiella sp. | reverse complement strand
GGGGCTGTTATACTGTGAGCGTTGGAAATATTGGTTTGCGGCTGTCCAAGCAGGGGAGTTCGAAATGAAAAAATTCGGAATATTAAATACATGTGCTGTTTTAATCGCAATGGTTAGCATGGCAGGTTGTGCTGATCCGGAGCCAGAGGTGGCTAAGACATCTGGCTCAGCAACCAATTCAGAACGTGAAGCCACTACCCGTGGCCCTGCCAGGCCAGACACACGCCCTGCCGCCGTCGAGAATCGAAGCGGTCGAGACATGGCAGCGGTAGATAGCGAGCGTGCCAATTCGGAATCGCCCAATGTGCGTGATTCAAGACCCCCGGAGTCACGTGATTCAGGCTCATCCGAGTCGAGAGGTTCTCGACCTGACGGTCCTGGTATGGGAGTTGGATCCGGCATCGGGGGGACCGCGTTACCAGGCATTCGACCGCCTGGTGAAAACAACTTCAGCGATGCTTCGTCTGGAATAGGCATGGCGTCTCGAGACAATTCTTCACGAAATCCGGATGCTTCACGAAATCCAGACGCTTCACG
>JAAERP010000005.1 GCA_024230215.1 Fuerstiella sp. | reverse complement strand
TAGATTCCAAATCGTTGCTGATAACGACCTGTCATGAGTCCTGCACGAGTCGGCGAACACACGTGTCCACTGGTATAGCCCTGAGTACAGGTGATGGACGAATGTGCGAGGGCATCGATATTCGGTGTACTGACTTCTGGCGGGGAGTGCGGATTGTAGCTGACATCGGCATAGCCCTGGTCATCTGTAAGTATGATGACGATGTTCGGTTTCTCTTCCGCCGGGACGATGGTGGGCATTCCGATCAAACTGAGGATCAGCGCTTTCAGTACGTGTCGAAGTTTCATGGTTACTATTCAGGTTTGAACTTATTTGGGGTGAAAAAAAGATGATTCATAGACCCGGCTGAGACAGCGGACGTGTCGAAACGGAATTGCGAATTACTGTTCCGAAACAATCACCCGGATCTGGTCGACCGCCGAACTCGCTGAAAGATCAAGCGACAAAGTTCGGCGGTCCCGGCTGAGTGTCACATTGTCTCGACCTGAGTCAGGCAGGTCATCCGGACGGGTTGGCTCAATGCCACGCTGGGTGTCTCCATAATCGCCCAGAGGATGCCCGAGCAGTTCGTCTGACGCGGTGAGCCGCTTCGTCCCACTAATCAGTCCGAGAATCGGCCGATCAAACGTGATCTGTCCGATGACTCTCGCTCTGCCGGCTTCTTCTCGAGCGAATTCACCGGTCGGGTTGAGTTGCAGCAGATAACTCCGAATCACATGCCCCGCAGCAATTGGCTGGTTGTCGTGGCGTCGAACTCGGATGTATTGGCCCGATTCGGTCACGTTGACTCCAAGATCCGATTTCAGCGGAACGCGCGAACGCTCAAGGAACACCAGAATGCGTTCGCTGTCCTCGTATCTTCCCGGGACGAAGTCGGGGCCGGGCGAAACAAACTTCATCAGGCCGGTCGCCTGCAACACACCGGACGTGACCGGCCACGCATCTTCATAACGCTCGGTCGAGTAGTCCACTGAATCGATCGAGTCGGCTTCAGGTCTGGACCGGACGGCATTGCCTTCGCGGACAAGCCGAGGCGTATCCGCGCCGTCACTTAGGCTGACTTCCACTTCGCCCTCAAATACGCAGACGTCGGTTTCACCGTCTGTTCCCACCGAGACACCAAACGCAGTTCCCAGATCGACGACATCCATTGCCGGCGTGACGACTTCGAACCCCACCGCAGACTCCGGTATGGAGGCCGTGAGGATTCCACTGCTCAGGATTGTTCTGTCAGTCGACAAAATCTCTAACTCGGCGGGCCCCTGAAGTGTGACAGTGGCACCATTACGAAAATCCAATCGTGCCAGGCCAACCTCCAGATTCAGTTTGCCTTTGCCGAACCCGTCTCCCAACACTCGCTCTTCGCTTCCCCATCTTGCATGGGATGTGTACGCCAGTGTGGCAATCGCGGTAGCGGTCTCATCGCGTTGGAGGGTCGTGTCAGGCCAATTCAATACAGGCAAAAGCGATGCAGCTGTAGCCAATACCGCCAAAGCGGTAGCTGTTGCCCGCCGTGACGGGAAGTGTGACTCTGCGTTCGCTCCAGAGCCGCCCGCGGGAGAATCGAAGCATCCGGATTCTGGGGGACTGTTCGTTGCGAGATCAGCAGCGCCCTCCGATTCGACTGCATGACCATGTTCATTAATCAAACCTGCCAGCAGACGCAGGTCGTTGAATTGCCGAACGCGATCAGGTGAGTTTGCAAGGTCGCGATTCAGCAAGTCCAGATCGCAGGCATCGATCGCGTCTTCCAGATACAAGGTGGTCAGACGCAGGAATTCTCCTTCGTTCATGAGATGGAATCTCCCGTATCGAGTGCAGTCAGCTTCCTTTGAATGCACTGGGCAAGCGTGACGTAAATGCGCTGCAGAGCCTTGTACACAGCCTCCGGTTTACGACCGAGCTTCTCAGCCACCTGATTGCCACGCAAACCCTCAAAGTAGCGCATCCTGATCGTTTCACGTGACTTCTGGCTCAATCCGGCAATGCAGTTGCGAAGTGCATCGGCTCGCAGCGGCATATTACTGGTGTCGCGGCGCTCAAGCTCTGCATCCACAAGATTCAGGATAGATTCGTCAAGCAACGTCACTTGGTACTTTCGTTGACGAATCAACTCGTAACATCGGTTGCGAAGCACCTTCCACGACCAATCACGCAGATGTTGAGGCCCCTCAAAAATGCCATCATTCTCGAACACTTTTGCCAACATGTCCTGATAGGCATCTTCTGACAAGTGGGACTGGCGCAGGATCGACCACGCAAGGGCGATCTGCTTCGTCCGTTCGGGCATCAAAACTTTGAGGATTTCACTGCGGTCCATAAACTACATCATGCGCGAGATGAAAAATGTGGACATGCTTTCTGAAAAATCTTTATGCTGATTCAGCAGACACCTACCTCAACAAGCCCCGATGTTCGCATAGAGTACGGATCGGGGAGCTTTTCGGTCTCCATCCGAACCAGACCCCGCGTCAAGCATTGCTTGTGGCCAAGGTCTTGTTTCCCGGATGGCTCCGGCGCGGTCAACGAACTCATCGCAGACGGCGCTCGTTAGAGCTGATGTCCTACCGTTCACAATGCCGCAGTAGATGGCCGTCACCCCAAACAGCAACTTCGCCAGTGCTGTTGACGCCCTCACTTTTCTGCAATCAGATCAATCGAATCGAGGCCGATGAAGTAGTTTGCCGACGTCACGTTTTTTCCTACCGCTGTCACACGGAATCTGTGCTTTCCTGCCGCTAGTTCATGACTACCCAGCTCCAGCGATCCGGACGGACACACACGACCTGAGTAAAGGTCGAAAATCGGTCCTCGGGCATCCCCGTCAAGTGCGATTCGTATTGTGCCGAAGTTTGGTGCTGCGGTGGCCAGGGCGCGGACGCGATAGGAGCCGGTCTTGCTGACTGTGAAGCCGAGTTCCACAAACCCATCCTTTTGAGTCCTGCAGAAGAGTTGCCTGCCCTGGCTCCACATGAGACGTCCCCATGCCCCCATTTGCTGCTGGCTGACGTCACAACGTTCCCTGGCCAGCACGGTGAGAAGTTCCGCTTCGAAGCGCTCGACCGGAACCTCCGAGTTTGGTGGGCCGAGTTGCAGCCACAAAGCGTCGTTCGCGTAGGCACGGGCATAGGCATAGGACATTGCGCCATAACCACCATCCCCCCAACGTGGGCCCGCGCTATTGCGGAACAGAAACGTCCCGCCGCCGCTACTCTTCAGATCATCAATGTAACCGACCAGGATGATGCTATGGCCGTCAAAGACCCTGTCCGGCGGCGGCACGTCTCGCAGTTCATGCCCCCTGAACCCCTTCGGCCAGCGCAGCCCGCATGCCACTGGATAGCCGCGGGACAATGCTTCCTTGATCGCGAGCACCTCGGTGTCGCTGAGGGGGCTCTTGAGATCCCACCGTTTGATCCATCGAGCCATCCACCGCCCGCTGAGCACTTTCGCATCCGCCAAAGCGGCAGACGACGGCATTCGCTTCGCATCTGTTGTGGACGAATAGGGCATTAACTCTTCGGTGCAGATGCCCAGTGCATTAAGGCCGTGGACGGCCTCGTAGAACATGGCCTGGTCCGTTCTCCGACCTGTGGCCTCGTTTGCTGCCCAAACCAGGAACTCCTCGGAGAGCCGCCTGCGCGGCGGGTCAGCAACTCGGGCATACTCGAATTCAGCCAGTGCGGTGATAGCAAACAGCGAACAGGTGTCGCGACTCATCTGCGCACGTGGGGCAAGGCCGAGTTCCTGAAATTGAGGGACGAGGTTGATCCTGCCCGGCAGGTTGGCACGTTCCTGTGCCAATCCAATTCCGGCTGGCAAAAGCCAACCAGCGACGGCAAGAAGCGTCAAACGTGCGAACGCCAACCAGATGCATCGTCTCTTCATTATTTTCGCTGCCGAACGAATTGAATCCTGTCGCCCGTCGCATAGCTTTGCGGAGCAATGGACTCATGGAACTGAGCCGCGGCTTATACGCGGCGGGACTTAAGGACTCTCCCTGAGATTGTAACTGGCATTCAGCCAGGCTCAAAGCACTTTTACAACAGACGTGCTGTCGAAGAGTCGCGATGGCATCCGGAATTCCGGCCAACTGAGCCTGCAATGTGGGGAAGGCAGAATGAATCTGATTATGTTGCGACCCCAAATTCGGCGATTTTCCCGGCTTGCACACATGAATTGTACCGCGCGGGTCCTGTCGCCAAAGTAAAGATGCGCCGCTGGAACCGAAATGAGACACTCGAGTACCCGAGTCCATAATCGGGGGCGATGTCTGCGTAATCGCAGCCTGTTCGCCGCGTCCACCGCGTGGTCTGTCAGTTGCGCGACGGCGGTGCAGCGATCATCTCGTGTTTTTCACCAAGTGCCTGCAGGACTTCAATGGCCTCGGGATCGATCGAACCGCAAAGTTTCAACGCGTGCGGTTCGAGTCCCATCAGGATCGCTTCGGCTGCGCATGCGAAACAAGTGCCCGCCGGCGAGTGTGGAGTCAGGCGAAACGACGGATCCTGCGGCAGGCGTGCCCAACCTGCCTGGATGACTTTCGCGTTCGGGCGTTCGCGTTCCAGCGTGGGGGAAGTGCCACGTGGCTGGGAAACGTCGGCGACGAGTACATTCGCATCGCGTCGTAGATGTTGACCTTCGACGACGACTCCATTGCCACCGACCGCCACGATGATTACATCGCAGTGACGCAGATCGGTCCGTTCACGCGACACGCTGATGCTCTTTGCGGTTGTCGTGCTCGCAACCCTGTTCCTTAAAGACTTCAGCCTCTGTTCGGAGCCTGGACGACCCAGAAGGGTGATCGATCCTGACCATCGATTCTGGTGTGCATACCAACGCAGGATCGCTGAACCGATGTTGCCTGTCGCGCCCACGATCCCCATGCATGCGTGGCTGGGGATCTTGCGGACATGCCGTTCGCGTTCAATTGCCGCCAGCACGGTTGCAACCGTGAACGAGTTTCCTGACGAGACCTGCACTCCTGGCGGAGGCACAACGGTAGTTGCATTTAGAGTCACAATGCTGGTCTGGGCTCCGAATACGACCGTCTGACACCCTCGTTCTGTCGCCAGGGTCAATGCGTCGTCGAGTCTTTTCCGGACGAGGTCCAGGTTGCCGGTTCGATGCAGGTGACTCAGAACCTGCGGGGCCACTGGCAGCAAGATGCCACACATCCAGACTCGCCCGGCGAACAGATTCCTGGAGAACAGTTCCATGGGGCCAAATTCCATTAATGTCTGCAGCCGCCAGACCAGATCCAGACGCTGGTCCATAGACAGCTGCAGCAACTCCGGAATTTCCACCAGCAATTCGTCAGCCGGGTAAATTGGGTTAAAAATGAATCCAACCCGGTTTGCTTTTTCAGCCGGCTGCTCATGCTGAAAGGTGAAGCGTCGAGCTTTCGGCCTGACTTGCCGCGTGGACAGGTCCGTTGAAGGGGCGGTGTCACGGTGAGATTCCCGTACGGCCTGAGTTGTGTGGGCTGACGTAAGCCGGGCGTCCTGACTTAGGTGCCGCAATAACCCGGCAACGTCGTTTCTGGCAAGCCGCTGACAAAAGTCCTGCAACGCATGAATCAGGCATTCCACGTCTGCCGTTTGGAGGTAGACAGAAGGTTCGAGCCGCAGTACGCATGGGGCGGAAAGCGTCGGCAAGACACGTATCCCATGGCAATTCAGGAGGAATGATGCGGCAAAATAGCCGAGTCGCTTCTCCGCAAGTGTCTTCAGGAATCGGTTCGATTGCTCAGGCAGAATCAACTCAATTCCGAGCATCACACCACGACCGGAAATACTGCCCAACACCGTCGGAAACTGTTGCCGAAGTGATTCAAGATGCTCTTTCAGGATCTCTCCGATTCGAACTGCGCGCCCTGCAATGTCGTCGCTGTCGATGAGCTCCAGCACCCTTGAGGCAACGCTGCTGGAAAGTCTGTCGGACGAGAACGTGGCGCCGGTCTGCAAATCAAATTGGTCACAGTAGATCGTTCGGTCGATCAGAGTTGCCGAAATCTTGGCGATGCCACCACCGAGTGATTTTCCGACAAGGCAGTAGTCCGGTGTTGCCCCGGATGATGCCAGAAACTGTCCACTCCGCCCCAGCCCGCATTGAATTTCGTCCGCAATCAACGGAATATTGCAGCCTTGAACTGCAGTGAAGAACTCTTTGGGTACTTCAAAGATCCCTCCCTCACCCTGAATCGGCTCGGCGATGGCTGCCATGATCCCGGAAACCGGCACGGCAGTCACCTGTTGCGCGGGTCTGCTGCGATCGGGCCGGCGCAACCAAAGAACCTCCTGTGAGCAAAGAGACTCAAGGACTGGTTGTGGATCGGCAAGCTGCGCGCGTTGCATGAACCGCACTCGCGCCCCCAACAGTCCGGTAAACGGATTTCGTTGCGAGTCATCTGCCATGGCGTTCAGGGCACCGGTGGTCTTGCCGTGGAACCCACCCTGTAGTGCAATCAGCAGCGGCCTGAATGAAGCGTATTGGGAAAGGTTGTAATCACAGGATTCGCGAACCGCCGCTGGGAACTCTGCACCAAATTCAGCCCTGATTTCAGCGTTGAATTTATCGCACGACGCCTGCCACTTGAACAGTGCATGCTTGAGCGCGGTTTCCACCGCTTCTGCTCCCGTCGAACTGAGAAGGCAGATATAGCGGCGGCCGGTTTCCCGCCCGAATCGATTCGACAACGTATCGGCCAGACAAGAGGCCGCCGATCGGCGACTTCCCTGGTCCAGCAACGGAACCTCACTGAGTGCTTTTATCGCAACATTTTGCAGATCCGACCTGCCGTGTCCCAGCAGGTTCGAACCAAAGCCGCCCACAAAGTCAAGTATCTTTCTTTGTTCACCTCCAACATCCACGAACAGTCGATCACCGGAACCGCCCGTATATTCGACATCCAGTTTCAGAGCCTGCATCAACTGCCCCACGCTTGGCGCGACGTGCTGGTACCATGCTTCGTCACCGAACACACGTGGCTCGATTTCGGTCAGCTGGGGGTGGTGACCGTCGGGATCATCCAACGCTTCGATCAGCGCCCGGTTCTGATCTGCAACCATCCGGTGATTGAGTTTTCCAGGACCCGAAGTGGGCGGGGCACCCGATACGAATCCAATCGCGACCAACGAAGCATGTCGCGACTGAAACTCATGCGTTTCCAGCGCCAGACGTTCGTGTAGCGAACTGACATGTTCGCAAACCCGCTTGTGCAATTCGGATGAAGTGGGATCTTGCGTGCCACAATATGCCAGTGCAACCACTCCCGAACGCCCGGCACTCTGCCTGTAGGTGATATCATCAATATGTTCGTAGAGTGTTTGATAGCGAAGTTGCAGATCGGAAATCGCTACTTTCAGGCCGCTGCCGAGGTTGATGAAGTCCAGGTCGCCGCGACCGATGTACTCAAGTTTGTCGCCGACAACGCGAACAGTGTCACCGGTGTCGAACCACTCCGGAAAATCAGCCTGCCCCACATAGCCATTCGCTTTGAAGGTTGACCGAATGAACAGATGGCCGATGGGCGAATCTTTTTTTATGAATCGGACAGCGGCTGAAACGCCCGGCAGCGGAGTCCCAAGCGGTTGAACCGAGTCTGTTTCGGCCTTCGTGAAGTCACTCTCTGCTGCGAAGAGGTGAGGCTGTTTTCCGATGGCGGGGACCAACGTCGAGAGAACCTGCTGAGTTTCGGTCATGCCAAAAGCATTGGCTGCGCGAGCATTGGCAAATGCCGTGGTCGTTCCTGGATTCCACACTGACCCAGAGGAAACCACCACTTCCAGTGACCGCAATGCCTTGCGCGCCTCAGGGACCATGCGCGTCAGTTGTGCAAGCGAGTTGATCAACGCCGGACCGGCTGTGAGGTGGCGGGGGGGCCAGGATCGCAGCAGTCGCAACACCCGGTGCGGTGTTTCGCTCACCCATTCCGGTGGAACAAGAACGGTCGGTTGTCGGGTCCAAATCGCATGCAGAACGTTTCGCATGCCCATTGAGTGCGACAGCAGCGGACAGATTGAAGGTCCACCGGTGGTTGCATCCTGCAGAAGGCCTGATTTTCGCCATGACTCCGCCACGGTCAGTAGAGCCCGTTCGCTGTATCGTACCAGTTTTGCAGGCCCGCTTGTGGCGGATGTCGTCAGGACGAGAACCTCACGGGAGACCGGGTCAACGGATCTATCCTGAGGCCGATCATTGAATAGCCTGCCACCCGCAGGATCACGACTCAGTGGGAACGCTACGGGAAGACTGCAATCGGGCAGATGCAGTCGGCAACGCAGCGATTCTATCGTTCCCGCCGCAGCTGCCGCGGGAGGGTGTCTTTGCAAAGTCAATTGTTCGATCGGGGCCAGCAGGCAACGCGACTCGGTTCGCTCAATCAAGTCTTCCATGGACCCAGTGGCACCCTCCATCGGCAATACAACACTGATACCGGCGGCCATCAATGCCAGCGCGTTGACCGCAACGACCAGTTCCGATGCATAAGGCAGTCGGACGATCACCACTCGCGAAGATTCCGCAAGTTGCTGTTCCACTCGCCAACGATCGGCGGCCTGAATCGCCGTCTGGAAATCAGCGATGGTCACAACTGTTTCCTGACCATCGACAACACCCACCAGCACCGGCTTCGTTGCGACCGGATCGCCCTCCGACGTGACAAACATTGCCCGCAGCGACTGAAATTGAAAGTCGGCCCATTGCGGATCAGGAAAGGGGGAATGCTGCACCCAGTCAAAATCAATCATGATCGCCAACCGTCGGCGAATAGAGTTTTAGATCGCGTCTGCGTTTCACCATGCCCAGATAATCTGACGTGAATTGAAGAACATCGGGCCGATTTTGCTGCAGCCACCGATGGAGGCGAGGCAGGTAACCGCAGGGCAGATGAGGAAAAAGGTGGTGTTCCTTATGTAAGTTGAAAAACATCAGCAGACTGTCGAAGGGAATCCGAACTGACCGCGAGAAAACCTGCTGTTCGCGAGGCCGGAAACGTTTGCTGTTTCGGGGAACGGGGATAAGGCCCACGTGCTGGTGTTGCGTGAATAGATATTCATAGAAAAGCGCCGACAACCAGAAGGAAGACGCCAGAAGGCCAAGGTAAAGCGTGGGGCCGAAGAATGTTGCCAGACTGCCGTGCAGGAACACGATCACCAGCAGGTTGCTGCCGTACTGCAACAGGGTTCGTTTCCACTGCCGCGATGTTGGGACGAGGTCATAAAGCAAGTAGGGGAAATAGACACCAAACAGATACAGCACGGGAATCAGGCGGAGTTTCACAATTACTTCAATGAACCGACGGTGTCGGGTGGTATCGCAGGGGGCGGCCGTTGGGTCCCGGTCGGTTCCTGCATAGTGATGGTGTGCGGTGTGTCCTCGGCGGTAGCTGAAGAAAGGAGTCAGCACAGCCAGACCAATCAACCAGCCGGCGATCGTATTGAATGGACGTTGTCGAAACATCACACCGTGAGCGCACTCATGCAGCACAATTTGAAGAAGTAGCATAGCACTGGCGAACAGACATGCACTCAGAATGAAAGTCATGACAGAGTTTACGCTCAGCAATACGCAGCCGACCACGGTGAAGCTGACTGCCAGCAGTCCGGCGATCAAGCCCCAGGGGCCTCTGACTGGTCCGACGAGTTCCGCCTCACGAAGCATCTCACGATACTCGTCACGTGTCAGAATTGGAGGCACAGGCTGTCTAGCCATCAGAGTTTCCGATTCTCGATGTCACCGTCCTACGTGGTTCCGCCATGAAGCTGATTCTCGCGATGTTACAAATCTGTCAATCTTTCTCTAAGTCGTCATCAAGTCGCATGTCGGTGGACTGGTGAAATCGTTCGAACAGGAAGCGGCATAGAATTCACTGGTAACTCAGTCTATTCTGTGACACCGGAATTGGCGATTCGCCGATGTTGTCTTCTGCTTGACTTATTAATCCGGGACCAGAATTCTATCCAAATGAGCCTGATTGCCTGGCTAAGCCTGTTGCCGATTTGCCTGCTTGGAGCAATGTCTCCAGGGCCAAGTTTGGCCGTAGTTGTACGACACACATTGGGCGGAAGTCGTGGAAAAGGAATCGTATGCGCGTGGGCGCATTCGATCGGAATCGGAGTGTATGCGCTAATCACCATTTTGGGTCTGGCGGTCCTGGCCAAAGAGGCTCCGGTGGTGTTCAATGGAATTTCGGTCGTTGGCGGGCTGTTTCTGGCATGGCTGGGTATTAAGTCGTTGCGATCAAAAGGAAGCATTTCAGGAAAACTAGCGGCGGGAGAGAGTACAAGCGCGTTTCAAGCGGCACGGGACGGTTTGGCGATCTCCCTGTTCAACCCCAAGATTCTGATCTTCTTTCTTGCCCTCTTCAGCCAATTTGTGGCTGAAGCGGAGAACACTTGGGGGCAAGTTGCGATTGTCGCAACTCCACTGATCGTCGATGGTATTTGGTATACGCTGGTGGCACTCCTGTTGTCTCACCCCCTGATCCTGCCACGGTTGAAAAAGAATGCACCTCTAATCGACAAACTTACCGGGGCAGTCCTGATTCTCCTCGCCATTCGAGTATTTGTGACACTCAGCCAAAAGCTGTATACCTGAATGCACTTTCCTGATTGGCTTACACAGATTTCTCGTCCGTCTTTTTCTCGTTCGTTGCAGTTCGTGTATGATCTGCGGATAGTATTCTTGATTTCAGCACGAGAACTCACTCTATATGGAACAATCGTTAATCCAGGAGATGCGAGTGGCCAGAGGTTTCGAAACTGCTTCGAGTTCACGTTGGACGTTTGAAATCAACGCCATTGGATCCTGGTCTGGACCTGAAACCTGGAAGCTAATGCTTTGTCACAGGCAAAAGTCAGGGTGGAAGCATTCCCCGGAAAAGGGGGTCAGGTACCAAAAATGCAAAGCACCCTACGGGCCGTTCCGGTTTTTGGTACCTGACCCCGTCTTCCTCGCCAACCCTAAAACCTGGCTGTGACAAAGCACTAATCCCTGAACCCCACACCCTCATCATGCACATCCGATCCTTCGCCATACTTTTGACCGTCGCCATAACGTCCTCCTCCCTCTTCGCGGCCAGGCCGAAGAACGTTGTCTTCATTCTCTCTGACAATCAGAGTTATTACGAGATGAGCTGCCATGGGCATGCGCAGATCAAGACACCGAATATCGATAGCCTGGCCAAACAGAGCGTCGAATTTACGCATTTCTATGCGGAACCGTATTGCTCGCCCACTCGCACTGTCATCCTGACCGGCCGCCACGCCATGCGCAGCGGCGTGTTTACGACCGTCGCCGGCCGTTCGATCATGCATCGCAAGGACACAACGCTGGCCGATGTCCTTAAGACGAACGGCTACAGTACGGCCATCTTCGGTAAGTGGCACCTGGGCTTCTCGTATCCGCATCGTCCTCAGGATCGTGGCTTTGAAGAGGTCTTCGTCCACGGTGGCGGCGGCGTCGGGCAGATGGAGGATTACTATGGCAACTCGCTGTTCGACACGACCTTCATCCACAATGGCAAGGTGTCGCCGAGCAAGGGCTATTGCACCGACACGCTTTTCGATCAGGCGATGACTTTCGTCGAGAATCACAGGCACGAACCATTCTTCTGTTTTGTTTCGACGCCGGTAACGCATTCACCGCATCACGGACCGAAGGCGTTGGTTGCCAGGCTCAAGGCCGAGGGCATGACTGACAACGTCGAACTCAACGCACAGGTGATGAACCTGGACATGAATATCGGACGTATGACCAGGAAACTGGACAAGCTGGGGCTGGCGGAGGATACGCTGTACATATACGCTTCGGATCAGGGGATGAGCGATCGCGGCGCGCCGCATGGCGGGCTACGCATCACTCAGGCTCACGACCCAGCCCAGCACGTGCCCTTCTTCGCCCGCCTGCCCGGCGCCAGGCCCGCTGTCTGCAATCGGCTCGCTGGCATGATCGACTTCTTCCCAACCGTCCTGGATTACTGCGGTATTGAATCGCCGGTAGAGAGTGACGGTGTCAGCCTGATGCCGCTACTGACCGGTGCCGACTGGCCGACAGACCGGACGCTGATCATCCACTGCCCTCGCAACCGCAACGCGACGATGTGGAAGAACGCATCGGTAAAGACAGAGCGTTGGCGCTACACCAACGGCATGAAACTCTACGACATTCAGGCGGATCCACGTCAGCAGACGGATGTTGCGGCGCAGTATCCAGAGGTGGTCAGGCATCTGCGTGCCGAGTACGAGACGTTCTGGGAGAGTATGCCGAATCAGGAGCAGACGCTGAGCCGTCATCTGCTGGGCGCCACAGCATGTCCAGACGTGGTGCTCAACGGGATGGACTGGTACAAGGGTGCCAGCCCGTGGAATCGCGGCGCCTTCCAGGGACAGGGGAACGGTGCATGGGCGGTGAGCGTCGTGCGCGACGGGCGCTATGTGGTCGAGTGCCGCCACTATCCGCGTGAGGCCGAGAAATCTGCGGAGGCTTCCCATGCCAGGCTGAAAATCGGTAATGACCAGTATGACATCGACGTTGCTGAAGGCGCGACGCATGCCACTTTCGACATACAGCTGAAGGTTGGCGACTATGATCTTGAAACGTTCATGACCACAGCAGACGGCAAGGTGCGCGGGGCGTTGTTCGTCTACGTCTCGGCGAAATGACGGCGCGAGGCATGGAGAACGAATGACGATCTATGCCGCGTCAAGACTCGCCCCCCGTCTGGAGTCAGACACCAAACGGGCCATACGTTCGATTGTTCGACAACTTGTCAAATCTGGATTCGGCTACGAGGATTAAGCTACGAATTGGGCGCCAGTTCGTACGATCGTTCAACGCCCCCCCTGGAGAATACCATGTCGACGCGCAATATCACCAGGTTTGGAGTTCCTGGCATCCTCGCGATCGGATTTGTGCTGGGCTATATCGTTGCGTGCACCGACAATCAGCAGACGAGGTCGGTCCACGCAAGCCCAAACAACAAGGAGCTGGCCAATGAACGTCCCCGGCAGGAATCAGACGACGACGCTACCGGTGTCGAATGGTCGCCCACCAAACGCTATCCATCGCAAGAGGTTTACTACCCGGGCACGGAAGAACTGAAGCCCGATGAAATGCGAGTCATTTGTTGCGGCAGCGGCATGCCAATGCCGCGGGCAAAACAGGCGGCTGCTTGCTTCTTGATTGAACTGGGCAATGGCGAGAAGCTGGTTTTCGATCTCGGCACTGGTTCCTTTACGACTCTCTATGCGCTGGGCATTCCGCTGGATTACATAACCAAAATCTTCATCACTCATCAGCACGCCGACCATATGGGTGACTTGCCTACGATGTGGATCTATGGCATGCAGAATGGACGCTCGAAGCCACTGGAAATCTGGGGGCCGGGCGGTGGCGGCATGCCTGAGGATTGGGGTACGAAGGCTGCCACTGACGGAATCTTAAAGTTCTACAACTGGATGCTTGAGACCAGTAAGGGGGCGCTTGACACGCGTTCACTGGCCATGAATGTCCACGAATTCGACTGGTCGAAGGAGAACAATGTCATCTACGACCAAAACGGTGTTGTGATTCGATCCATCCCGGCAATTCACCTGGAAGGTTCAGTCAGTTTTATTCTTGAGTGGAAAGGCATGAAGTTGGCGTTCTCCGGTGACACTCTGGCAAACAAGTGGTGGGTCAAGCACGCAAAGGGCGCTGACCTTGCCATCCATGAATGTTTCCTCCCAAACAAATACTTCGTAACCAACTACAAATTTCAGCCGGCAGAGGCCATTTACGTGAGTACTCTGGTGCATACCACGGCAGCGATGTTCGGCAAGATCATGGCGATGACCGAACCCAAACATGCGGTGGGCTATCACTTTCAGAACGACCCTGCGACGCTTCCTGATGTCGTGACCGAGGTTCGCAAGTGTTACGAGGGCCCCGTCGACTTTGCCGTCGACGGTATGGTCTGGAACGTGACCAGGGACGGTGTGCAAACACGTGTCGCCATGCTCAACTCGCAACCATTTCCTCCACCCTCGGTCACTGCCAGGCAACAGGCTGCACCCGGCGGCCAAAAAAATGCGAGACGCCGGAGTGGATCATGCAGGGCTTTGAATGGGAAGCTCTTGATCTGATGGACCAGATTCATGAGGAATTCAACGAAGAATTTGGAACGGACTTCAGGTTTCCATTGCGCCCCAAAGATGAAAAGACCAACTGATCTTTGGGCGAGGCCTCTTGGTTGTTGAGAGTTGCCAAATACCCGCCGTATTCTGATTGACGTATTCGGTCGTTGATCAGCCCCTTCTTCCCATACGATTTCCGTTGCTCGCTGAGCGCCCCGGGACGAGCAATCGTCAAATGTTGACAAGGCGGACCGCAGTCTTACAGGATCCCGATCTCTCGCAGGAACTCCAGGCTGTCCTGAACGCTGTCTTCACGCCACGGGGAACGGTTGAAGAAGGCGTGGGGTTGGCCTTTGTAAAGGTGGATCTTTAGCTTCACACCGAGAGGAGTTACTTTGTCGCGAAAGGCTTCGTTCTGGTAGAGGTATTCGTCTTTCGTGCCAATGAGAATCACCGTGGG
Source organism: Fuerstiella sp. (assembly GCA_024230215.1). GTDB lineage: Bacteria > Planctomycetota > Planctomycetia > Planctomycetales > Planctomycetaceae > Fuerstiella. The sequence continues at coordinate 13,804 of JAAERP010000005.1, read as the reverse complement.
GGGAAAGCCGGCTTTGATGTTCCAGTTGGGGGAGATCTGTTTGGCCTTGTCCGTCCATTCCCTGGGATCCATCTTGAGCTGTTCCATGAAGGGGACCAGATCGAAGACGGGATTGAAGAGGACCAGAGCATCGGGCCTGGGGGATACGGTGAGGTCGTCGGTTTTCGCGTGGAGGTTCACGGTGGTCCAGGTGCTGGCGGCGAGGAATCCGCCGGCGGATCCCCCGGCGGCGACGATGCGGTGGGGATCGATGCCAAGACGTTTGGCGCTGCGGCGCACCCAGCGCATGGCGCTGATGGCGTCTTGGACGCAGGAGTCGACCTGGACTTTGTCGACGATGCTGCCGCGGTATTCGGCGCGGATAGCTACCATTCCCGCGCCGGCATAGATCCTGGCCTGGGTTTCGAATTGTTTTGTTCCGCCACCGCGCCAGGCGCCGCCGGCGAAGAAGACGATGACGGGGCGAGCGTCAGTGGCAGCATGATTCACGGGGTAATCGACATCGACCACGAGTCGGCGCTGGCCGATGGTTTTGTAGACGTATTGGGCGGGCAGTTCGGGGGGGGAGGTGTGGGCAGTGTTGGGGAAGGACAACATGGCGAGGGCGGTGGTGAACACCGTGACGGCGCAGGTGCTGAGGATCATGATTCGGCTTCCTATGTCTTTGCAGCGCTTTCGCAAATAGGTTCTGTTCCGATCGCGCCGGCGGTTCGTTGACTCGATGGTACCACAATGGTGACAAACACAAGGGCAGATTGCGGCTGGATTCTCGCTCGGGAATCTTGCGCGGGGGGACATCGGACCGACGATCGTTCCGGGAAAGCCAGAAGAGAGCGAGCTGATCAGGGCCATTCGAAGGGGACTGAACGGCTACCAGATGAGCGCCCGGCAATAACTTTCGATGTCCCGCATCTTCAACCCGATTTCTTCGTTCGACGAAACATGGAGGCCTCAGCGGTTTTCGAGTGGCGGAATCGTCCATGAGCTGCGTTTCCGCACGGTCGACGACCACTACTGTCGCGTCTTGTGTCAGGAACTCATCGAACGCACACGAACACCCAACGATTCAGGGAACATAGCGGCCAATGGGCTTACATTGCCGGATGTGCTTCAGGTGATAGTGGGAATGGCTGGACCTTTCGCCCCGGTTGACGTACTACTGTAATCCAACGTTCAGCAACGTAGACACCGCTACAGTTTGAGGATAGGAAAGTTCGTTTACTTATACTGAGCAGCTGGCACTATGAATCTGATACCGCAATTCACTCGGTCTGTTCTGTTGATCTTTAGTATTCTGCTGTTGCGTTCGGACAGCGCAATCCGCGCGACTGGTCCGGAAGGCAAACCGAATATCCTGTTCATCGCAGCAGACGATCTGCGACCACAACTGGGGTGTTACGGCTACACACAGATGATCACACCTCATCTGGATGCTCTTGCCCGACGTGGGCTGGTGTTCGAACGAGCATATTGCCAGGCCGCAACCTGCCGGGCCAGTCGACTTTCATTGCTGACTGGCATGCGGCCGGACTCGACTCGAATTCACACGAATGGAGGGCCCCACTTTCGCAGTCGCATGCCCGATCTCGTCACCCTGCCACAGATGTTCAGAAATTCCGGCTATCGCAGTTTGTCACTGGGCAAGATCTTTCACGGTGCCTTCAAAGTCCGCAGTAAATGGAATGATCCGACGTCATGGAGCGAATCGGAATGGTGGCCTGGGCCACGGTATTACTACTCACCTGAAGGAATCGCTTCTGCCCGCAGGACCTTTGCTCGCACAAACCCGCCGAACGTTGACGACTGGGTCAACCAATTCGTGTTGGGACAGGCATGGGAAGCTCCTGACATTGAAGACAACGTCCTGTACGATGGGCAGGTCGCGGACAAAGCGATCGAAACGCTGCGCAGGATTCACGAGGAGCCCTTCTTTCTGGCGGTCGGCTTCCTGAAGCCACATCTGCCGTTCGTTGCGCCAAAGAAATACTGGGACCTGTATCCGGCTGATCAGGTCAGCGCTGCTGACAACCAGTACGCGCCCATTGGTTCACCTCCGTATGCAATGACCAGCTGGGGACATCCGCGAAGCTACACAGACATTCCCAAAAAAGGGCCGATTCCCGAACAACTCGTCCACAAGCTGACACGCGGCTACGCTGCATGCGCGAGCTACGTCGATGCCCAGGTCGGCCGTGTTCTGGCAGAGCTTGATCAACTTGGTCTGCGGGACAATACGATCGTCGTATTCTGGGGCGACCACGGCTTCCATCTTGGTGAAAATGGTGTTTGGGGCAAGACCACCAATTTCGAACTCGCAACACGCGTCCCACTGATTATCAGCGGGCCGGATATCAACGCCGCTGGGCAGTCGACAAAGGCGCTTGTTGAGTTGGTTGACCTGTACCCGACACTATGCGAACTGGCAGGCCTGAACCGCCCCGGGCATCTGGAGGGCAGGAGTTTGGCGCCGCTTCTTGACACTCCGAATCAAGCGTGGAATCAGGTGGCTCTGAGCCAGTTCCCTCGCGGCGACGTGATGGGCCGATCCATGCGTACTGATCGTTGGCGATTCACCCGCTGGGCGAAAGCGAACAGGACGGTTGGATTGGAATTGTACGATCACGAAACGGATCCTGCCGAAAACCACAATCTCGCCACCAGCGACGCGCACGTGGAGCTTGTTAAGCAATTGACGGATCAGTTGGAAACGGTCTGGCCGAAGCGTCGGTGATTTCGATTGAGGATACGTGTGACGGTGATATTCGAGTTGCTACTTCAATGAATTCAGATAAGCGAGCAGATCGGCCATCGCCTGCGGATCAAGCTGTTTCTCAAGTCCTTCCGGCATGAATGAAATCCCGGTGCTGTGCATATCCTCGATGTTGATTCGCAGAATTGTGATATTTGTGTTGTCAGGGCGACGGAGCACCATGCTGTTTGCCGACTCTGACTGAATCATCCCTGTGTGTGTCCGGCCGTCACGCGTCAAGACCACGTACGTCAGGTATTGTGGTTTCACCTCCCGATTCGGGTCGAGCACATTCAGCAGAATCGCCGACATGCCCCGATTGCGAATCGCTTTGAGGTCTGCTCCCACAGCAGTTCCCACGCTTTCCAGTCGATGACACGCTGCGCACGTCTTCCGGAAATGCGTGCGACCCCGCTCAGCAGCTCCTTCCAGGGTCAGTGCCGATTGGTATCGAGTGACGATATCCAGTCTGCGCGCCGAAGGCATGGTCTGTGCAAGCAGACGCGTGGCTCGACGGCGAACGCTTTCCATCGGATGGGCCGTGAGAATCTGAAAGCGTGCCGGGTCAGTTTCCCCGGCACGAATGCGATTGTCCTCAACAGCGTCCAGCAGAGCATTCAGCCACGTCGGCCGCGACGACAGCGTCTCAACCGCCATCGCCCTGAGTTGAGGACTGAAGCCCTGCCAGTGTTCGAAAATGATTCCTGGCACTTCGGAATTGTCAAATCTGCCCAGCAGCTCGATCGCAGCCAGTTGAACTGAACTGTCCTGGTGCACGGCGAGCAACTGCTGAACGATCGGCCGCACTTCCGCGAAGTCCAGCAGAGCCAGCAAACGAATGGCCGAAACCCGGGCACCGGCATCCTGATCGTCATCCGTTGCATGTTGTCGCGCCTGACCCAGCAGTGCTCGCATTACCTCACGTGCTTTGTCGCCGCTTTCCACCATGGCTTGTGCCACTTCAGCAGATCCCGCATCAAGGGCCGCTCGACGAATAAGCGTGTCCGCCAGCATCGACTCGGTCAGCGGCAGCCGGGCAACGTCGCGTGCCATCTGCTGCACAGCCGTCGCATCACCCGCCATGGCGATCTGAGACGCGAGCGTCGTCAGCAGTTCGCGACCATGCGGTACTGAACGCAGCTGTTTGTCCGCGAGCAGCAGCCGGAACACCTTTGACTGACCTCGGCCAGCAGATGACAGAATTGCCAGCCGAAACCAGGAATCATCTCCGTCCCGCACAGCCAGCCTGGCAAGTGCGGCGTGTGCCTGGGCGTTGTCGAAGGATCCCAGAGAGAACGCCGCCTGAAATCGGATCAGGATTTCGTCGTCGGTGGTACTCGAAATGATCTTCTGCTGAATGTCTCCGGAGCGCGCCGCAAACGGTTCGGCAAGTCTCATGGCATGCTCACGCACCCGTGGATGGCTGTCGGACAGCGCATGCAGCACAATGTCCGTGTCGAGCGCAGCCAGCCCGGCCAGCGCGTACAGCGCATGCAGTCGCCCCTGAGCGAATTCCGACTCCGCAAACAGCTTACGGATCGCGTGGACGGCGGATTTATCCTGTCGAGTGTAGAGCAGTCGCGCCGCAGTGTCGCGATGCCAGCCGTTGGGATGTTCGAGCAGTGCGACCAGTTCCTGGGTTGAAGCATTTCCCGGCAGAGGTTGCGGGCGTTGCTTGAACCCATCGGGAACGATGCGGTAGATTCGTCCGCGATTCACGCCGCCAGTCACGTCGATATGCTCAAGAGCGTCAGGCGGCAGGAACGAGGCTCCCTCGATCAACGCACGATACATGTCGACCACGTAGAGATTGCCGTCCGGTCCGTTCGCAAACTGTACGGGTCGAAACCAGTTGTCTTTCGAGGCCAGAAATTCCTCGTTCGCGTCTGCGCGGCGGGCAATCAGGCTCACCCCGTCCTGTTCAAACTTCGCACGGAAGATCAGATTGTTTGCGACCTCACCGACAAATCCGGCGCCCCGATACTCGGCCGGCCATGCATCACCACGGTAAATTGTGACACCGGTTGCGGCGGTAAAGAAACCGGAAGGCTTACCGCCTTCATTCGATCCGCCGTACAGCTTCTCTGTCCGCATTCGCGTTCGCAGGACTCGCCAGGGTTCATCGGGACTGATGCGAAACAACGACGTGTGTTTGCCGGTCTTCAGAATGCTGATCGAAGATGACGGTGCCGTCAGCCAGGGATTGCGAGCCAGGTATCGTTCGTCGCAGATCAGTAGCTTGAAGGGGTCGCTGTTACGGCAGCGGAACTCCCGGCCCCAGTCATCAATGGCCAGGCCGTGCTGCCCGCCGCCGCTGACCGCTTCGTAGTCCAGAGTGCGCGGATCAAAACGAAACCCGCGGTTTCTCACAGCAACCGGTTTCGAGTTCGTCACGTTCGGTCGCAGGATCAAACCACCGGAGAAATTGGTGCAGACGTGAATTCGATTGTCGATACCCCAGCGAAACGAATTCAGTTGAGCCTGTCCGGCCCGCTGGAATTCCTGTCCGAAGCCGGTATAGACGACGCTGCGCATATCCGCGCGATCATCGCCGTTTGTATCTTTGTAATACAGAATGTCGGGGGCCGCGGCGACGAAGACTCCGCCGTCGTAACAAACGACCGCACTTGGATAAGCCAATTCGTCGACGTAGATCTCACTCCTATCGAATACGCCGTCGCGATCGGTGTCTGTGAGAACGCGTACACGCCCCGTTTCCTTGATGTTCTTACGAACGTGCTTCTGGTTGTACTCCGGAAATTCCACGACGAACAGTCGTCCGTCTTCGTCAAAATCAATAGCGACCGGATCACGCAGCAGCGGTTCCGCTGCAACCAATTCGATTCGGAAGCCGGATCTGACCTTAAACTTCCCAATTGTGTCGGCCGGTTCAGTCGGAGCAATGCGCGGTAGTTCCGCCGCAAAATCAATCGGTGCCCGAGTGGCAGGTGGCTGAGTCTCGTCGGCAGACAGATCGCAGTGAATCAGTGTCAGAATAGTTAGCAGGCCACAGAATCGGTTCATACCAAAATCATTCCGCTGTGATTTGCTCTGGTTCCCGGACGATGTCTGGAAACCAGAGTTAAATGGGGTCAGCCATCGTAGCCTGGGGCAAAAACGCGAACCGCAGAGCGAAACGCCTCTCGCGTTTCAAATGCACAAGCTCATTGCCCGTGTGCCCAACCTGGCAACGACCCCACACTACGAAATTGAAACGCTTTTCGGTAGGGTCTCCGAAAAAATCACGTTCAGACCACATTACGTGCCAAAGAGGCCCGAGCGTCCTCGGATGATCGCATCCCTGACGTCCATCCCGTCAGGTTGGTCGATAGGAATCTCCCCATGATGGACCACAACAATCGGAATTGTACGACCATGAAAATGAGACACGTGTTTCTGTGGATGGGATTGGTATCGGCAATTGCGGCGGATGCGCCGGGAGGAGACGATTGGGTAACCGCCATGCCGAAGGAGTTTGAGGGGGCTATCAACAATCCGCTCAAAGGGTTCCGTAGCTATCACAGCGACGGGTACGGACTCCTGCATCGCCAGTACATAGGTTGGAACGCCATTGAGCTCAGCGACGAGGACACGGTCGAGCGCATCATCGCTCGCACAAACGAAATCACGCGCCTCAGGGGCAGGAGTTTCGGCGAGCTGAATATCAAACTGGTGCCGCGGGTGTACCTGGACTGGGACGGCACACTGGGCACAGCGAAGCGTCCCAGGCAGCATTGGCCCACTGACATGGCACAGTTCGACTATGACAGTCCCAAGTTCCGCGAACGCCTGAAGCGTCTGGCCGCGAAGCTGGGGCAGGCATGGGACAACGATCCGCGCATCTTCGCCGTTCAAATGGGACTGATCGGCTACTGGGGCGAACATCACGATCCCGCACCGACCAAATCACAGCGACGTCTATTGGTCGATGCCTTCAAGGAGGCGTTCAGGAACAAGCCGATCCTGGTAAGGCACACCGACGCGGAGTTTATGGAAGCTGGGTTCGGGATCTACTACGACACCTTTGCCAACGTGAGCCGTGAGCCGCCGCACGGGGACAAGCATCAGTTTCCATGGCAGGCGACGCATATTTATCCTGACATCTGGAAGCACGCGCCCATCGAGGGCGAGGTCGAGTACAATTGGCAGAAGGAACGCAAGGACGCCAATCCGGAGGGGACATTTGGACGCACCCCTGACGAAACGATGACGGAGCCCGCCTACCGCCGATACATGATCGACAAGATCCGCCGGTATCACACTACCTATCTCGGTTGGATCTCGAACTACACGTCGGCCGATCCGGTTGTGCTCAGGGGCGCGGGCGACTTGCAGAAGGCATTTGGGTATCGTTTTGTGGTCGACTCTCTGAGTTACCCCGTTGTGTGCCAGCCTGGTGGCGACCTGTCTCTCCGAATGTCCGTCCGGAATACGGGAAGCGCCCCGTTCTACCTGAACTGGCCGGTGGCCGTGGCCCTTCTCGATCCGCAGAACGGGAAGCCGGTATGGTCTGCCCCACTGGGCGGGATCGATGTTCGCCGATGGCTGCCTGGAGAAGACTGGGATAGTGACGCCTTTGCCTACCGCGTTCCGGCGAAGCAGTACGACGCGTCCGGGAGTGCTACACTTCCGGAGAAGATCTCCCCCGGTGAGTACATCCTCGCCATTGGGATTCTTGACCGTGAAGGTGGCATGGTGCCCAGCGTCCGCTTTGCCATTCAGAACTACCTCAGCGGGGGCTGGCATCCGTTCGGGGTTATCGGTATCGGCGCCGTCCCGCGGGATACAGCACTGAAGGGTGTCACGTTCGACAGCCCCGCCTTCGACCGCACGCTTTCGTACCAGGTCCCGGAGGAACTTCTAGCCGTTCAGCCTCCCCCGGCGCCAAAGGTCACTCCCATGCCCCGCTGGGCACCCGATCCCCGGGTGGAGCTGATCAATCCGTGGCGTTATTGGGTGCTGACCCGTCGGTCTGACACCATCGAAAAACGAGTCAGCGCGGATGGCCCGGTGGAGGGGCCCGCTGGTCGACGAGTGCTCAGCGTCGTAGGCGACTACGGGCGAGGAAGCAATCTCAGCTACACGTTTTTCAACCACGGCAAGCTCGCCCCCGGCCGCTACCGGTTCTCGTGTCGCGTCAAAGGCACCACAGGGCTGACCGTGCGGTTCGATGTCGCTGATGGCTGGCGCGGTGTCATCAACGGAGTCGCCGTGCCCCTGTCAGCTCAATGGCGTGAGCATGAGATCGAGTTTGACGTCAAGGTCGCTTTCGAGAAGGAGACCCGCCTGCGAATTGGTCTTCCCACCGATGCCAGCGGCGAGTTCCACCTGACGAACCCCCATCTCCGGAGAACAGATTAACCGGACGGGTGGAATTGTTCGACGACATCAAGAAAGCCTGGAACAGATGAAAATGTGCGCTGACAGTACCCGACAGTGCCATTCGTAATCGCGGTCGGGACCGCCGTTGCCAGCGGCCCCCCGCACAGATCCGTACTTGAAGAATTACCTCATACGGCTCCTACCTTAAGTCGGGCGTGAAAGCGTTCGTTTGGGTAAGGATGAGTCACGCGGGGACGAGGAAGATGCAGGCGTGAAAGACGCTGCATCCGTTCCCATGTCCAGCCACGACGACCTCGCTGGCTGCGTTTACGAATTACGGACAGCCACAGGCGAGTCACTTCATCAACGAAGCGGCACAGGCAGTGACTGTTGCTCGGGACGGCGTGGTAGTTTAACCAGCCGTGAACAACCCGTCGAAGCCAGCGGCCCGTCTCGCCGATTGGGCGATGTCGACGTGTCAGTAGAGACTCACGGATCTTCTGCAACGTTGCTCGCATCCGCTTTCCCATCGACCGTCGGGCTTGGGAATGCGGACACGCATGCACAGGTTCGCTGACTCCGCCGTGTCCATCGATGCCTTGCCAATAACGGCAACGACGAGGTAGCCTTCTCCCTGTCAGGACAGGATCGGCACACGGAAGTGGTGATTTCGGAGCTCAATAGCTGGCCTGCGTTGCCCTTCTCACGGACGCTTAAGACAATTCCGTTACCAAAATCGCCCCTCCTCTGAAGGCCGAAGCAGGTGGCTAACTCTTCTTCGTAAGAAACTTTCATTCTCTATTCCAAACCGGTTTGTCCCGGCACACCCTGACCCCCTTTTCCTCGCCAACCCTGAAACCTGGTTCTGACAAAGCACCAGCAGTCCCGCGTTACACTTTTTCACAAATGGAGGATTATCGATGGCCGACCATTTCCTGGCTCTCGATATCGGTACACAGAGTGCACGTGCGGCGATCCTGGACGCTGATGGAGAGATCCTGGGAATTGCTCAGGTTGTCCACGATGTCGATAGCCCGCATCAAGGTTGGGCTCAGCAGAAGCCGAACGATTGGTGGCAGGAAACATGCCAGGCCATTCGCGACGTGCTGGCGCAGACCGACATGGCGGCCGAATCGATCGCGGCGATTGGCACATGTGGGCAGATGCACGGACCGGTTGGAATCGATCGCAACGGCAAGGTCACGACCGAGTCGGTTCAGTTGTGGTGCGACAAACGTTGTCAGCCGCAGGTGGAAGCGGTCATCGCCCAACACGACGAGACTCGCCTGGCGGCGATCGCCGGCAGTTCAATCAATCCGGCCTGGTCTGGCCTGAAAATCCGTTGGCACAAAGATAATCAGCCCGAGGTCTACGAGAAATCTGAACAGTTTCTCGTGCCGAAAGATTTTATCAATTATCGTTTGACCGAAGTTGCTGCTGCGGATCCGAGCGAAGCCTCTGGCTCATTCCTCTGGGACTGCCAACGCAACGAGTACTCCACCCAGTTGGCCGACGCCGTCGAAGTCGACATAGCAAAGCTTGCTCCTGTTCACGCCTCGCATGAAGTCATCGGAGCGATCGTTCCCAGCGTGGCCGAGCTGACAGGTTTGCGTGCAGGTACACCTGTGGTCGCTGGCGGCGGAGATTTTCCTGTTTCGATGCTGGGCTTCGGCATTGTCGGCCAGGGCGTGACAGCAGACGTCACGGGTACCAGCACGTTGCTGGCCGCTCATAGTCCCGAGCCGTTGGTCGACCCGGCCATTCAGAATCTGCGTCATGTTGTCGATGGTTGGATTCCGTTTACGATTCTCGATTGCGGCGGTCTGAGCATGAAGTGGTGCAAAGACCTCGTCAGTGACATGTGTGGGCGCGATGTTTCCTACGATGAACTGATCGAGCGAGCTTCTGAGGCGGCCGTTGGCAGCGATGGTCTGGTCTTCTTTCCCTACATGCTGGGCGAACGCCGCCGAGAAAACACGACTTCTCGAGGCGGTTACTTTGGTCTCAATCTTAATCATTCAGCGCCGCATATGGTGCGTGCTGTGATGGAGGGAGTTGCTTTCGCGATGGGGAAGGATGTGTCGATCTTTCGCGAGCGAGGGTTGAACGTGGAGCGGATTTTCAGTGTTGGCGGGGGCACGCGCAACAAGCTTTGGAACAGGATCAAAGCCGACGTCACGCACAGCACGCTGGAACTGTCCGACGAACCGGAGGCAGGCCTCAAAGGCGCGGCATTACTGGCGGCAACGGGCGTTGGTTTGATTGACGATCCGGTTCAAGTTGCTGTGGATCGTCGTGCGAAAACGCAAACCGTCGAGCCTGATCCCGACGCGGCGGCGGCCTATGCCGACTTACAAACGGAATTCGTCCGCATCTACGATCATATGCTTGGTTTCTGGTTAGAAAACGAATCATGACCCCTTTTGATTTCAGGCCGGCAGATCGGCCCACGTTCTATTTCATCGGCGTGACAACGACAAAGTCTTCGATCATGAAGGTATTTCCTCTTTGGGCGCAGCACCTTGGTTTGGGTGACTGTCCGATTCGTGGGATTGACTGCCAATGGCACGACGACCCCGAGGTCTATCGAAAAATCGTCAACTTCCTGAAGAAGGATGAACTGTCGCAGGGAGCGCTGGTCACGACTCACAAGCTCGATCTGCTCAAGGCGGCTCGTGACTTGTTTGATGGACTGGGGCCTTACGCCCGGCAATTGGACGAGGTCAGCTCCATCTCTAAACGAAATGGCAAACTGCTTGGCCATGCGAAAGACCCAATCACCAGTGGGTTATCGCTGGATGCCTTTGTTCCTGGCGACTACTGGGCACGCACTGGTGGCGAAATCTGCATCCTGGGTGCCGGCGGGTCGTCGTTGGCTCTTACGATCAGCCTCATGCAACGGCCGAACGAAGAACGTCCCACAAAAATCCATGTAACGAATCGCAGTGAGAAACGGCTCGCGGAGATGCAGAAGGTACATGACGAAATCGCCTACCCGATTCCGATTGAATATCGTCTTTGCCCCACGGCCTCTGAAAACGATCAGGTCGTCGCTCAACTGAAACCTCATTCGCTCGTCATTAATGCGACGGGACTCGGCAAGGATGCTCCTGGGTCACCACTTTCCGAGGCAGCTGAGTTTCCGGAGAACGGTTTGGCCTGGGATTTCAACTATCGAGGTGATCTTGTGTTTCTCGATCAAGCTCGTGCGCAAAAAGAAGCGAAACAACTGCACGTCGAAGACGGCTGGGTCTACTTCATCCATGGCTGGACGCAAGTCATTGCCGAAGTCTTCGACATCGATATACCAACCAGCGGTCCCGGATTTGAAGAGCTCTCGCGTATTGCTGCCGAAACACGCCGTTACAGCGTTTCACGCTGACTTGTGGCCGCGAAGAACGTTGTTCGGTAGCAGTTTCGTTACTCCCACGAGCCAGTATCGTTCACGACAATAAGTAAATTGCTCTAACGGCCCGTGGTGAGCCCAGCGAGCCCACTGAGGCTTAATGCAGAGTTCGAATATCGTAGACAATTCATCAACGTGAATCCGCTGAGCTCAACACGGGGTGCAATCACCCCGAACAACACAATCATCTCACATGGCGACGTCGGTTAAGAAACACGTCGAAATGCAAGAAAGACCTTTCGGAGAAACCTATGCCAACAACCAATCTAATGACGCCTTTTGGTACTGACATCGACCTGGCAGAAGGTGCAATGAACGATCCTGATCGGCATCTGATCCGCAGACCGTCCGACATGAAGGGCTATTACCAGGACGAAGATGCTTTGCAGAAACTGATCGACGACGGCGATGCGGTACACTACGAAGTGTTCGAGAAAGACGTCCCCGAGAAATACGGACACGTGCTGTTCTGTATCAGTTCGTTGCAGCCTGGACGTGTTGGCGACGAGTGTTTCATGACAAAGGGACACTATCATACGATCCTGGAGACAGCCGAAGTCTATCTTTGCCTGCGTGGTACCGGCTTTATGGCAATGAAATCTCCCGATGGTCGGTCGGTGCTGGAGCCCATGACTCGGAATCGTCTGGTTTATGTGCCACCCTGCTGGGCACACCGTTCGATCAACACGGGCGACGAACCACTCGTCTCGTTTTGCGCCTATCAGGGCGACGCGGGACACAACTACGGCGATATTGCCGAACAAGGATTTCCGCAACGTGTGTTCATTCGAGATGGCAAGACGGTGATCCAGTGACGCAGAAAATCCTTGTTACCCGGCGATCGGTGCCAATGAACTTACGGGACTTTATGCGTCCGGTCCTGATTCAATGTTTGCAGATGTTCTTCGTTACTACGTCGGCACAATTGGGTGATTCATCCATTTATCCAGTTGCCCGGTCTTCTTCAATGCCTGCATGACGTCCCCGACGTAGGTGTCGAGTTCGAGAAGAAAATCGCCGTAAGGGCCGAACCTGGTTTTTCCGGCAAATTTCCTGTGCGGGGTGATCGGCCTGTGGGGGATATGGGCATTCTTACTCTTCAGATCATCCATCCGCATGGCATCGAGCTTCCTGCACAGCTCCGGATTCGCGTTTGCCAGGTCTTGCTTCTCACCAATGTCTCTTGACAGTTCATAGAACTCACTCCGCCAGCCTCAGGAGCCACTATCTTGGGGCCTTCATCTTTCCTTCCCGAATGAACTCCTTCGCCAGGTGCATAAAGGTGTACGGCCGGTCTTCAGGCAGGTCGGCCAATGGGTGCTCATACCAGGATTGAATGGTTCCGAGCTCCGGTGTGAGCCCGTGCGATTTCACAGACCGCAGGCATTTCATGACGTTCTCGTGAAACAGTTTGTCGGAGTCATGTCCCCCGGTGTGGTCGTTGAACAGGAAGTAGAACTCAATCCCCTCGTCCCGGCAGAACGTCTCCATGGCCTTCATCTTTTCCCAACCGTTCTTTGTGCTCTCGATACGTTCATAGGAATATTCGGGTTGGAAGATGTCGATCCGGGTACCTTTGGCCTTGCAGGCCTTGATTACGTCCACGAGCAGGGCCTTCAGGTCACCATTGTCTTTCTTCGGTACTTCCGCGGGAAATCGCTCCTTGTCCCCCCAGTAAAAGCGAAAGCCTGCCTCCAGAATCCCGACTTTCAGCTGCGGGTACTTCTTCTTGATACCGGCCACATACGCGGCGTACTTCTCCACAGCCTGCTGATAGGTCCAGTTGTAATCCCCTTTCTTGTCCTTTCTGAACTGGGATTTGATGAAGACGTTGTCTGTAATGATGAAATCAACACGCCCCCCGGCTTTGTGGATCGGGTCGAGTATGTATTTTTCCGTTTGGCTGTGGCCATGCCGGATGCCTACCTCCACGGCAATACCTTTGTCCATTGCGGCAACACTCTTGATCGTCCGGCGCAGGAGCTCAGGGTCCTTCTTGCTCATCCAGACGAGCGTCGTGGAGTAGAACTTGAAGTGCGAAATATTGTTGGAGACGTAAGGCCACTGCTCAGTCTTATTCACAAACAGGTCGTCGACGCGGCGGATAAACGCCTCTTCATCCTCGCCATTCACATCCGGCACGAGGCGTGGACAGATGGCAACCTGCATAGAGCTCGCCCCTTCCCCCAACGCCGTGAAGGAAATTAGACAACTAATTCATTGCTGGAAATTGCTTTGAGTTTTTTCTTTTCATCGATGTTCAGTTTTCGAATTTTCGGTTCGCCGAGCGGTTTCTTATCGGGGTTGGGTGGTCTGTATCTGGCTGC
>JAAERP010000004.1 GCA_024230215.1 Fuerstiella sp. | reverse complement strand
CTTGATCACGCGCCACCACGACTCAATCAGTGAATTCGAGTAGCGGATCTCTGTCTGAGCGAGGATGCGTTTCAGAACACCTGAGTCAACGAGCTTGTCCACAGCATTGTTGTCGTTCTCGACGCCACCATCGACGAGTCGCTGTGGCTTGCCATCTTCGATCTCTCTGCCTTCCTCAATCAGAAGCTCGGCTGTGACAGCGGGAATAAACGAGTCATTGACTCTCCACGCAAGGACTCGGCGAGAGAAGTTGTCGATGACTGCATGCAGATAAGCTTTGCTTCCATCGAGCAGTCGGATGAGCGTGGTGTCAACATGCCAGATCTCGTTAGCCCGTGTGGCCCTGATGCCAATCGTGGGCTTTGCTGGATGAACACGCTGTCGTGGCCGCCGCCACTTGTGGGCACGGACCAGTCGGTACCATGTCGTGGGCGAGGCGAAGACTCTGCTGAGCCAGTGTTCCTGTTGACACGTGACGGTACTCATCGCCGGTGACCATGTCTCTGATGGCATGGAGACCACGTCCGTTCTGGATTGCCTGAGCCAGCCGCGAGCCGTTGAACGCGGGACGCCATGTCGAACGGCGAGATCCAGATCACGGGTGTTCTGAATCAGCAGACGCAGTCGGTGATCGTACTGTTTTTGAGTTCGGCAATTTTCAGACATGCCGAGAATGATCCCGCCCTCATCGGCTCTGGGAAAGTCAAATCGACGTCTGACTGCTGGCAGCGACGAGTACTCGCGCGTTAAACTCCCGAATGTTGTGGTGACGGGGCAGGGCAAAATTGCTTCGGCGTTACGATCCTGCATAGAATTGTGACAAGACGATGACCTTGGGGAGATCGCAATGTCGACGAGTACCAGTGAGAAATCAACGTTCTGCAACGGGATCGCTCGGCGAAGTTTCCTGAAAGCCGGGTTCCTTGGGTTGGGCGGGCTGAGTCTGCCCGAAGTTCTGCGGTTGCGTGCTGCGAGCGCGAATGATGCGGCAGCTGATGCGAAAGCTGTCATCTTTGTGGAACTGGCCGGAGGTCCGTCACAATTTGAAACTTACGATCCCAAGCCGCAAGCGCCGGTTGAGTATCGTGGTGAATTTGGCGTCGTTGCCACAAACACCCCCGGCGTGATGTTTAGTGAATTGATGGTTCAGCAGGCCAAAGTGATGGACAAGCTGTCGATTGTCCGCTCGGTGCATCACCAGTCGAACAGTCACGACCCGTCGAGCCATCTGTCCCAAACCGGATACTATAAACGAGGCCCGAAAGGTGGCCGGTCGTCCGCCGACACTATGCCCTGCTTTGGGTCCGTGATTGCCAAAGTACGCGGTTCCAATGTCAGCGGTCTACCGGCTTACGTGTCCGTCCCAAATACGATGCGCAACGGCTACGCAGCGTATCTGGGAAAATCGTATAATCCATTCGAAACGGTCGCTGACCCAGGCAAACCGAACTTCAAGGTTCCGAATCTCTCCCTGGGTTCCGGCCTGACCGACGCCCGCTTTGACCATCGTCGCGGTCTGTTATCTACTCTGGACAGCCAACGACGGCTGTTGGATCTGGAGGGATCGTCCACAGCAGTCGACCAGTTCAGGGAGCAATCATTTGAACTGGTCACCGGCACAAGGGCGCGTGCGGCATTCGACATTCAGGCCGAAGCGGACACGCTGCGCGATTCGTACGGTCGAAACAGCACGGGGCAATGCCTGTTGATGGCCCGCAGGCTGGTCGAAGCAGGCGTGACCTGCGTGACGGTGCGTGTGACGGGTTGGGACGATCACACCAAACTGGCACGTGGATTAAGGCAGCGCGGTCCCGCGTACGATCGGGGCATGGCCGCGCTGGTCGGCGATTTATACGAGCGCGGCCTCAACGATCAGGTTTTAGTCGTGGCGATGGGCGAATTCGGCCGCACTCCGCGATACAATGGTAACGCAGGACGTGATCATTGGGGGGCGGTCATGAGTGTGCTGCTTGCCGGTGGTGGGCTGCAGCCTGGCATCGTCGGTGCATCGAACTCCAGGGGCGAAGTGCCCGCCGCCGCAGCGTATCGCCCCGAGAACGTGCTTGCGATGATCTATCGGCATCTGGGAATCGATCCGCATTTGACATTTAACGACTTTGCTGGCCGGCCGCGATTTGTGCTTGAGGAATGCGGGCTCATCACGGAACTCGGCTGATCCCGATTCATGGTTACGCTGCCCGTAGGGTCAAAAAACTGAACCGAACGCGAAGCTGTTTGACAATCAGTTGTTAGCAAGCGAATCGAGTCACGATTTCGGCCGAACGTGGTTGAGACGATTGGACCACAGGCGAGTCAATCGGCGTCTGTTTCAACTGAGCGCGCACCTTCAACGCAGAATGACCACGATTCGGTGCAGATCTTTCCCAGCTTCTTCAGCAGGGCTTCGATCTGAGCGTTCTGGAATTCGATGATCTGCCGCTGTCGCTCATTGACCATGCCACAGAGTGCAGCGAGCAGAATGTGCCAGGGTTGGAACAG
>JAAERP010000003.1 GCA_024230215.1 Fuerstiella sp. | reverse complement strand
TTTACTTATTGTCGTGAACGATACTGGCTCGTGGGAGTAGCGAAACTGCTATTAAAGAACATCCTTCACGGCCACAAGTCAGCGTGAAACGCTGTAGTGTGGTTCTGCGGGTGGCTTTCGGAATTGATCGAAGCGTTCCGACGACCAAACTTCCTCTGCCCGGCGTAATTGAAAAAGGGGACGTTCCAGCGTCATCTCCCACTCGAAGAGCTTCTTATAGAGCTTCCTGATCTTCTCGGGATACTGGTCAGCCAGATCATATTGCTCGGAGGGATCCCTGGCGAGATTGAACAACATCGCCGGACGATCAGGAAAACGCATCAACTTCCAGTCGCCATCCCGGACCACGCCGCGGTTTTCCATTTTCCAAAAAAGCGACTGATGGGGTTTCCCTTTCTTTTCTCCCCGCAGGTAAGGAACGAGGTCTACTCCATCCAGCCCATCGATCCCCGAGGCATCGCCCCCGGCCGCCTCGACAAAGGTCGGCGTAAGATCAAGCGTACTGACAGGCTTGTCGAAAACGGATCCCGCAGGAATCTCTCCGGGCCAAACCACGAATCCCGGCACGCGAATACCCCCTTCCAACTGGGTCGCCTTAACGCCCGCAAACGGATAATTGCTGGATGCATTCTTGTCCGAGGGGCCTCCATTGTCGTTTGCAAAAACAATCAGCGTGTTTTGTTCCAGGCCAAGTCTCTTCAGTGTATCCACGATTCTCCCACATGCGCGATCCAGGGAAAGCGTCATCTGAGCTAGTTTCCTGCGTTTTCCTTCCAGGCCAGGAAACGCCTCGCTATCGCCCGGATCTACTTCCAGGGGTAAATGAACCGCATTGAACGAAACATAGGCGAAAAACGGTTTATCCCGGTTCTGCTCAATGAAAGCGGAGGCTTCGTCCGCCAGGGCATCGGTCAAATAGTCCTGGTGTTCTCCGAAGCCCTCGAAGTCCCGCTCCATCCAACGACTGCGCCCGACCTTTTCCCTCTGCTTCTTCGAATAGGCGAAGAAACTGCGAGCTCCGCCGCGAAACCCATAGAACGCGTCGAAGCCGCGCTTCAGCGGGTGATACCGATCGGCAATTCCCATGTGCCACTTGCCAAAAATCGCCGTTCGGTAGCCCAATGCCTGCAAGCGATCACCGATCGTCGGAAGCCCCGGCGGAAGTCCCATATCATCGCCCGTCAGTCCGCTCTCACTCATAATTCCAGGCACATTGTTTTCCTCGAAGCCAAATCGTTGCTGGTACCTTCCGGTCAAAAGGCCCGCCCTGGAAGGCCCGCAGACTGAGGCAGTCACGTAAAGCTGCGAGAAGCGAACGCCGGATTCGGCCAAGCGATCCAGATTGGGCGTTCTCATTTGCCGACTGCCCTGGAAGCCGAAGTCCGCATATCCTGCGTCGTCCGAAAACAAGAGCACAATATTAGGCTTCGTCTTTGCCCCACACGCGCCCAGCTGACAAAGAAAGGCAGCGACGATCGACAGAATGGCCATGATTGGGTCTCTTCTCATACTTTTAATCCTGTCTGCCACTTCTCTGTCACGGTCAATTCTCCTCCTGTCGCTTAACGCGCACCACATGATTTCCAGGCGGAAGGACGATATAGCCATCATTCACCTGCTGGGCGGATGTTGGTTTGTTGTTAATGGAGATGCGGTCCTGGGTTGGCGATCCCAGGCTGGCAAGGTCGACCTTTACGCTTGTGCCTGCCGGCGACTGCAAAGTGATCCTGAACTCCGCGGGACTCACGTTCCAGGCAACTTCAAGAAGCCCCGAAGGGGTCGGGACGGCGCCCTTGCGCCGGAGGAGGCGGTTGGAAGCGTAGTAGCGCAGCGCGACCTCCCGCAGCCCCGGTTGCGTGGGCTCAATGCCCAGAATGTACCGAGAGAAGAGGTCAGGTGAAAAGGCGCTCTCGGTCTGTGCGTCGCTCCGTCCGGCGGTGTTAGGTTTGAAGGTGCCACTGCGGCCGCTGCCGTCAAGCCACCACTCTTCCCAGAGCGTCCCGCTGGTCTTCGGTGTCACCATGTGCATGAATCGAGCACAAAGAAGATTCCAGGATTCGTCGGCGTAACCCGCTTCGCATAGCCCCGCGTGCAGGAAGTAAGACATGGCGGGAGTGACCATAACGATGCCGGACTCGCGTCGAACGAAATCATGGTTGCCGTTCCTGCCCAATTGAGTGGCGACGGCTTCGGTCTGCTCAGATGTTCCAATCCTTAGCGCCAGGGCCGTGGCATTGGCGTGTTCGCTGAATCGGTCGGAACGTTTGCCGTCGATGATCGCATCCGCGAATAGTTTCCTGTCCGGATCCCACAACTGTCTGCTTAACGCCACGCGGATCCGTTGGGCTCGTTCCCGGTAGATGTCCGCCGCCGGTTCGTTCAACCATTCCAGAACCAGCGCGAAATCCTCAAGGGCGGCCACGTAGTGTCCGTTGAGACAGAAATTGGCGCCTCGTCTGTCGTTCAACGCATGGTCCAGCCAGTAGGCGTGGGGCGGATTGTCGAGCAGGCCGTCCGAGTTGGTGAAGCTGTGCAGGAGACTGAGCAGCTTGCGGGCGGCAGGCAGTAGTTCCCGCGCCGACGTGTCGTCTCCCGAGTAGAGCAGGTACTGGTGAAGGCCGCGTATCCAGAAGCAGTTGGAATCGAGGATCACCATAAAGTCCTCGCCGTGGCGGGGAGCGTAGGCGGGCATCAGGCCGTCCGCCAACTGCTCCTCGGCGATCTGCCTCAAATAACGGCGCTGGAGAGCATGGTCACCATAGACAGGATAGTTGCCCATAGACGCGTAGTAACTGGTTTGCGCGTATTGTCGTCGTTCCCGGTAGTTGTCGGTGTAGGCGTCGGTGGTGCATACCTGAATGGTCTTCGCGGCGGCATGCCAGAGCGTTTGCAGTTCTGGATAATCAGGCGCGTGAAAGTAACCCTGCTGATTGAATGGGTATTCGCTTCGCACGACGCCTGCCCCGAACAGTCTGGCCTCCCCGGGAAGGTGGCGAAAGACGACTGCCACCCAGCGCGCCGGTTTCATGTAGAACGCTTCCCATCGTTCGCGTTCCCCGGACAGAACGACGCGATCGACATAGGTGGATGCCACGATGGGAGACTGCAAGCTGCCGTTAAGAACGTAGGGAGCGGACATAATATCGACCACGGCGCCGGCCGGTCCCGCGATGTCCAGGAACGGTCTGCCGTTGTGCACTTCCTCAAGGTCGTAAACAATGGTTCGCCACCTGCCCGGTTCGTTGGCCGGAATCAGGATCGGCTCAGCGGCTTCCGTCGCTTCCTTGCGGTGCGGATCAATCGAACGCCTGGCTTGCGACAGGACCGGAACACGGCGGATGACGGGCGCGTCCACCCATTGATCTCCACTGATGATCGGCCCGCCTTTGGGTGCCGGAATGCTGCCGACATGAACCGGTTGCCCTGTCTCACTGATACTCTCCCTCAGATACGGGATGTCCCGTGCGATCAACGATGTCCAGGGATGCGTCAGGTGCGTGGGACGATCGTTCTTCTGCGGCAGCGGCCATCCAGCCTGTCGCTTGAGAACATGTGCTCCTGACCAGTTGCGGTCGTCGAAGTCGCCGTCCATCCATCCTTTGGCGACGTGGCGCAGATCCGTCCGGTCACAGGCTTCAAGATGGAATCGGGCCATCCTCGGTGAGGCATTTAGCCAGCTGTTATCCGGAGACACTCTCCAGCTGGCATCTGTCCAAAGCGAGGAAGTACTCACATCGGGTTCAATGTCGAGTTGCGCCAGCAGCCCGGCGCGTGACACGCCGTAATAGGACACATCTTCGCGTTGGTGGTGCACTCGGATGGCCAGGGTGTTCTTCCCTTTCTGAAGAGCTTTCGTGATATCCAGATGGTCGAAGGATTGATGATGAGGAGCGCAGCGAGCCGGGCCGCTGCAAACATAGTTTCCGTTGACGAACAGTTGGTACCTCGAGCCTGCCGTGATCGACAGGCTTGCCCGTTCGGGTGAATCAGAAAGCACAAAAGTCTTTCGGGCCAGAAGCATGTCGATGTCTTCACCTTTGGGCATCCAGATCCATTGCGCCCGCCAATCCGGAGCGGACGCTTTGTCGGATGAGAAGCTCCAATGACCGGCAATTGTCGGTGTAACATCCGAGACGCCGCTGCGTCGGTAAGAATGGACGGACTGATCCAGCATCAGCCGTCGGTCAGGCTTGTCCTGTTTGAAGGAATCCGGGGATGCGCCTTCGGCGAATCCGAAGGCCATGCAGGCTGTCGGGATCAGCGTCAGGAGAGACATCGTTTGGGATCTGTTCATGTGTTTCTATGGTCTTGCCGGGAATTGTCTGGCATGTTGGGGCACACCGCGGCGTTGAACGTCTGACGTCGTCGGTGCCGCGACTACGCCGGACTATTCGATTCGCACAGATCGGGGTGCAATGACTCTCTTGAGGTCGGGGAGATCGTATTTCTCCAGTGCGCCCGGTACGACATGGCCAAACAGATTGGGCTGTAAAGGCCTGCCCACCACGTTATCGATCCAGGAATGAATTTCGCTGCGAACGATGACGCCGGCGAATCGAGCATCCAACGCTGCGGCATGCAAAGCAACGGGGCCAGCACGATCGACTCCGACGAGCTCGATCTGTCCACTGTCAACGTCGTCGCGCGCTGCGAGTATATTGAGAGCTGCCACCACGTCTTCCACTCGCTGACCCACCAGCGGCCGCCCAATATGGATCGCCAGAGCTGCAGTGCGATGTTCGACGTTGTGGAATTTGCTCGGGCTCTTCTCGGGGTTATCTGTAGTCTCGCCGTAGCCACGTACGTCGATGCTCAAGACGATACGTTCCTGTTGAACCAGACTTTCGATCGGTCCGCCGGGCCGGGCATCGACGGCTTTGCCCCGCCCGTCGACATACAGCGTGGCGGGCAGTTTGGCCAGGCGTTTGTCTGGCACGAACAGTAAGGCCGGGACCGGAAATTCATCTTTGCGACGGATGACGAGCTTCTCGATCCGGTACCCCTCACGCTGCACCACGGCTTTGGTTGTCACGGTCGCTTTGGCCAGATTCGAACGAAAACCGATTAGACGTCGCACCTCGGCAAGGCAAGTCTTCATGTCGTTCGCAGCCCAAAAAGCCTTCCGTGAGACAGCCAACGTTTGAGCCCGCTGAAGATTGATCGATTGGACCGTTACCTCGTCAATGTGATCACGGACGACCTGTCCGGTTCGCGTCACCTGCAGATCAGCATCCTGCTGCAGCGTGTTTTCACGCTCGACGATTTCACCTGGGTCGTCCAGGAACCAACGCCGCATCCATTGGACGGCCGCTTGCCGTCGCGGCTGGCTGAAGCCATGGGCATCATTATAACTGAACAGATCAACGTGCTCGGGATGCCCAAGTACTTCGTAGACCTCTGCCGCTTCTTGATAGGCCTGCTGCGTGCCGTCAAAAGGGAAAAAATCTCTCTCGGCAGCCAGGATTCGCGTCGGTTTCGGAGCACGCATCGTAATAAAATCAGTGTGCTCGATGCCATTTGCACCCAGCCGAGGCCAGAGTTGTTCGCCATCCGGCGGTGGGAGGGCGGCCAGCACGCGTTCCAGTGAAGAGACAAAGCACGACGGGGCCGCAACGCCAATCCGATCATCGGCCGCCATCAGCCAGGTAGTCATCGTGCCGCCACCTGAGTTGCCTGTGCAGCCAAGACGTTTCGGATCGACCTCCGGCCGGCCGGCGAGATAATCGAGGCTGCGGATGCAATCCCAAAGGCGGTAGTTGCCCGTGTTCACGCCGACCAGCATGGCACCGATTCCCAACAGCGTGTGGGTCGTGGTGCCGTGGCGTGGGGCATCGAGGAGTTGGAGTCGTTCGCCCTGACCGATCGGATCGAAAATGAGCGCGACCAACCCATTCTTTGCCAGCAGGATAGAGACGCTCTGATACGCTTCAGCCGCCTTGCCGTTATCCGAATGCCCGCATGGCACGAGCACGCCGGGAAACGGCGGTTTGCCTTGGGTCGGCACGTAGAGGTTGGCGGTCACATGATGCCCAGGCCGGCTCTCGTAGATCACCTTCTCGATCCTGTAGCCGTCGCAGTCGATCGTTCCGACAGTCCGCCCGTTGAGTGGGGTTCTGGTCGGCAGCGGCCCGATCATTTCGCGGAAGTTGTTTCGCAGACGTTTCTGCCGCTGCAGAATCTTCTCAGGCGACTCCAACTCCGTTTTGAGGATCTCTCGTCGCGTCTGGTACTGGCCATTCACCTGTTTCATCAGGTCGTTGTACAGCAGCGAATCACTCTTGCCGTCGAGTACCGTGAAGTCGTCCGCTACCGCCGCGCCGGTCATCACGAAAACGGCGCAGAGAATTAATAACACAGGGTGGGTCCTCATGGCACCGTCCTCCCACAGGGCTTCTTGCTCCGGCCAAAATGAAACTTGTCGTTCGTGCGGACCTTCCAGCGTCCGACTCACATCCAGCATTGAAGTGCCCTGGCGGTTTGCAGTCAAGCATCGTGGGCAGTCATGTGTGAACCACGCTATAATCATCAACGTGCAGATTCAGGGGCTCCATGTGGAACTACACTCAGATATCAAATGGAATACGACAGCGATTTGCTGGCGAAAGGAAACCATGAATACAAAGGGTTGCCATCCGCTGCGCATGAAGAGTCTGATTTTGGGCGCCGTTCTGTTTCTTACGGCGACGGCGTACGCTCAGCAGGCCGGTGACGTCGGCTGGTCGCTTACGCTGCATGTTACCGACGGCGACACCGCGGCAGGTGGTGCAGAGGCCATCGTCACCGACGCAAAGGGGGCCAGCGTGGCGACTGCAGAAGAAGATTCCCGGCCGCGTGGGTATACGATTCGACCCGAAGACTGATCGCTGAGTCTACGGCGTCGCTCCCGTTCACCCGTGAGTGGGCGCTGTTAGAGGACAGCTCGAATCAAGCTGCGTCTATCATTGAGCGTCGCTTGCGGCTTGGCGAAGTGGCAGGTCGAAGTAAACCACTCGATTCTGGTCGACTTCCGTGCCAATCTGCTCGGTGATGATCAGCATGCCTCGCATGACGGCGTAGGTGTTCAAGGCGTCGCTTTGAATGAGGTTGTCGGGCGGATGTTGGCCCAGGCCTCCGACGGTCTCATCCTTGACAACTGAACCGTCTGGTCCCGTGACGAGGAATTGGGTGGGGTGGACGAAGATCATGTGACGACTGTTCTCGCGCGATCGAGCCTGGACCATTCGCGTGTTGCCGGCGCCGAATGTCCCACCGGAAATAAAAAAGACGTAATCGGCTCCGGCGTCGCACGTTTCCCTGGTCAGCTCGGGAAAGGCTCGCTCGTAGCAGATCCGGATGCCGAACCGTCCGTAGGGCGTATCAAGCACGGTGGCCTTGTCGCCGGGCGTGTCGCGGATCGCTTCGAACGGATTCATCTTCGTTTTGCGGTGCTTGCCGACGAGAGTTCCGTCGGGCCCGATGAAGACCACCGTGTTGTAGGTCTTCCCGGCGTCGATCTCGGCCGTGCCGACAGCCAGATAGATCCCGAGTTCCCGGGCAAGGTCGGCGAATCGCTCATAGTACTTCCCACCTGGAATGCGTTCAGCCAACGCGTGATACGTCGACAGCGGGATGGTGCGGTCGCCGTTCATGAAGCCGTCCAGGAAGCCTTCCGTGGTGGCGACGATCTTTGCGCCCCCGGCGGCCGCCTCGCGAATCATCTTCTCACCGCGACGGAAGTTGGCCTCTTTGTCCATCCGAAGCCATTTGAGCACGACGCCTGCGACCCGCACCGTGTCGGGCTTGCCACCAGTGGACTCATCCGACGCGTCCTTTCGCGCCCCGTCCCAACCGCACGCCGTCGCTGCAGAGAAGATGACAGCCGCAAGAATACAGGCGCCTCGCCAATTGAAATTGGTCGTTCGCATGGTGCAGTCTCCTTCGCCTCTGAATAGGGACTCACGCAAAGGTGCATGTCGCTCGGATCGAGCTTTTGCCGGCAGGACAAGATACATTCCAGTGGGCGGTAGGTACAGTCAGCGTTCTACTGACAGAACGCCCGCAACTTCCTGGACTACAGCGTTTCACGCTGACTTGTGGCCGTGAAGAACGCTTTCTAATAGCAGTTTCGTTACTCCCACGAGCCAGTATTGTTCACGACAATAAGTAAACTGGACTAATCAAAGGGGTCAGCAAGGCATCTGTTGGCCGGTGCTGCCCTTGACAGTACCATCAACAATCCAATGCTCGGTGATGTCGCAGGGCGAGGATCATATGGGGAATATCAGTTCAATCCGTTTCGTTGAGGTCATCCATGCTTATACCACGGAATCTGCCCGGGCATCATACCTTGTGTGATATGTTCAAAATGGAGCGGTTCACTGTATGGCCGCGGCACTTGCGACACTGGTGTTCTCCGACGTGGCATGCACTGCTGGCTGGCCTTGCTGTTATCCTGGTTTTCGGAGTGACAACTCCTCGAACCAACGCGGTGGAGGCACGGGGCGCCAACATCCTCTTTATCCATATGGAAGATATGGGTGTGCAGATTCCCGCTTACGGGGACCACACCGTCGCGACGCCGAATCTGGATCGGCTGGCTGCCGAGGGCGTCGTCTTTGAACGTGTTCATGTTGTGGCCGCCACCTGCGCCGCTTCGCGCGGCGCTCTTTTCTCCGGCCTGCATCCGCATCAAAACGGAATCATGGGATTTATCGACACGCACGGCTTCCACTACCGGCAAGGTCTGACGACGTTCATCCACGCACTCAAAGGAAAGGGCTACGAGTGCGGGCTGACTTACAAGACCGGTGTCAAACCCAATCCGCCGTTCGATTTCAAGCCCAGCTACAAGCAGAACCGTCTTACTGGCGAATCTAATGACCACCTTGTAAACAACTCGATCGATAACTTCCGTTTCTTCCTGCAGAACCTCAAAGAAGCAACGCCGTTCTACTTCCAGGCTCAGACTCCCGATACGCATTCGAAATGGGATCGGCCTGATTTTATCAAGCCGGGCTCGAAGGGGTGGCCGTATCCCGATGTTGATCTCGACAAGGTGCCTGTGCTTCAGTGGCTCGGCGACGATTTCCCGATGAGCGAAAAGTTCAGGCACGAAGTCGGAACGTACTACCGCGCCATCCAGCGTGTGGACTGGTACGTCGGCAGGATTCTCGCGTTGCTCGATGAATTCGGGCACGCAGGAAACACGCTCGTCATTTTCTCGTCTGACCACGGTCCGTCGCATCTTCTGCGCGGCAAGACCACCCCTTACGAGGCGGGCCTTCAAGTTCCCTTTATTGTTCGGTGGCCGGGCGTCGTAACAAACGCGGGCACGCGTTCTTCGGCACTCGTTTCTTTTGTAGACCTGTCACCGACTTTTCAGGAGTTGGCGGGAATATCGCCTCCGCTGTATCTTCCGGGGCATTCGCTGATTCCGGTGTTCAAAGGAGAGCCGCCCGCAAGAAAACACCTCTATTCATCCTATGTTGCTCATACAACGAATCAGGGATCTTACTGGCCGACCCGAACGATTACCGATGGGCGCCACAAGCTGATCCACAATCTAAACGGTAACGGCGTCAAGCGTCGAATTCCTGACGGTTACAACAACACGAGTTTTCTGTTAGCCAAGACGCTTGGCGAAATGCCGGCCGACAGCGTTGCCCGAATCGTTGCAGACCGCACGCAAGCGCCGCCTGAGTTTGAACTTTACGATCTTAAGAATGATCCGGGCGAGATCCACAATCTGATTGGCCATGCTGAGCATGCGGAGATTGAAAGATTGCTCCACGAGCAACTTCGCAGGTGGCGGCAGGACGTTGTTAGTGATCCTTTCGGCGACCCGCGTTACCTCGACAATTTCAATGCGGATTACGCTCAACGGCTTGACCAATATGAACAGAAACGACGCCAGATGTCAGCATCGCAAATCAAGAGTTCCAGGTGGAAGGTTAATTGGGATCATCGAATTCCGCGATGGGATCCAACGCCCTATCTCCGGAAGACAGAAAGCTCGCAATGATGAAATCTCTATGGGTTGCTTTAGTGTTTCTGTTTCTGGGGAGTGGCTCAGTAGAGGCAGCTGACCGTCCGAATGTACTGCTTATTTGCATCGATGACCTGAGACCCGTGCTGGGTTGCTACGGCGGAGCTGCCAGGACGCCGAACCTCGACCGATTTGCCGAATCGGCTGTGACCTTCCAACGCCATTACGTGCAGTTTCCCTCGTGCGGACCCTCCCGAGCCAGCATGTTCGGTGGCGTGCGCCCTGACACGCTGCGACTCTACGGCAACGGCGGCGCGGCATCTGTGGCCAATGATCCTGAGAACCGCCCAACCATGCCGCTGTATTTCAGGAACAACGGGTATACGACGTTGAGTTTCGGCAAGACATATCACAGCAAAGGCTGGGGACCGGGATTTGGCTGGAGCCGGCCACCCTGGCATCCGCCATCGGGCTGGACTTGCTACGTGAATTTCAAAGCTCCAAAAGGAAAGAGCAGGAAGGGCTCCTGGCGTCCGGCATTCGAGATTTACGACGGTCCCGACAATCTGCATGGCGACTATCAGACAGCTGATCAAGCCATCAAAGCAATCGAGGAAAATAAGGACAAGCCGTTCTTCATCGTGGCCGGGTTCTACAAGCCGCACCTGCCTTTTGTAGCGCCCAAACGGTTCTGGGATCTCTACAAGGATGAAGAGATTAAGCCTCTGGAACCCAGAGATATCCCACAGGGTGCACAGCACTATCAATATAGCTTTCGGGAGATCTGCGCTTACGGACTTCAGAAGGGTAAATTGTTCACGCCTGAATCGATGCCGACAGAGTCCCAGGCTGGGGATCTGGTTCATGCTTATTATGCGGCAGCCAGTTTTGCTGACGCTCAGGCGGGGCGGATTCTGAAAAAACTTGACGAACTTAAGCTGCAGGAAAACACCATTGTCATTGTTTGGTCGGACCATGGTTTCCACCTGGGTGACCAGAAGCGTTGGGCCAAGTGGACCCAGTTTGAAGCCGATATGCGCAGCCCGCTGATGATCCGCGCGCCCATGATCGGGCAGGGCGGTCGCCACACGAATGCTCTGGTTGAATCAGTAGATATCTATCCGACTCTGGCCGCTGCTTGTGGATTGAAACTGCCGTCGCACCTGGAAGGTGTGAGCCTGTTACCCATCATCAATAGACAAGCGGATTCTCTCAAGCCCGCGGCTTACAGTCAGGTTAAGGGACTCAAGAATCATCCGAACATGCTCGCCTATTCATTGAGGACAGATCGCCACCGCTACATCGAATGGCGTGACGTTTCGGATGGTTTTAACCTGGTGAATACCGAGCTCTATGACTTGGGCATAATCGGTGCCGAACGCACGAACCTCGCCGACGATCCTGAGCAGACCGAAGTGCTTGAGGCCTGCCAGACACTGATGGGGGCCGGGTATTCCACATTGCTAAAGGTGGAGTGATCCTCAGGGGGGATCTGATCCATCATTCAGGAAATGAGCAAATGACATGATGTATAAGCTACTGGCCACAAGTCTCGTTTTCACCTCGTTGGCTGCGGCTGCTCAACCGGAGTTTTACAAGGGCGCCGACATTTCGCTGCTGCAGACGATCGAGGATTGTGGAGGCGTTTACAAGGCGGATGGCCGGGCCAGGGATCCGCTGCTGATCTTCAAGAACAACGGATGCAATGCGATGCGGATTCGGTTGTTTCATACGCCAACCGGTGAATCGCCGCGGGTGAACAGCCTGGACTACACCAGGAAGTTGGGACGTCGGATCAAGGATGCTGGCCTGCAGTTGATGCTGGATATTCACTACTCGGATACCTGGGCGGATCCCGGGAATCAGCAGAAGCCGGCGGCCTGGGAAGACCTGAGCTTCGAGGAATTGGTCAAAGCAGTTCGCGATTATACCGAAGAGGTGATTGTGAAGATGTGCGAAGCGGGGGCGGATCCGGACTGGGTCCAGGTGGGCAACGAGATCGCGCCGGGTATGTTGTGGCCGGACGGGCGCGTCGGCACACCGGAACAATGGAAGAAACTCGCGACTCTGCTCAAAGCGGGTATTGACGGCGTGCACGCGGGACGGGGCGATCGGTCGATGAGAACCATCATCCACTTGCACAGTGGGGGTAGTCCCCAACAGACGGCGCGATACTTTGACTCTATGAAGAAACACAATGTGAATTACGACATCATCGGGCTGAGCTATTACCCTTGGTGGCATAGTCGTGGCCTGGGCTTCGAGCCATTGCAGGAGAACCTGAAGGCGATTACCGAACGGTTCACCAACGATATCATGGTGGTCGAGACCGCCTACCCTTGGTATCCCAATTGTGATGATCCGACCCGATTGCTGCACAAAAAGGAGCGTCGTCCTTTAATCCCGGGATTGCCAGCGAGTAAGGAAGGGCAGAAAGAATACCTGGAACAGATCATCAAGGTATCGCGTGAGGCGCCCAAGGGTCGCTGCATCGGTCTGTTTTATTGGGCGCCGGAATATATCCCCGCGCCTCGCCTGCATCCCGGCCGCGGCCACCTCTCTCTCTTCGACCAGGAAGGAAACGTTCTGCCCGGAATGAACGCATTCAGAAAGTAATCAAGCGTTCCTGGGGAGGCAGTAACTGTCTAGTCCCCTTTGATTAGTCCGCTACTA
This sequence comes from Fuerstiella sp., assembly GCA_024230215.1. Taxonomy (GTDB): domain Bacteria; phylum Planctomycetota; class Planctomycetia; order Planctomycetales; family Planctomycetaceae; genus Fuerstiella. Next base: position 6,448 of record JAAERP010000003.1, on the reverse strand, counting down.
AATAAGGAGCCCGTTCAGGCCCCTATATCTCGCCTTCATTCGCCCGCTGTTTCCCATGCGTGAGCCACCGCCCCGCCCGGCAAGTGCCTTACCGGACCTTTCGTCGCCCCTTTCGGGAAAGTACACTGGTTCCGACAGCCTTAGGCCTTCAAATAATACGGATGAACAAATGCCCCATCGAACAGAGCTCAGGTTTTCTCTACTCGCGTGCCTTCTGGTCATCACACCGCTGGCCCAACCGTCGGCCACCGTTGCGGACGAATATCGGGTCAGCTGGAATGACAACGTCAATCGTGTCTGGATAGGGCCGGAGTTCTGGGCCAACCCGATGGAAGACTGGTCACTTGGCAACGGACACCTTCAGTGCGAGTTCACGGGCAAAGACCGGAACATCCACCTGCTGACCCATGAGCTTGCGTCAGAGGAGGGCGAGTTTCTGATGCAGGTAGATGTAGGGAGCGTCGCCCCTGACGGCGAAACGATCCCCACATACGTCGGTTTTCGAGTGGCGGCACAAACCGAGATCGACGACTATCGCGCCCGCGCCCTAAAAGGCAAAGGCATCGATGCGGGTATCACTACCGACGGACAGGTCTTCATTGGCAAGGTCCCCGAGATGAAACCAGGGCGATTAGCCGACACGCGATTACAGCTAACAGCCGTGCCGCAGGATGACCGGTATCTGCTGACCCTGATTGCGACGGAGCCCGAGAGTGGTGAGGAACGAGGACGAGCGACAATGAAAGTTGCTGCCGACCGACTCTGGGGTTCGATCGCTCTGGTTGCCAGTGGTAATGCCACACGGAAAGACAATAGTCCTCCCACAAAAAACATGCCTGTCTGGTTCGACTCGTTGCGCGTATCGGGTTCCAAGGTGAAATATCAAAAAGGCAGGACCTTCGGACCAGTCCTGTGGACCCAGTACACATTAAGCCGTCAGCGTCTGAGGCTCAGTGCAATGTTCGGCCCCTTGGGTGAAAACGAATCCAAAACGGCCACGCTCGAAGCACGTCCCTGGAGCAAGGAAGATGGCAAAGACAACAAGCTCCCCTTCAAACCTGTCGCTGAGGCTGGTATCGATCAACTTGCTCGAACAGCGATTTTTGACGTTGAGTCCTGGGACGACACTCAGACCTGGCAGTATCGCGTCGCTTATGACTTCACCAATGCAAGAGGCGAGGTCGTTAAGACATACTTCTATGGTTCGATCCGCCTGGACCCTGTGAATAAACCGCTGGTCGTCGCAGGATTCACGGGGAACACCGACTCAGGATTCCCGAATAATGAAATCGTCAGGAATGTGACCTTTCACAACCCCGACATGCTCTTCTTTTCCGGCGATCAGATTTACGAAAATGTGGGCGGATATGGAATTCTGCGTACCGTATCGCACGAACCGGAAGCGATTGCCCGGTCAGTCACCAACTTCATCCGTAAGCAGGCACTCTTTGGCTGGGCATTTCGTGATGTGCTGCGAGGTCGTCCATCGGTGAGTCTGCCAGACGACCACGACGTCTATCAGGGCAACATCTGGGGCAACGGAGGCAATCCAACCACGATGGCTCAACACGCTAGTGGCGGCTTCAACATGCATCCGGATTTTGTGAATTCAGTGTTTCGGATCAGCTGCGGTCATCTACCCGACGCCTTTGACACGACGCCCATGAAACAGGGCATCAACGTATTCTACACCGATCTCGTTTACGGCAGAGTGAGTTTCGCGATCATCGAAGATCGCTATTTCAAATCAGGTCCTGGAGGTGTATTGCCCGCCAAACAAGGTCGTCCCGATCACTATCCGACCCTGGATGATATTGACCCTTCAGTCCTGGATGTCCCGGAAGCGAAGTTGTTGGGCGACCGGCAACTCAAGTTCTTGCGTCACTGGGCCAACGACTGGCGGGGCACTGACTTGAAGGCAGTGCTGTCGGCAACGATCTTTGCCAATCTGGCCAATTATCATGGCGGTAATAAGATGTACCTGCAGGCCGATTTGGACTCCAACGGCTGGCCTCAGACCGGACGCTGCAAAGCTCTGGATGAGATCCGCCGCGGCTATGGTTTTATGTACGCTGGGGATCAGCACCTTGCTTCCATAGTGACCCACGGCATCGACGACTGGAATGATGCAGGCGTCTCATTCTGCGTGCCATCGATCGCAGCCGGTTATCCTCGCTCATGGCTGCCAGACAAAGAAGGGCGGCCTGTTGTGAATCGTGAACACGCGGAATTGCTCAACACAGGTGAATACAAAGATGGCTTAAATAACCTGATCACCGTGCATGCCATTGGAAACCCGGAACTGGAAAACCGGAAGCCAGTCATAGAGAAACTCCACGATAAGGCCTCGGGGTATGGCATCGTACGTTTCAAGCAGAGACCAAGAGTGATGAAAGTAGAGTGTTATCGGTTGCTGATCGATCCAACCGATGACAACGCCGACAATCAATTTCCCGGATGGCCTAAAACGTTCCATCAGAGAAATATGTACGGTCGAAAGGCCGCGGGCTGGCTGCCTCGACTTAAGATCACTGGCATGGAAGACCCTGTGCTGCAGGTAATCAACGAGCAAACCAACGAAATCGAATACACACTTCGCATCCAGGGCACCGAACACCAACCAAAAGTCTTCGCGAAGGGAAACTATACGATCCGGATCGGAGACCAGGACGCCGACAACATGAAGACGCTGAAGGGCATTTCAACTGTAACTTCACCCAACGAAGAAGTCGTCAAAATCGATTTCTAAGCAGCTGACTTCAGATAAACTGCCCCGCCCGCCGAACTCTTTCGGGTTCGGCGGCGAGGGCATTGCGACAACCGTCGTACCATAAGTCATCGTACAAAGATGCACAGGCGGGATGAACGACTGACCTGCCGCGAGGAATGGGCACTCAGCTGTCGTTGCAGAGTGAGCACTCTCCCTGAGAGGCTTAGTCTCCTGGGCTGGTTCAGCCCTCCGGTGGTTCACGGTCTGCTTTGGCATGGTTATCATCTATGCGTTGCAAACGCGTCTTCCAGAGGGCCAGAGGGCCAGAGGGCAGAGAAGCCGACAGAACGTACCAGGGATCGCAGAACGTCAAAGGTCAGGCTTCTTTGATTTAGCATCGACAGTGCCATTCAGGCCCGACCCCTTTGATTAGTCATGCTTTCGATGCCACAATACCAGTTGACTTGAGGCAGTGTTTGATATCGGCATAGTTGAGTGTTATTTTGGACAACTTAGGCTGCTCTCTGTCTTGTGCATGGAGAATACGCACGTCAAAGGATTTGATTCAGATTCACTACCCCAGTACCGGAGCTTGAGTTATGAAACTCACTGTGCCAATTCGAATTATTCTGGCGATCACGCTGATGACTGTTGTCGTTGGCAACTTCGCGACGGTGCAGGCTGCTGTCGAAGGCAAGCAGGACAGTATCTTAGCGCCATTACCAGATAATCAATGGACTTATGAGGCCGCGCGGCATCTGTTGTTTCGGACTGGATTTGGCGGCACACCGCAGCAAGTGGAACGACTGCATGCCATGGGCCTGAAGAAGGCAGTTGCTCATGTCATGGATTTTAGTCAGCAGTCGGATGCGGAATTTGAACTTGAGATTTCGACGCCAGCTTCCTGGGGAATCGATATTTCCAGGAATGCACGAGGCAAAAAACTGACTGATCCGGAGAAACGAAAGGCGCGTCAGGAAATGCGTCGCAAAGACACCCGGATGTATCAAGATCTTCGTCAGTGGTGGATGAAGCGGATTGTCACATCCAAACAGCCGCTTGAAGAAAACCTGACACTGTTTTGGCATGGGCTGTTTTCAACAGGCTATCGCACCGTTCAAGTGTCTTATGGAATGCATCAGCAAAATGAACTATTCCGCGACAATGCTGCCGGGAACTATGCGGACATGCTTCATGGCATCATTCATGACCCGGCGATGCTTCGTTATCTTGATAACAACACGAATCTAAAAGGGCGTCCAAATGAGAATCTCGCTCGCGAAATTATGGAACTCTTTGCGATGGGCGAGGGATGCGGCTACACCGAAAATGACATCAAAGAAGGTGCCAGAGCATTAACAGGCAATACTTTTGACCGTTTGAAAAGCAAGTACCACTTCAATGCCAGAACGCATGATAACGGCGACAAAACCATTTTTGGAAAGACCGGTAACTTTGACGGAGATCAGTTTGTTGATCTGATTCTTGAGCAGGAAGCAACGCCAGCGTTTATTGCAGAACGATTGTTTGCATATTTTGCTTACAGTGATCCGGATCCGAAAACTGTTAAAGCTCTGTCGAGTTGCCTGTATAAGAGCAAATATGAACTCGCTCCCATGCTGAAAATCATTCTCACTTCGAAAGCCTTTTACAGTGACAAAGCCAGAGGGACAATGATTAAGAGTCCTGTTCATCTGGTTGCGGGAACGTTACGCACGCTTGGTATATCGGCTGATGCGAAGATCAACGGTGCTGTGTCGGCGGCGGCTTCGATGGAACAGGATCTGTTTCAACCACCGAATGTCAAAGGGTGGGAAGGTGGAGCCAATTGGATTAATTCCACGACACTCTTTACGCGGCAGAACTTCTCTTCCCGGCTTGTCTATGGCTCGTGGTCAAAGAAGAACAAGCGATTTGATCAGGCTATTGATATTGTCTCTCACCTGAAATCGAAAGAGCTGGATAGCGAATCGCAAATTGTGGATCTGTTTGCCAGGACGTTGTTTGTGCAGCCTGTTTCCAGTAAGGACCGACAATCGCTTATCGAGTTCCTCAAGAAGGGACAGCGCTTACCACCTGCTGAGCAGTGGATCGCTAAGAAAACGATTGTTAACAAGAAGCTCCAGACACTTCTTGTCATGATGCTGTCGATGCCTCAATACCAGCTGTCTTAGAGCCAACTATTAGCAAACGGAAACATTTACCCTAAGAAACCAGATCAATAAACATAGAAAAAAGGATTCAAACATGTCACATCCTACCATTACCACTCGTCGGGAGTTTGTAACCCAGGGCCTGGGTATCGTCGGCGTCAGTGCGGCACTCCCTGATTTTCTGACACGCACTGCGATGGCAGGACCCAAAGCTCAATCGGATGAGCCGATTACGGTGGTGATTCAGCTTGCCGGCGGCAACGACGGTTTAAGCACGATTGTGCCTTACGGCGATGATGCTTATGGCCAAAATCGTAAAGCCGTTCGCATTGAAGCAAATAAACTTCACAAAATCGATGATTACATCGGTTTTGCACCAGATCTGGCTCCGTTTAAAGCGATGTATGACAATGGTCAGCTTGCCGTTGTTCAAGGGATTGGGTACCCCAATCACAACCGCAGCCACTTTAAGTCCATGGACATCTGGCACACAGGTGATAACAACTATTCACGAACCAGTGGCACCAAGGCCACTGGCTGGATTGGCCGTTTCTGTGAGCAATCGTATCAAGGGGCTTTTGATCCCAAAGCTGCCATGGCCATTCGCATGGGGAAGACTCCTTTGGCGATTCATAGTGCAACGCACCCGGGCCTTGCGCTTCGAGATCCTTACAGCTTCCGCTACACGGCGGATCAAGGTCAGATGGAGCGCAAAGAAACGTACCGTCAGTTGAACAGCAAGACAACGGATGGTTCCGGGCTGTCACCGCTGGACTATGTGACGCAGACTGCGGCTAATGCCAACGCTGCTTCCGATCAGATTCTTGCGGTGGTTAAGAATAATCCCTCCAAGGCTTCCTATCCGGATTCCAGGCTGGGGCAATCTTTAAAGATGGTCTCTGCGATGATTGCCGGCGGTTTAAGCACGCGTGTCTTTTATGTAGAGCAGGGTGGTTTTGACACACACGCTGGCCATAATGCGCGGCACCAGAAACTGATGACAGAATTGAGCACATCTGTCGCAGCGTTCCAAAAAGACCTTGCGGACCAGGGCAATGGAAAACGCGTCGTGACCATGGCATTCAGCGAGTTTGGACGTCGTGTTAAAGAGAATGGTTCACAGGGTTTGGATCATGGGCAGGCTGGACCATTGTTTGTCTTTGGTTCAAATGTCAAAGGTGGGCTTTACGGCAAGCATCCATCGATGACTGAGCTTGATAAAGGTGACCTGCGATACACCACGGACTTTAGACGAGTCTATGCAACGCTGCTTGATCAATGGATGGGCGCTGACAGCAGCACGGTATTGGGTCAAAAGTATGATCATCTTGGGTTTCTTGCTTGATCCAAGACACGCCAGTAGTGATTAATCATGACCACGACTGATAGTAATCTGCTTTTCACTCCAGTCTAAAAGGAAGAAGCACTAGTGCTCTGTCACAGGCAAAAGTCAGGGAGGAAGCATTCGCCGGAAAAGGGGGTCAGGTACGAAAAATGCAAAGCACCCTTCGGGCCGTTCCGGTTTTTGGTACCTGACCCCGTTTTCCTCGCCAACCCTAAAACCTGGCTGTGACAAAGCACTAGT
>JAAERP010000002.1 GCA_024230215.1 Fuerstiella sp. | reverse complement strand
TCTTCGCGGCCACAAGTCAGCGTGAAACGCTGTAATCACACAAGGACGACAAGCTGACGAAACGAGTACAAACGAACGGCGACAGTTTTTCGGGTACTACGTTCAGAGAATCATCAGTGTTCCAGCAGTGAACATTAGCGGTTGAAGCCTTACCACAGCCGATCAGCACCGATGCAGCCATGAAGCTGGTGCAGATAGTCAGACGACGAGAGCTTTGCCAGCTGAGCGTTCGCGGTATCGAGTCGTGACTTCAATCCCAGACGTTCGGCGTCGGACGCGGACTCGGGCTGATTCAGGAAGCTCTGCAGGTAGCTGACGTGACGTTGCCAAAGCTGCTGGTCACGCTGCCGCCGCGTCTTCAGACGTTCAACATACCATTCCGATTTCAGCATGGATTCGAGAGTAAACAGCTGACGAATCTCGGGGTCATGAACGTCTTTTCCGTTGTAGGTTCCTTCTGCCATGATGTGCAACAAAGCTCGTAGCGGCGGGCAGGCAAGATCAATGGATCCGTCATCAAGGTAATTAAGAGCCACACGTTCGTGAGCTTCCGCGATGTACAGAATCCCATCGGCAAAGGCGGCGAAGTCCTGCGTCTCCGGCTGCAAAATCGCCTCATCAAAGACCATGCTGGGGTTGTCAAACACCCGTCCGGCAAATCGACGAATGAAACGCGATGTGATTCGATAGCCCAGCCGACTCGCCGGGACCTCTTTGCCCTCGTGCTCAAAGTCCTCAATTTTCTCAAGCAATTCTTCGTCAATCAGATACTGCGGCTCACGTTCCTCGGGACTTAATCTGCACCAGATCTCAGGAATCAGCAAGCTGATGTCATGGTCAATTCGCACGGTGGTCCCAATGTGCCCGGCAGGAGTTGAAAACCCGTGCAATCCGGTCAGCAGGTAGCCGACGAACGCAGCGTTCAGATCAGTGATCGGCAGCAAGGCATTAAACGGTCCCTTGGTCAGAGCCCCTTCGCTGCCAGCACCGGTCGTGGACGGGCTCTTTCCCGTCAGTGCGCTGATGAAGTCCATAAACAACTCAGGAAGTTCCTGATAGTGAATTGGATTGTGAACAGCGAGCGGACGGATGCCATTATCGTAATCAGCGGGATTGTTGCGTCGTCCGGCAAGCACAGCGTTCACTGGCTGCAGCACGGGCTTGTCGGCAGGGACGGCCCGATAGAGTCGAGCTCCCATTTCGGCGACGTACCGATTGAACGGCGTAATCAGATCCGGCCGAGCCTGCAGATAACGCGGGTTCTTGCTGTTTTCGCCGTCAATCTTCCGAGGCGTATTGGAGCACACGACGTAGCCGCCACCGGCATCGCGTGCATCGCGCAACAGTTCCTGCATGGGGTCCGTAAACTGGCTCAGGTCCACCGCTCGCTCGCAGATTTCGTTGATCCGCTGGCGAGACAGCGGTTCAAAATTGACGATAAAGTTGTCGCTGCGAGCGAGATCCGATTCCGTTTGTTTGTCCAGACCGCGGTGAATCGCATCATCCGGTCGCTGAAATAATCGGTATTCGCAGTTTTCCGAAAACTTGTAACTGGTCGCCTGCGGGGCGAAAGGACTCAGGTGCTCCAGGCTGGCGCCCGGCACCACCACCGACGCGGTGATATCGTCTTCCATCTGCACCTTCTGAGCCGGTTCAAAATCCTGGCGCAGTTTGAATGTTCGCCACGTCTTGTCGTCGACCAAGCCCACACGCAAATAGCCGCCGATGACGTTTCGATCGCCGTACTTCAGTTCGTGGCCAGGATGCCCGTTCACAATGTCGACGGTGAAATCCTCCTGCCAGTTTCGCCCGGAATCCGGACGGTAGAGCCGTTTGATGATAAAGACGATGGCATAAATATAGCCAGGAATCGATTCCAGCCACGCATTGTACTCTTCCGTATAATCGACCGACGGCGTAAGCAACTTGATCACACTGCCCAACGACCGATTGGGGTCCAGCACAGTCCGCGTTGGACGCACCGCATAGTCCGGGTTTACGCCACCGCTCGGATCCCATCGATCAGAGTAATCGCGATCGAAGATCTGCTGAACCTGATTCAGATCCTGTTCTGCGTCTGCCACAAATATCGGGCCGTGCAGCAGGTAATCAGCGATAGACTTGCTGATTTCGCTCTTGCCACCGCCGCTGACCGTACAGGGCTTGTGGCAGAATACTCCTTCCGACAGTGCGCCCACCAACCGCCATGACGGCGCTGCCGGATGTTTTTCCAGCCGCATTTTGTAACCGGACGGCGTAATGTAAACGTGCCCCGGCGTCAGCGGAATGGAATGTTCCGTGCCGTTCTTAGTCCAGCTGATTCGCTGATCCCGTACGGTCGCACGAGAATCTTCCGGGACGTAGATCAGTTCCGGAAAACTGCGATCGACGCCATACCCTTCAGGCTTCACGTCGACAAAGTCCGCATAGTCTCGAGCCACGTCATCGAACGTTCGCTGATTGTATCGACGCGTGTCTGCGTTAAATTCTGACCCCATATTGTAGCTGGCAAACGCGATCGCTCCACCCGCATGCTCTTCTTCATAGTTGCCGGCAAGATTAGCCGCATAGCTCAGCTGAGTCTTAACTTCCTTCTTGCAATAGCCGAAATAGTTGTCCGCAATCAGTGTCACGATGACACCTTCTTCGTTGCGGCAGGTGAGCTTGAAGGGCGTTCCGTTGTTGTACTTCTCGTCTTCCGATTTCCAGCACATTCCGTCGCGACGCTGACGTTCCGTGGCTTCGTCATACGAAGGCAATCCGGCGTCCTTCTTGGTCACATCGCTGAGATGGGGTGCCAGAATCACGCAGCCGGTATGCCCGCTCCAATGCTCAACGTCCAGACCGGCATCGTTTTCCGGGAGAAACGGATCCCCGGCATTGCCAAAGATAGACTCAACAAAGTCCAGATTACTGACCAGCGATCCTGGAGCGAAAAACCGCACCTCCATCGTCTGGCGACTACAGAAGCCTTCAACTTCCGGGCACAACAGAGGGCGCAGCAGAAGGGAAACGAACAGGTTCGCCTTTTGTTCCTGCTGTGATGAAAAGGGCAGTTCCAGGTCCTTCTGAGGAGGCCGCATCGCCACTTCAAACAGGTGAGCAAAGGTTTGCTTTGGCACGGCCTGTTTGTCTGACGGAATCGGCAATCCCCCTTCACAGACGTGGAACGTCCCCTTAGTCGTTCGGCGATCGTGTCGAGGGTTGTGCAGCACACCATTGTGGACTCGGTAGGAGGCCACAAACTCGTTGGCGTATTCCTCGCCCTCAATCGGCAGGGAAAGTTCGCGAGCGATGCCGTGTCGATCCAGAACAAACGCCACGTCGGGCAGTTTTAGACCTCCTGCGCCCGGCACACCAACAAAGTGCCGGTCCAGAAACGTCTCAATGCGGACGTCGGCTGCGCACCGAACTGCTTCAAGATGCTTCATCCGTTGATGCCACGTATTCAGGATGCGTTCGGCACTCAGCGTGTCGGACTTCCTGAGCCCCGGCGGAACGGGCTGGCCGTTGGCGACCAGTTTCAGGGCAATGTATTCATTCACATCGCGCCGAATTCGCTTTTTCTCATCATCAGACAAGCGAGAAACGTCGCCAAGAAAGCTTTCAACATCGTTATTTGTCATTTGAATAACTGAACTCATAAGGGTCAGACTGCGATTGCGGGTTCATCAGGGCCGGACTGTAACTGATCCGGGGAATCCTGACAGCGCGCAGTGGAAGTGCAAATTGACGCACCTGGGAAAAAACTCACATAGATTTGCCCGTCTGGCCATCACTTTCCAACGCCGTTTTCCGCCATGATGTTCCCGGAACCACTCGTTGACCGGCCCTTTCTGTGTCGTGGGATGATACTTCGCATTCCGTTGGGGCAATTCCCTGCGGAACTGTTCCACCAGTTTCTGATGTCGGCAAGACGAGGCAAGGTTTGTCCATTCATGGGGATCGGTTGCATGATCGTACAATTCTTCGCTTGCGTCTTCATATCGAATGTATCGATGCTGCTTCGATCGCAACGAATGATTGCTCCTGACGTAGGTTGTGGGAATCGCAAATCGCCATTCCGGCTGTGACTGATTCAGTAGCGGAAACATGTCAAACCATTTCTGCGGCACCTAAAACGGGACGTGAGGCCGAATGAATCCGACGGCCATAAAGAACGGCTTAGTGCGTGGCTTTGCCAGCTGCTGTTCTGCCCACTCCGCAGATTTGTGATCGGGCATTTTGTTGTCGATGTCCGGAAATGCGCCCCAGTCTGTTTGCGTTCCAGTCCAGGGAACATCCGGCAACTGATAATGGAATCGCTGCCGTCGGTGCTTCATTCCATCGGCCCGGCGTTCAGAAGACACGGCGTTCGCCGGCACTCCATGGTTTGGCACGCTGCTCCAACAGTGATACGCTGCTGTCGCGGACTGCGGGTGGCCGGTAGCTGGACCGAACTTGCGAAGGAAGCCCTGGGGTTTCGCTCGTTCCTCGCTCCAACCGCCAGCCACCCCTCCGGTATCACAATATTGCGTTATTGCTGCGTTCGATACGTAGTTGTCGCGGACGTATTCCTGACACGGCGGGGCAAGACACAGCACATGAAACCAACAACCATCGTCGTTCTGCTTTTCTGTGCGCTGATCGCCGGAATCATCATTCTGGTCCTGCGATCTGACGGGGCACATGACGACCAGGGCTCTGAATCGAAAGACGGGGCAGCAAACACCGTCATACTTCGTGGAGCTTCACAGTTTGACGAAACTCATGCGTTCACGCGCACGATCAGAAAGTTTGAACAGCTGGTCAAAGAATACTACGACGGCCCCGTCGAATTCGAGGTCTATCTGAACAGCGAACTTGGCCTGGAAAAGGACTACTTCGCCTACATGAGCCAGGGGCTTTCGGTGGATTATGGAATCGTCACCCCCGCGCACATGTCGACGTTTTCAAAATCCGCGCCGTTGATTGACATGCCGTTTCTGTTCCGCGACATCGATCACTGGAACAAGGTGCTGGATGGTGACGCATTTCAGCCCATCGCAGAAGAAGTACAGCAGAAGGCCGACGTGATGATTGTCGGCTATGCCGGCGGAGGGACTCGCAACCTGATCGTCAATAGGCCCGTGACAAGCATGGCCGATCTGCAGGGCCTGAACGTGCGAGTCATGGGCGCTCCGATTCAAACCCGCATTTTTCAGGCCATCCACACATCACCAACGGTGATTTCCTACAGTGAAATCTACAACGCCATCCAGACCGGCGTTATTGATGCCGCGGAGAACGAGGCAGCCGGCATTCAGCAGATGAAGTTCTACGAAGTGGGTCCGGAAATCTCGCTGACACAGCACGCAATTACCGTGCGTCCGTTGTGTTTCAGTGCAAAGACGTTCCGTCGCCTGCCCAAAGATCTTCAGTTGGCGATAGAACGGGCCGGTCGCGAGGCCGGGGCCTATGGCCGTCATCTGGAATCGACCGAAGATGCGGAGATTCTTGACAGGATGAAAACGGACGGCATGCTGCGTCTGCACCAGTTCACCGAACGTGACGAACTGATGCGGCTGGCCGAGCCCGTGAAAGCGGCCTACGCAAAGGAGATTGACGCGGTAGACGTGCTCTCACGCGTCAACGCAGTACAATAACCACGTTCGTCCGCCTTTCGGTGGTTGAAGGGGGCTGACGCCCGAACATGGGGCACGACCTGGCAACTCTGAATCACAGGTTCCGTGGAGGCTGATCCACTTCAATGAAACATGCGATCGATAGCTACTACCGACTTCTGAAAGTTGTCATTACCCTGCTGATGGGGCTGATGATCGTCCCCGTTCTGCTGCAGATCGTTTCCCGATACACGGGGGTTATTCCACGCTATATCTGGACGGAAGAAATCGCAAGGTTCTGTTTCGTGTGGATCATCATGATCGGTTCGATGATCGCCGTCCGCGATGCCGCACACTTCGATGTGGATCTGTTGCCCGCTCCTGAAACACCGCAACAGGAAGCAGTCGGCCGACTCATTGTGCACATGGCGATGACCGTGCTGGCGGCGATGTTTGCATGGTACGGATATGATTTCGCGAGATTCGGATGGCTTCAGAATTCGGAAATGAGCGGCATTAACATGCTCAGCATTTATGTCTCGTTTCCACTGGCCGGAGTCACCTGGATTTTGTTCCTGGCGGAGATGATCGTCGCGGATATTCAAATCATCTCAGGCCGGGAGCCGGGAGCATAAATATGGGACCGGGCGAAGTCGCCGCGATACTCTTTGGCACGTTTGGGGTACTGATCGTTATTCGCGTTCCGGTGTCGTTTGCCCTGGGACTGGCCTGCATTCCGGTCATTCTGGTCGACGATCGGCTGACACCCGTTCTGTTGATCAACGAAATGTGGAAGTCGTATAACAGTTTTATCCTATTGGCCGTACCTTTCTTTCTGCTGGCCGCCAATCTTATGAATTCGGCCGGCATCACGCGGCGACTGGTGCGGCTGGCGACCGCTTCGGTGGGGCACCTGCCCGGCGGACTGGGACACGTGAACGTACTGGTGAGTATGCTGTTCGCCGGAATTTCCGGTTCATCGACAGCCGATGCAGCCGGAATTGGTGCGTTGATGATTCCCGCAATGAAAAAAGAGGGATACGATTCCGGTTTCTCGGTTGCCATTACGGCGTGTTCGTCAGTGATGGGCGTCATAATTCCGCCCAGCATACTGATGATTGTCTGGGGCGGACTGATGTCGGTCTCGATCGGCGGCCTGTTTATGGCAGGCGTCGTGCCAGGGATCATGATCGCACTCAGCATGATGGGCACAGTACTCGTCTATGCCAAACGTCGAAATTACCCGATCTACCAGAGAGCATCGCTTAAAGAGTTTCTTTCCGCCGTCAAACAGGCATCGCTGGCACTGGTGACACCTGTCATCATCGTCGGTGGTATTGTCGGCGGGTTTTTCACTCCCACCGAAGCATCTGTCATAGCGGTGATTTACTCTGCCGTGCTGGGTGTCATTGTCTACCGTTCGATCAGACTAAAGGAATTCCCGTCCGTGCTGTATGAATCCGCGCGACTGGCGGCGATATCTTTGTTCTGCATCGGGACAGCATCAGCATTTGGCTGGCTGCTTGCATGGTTTCGCGTGCCGCAGGCTCTGGTGGATGTGATGGCCGGGTGGGGCACCAGCGTGGCAACAACCGGATGTGTCGTCGCCCTGGCGTTTCTGTTTGTTGGCATGTTTATCGACGCAATCCCCGCGATTATCGTCCTTGGTACGGTATTGCTTCCATTGGCCGACAAAGCCGGCATGCACCCCGTTCATTTTGCAATCATCGGAGTCATCTCGCTGGCCATCGGACTGGTAACTCCACCTTATGGACTGTGCCTGCTGATTTCCTGTTCGCTGGGAAACATCAAGGTCGTCGACACCCTCAAAGACGTGGCTATCATCCTGCTGCCCATGCTGGTCCTGTTGATCGCCGTGGTCTTCTTCCCCGAAATCGTGTTATTTCTTCCACGACTGCTCACGCCTCAGTTTCTTTGACCGGTCTGTTCCATTCAATTCCGCGGATGGACGATGGTGTGCGACAAAGGGTCTTTTTCGGACCAACCAATATCCATGTGTGGGCATCAACCACCGAAAAAGACTCCCGCCCCTCTTACAATTATCCAATCGTTCCATCAATCGGCCTGACAGTCTGCAGTTCTTTGTCGCAGTTTCAAACGCGTGCGAATTGCGGACTGAACTTTTTCCGGAGGCAACGTACCGTCAACGTTCACGATCAGCTCCTTCCTGGCGAACAACTCCACAGCCGGTTCGGTCTTGTTGTGATAGGTTTCCAGACGTTCTCTGACCGCGGCTTCGTTATCGTCGGGTCGAGTAACCAGTTCACCGCCGCAAACGTCGCACTGATTTGCTACCGTTGGGCGGTGATGAATCACGTTGTAGTCCAGCCCACACTGGCTGCACAGTCGGCGTGACAGGACTCGCTGAAGCACGACTTCATCGGGAACGTCAATATGGATCACGGCATCGATGTCGTAGCTCTCAAGGAAGAACAGGGCTTGCCGCCCGTTGCGAGGAAAGCCATCCAGAATGTATCCGAAGTTCCAGTCATGATCATCCAGACGTTTTCTGATGAGCTCTTCCACGATTTCATCGGGCACAAGCTGGCCCTCAGCGATAATGCGTTTGATGCGTGCTGCGAGTTTCGTGTGGTTCTGGATATTCCATCGAAAAAGATCGCCCACACTGATGTGGACCAGATCAAAATCGTCGGCCAGCATTTTTGCCTGAGTGCCTTTGCCGCATCCCTGAACCCCCATGATGACATATTTGTGCATGGCATCCCCGCTTGTCGGTGAAAGAAAATGTGATTGCGGGCAGTATGACATTGAATGCCAATACCATGCAATTCACTGCAAAGAACACCGTGACTGCAAGGTGCAATCACGGAATGTGGATTCGGCCTGGTGGGTGGCCGAGGGCTGGACTGAGCGTGCGAAAGAAGCGCCGGAGTTTCATTCGCACGTTGCTCCAACCCCAGCCACGCCTTTTCAGTTCACAACGATTCACCCGTGGCCGGATTATTGGTCAATATGCCAGCGTACGAGTCGGCCATGTTCATGACAGAATCTCGTTCACGACGTGTCCGTGGAATGAGAATTGGAGAGTGCGGAATTCGGCGTCGCCTCAACAGACGCTCGTGACTGACGTTGATACGTCGAGGACAGCAGAATCAGGCGGTGCAGTCGTTTAACGATCCAAGACATCGTCACATTGCAGCGGTCGTTGTTCACAGGTGGGCTTCAACAGAACACGTGCGCAGGGGTTCCGTGCAGTCAGAACACTGCCGGTATATTATCCAACCAGCCAGACTTCCGCCGAACGGAAACGACGAGGAATCAAAAAACTCTCGTTTTCAATCACAGCATAGTCTGCCGCAGTCGATCAGGGTATCATCAGCGTGCTGTGATAACACTCGTCCGCCTTCCCACAGAACGTCAACGACGCCCCGACAACGACGGTGAAGATTTGCGTGTGGTCGCAGCGGTGCCGGGTATTCCGCCGCAGCTCGAAAACAGCGTGCCCAGACAATTCGACATCTGTATCCGTACGTAGAGTCCTTCATGTCCAGTGCTCAGTCTTTAAGAAGTCTTCCCGCCGTCGACCACGTTCTGCGCCATCCACAATTGGCATCGGTCGCCGAACTTTTTCCTCGGCAACAGATCGTCGAATGGATCCGGCAGGGCGTTGACGATTGTCGAGCGGCGATCCTTGCCGGCGCAAAACTGGATGCAGATGCAGCCGCCGACTTTGTCGTCGCACGAACGCTGGAACAGAAACAGGTTGAGGACGGTCGACGTCAACAACAGGTCATCAACGCGACCGGAATACTGCTGCATACAAATCTGGGCCGAGCTCCATTGGCAAAACGTGCCGTCCAGCGGATGCTGGAATCCAGCGGTTACGTCAATGTCGAAATGAATCTGCAGAGCGGTAAGCGCAATAAACGCGGAGAACGAGTCTGCGATCTGCTGCGGCAACTTACAGGTGCCGAAGATGCCGCGATCGTCAACAATTGTGCGGCTGCCACAATGCTGGTTCTGCAGACCCTGGCGGCCGGAACTGAAGTCATCGTGTCACGAGGTCAGTTGGTGGAAATCGGCGGCGGCTTTAGATTGCCGGAAGTTTTTTCGGCATCGGGAGCAGTGCTGAAGGAAGTCGGCACCACAAACCGCACCTATCTTCGTGATTACGAAGACGCGATCAGTGAACACACGGGTGCTATTATTCGTGTCCACCGCAGCAACTTCTTTCAGGGCGGATTTGTCACGGAACCGGACATCGTCGATCTGGTCGCCCTGGGGCGGGAACGCAACATCCCGGTGGTCGACGATGTTGGCAGCGGCTGCATGCAGGACCTGGCAGTGTATGGTCTGCGCGAACCGACAATTCCAAACAGCGTGGTTGCTGGCGCAGACCTGACGTTGTTCAGTGGCGACAAGCTGTTTGGCGGACCTCAGGCTGGCATCATCGTTGGCAAGTCAAAATGGATTAAGGCGCTGCGCAGGAATCCAATGATGAGAACGTTGCGTGTCGACAAGGTCACGCTGGCGGCTATCGAAGCGACCACAGAAATTCACCTGGCAGGCACGGCCGCCAAAGAGCTTCCATTGCTGCAAATGATGGCTCGCACGCCCGACAACCTGCGACATGAATGCGAGACCGTCTACAACAGTCTGTCCATACCGCCGGAATTTGCTGTGGAAGTGACCGAATGCACGTCAGAGGTCGGTGGTGGCTCAGTGCCCGGTTCGCAGATTCCGGGCTTTGGTCTGCGGATTACGGGTGATTCGATTCAGGACGTAGCAATACGGCTGCGCGGTGGAAGTCCGGCCGTGCTGTGCCGCATAAACGACGACGCGGTGCTGCTGGATTTCAGAACAGTGGCGGTTGAGCAACTGAATACGCTGGCACGACAACTGTCCAACGCTCTTTCGAGTCCGGCTGCGACACCACCAGGCCCACTGGAAGGCCGCAGCGAGTGAATGCGGAACGACTGTCGAGTAAACACGTTGTTCTACTGGGCGTCGGACACACCAATGCGCACGTCGTGAAGTGCTGTTCCAGGATCGGCCGGAAGTGCCGTTTGATGTGCTGTCGGTGGCATTGGTTCGGTACCGCCGATGGAGGGTGTCACAAACGAAGGGGACTCGCTTGTCACGATCAATCCCATGCAGACGTTTGTAAGACGGCTGCAGTCAACGATCGATCGTGTACTGTCTGACGGTGCTTCAGAAAATGACATGACTGCCACTGGTGCTTTGTCACAGGCAAAAGTCAGGGTGAAAGCATTCCCCGGAAAAGGGGGTCAGGTACCAAAAATGCGAAGCACCCTTCGGGCCGTTCCGGTTTTTGGTACTGACCCCGTTTTCCTCGCCAAACCTAAGACCTGGCTGTGACAAACCACGAGTGCAGTTTGCTAATTGTCGTGGACGATA
>JAAERP010000001.1 GCA_024230215.1 Fuerstiella sp. | reverse complement strand
TCAACGACAACGACATTCGACATGATCGTATCTGTTGTTGATTGGATCTGACATCCAATGCCGGTTGCTCCAGCAGCAGCAGCCTCGAAGATCGTGTTGTTGCGGATCACAGTGTCGGTGCAGCTTGATACATCTATGCCGGTCCCGATATTTGAGATGATATTGTTCTCAATGAGCGTGCGTGAGTAACTGTTGACGTAAATTCCCTCGTCGTTTGTGTTCGCATCTCCGACAAGGAACAGCCCTTTGATTTCCACGTCGTCAGCACTTATGTACATGACGTAGTACGTTTCACCCACGTCAGCGATCCGTATCCCTTCAATGCGGCTGAACGCCTCGTACACACCACTGCCAAAAGCGGCGGTCGTTATGTACGCTCCGGTCGCATCGTCGCCACCGTGCCCATTGCTGTCTGCAACATAGACCCGTGGGTAGTTGGTCGCGTCTGGGTATCCCGCCAAGCCAGAGATATAAAACTCACCCAGGTCGAAACCGCTGTAGCATTCAGCCCACTGGAATGCAGAGGCGTGATCGTCTGCTGCGTCCTCCCACCCCTGGATCGTGGTGTAGTCTCCACCGCTCGACTTGATCGTGCTAACGAACGGGTATGAGGCGAGCGCACCGATGTTGAAGTCAACGGAGTTGCCATCGATGTCGGTGTTGTGCGGGTGACCAACCGCATCGGTCGTGTAGTGGGCTGACAGATCTTTGCCGGCTGCAATCGCAGGGGAACCATCGGCTAGGTAGTAGTTCGTCCACGCTTGATTCATATCTGTGCGTGGTGTTTGAGCGACGAGGTTGTCGAATGTATCGTCAGCCGTACCTCGCAGGCCCGCTTTTCTTCGAGTGCTGTGATACACCCAGGTCTTGGTGAACTTCAGCACACCGTCTACCCAGCACCGCAGGTAGTTGCCGACTATCTGCACTCGCAGAGAGTACGTCGTACTAGCGGAGTAGTTGAATGACGTACTGTACTTCTCGGTCCACGTACCAGACGTACGCTCCCACAACTGCAGTTCAGTTCCGTTGTACAGGCCAAAGTAGCATTGATTGTCAGCGTTGAGACTTCTGAAGTTCATGCCAGTCCACTCTCCGGTGGTCCCTGACGGTGTTGCGTCAATCGTTATGTCGACATCGGTTAGACCTGTGTCAATAAACGAACTCTTGTGACTTGTCATGCACAGGGCTTTGTTCGAGGAGATGTCCCAATCGCCAGCGGTTCCGCTCCAGCCGCTCCCTGTCTCCTGGGAATCAGGTGTGTGCGAGTTGAGTTCCGTGCCGTTGGAATCGGTAAACGTATCGTTGAGTGTTACCCTTGCACCCGTAAAGATGTCGTTGAGGGCTTTGTCAACGAGGTTGTCCGACCCTCCGTAGTCATCCGCAGTTCCGTTTGTGGTCAGGCAGTTGTTGACAGCCGTCCAGATCATCGTCTCGGTTCCGCCACTGCCAGATGTGGTACGGAAAATCCCAGCGGCGTGAGCTATCGTGTTCTCAACCGAGAAGTCACAAACTGCGGTGTAGCCGCTGCCTGCTGATGGGTATGCATGGACCTGTGCAGTAGTGCAATTGCGAACAACGAAAGTGCATGTCCAGGTGCCAGAAGTCCAGTTGCCCACGTAACCGTAGATGCCATTCACCCCCGTGGTGATGCAGTTTTCAATAGTGAGGCTACAGTCACCGGCACCGTATAGGTATGCTTCAATTACGTCGAAGAGGCAGTCACGAATCAGACTGTTCGTAGTACCTTCGTAGTAGTAGATGCCTTGGCTGTATGCAATCCCTTCGATACGTGTGTAGGGTTCATAGACAGCGACCCCGCTGGTCCCGTACACTCCGCTGGCTTGATCGCTGCCGTCGTGACGATCCTCACCGTCTGCAGCATAGACACGAGGATACAGCGAGGCTGATGGAGTCGAGGTCCATGACTGGATCGCCAACGCACCCATATCGAAACCAGCGTAGCACTCCGCCCATTGATCGGCATTAGCTTCACCGTCAGCCCAGTCTTCCCACGCTTGGAGGGTCGAGTAGTCGCCACCAGACGACTTGATTGTTTTCACAGTTGCCATGGTTAGTCTTCTGTGCGAGTTCGATTAGCTGGTTTGGTTCGACGTGGTCGCGCTACGCCACCCCGTGTTTCTTTGGCGCGAGTCTTCAGTGTGACGGCAGCAGCAGGGATCGGTCGCCCACCCTGTGAAGGATTACGCAATCGGTTTCGCCGGCCAGGGTGCATGTCTTTGATAGACACAAACGACTGGGAGCGGTTGAC
Source organism: Fuerstiella sp. (assembly GCA_024230215.1). GTDB lineage: Bacteria > Planctomycetota > Planctomycetia > Planctomycetales > Planctomycetaceae > Fuerstiella. The sequence continues at coordinate 120 of JAAERP010000001.1, read as the reverse complement.
CATCACGGGCCGTGTCTTGTCGCCGTCACCGGTCGGGATGTCCTCATGCTCAGCATACGGATGAATGATCACAGGGACAGGTTCGCCTGCATCGAGCATCGCCTGGAGTTCAGCTTCCAC